>NZ_PQIA01000107.1 GCF_003385235.1 Amycolatopsis circi | reverse complement strand
CCCTCAACCCCACCACCGCAACCGACCTCCCCACCCCCCACGGCACCGTCACCACCCCGCAACCCACCGGCGGCACCCTCATCACCGGATGGACCGACCTCCACCCCGACTGCATCCTCGTCACCGACCCCACCGGCACCGTCACCGGCGGCGGCATCACCGGCCTGCCCTCCCCCGCACCAGGAATCGCCGACGGCAACGCCTGGCAAGCCACCGCACACCCCAGCACCGGACCGGTCACCGTCTACGCAGTCCACAATGGACTTCTCTACCGGCTCCGCCCGGCGACGTAGGAAGCTCCCCGGCACGACCTGGTCCAGTCCGCTCAGCGGGTCGCGTTCGGCAGCCTCGCCGCGACCCGCGACACGATCGTCTCCGCCATCGGCAGCACCGGCGGCGCCAACTTCGCCACCGCGATGCTGCCGCCGACTCCCGCCCACGCCACCGGCCCCAGCGGGGCGCAGCCGAAGAAGTGGCTCACGACCGGCGTCTGCACCACCGCGAACAACACCGCCGCCGAGCCGAGGCTGGTGGCCAGGACCAGCGGACTGTGCGAGCGGCCGGAAAGGGTCTGCACCAGCTGGGCTCCCACGAGGCCGCACAACGACATCGTGCTGGTGCGTCGTGCGGAACCCGGCGTGCAGGTGCCCGCCAGCCAGGCGGTGGTCGCACCTAGGGCGGTGACGATGCCCCGGTCGCGGATCTGCCGGGTGAGCGGCGCGCCGAGCGTGCCGGTGCCGGTGCCCGCGTCCTGTCCGGCGTCCGGGGCGGTGCTGGGAGTGACCGCGATGGCCATCGCCGGGAACATGTCGGTCAGCAGGTTGACCAGCAGCAACTGCCGCGTGGACAACGGAGAAGCCCCAGACAGCAACGTGCCCAGCACGGTGAAGCCCACCTCGCCCGCGTTGCCGCCGATCAGGATGCTGATGGCGTCCGCGACGCTGCGCCACAGGGCCCGTCCTTCGTCGACCGTGTCGGCCAGCACGCGCAGGTCGCCGTCGGTCAGCACGATGTCCGCCGCGTTGCGCGCAGCCGCTGATCCGCGCGCGGCCAGAGCGATGCCCGCGTCGGCGGCCCGGATGGCGGCGGCGTCGTTCGCGCCGTCGCCGACCATCGCCACGACCCGACCAGCGGCGCGCAGAGCTTCGACCACTTGCAGCTTCTGCTCCGGAGCCACCCGGGCCACCACCCCTGCCTCGCGCACCAGGTCCGCTCGGCCCGCCCGGTCCAACGCCGCCAGCTCCTGCCCAGTCACGACCACGGTGTCCTCGGGCCAGCCCAGTTGGACGGCGATGGCCAAGGCAGTACGAGGGTGGTCGCCGGTCAGCACGACCGGGTTGACGCCCGCCGCGCGAAGCCCGGACACCATCGGCGCGGCGCTCGGGCGCGGGCTGTCGGCCAACGCGAGCAAGCCGACGAACTCCAGGTCCGCCAACGGTTCGTCGACGGCTTCGGGCAACCGGTCCGGATCGACCGGGCGGCGAGCCACCGCAAGCACCCGGAGTCCGGAACCGGCTAGCGTTTCGGCCTGCGAAAGGACTTCGGCCGGTGCGTCCGGGCAGCACGGGAGCACTACCTCCAGCGCTCCCTTGACCTCCAGCCAACCGGTCTCGCCTTCGAGCCCGGCCGCGGCCGCGTAACCACGGCTGGCCTCGAACGGCAGACCGGCGACCTGCCGCCAATCCTCGCCGGGCGCCGACGCGGCGAGCACCGCGGCGTCCGTCGCGTGCGCGTGTTTCGTTCGGGCGCTGTCGTCTTCGGCCGGGCAGGCACGCGCTCCGGCGCGCAACACCTGTGTCGCGGCAGCAGACCCGTCCGCCCGCTCCAACGGGAGAATCTCGCCAGTCTCCGTAGCGACCTTGATGACGCGCAGTTCGTTCGTCGTCAGCGTGCCGGTCTTGTCGAAACACACGGTGTCGATCCGGCCCAGTGCTTCCAGCGTGCGTGCGGAACGAACCAGCACGCCTCGGCGGCTGAGCCGACGCGCGGCGGCCATCTGCGCGACCGTGGCGACCAGCGGCAGTCCTTCCGGCACAGCGGCGACCGCGACCGCGACGCCGCCGCTGACCGCTTCGCGCACCGTCCGCCCGCGCAGCAACGACAATCCGGCGACGGCGACCCCGCCGGCCAGGGTCAGCGGCAACGCCTTGCTCGTCAGTTCCCGCAGCCTCGCCTGCACTCCGGCGGCCGGAGCCGTGCGGGAGGCCAGCGCCACGGCACGCCCGGCCTCGGTGCGGTCGCCGGTGTCCGCGACGATCGCGCGAGCCGATCCCGCGACCACTGTGGTCCCTTCGAAAACCATGCACCGGCGGTCCGCGATGTCCGAGGCGGGAGTCGCCGCCGTCTGTTTCGGCACCGGCAGGGATTCCCCGGTCAGCACGGACTCGTCGACCTCGAGGTCGTGCAGCCGCACCAACCGCGCGTCGGCGGGCACGACGTCGCCCGCCCGGAGGTCGACCAGGTCGCCGGGCCGCAGGTCGGCGGCGTCCACCGCTTCCGGCTCCGCGTCCGCTTCGGCCAAGCGGCGGGCCTGCTGGGTCTGGGTCGCCGCCAGACCCGCCAGAGCCTGTTCGGCGCGCAAGCCTTGCACTCCGCCGACGAGCGCGTTGGCACCCATCGCGGCCAGCACCAGCAGCGCGTCCACAGTGGACCCGAGAATCGCCGACGCAGCGGCTCCGACGGCGAGGACCGGCGTCAGCGGATCGCTCAGCTCGCCCCGCATCGCGCCGGCCAGGCGCAACCCGGTCGCCACCGGCGCGGTTCCGGGCAATTCGGCGGCCTCCTCGGCCAAGTGCCGGGCGCGCTCGGGCAGCCCGGCGCGGCGGGCCTGGCCGCGCCGCGGATCCGCGGCCAGCCTGCGCCGCACTTCCTCCAGCGGCAGAGCGTGCCAGGCCACTCGCGGCCGCGGGGCCGGAGCCGGTTCCGCGGCCATTGCCACGGCGGCCTGCCATCCGACACCCAGCGCCACGCCAGTCGCGAGATTGACCGGGCTCAGCCGGGCCAGCGGCGACAACAGGCGCCGCCACTGCCGGTGCCCGTCCGTGGCGACCACCAGTCCGGACAAAGCCGCGGCGGCCTCGGCGCAGGTCGTCGCGCGATCACCGGCGCCGCGTGCGCCGCGGACGGCCCGCATCAAGCGCCAGACTCCGGCCAGTCCGCTGATCGACAGCAGGTCGGCGGCCCAGACCGCGGCATCGCAACCGTGGGCCACCGCGACCGTGAGGTCGCCGCGCAGCAGACCTTCCAGCGCGTCCTCCCGGGCGGACGCGTCCGCGCCCGGCGGCACACGGGCCAGCGTCAGCACGACGCCGCCGTCCTCCTGGCATCCGGTGACGACATCGGCCATCGCCCGGTCGGCGACGACCTCGTCCGCCAAAGAGGCATCAGCGCCCGGGGAGTCGCCCTGGACGACGACGATGCGCAGACCTGCCTGCCCGGCCGCGTCCAGCACACTTTCCGCCAGTGGATCGGCCGACCACCCGACGAGCACTGTCCCCACGTCGGCGCCGTCGGCCGAGGCGATCATCAAGCCGGTCTCGGCGGCCGGATCGTCGGGCACCGGCCGCAGCCGTACGGGACTGTCCTCGCCGTCCACCGCCCGCAGCGCCGCTTGCCACAACCGGCCTTCCGCCCACTCGTCGTCGGTCGGATTGGCCTCGAGCACCGTGCGCTCGTCGCCGCACAATGCGTTGCTGTGCACCACGAGTGTGTCGACCGCTTGCAGCAGCCAGAGCCGATCCGGGTTCCGGACGAGCACCCCCTCGCGCGCGAGGGCGAGCCCCGCGCCGGAAGCGTAGGCAGTCCAGCCGTAACGAGCGGGTTTGGGAGAACTGGCGAGGATCGCCGAGCTGGCCTGGCTGAGGTCTCGTTTGAACAGCACGGTGACCGCCGCGCCGACCATGCCGCCGGTCAACGCGGTTTTGGCGTAGTCGGTGACCGGATCCGGCGGTGCCGCCCTGCGCTCGCTCCGGGCCGTCGGACAGTCGCGGTCGGGCACGCACAACCGATCGCAGGACCGTTCGAACGCGACCACCTGCGCCACCGCGTCCGCCAGTTGCCCCGTGCGCAGCAGCACGTCGAGCGCGAGGTCGGAGGGGGACTTCCCGACGCCGTGCAGCGCGGCATTGGCTGCCGCGACCGCCAGTTCGGCGCTGTGCCGCCCGAGTTTCGCCCGCAGGAACTCCCGTGCGAGCGGATGTTCGCGCACCGCCGTCAGTGCAGCGGTCATCACCTGCGGCGGACGGCGCAGCCGCAGCGGCGTGGTGGCCGCTGCCATCGCCAGGCCCGCACCACTGATCGCGAGCGCGGCGGCCTGCGCCTGGACTGCGCGGAGATCGCCGGGATGGACGGACGCTTCGTCCTGGGAGCCAACGGAAAGCCCGTGCTTCCGCGCACGAGCCGTCACGGCCGCCACCAAGCGGTCGCTGGCCGCGCCTTCGGCCATCGTCAGCACCATCCGGGACAAACCGGCATCCCAGTACGCGGCGAGGACGTCGGGACGAGCCATCGCCTCGCGAACCACCTTGCGCACCACGCGGCCGAACCGGCTCGCGTCGTCGTCCGAGGCCGGGCGGAGGCCGAGGTGGAGGTTCCGGCCGTGCCGCCACACCGCTTCGGTTTCCTCCGCTCCGCTGAGCACGGCTTTGCGCAGCACCCGCGCGGCGCACGTGGTGGCGCGGACGCCGGCTTCCGCCCCGGCCGTCACGGCATCGGCGCCGAGGCTGGCCGCTTCGGCAGCCACGCCCGCGACCTGGCCAGCCCCGCGGACAACCCGTTCGGGCACGGACAACGCCACGTTCAGCCCGGCCGCCGGCAGCCGGAGCGCACGAGACACCAAGGAAGGCAGATTTCCCGTCATTTTCCCTTCATTTCCCACATTTCGATCCGTCGCGAGCGGCCCGCGCGGAATCCGTTCCAAATGCCTTAGGCGAGCGTCCGCCTGGGACCAGTGCTGAGCGGACTCGCTCCGGTATTCCGGCCCGCCGAACCGAGGTCGCCGGTCAGGCTTCCTCGAGCGCTTGCCCGAAGGCGCGCAAGGATTTGCCGCCGTTGCCGGTCGTCAGGAGGTTCCTGACGGCCGACGTCAGACTGACCGGCCAGCGGCAGCGAAACGCTCCCGGCGAGCGGCACGCTCACCTGAAGGGAATTGTTCCCGGCCGCTTGCGCCGCGGTTCGGCGTCCGCGCGATGTCGGGCCGCGAGTGGTGTCAGGCATGGGTTTTCTCCGGTTCTAGTCCCCGGTCGCGAGATCCTTGCGAACGTCCTCACGGGACAGTCTCTCGGCGACGTAGCTGCCAGCGCCCACCACGACGGCGACTGGCCACTCGAGCACCCCGACCGCGGCCAGCGCCGCCAAGCCGCCCCACCACAACGCGCGTTTGGGAGCCGGCACCGGCGGCAGCGGCAGCCGCAGCCCGCCGAGCTTCACCGCGTTCTGCTCCGGCTGCACCGGTTCGCGACTCTTGCGTTGTCCTGGAGGACTCGGCTTCTTGCTCGGGCCGGTCTTCCCTGGGCTGTTTGCTGTTCCAGTGGTACTTCGTGGGCGCGACGGCATCCTCGCCTCCTTGTCGTGCCCCTCCTGTTACCCGGTGCCGAGCCAGGCAAACAACCCACACGGTGGACGGCCTCGGTCAACGTCGCGGCACCCGCCGGTCCCGGCACGCTTCGAGAATTTCTCGGCCGTCGACGCAACGGATGCCGCCATCCGTCGTCTTAACGTGTATGTGGCCCCGGCAGAGCGAAGCATCTCCAAACGGACCTTTCCGGCGCTGATCGCCCTGACGGACGGGCCACGGCACGGGTACGGGGTGACCTGCGGCCAGCGGCCCGGTGCGAGAGAAGCGCGGGCATGATCGACACCGAGGCTCAGTACCGCCTGCTGGTGCGCGTGCTCCCGGCGTGGTACCGCGCCGAACGCGGCGACGAGATGGTCGGCACCCTGCTCGACCTGCACGGCGAGCGGGACCGCGCGGCGCTGTGGAGCGAGCTGCGGGCGTTGCTGGCGCTGGGCGTGCGCACCCGGCTGGCGGCCAGGGCGGCACCCGCGCGCACGGTCGCCCTCGGCGATCTGGTGCGGCAGTTCGCGCTGCTCGGGCTGCTCTGGGGCGTGCTCAGGGCCGCCAGCAACGCCGGCGGAACGCTCTGGGTGCTCTTCTCCTTCTCCGGCCCCTACCCCGGGAACTTCCGCGCGGTGCTGACGTCCGACCTGCTGACGGACTTCGTCCGGCTGGCGGCCTCGCTGATCCCGCTCGTGCTGCTGGCGGACGGGTGGCGCCGCACGGCCCGGTTCGCCGCCGGAGCGATACTGGCGGCGGGCGCGATCTGGTTCCTGGCCAGGCATTCCTCCGATCTCGGCCCCGACGTGATCGGGTACTTCGCCCCGCAGTGGCTTCCGCTGGTGCTATTGCTCGCGGCCTTCCACGTCGACGCTCCGCTGCCGCCGCCCCGGCCGTGGTGGTGGGCCATCGGCGGAAGCCTGGTCCTCGCGCCCGCCCTGGCACTCAGGTTCGGCCTCCCGGACGAGGCCGACCAGATGACCGGGTTGTCCCCGCTCGTCTGGCTGTGCGCGATCGCCGGAGCCGGATACCTGCTGCTCCGGCACCGCATCGGACCGCGCCCGGCACGGACGCTGGCGCTGGCCCTGGGCATCGCCCTGGTGGTGGTCCAGAACCTGGTGCTGAAAAACGGGATCATCCCGTTCGGCGCGATTGTGCTCGCGCAGGTCTGCTGTGCCGGGGCGATCGTCGTGGCACTGACCGTCGTCGGAATCCTCGACTACCGCCGGGCCGTCGCGAAGCACTGATCCCTCCGGGCATTCCTCTGCTACGGCGACTCCAACACCTACGGCCAGCGTTCCGAGGACGTCGGCAGGGGACGATGGCCAATCGACCTCCGGTGGACCGGCCAGCTGGCGGACCGCCTCGGTACCGGATACCGGATAATCGAGGAGGGGCTCGGCGGCCGCACCACCGATCTCGACTATCCGCCGTCGATGAACCGGCCGGGCCGCAATGGCCGGACCTACCTGCTGCCCGCCTTGCTGAGCCACAACCCGATCGACGTGGTCGTGCTGATGCTCGGCACCAACGACTTGAAGACCCAATTCGGCCGAGCGGCGACGAAAGTGGCCGCCGCGATCGCCCGACTGCTGGACGACGTAGCCGCACACGCGAGGACGGATACCGGGCAGCCACCGAAGGTCGTGCTGGTGTCACCGCCGCACATCGACGTGACCGCACCGGACTTCGCGGAGGTCAACGGAGCCTTCTACGACGCGACCTCCGCCGCGAAAGCAGCCCAGTTGGCCGGACTGCTCGCGGAACTCGCGGCGGCACACGGTGCGACGTTCGTCGACGCCGCCACCGTGACGGAAACGGGAGCCGACGGGACGCACTTCAGCGTGCCGTCGCACGAGCGGTTCGCAGGTGTGCTCGCGGACGAGGTGCGGCGAGTGACCGGTTGAGGGCTGGTCACTGAAAGCACCTGCTGAGACGGGTCAAGGGAACGGAGACGGAGAGGTCGCCGCCGGGGTCGGGCTACGCCGCCTGGCCGGTCACCGGGGTGTGCAGGAGCGCCCCGGTCGCGGCTTGGTAGAGGCCCTCGTAGGCATCCAAGGTCCGCGCTATTCCGTGCCTGGCAACGGCTTCTTGACCGGCTCGGCCCATTCTCGCGCGCAGGGCGGGGTCGCCGGTCAGTTCCAGCAGGCGCTCCCCCAGCGTCTCCGTCTCGCCGGGCGGGTAGAGCCACCCGGTCCGGCCTGGGGCGACCAGGTGGGGCAGGGCCATCGCGTCGGCGGCGAGCACCGGGAGACCGGCGGCCATCGCTTCCATCGTCGCCAGGCTTTGCAGTTCAGCGGTGCCCGGCATGCAGAACAGGTGGCTGGTCCGGTACGCGCGCACCAGTTCGGCGTCGGGCACGAACCCGCGGAACGTCACCCGGTCCGCCACGTCCAGGCGGGCGGCGAGGTGTTCCAGCTCCGTCCGGCACGAACCGTCGCCGATGAGCGTTGCGTGCAGGGACGGGACTTTTGACAGGGCCCGGAGGAGGTCGTCCACGTTCTTCTCCGCGTCCAAGCGGCCGACGAACAGGACGCGGACGGGGTTGGCGGGCGCGGGTTCGACCGGGGCGTAGTGGCCAAGGTCGATTCCGCACGAGACCACTGCCACTGGACCAGGGAAACCCTTTTCCTCCAGCAGTTGCGCGGCGCGCGGAGTCGGCGTGGTGACGACGCCTGCGCGGCGGAAGACCCGGACGAAGTCTCGCCAGGCCCAGCGGGTCAAGGCCGACGTCACCGGTTCGGGCAGCGATACGAAGCCGAGCAGGTTTTCCGGCATGAAGTGGTTTGTCGCGACGGCGGGGATGCCGCGTTCTTCGGCGGCGGTCAGCAGACCACGGCCGACCGAGAAGTGCGACTGGACGTGGACGACGTCGGGGCGGAGTTCGTCCAGCAATTCGGCGGCGGTGCGACGGGCGCGGCGCGGCGTGCTGAATCGGAACGTCGGATGGAAAGGCGTGCGATGGGACGGCACGTAATGCAGCGTGTAGCCGGCGGCCGGCTCGGGGACCTCGGCACGCTGCGGGGTGAGGATGTGGACCTCGTGGCCGCGGGCGCTCAACCCGCGGGCCAGGCGTTCGGCGAAATGGGCGGCGCCGTTCACATCGGGAGGGAAGGTGTCGGCGCCGATGACGATACGCAACCGGGAATGCGGCATGGGACGCTCCTGAACAGTTCGAGGTGACGGTTTCGCGTAAGCCAGCACGACGACGCCGACGATGGCGACGGCCGCGAGTCCGATTTGGACGGTGGCTGCGACGGGCGACGCGACTGGTCGCTCGCCGAACAGCAATGCACTGGCGAGGATTGCGGTAAACGGGTCCACGACAGTCGTCGCGGCGACAGCGACCGCGGCGGGACCGCTGGCGTAAGCGCGGTGCATCAGCCAGCCACCAGTCAGCAGGAGCAGTCCGGCTTCGGCGGCCAATATTGCGCCGGTCCCGGGAGTCCCGTGGACAAGATGCAGCGCCGCGACGCGCATCGTGGCGGAGCCGAGTCCGAAAAGGACTGCCGCGGCGGCGGCTTGGGTCAAGCACTTCGCTCGGCCGCGGACAAACCATGCCCCAGCGGCCGCGCACGCACCAGCCAGCAGCGCCGGTTGGGCACTGGCGAGGCTGGGGACGGCGGCGACTCCGACGGAAGTGGCGGAAAGCAGGACGAACCCGCCGACTCCCGCGCATACCGCAACGGTCGCGCCGACTGCCCGGCTGGAACGGTCCGGGTTTCGGAAGCCGACCGTCAACACCAGACTGAGCACGCCGATCGGCTGGACAACCGCCAGTGGTGCCAGCGAAAGCGCGATCAGGTGCAACGCGCTGCCCAGAACGGCGAGACTGGTGCCGCCCAGCCAGACCGGGTTGCGCACGACGGCACCGACGACGCGCAGGCCGGTCCCGCCGGCGGTTTCGACCGATCGATGCTGAAAGCGGACGGCGGCAGCGAAGAAACACGCGGCGAGCACCGCCAACGCAATCGCGACGAGGGTCATCGGCCCGCCCTTCCGATCGCGCGGGCGCCGGTGATCAAGATGACCAGCTCCGCGGTAAGCGCGACGCGTTCAAGCAACCCAGCCGGCAATGCCGTGACGAACTGGGCGGCCCCGAAACCAGCGGCGGTGACCAGACCCGCGATCGCGCAACCGGTGAGCCGGCGCGCGGTCTTCGCCCAGCGCTGCTCGGCTCCCAGCCGTCGCGCCAGCGACACGCAAGCCAGCGGCAACGCTCCGAAAAGGACAGCGCCGCCGATCCGGTGGACAGTGCCGTGGAAAGTCGATTCGCCGACTGCCGCGTTTCCCTGGAACAGCAGCTCGATCACCAGCGCGACGCCCCACAGTCCGAAAAGGACGATGGTGGTGCGCCCGGCGGGCAAGGACGTGGCCCGGGCGGCCGCGACGAGCAGGACCCCGGCGGCCAGCACGAGAAGCACGGCCAGGGCGAACCAGATCCGGGCGACCCGGTGCAGGGCGTAGTCGCTGACCGGGTCGCGGAACGGGTCGACGGTCGTGTCGAAGGTCAGCGACAACGTGCCGATCAGCGAAAGCGCGGCCGTCGTGAGGCCGATCGCCCACCAGGCGAGCCGCTTCGCGGGAGTGGCGCTGACAAGGCTTCCGGTCACCTGCCCCACGGTGCGCGGGCCGGATGAGAAGCTGATGAGAATTCCCCGGGGTTCGGTTAAGAAGCGCTCAGCGGGGTTGGGACGCGGGGGCGAAACCTGCCAATATCGGCATCAGGCGGAAGAATTCACGGCGGATTCGCTCGGTGCGGCGAGCCCTTCAGCCGCATTTGCCCGAGCGGATCCGGCCGCATGGGACGGCACGCCGCATTCCGCTCAACCCGTCGCCCGCCGTCCGGATCCGGCCCGTCGCACGGCATGCGGAAATGGCCACGACCGCTCCCTCAGACCGGAACCGCTCCCCCGATCACGCACCCGCAGCCGGAAACGCCAACTCGAACCGCGCTCCCCCACCCTCGGCAGCCCCGGCCCGCACCGTCCCGCCATGCTGGGCGACCACCTGCTCCACGATCGCCAACCCCAGCCCGGACCCCGGCTTCGACCGCGCCGCTTCGGCCCGGTAGAACCGCTCGAACACGTGCGGCAGGTCGACCTCGGCGATGCCCGGCCCCTCATCCGACACGACGATCGCCGGGATCTCCGGCAGCACCGCCGCCCGGACCGTCCCGCCCGGCGGGCTCCACTTCGCGGCGTTGTCGAGCACGTTCAGCACCGCCCGTTCCAGCGCCCCGGCCCGGCCCTTCACCTCGGCGCTCGCCAGCGTCACGGCGAACTCCACCTGCGGCGACCGGGCCCGGACCCGGTCCGCGGCGGCGGCGAGCACGTCCGCCAGGTCGACCCGGTCCACCGATTCCGGCTCCCGCTCGCCGGTGGACAGGTCCACCAGTTCGCCGACCAACGTGGTCAGTTCGACCGACTGGACGTCGAGGTCCGCGAGCAGCCGGGTCCGGTCCTCCGGCGGCAGCGCCCGGTCCTGCCCCTCGGCGTGGATCAGCAGCTCGATGTTGTTGCGCAGGCTGGTCAACGGGGTCCGCAGCTCGTGCCCGGCGTCCTGGACGAGCCGCCGCTGCTCGTCGCGCGAGAGGCGGAGCGCGCCGAGCATTTCGTTGAACGCGTCGGCCAGCCGGGCCAGTTCGTCCTTGCCCGCGACGGTGATGCCGGCGGCGAGTTCCTGAGTCCTGGCGACGTCTTCGGCAGCGACCGTCAGCGCGGCGACCGGCCGGAGCGCGGTCTTGGCGATCGCGCGCCCGGCGAGCGCCGCACCGGCGACGCCGACCAGCCCGGCCAGCGTCAGCCACCCGCCCAGTTCGGCGAGAGTTCCTTCCAGGCCTTCGGAATTGCGCGCGACCAGCACCGCGCCCCCGCCGGGCCGCGGCACGCTGCGCACCCGGTAACGGTCCCCGCCGATGCGTTCGACGTCGAAGCCGAGCGTCGCGTCTCCGGCCGCGACGAAGCGCGCCTGCGGGCCGGTCGGGAACGCGGGCGCGCCCGCCACGCCGACGCTCGCCCCGTCCTTGTCAACGAACTCGACCGCCATCGCCTCGGCCCGGCCGGAACTCGGGCCCGATTTGTCCTGTTGCACCGCACGCAGGGTGGCCAGCGCGTCCGCCGGGTCCGCGGCCTTCGCGGCGACCTGCGCGTAGGTCTGCAGCTGGGCGTCGAACTGCTGGTACAGGTTGGCCCGGGTCAGGAACCACGCGGCTGAGAACGTCGCGACCACCGCGACGGCCATGGCGAGCGCGACCATCGCGGTGAGCCGGGTGCGCAGCGAGCGCTCCCGCCACCGCAGCCGTTTCACAGCGGATCGTCCCGCAGCACGTAGCCGACCCCGCGCACGGTGTGCAGCAGCCGGGGTTCGCCGCCCTCTTCGAGTTTCCGGCGCAGATAGCTGACGTAGACGTCCAGCCCGTTGGACGAGCTGCCGAAGTCGTAGCCCCACACCTGGTCGAACATCGCCGTCCGGCTCAGCACGATCCGCGGATGCCGCAGGAACGCCTCCAGCATCGCGAATTCGGTGCGGGTCAGCCGGATCGGCCGGTCTCCCCGGCGGACCTCCCGGGTCTCCGGGTCCAGGACCAGGTCGGCGAAGGAGAGCGCGGACCCGGCCGGCCGCGCCGGAGCGTCGTACTCGACCCGGCGCAGCAGCGCCCGCACCCGGGCCAGCAGCTCCCGCAGCGCGAACGGTTTCACCAGGTAGTCGTCGGCACCCGCGTCGAGACCGGCGACGCGGTCCGAGACGCCGGTGCGCGCGGTCAGCATCAGAATCGGCACGAAGTTGCCCTCGGCGCGCAGCACGCGGCAGCTGTCCAGCCCGTCGAGCACCGGCATCATCACGTCGAGCACGACGCCGTCCGGCTTCTCGGCCCGGATCACGTCGAGTCCTTCGGCCCCGTCCCGGGCGAGCGAAACGGTGTAGCCCTCGAAGCGCAGCGTCCGCGACAGCGAATCCCGGACCGCTTCCTCGTCGTCGACCACGACCAGATGCACCGCCGCCTCCTTCCGCCTGGCCTCCACTCTCCCGGACGAAAATGAGAACTCGGTGAGAAGTCGCCCGTTCCGGGGCACTGGGCGCTGGCCGAACTGCCCCTGCCGAATCACCTATGCGCCGGACGCTCCGGCTGCCCCGTACCGCTGTTCAGCTGCCGAAGCGGCGACGGAAGTCGTCCGCGGCCCTGGTCAGTTTTCCGGGGCGACGGAGAGCACTTTGACGGTCCACGGGCAGTACTGCTTGACCTTCCATTCCCCGGCGTCGCTGACTTCGTGCGGCTGACCGTCGCACGCTTCCGCGGTGCTGTCGGCCCACTGGAAGGTGGCGGGGTCGATGTGCCAGTCATATCCGGTGTTGACGCCGGAAGAACCCCGGACGATGTCGCCGATGGGAATTCCCGGATGCTTGACCTGGCCGTTCATGAGTCTGACAGCCTGGTCCACGTCGGCCTGCTTGAGCAGTTCCACCCGGTAAATGTCACCGCTGGAGAAAACCTGGATCGTGGCGATCCGGGCGCCGTCTTGCTGGACGTGTGCGGCCGCGATCGCCGGCACAGTTCCCAGCAGCAGCGCACCCGTGGCCGCCGTACCCGCCAAAATCGCAGTGAGCGTACGCATGTGCAGATCCTCCCTGTCGTCCTTCTCGGGGCGATTGCCGCCCGTGTCCGACCGTAGCGGCTGCTCGCCGGAGCGGGATCGGGTTTCCGTGCACTTCGACTGCATATTCGTCCCGATAATGAGAGCGTTCGACCTTGCCGGTTTCGCGATATTTCCGGTACGCGCGGACCTCTCTCGGAAATTCACCGAAATCGCATCTTTTGTTCATTCGGACAACCGCGCGGACCGATACGCCCGCTCACCGGCCGAGAATTACTTTCGGGCAGACCCGATGCCGTCACCGGCAGGCTCGCCGCGGTACCGGGCCGGTATTGCCTTTCCCTGGTAATCATGACGTCTGGACAAGCACCGGCGAGCCGCTCACCGACCTTCGAGGAGATGTGAAAGTCCACTGTGGACTCAGCCGAACGGACGTGCCTGTCGTCCGCGGCAGGCGAATCGTCCTCATTGAACTCACCGAGTGACGAAGGCCATGCGGGGCGAAGTCAAGCCTGGTAGCGAACTCGCGCTCATGACCCGGAAAGCATCGGAACAAAGGCGTCCTAAGACACCGGTTCGGCGCTCGATCACGTGCAGGACAACGTACTCCCGCTGACGATCCAGACAATCCCAGCGCGACGCCAGACGGGTCCGTCGACCCGCGACGGCTTCAAGGCGCGAACCTCCGCTCCGGAAACCCGACCGCCGCACGGCCCCCGCGACCCGGCATCTTCTGCCAAGGTGGAAACATCCGGGAGGCAGAAAGGCGGACACGATGCGGGCTCGGCGAAGATGGCTAGCGGCAGCAGCGCTGGGGCTGAGCCTTACCTCCTGCTCCCCTCTCACCAGCCAGCATGAAACCGCCTCTCCGGCCCCGACGACGCCGACCACCGCGAAATCCACCCCCGCACTCGGCGGAAGTCAAGACACCGCGCGGTTCGCTCCGCTGGTCCAGGCACGGGCGAAGGAGGCCGGGGTGTCGCCGCGGCTGGTGATGGCGATCCTCTACAACGAGTCGTACAAGCCGCACGCCCCGGATCTCGAGCGCGCCTGGCAGCGGATGAAACCAGGAGCCGCGTTCGGGGTGGCCAACATGCACGAGGCGACCTTCAACGCCACAAAGAAGGGCCGAGCCTTCGCCGGACGCTCCTGGGACCAACTGCCGGACGACCCCGACCTGGCGATCCAGGCCGAATCCTGGTACCTGCACGACCTGGCCGCGCAACTGCCCGCGAACCGGTCTGGCTCGATCACTTCCGACGAACTGCTCGCACTCGGGTACAACGCCGGTCCCGGCGCGATGAAAACCTTCGCGCACGGCACCAAACCGGGTTCGCAGGCACAGTCCTACCTGGACACTCTGCGCGGAAACTGGGCCAAGGCCGGAAAAGCACTCGGCGAGACCTGAAAAGCGCAACCACAAGGGCGACAGCACCCGCTCGCTTCAATAGCGGGGTTCAGGCTTCCCCAATGGTGCCGGTGGACGCGCGACGCCGCATTCAAGAGCTACCTGAATCGCAGCAGGTCCGGATGGGGCCGGGACGGCTGCGGCATCTGCTCCGCGCGCAGACGGTTGAGCTGGCCAATCGTCAGCGGAACCGAGAAATCAGCCCCGTATTTCTCGCCACGCGTCGTGTGAAACACGAGACCGTCCGGAGAAATGCCCACGCCGACGGCGGCCAGGTAGACAAGGTCCAATTCGTCAGTGAGCGCCAGCCAAGCGCCCGCGAAGTGCAGCACCGCCGCCTGCACCCGGACGCCGTCCACCGTCCACGTCGAGCGTGGCCAGCTGGACATCGCAGCGACCCGTTCGGCCAGATGCGCCTGAACAGCCCTGCCGAGAGCCGCACGATCCGCACCGGGTTCGGTCGGCTCGATGCTGTTCATCAGCTTCCCGAGCGCCATGCCAGGCGCACCCCATTCCAACGGCGCCGCACCCGACGCGAACGCGCCGCGCGGCAGCGTGGCCACCAGCGCCGCCCGGTCTCCGGAGTCGGTGCGGTGTCCGAGCCACACCGGGGTCGTCGGCGAGTTCTCGATCGCCGCGACCCACTGCTTGTGCGGGCCGGGGAAGTCCAGGTCGTACACCACGTCGGCCGCGGGGGCGGCCTGGTCGTCCGCGTTCATCCGTTCGGCGAACACAGTGCAAGATCCTCTCGACGGGCGTGAATGCAGTGATCACCTTCAAGCGCCGCTTGGCCGACCGCCAAATTCGACACCGAATCGCCCCGCATTCGGACAGCAAAAAAGCCCAGGTCTAAGACCTGGGCTTTGGCTCCCCCGCTTGGACTCGAACCAAGAACCCTCCGGTTAACAGCCGAATGCTCTGCCAGTTGAGCTACAGGGGATCGTGCTTCGCCGGTCCGGATCTCTCCGGGCTGACAGGAAGAACTTTAGCCCATGCCGTTCCGGCCTCGCACAGGGGGGTGGGTGTCCGACGACGCCCCAGGGAACCCCGCACGGAAGCCGGTTGTGTTGGACAATGGACAGTCGGAAGTCCTGCTGACGAGAGGTGTGGCCGCCGATGAAGAAGTTCCTGCTGGGCGTGGGCCTGGGGTACGTGCTGGGCACCAAGGCCGGCCGGGGACGGTACGAGCAGATCGTGCGCACCTACCGCAAACTGGTCGACCATCCGATGGTCCAGGGTGCGGCAGGGGTGGCGCGGGCGAAGCTCGGCGAGAAGTTCGGGCGCGGGAACGGCTGACGCGAAAACCAGCATAACCCCAGCTCAGGACGGTTTCTGCCAGGTGAGCGAGTACCGCCGGAGCAGGTGCCGCCGGTATCGCGCTCCTGGCAGCAACCGCTGCGCGGCCGTCCGCACCTCCCGGTAGCTCATTTGCGGCTTCATCGTCGGCATGCCCTCCGGGCCGCGCGATCGGCGCAGTACCTTCACGGTCCGCACGATCGGCGCTGCCGCGATCGTCGTCGCCCAGTCCCTGACGCTCGCGTCGCGGGCGAGGCCGACGACTACCAGCACGCCGCCTGGACGCAGCAGGTCCCGCATTCGGGCGAGGGTCAGCTCGAAGTCCAGGTGATGGATGGTGGCGACGGAGCAGATGAAGTCGTACGTGCCCAGGTCAGCGGAGAGAAAGTCTCCCTCGACGAAGGTGTCGTCAGAGAAAGAGCGGGCCTGAGCGACCATCTCCGGCGACTTGTCGATCCCGGTGGCCGAAGGCACCGCGGAAGCCAGTTTCCGCACCAGCAGGCCGTCTCCGCAGCCGACGTCCAGCGCGCTCGAGCACCCGGCGGGCACGGCGCGGAGGATGTCCGGATGGCGGGCCACATTCGAGTTCCAGTACACCATCAGCCCATGATCCTGGCGACGAAGAAGATCCGGCGGAATTCGAACCAGGTCGTGCCGTCCGGCCGGGGCGGGTAGGCCTCGTCCAGCAGCGGAGCCAGGTCGTCCTGAAACTCAGCCCAGTCCTCGTCGCCCAGCGCCGCGCGGACGGGGCGCAGCGCGGTTCCGGTGATCCACTCCAGGACTGCGCGCGGGCCGGAAAGTTGTTGCACGTACGTGGTTTCCCAGGCGTCGACCAGGCATCCGGCGTCGGCGAGGAGGTTCGCGTAGTCGCGGGGTTCGCCGACCGCGTCCTCGGCGCGCAACGACACTGACGACAGGCGCGAAGCCCACGCCGGGGAAGCCGCCAGTTGACGGGTGATGGCGTGCGACGGGGCGGAGAAGTTGCCGGGCACCTGCACGGCCAGGACCGCGCCGGCGGGGAGTTCCGCCGCCCAGCGGCGCAGCAGGTCCTCGTGGCCGGGCACCCATTGCAAGACCGCGTTCGAGACGACCACGTCGGTGTCCGGTTTCGGTTTCCACGTCCGGACGTCGCCGACCTCGGCGGCCACCCCGCGTTCGCGGGCCGCGGCGACCATCTCCGGCGAGCTGTCCATCGCCTCCAGGACCGCGTCGGGCCAGCGGAGCGCCAGGTCCAGAGTCAGGGTGCCGGGGCCGCAGCCCAGGTCGGCCACCCGGCGGGGCGAATCAGCCGAGATTCGCCCGATCAGGTCGTAGAACGGCCTGCCGCGCAGGTCGGAGTAGTCGAGGTACTTCGCCGGATCCCACACGGGCAGCCTCCAGTTAACAGTACGGTCGTACTGAGTACGAGCGTACTGCTACTCGCCGAGGTTGGCCAGCTTCTCCGCGACCTCCGCCGCGACCGCCTCGACCAGCGCCGGATCGGTGCCGGGATCGGGGCGGACCTGCAGTTCGACGCCGTCGCGGCCGGGGACCTTGCGCTGGACGAACCACGCGCCGCCCTCGGGGAACTCGTGCCGGTGCCGTCCGCGCACCGAGCCGTCGACCCGCAGGCGCACCTGCTGCGGCACCTTTCCCGGCTGCGGCAGCCGGAACCGCACCGGCTCGCGGTCGGCCAGCACCGCGACCGCGCCCGCCCGCCCGGTCTCCTCGGATTCGGTCAGCGTGAACACGCCGTCGCCCCAGGTCGCCTTGCCCACCAGGTGCCAGCCGACGCGCCGCGTGCCCTCGCCGGACGGGAGCCACAGGCCCAGCGACGTCACGACGAGATGCCCGCCGCCCTCGACCGCCGCCGCGGCGACCGGATCCTCGCCCGGGTCCAGCTTGCCGGGGAACCCCGCGGGCAGCCCGCCGCCGAAGAACCGGTTCAGCAGTCCCACGTCACTCCCACCCGCTCGCCGCCTGCTCGCGCAGCGACTTCCGGTACTCCTCCAGCGCGATGAGGTCGCCGAACAGCGCACGGTAGTCGTCCGGAGCCTCGACCGGCGACAGTCGCTGCAGCTTCGACTTGATCTCGGCGACCTGCCTGCCGACGAGGTTTTCCTGCACGCCCGCGAGCACCCCGGAGATATAACGCGAGTCCACTTCTCCCAAGGCGCGCAACGGTTCCACCGCCAGTTCGCTGAGCACCCGGCGGACCGTCCCGCCCGGGCAGTGCGCCGACGCGGCGTCCAGCAGCGCGGGCCCGGTGAGCCCGGACGCCGCCCCGCCGGCCTTCAGCACGGCCAGGTGCACCGCGATGTACACCGGATGCGTGAACGCCTCTTCCGGCAGCGAGTCGTACTCCGGACCGGCGATCGCGGGCTGCTGCAGGGCGGCCTTGAGCGCCTCCCGCTGTCCCCGGAACCGCGGGTCGTCCGGCGCGGGACGCGGCAGATCCTGCTTCTCGGGCTCGGGAGCCGGGGTTTCCTGCCGGGCCGCGCCCCGCCGCTGCTGCGGTTCGGCCGGTCCGCGCCGGGCCGCCGCTCCGGCCGCGCCGCGCACCCGGTTGACCACCTGCGCGACGTCCTGCCAGCCGACCCACCAGGCGAGCTTCGACGCGTAGCCGTCCCGGCTGGCCCGGTCCTTGATCGCGGCGACCATCGGCACGGTCCGCTGCAGCGCGGAGACCTGGCCGTCGACCGAATCCAGGTCGAACTGCTTGAGCATGCTCTTGATCACGAACTCGAACAGCGGCGTGCGGCGGGCCACCAGGTCGCGCACCGCGGTGTCGCCCTTCGCGATGCGCAGCTCGCACGGGTCCATCCCGTCCGGCGCGACCGCGATGTAGGTCTGCCCGGCGAAGGTCTGGTCGCCCTCGAACGCCTTGAGCGCCGCCTTCTGCCCCGCCTCGTCGCCGTCGAAGGTGAAGATCACCTCGCCGCGGAAGGCGTCGTCGTCCATCATCAGCCGGCGCAGGACCTTCATGTGGTCCTCGCCGAACGCGGTGCCCGAGGACGCGACCGCCGTCGGCACGCCCGCCGCGTGCATCGCCATCACGTCGGTGTAGCCCTCGACCACCACGACCTGGTGCCGTTTCGCGATCTCCCGCTTGGCCTGGTCGAGGCCGAACATGACCTGCGATTTCTTGTAGATCTGCGTTTCGGAGGTGTTGAGGTACTTCGCCGAGATCCGGTCGTCGTCGAACAGGCGCCGCGCACCGAAGCCGACCACGTCGTTGCCGACGTCGCGGATCGGCCACACCAGCCGCCGGTGGAACCGGTCCATCGGGCCGCGCTGGCCCTCCTTCGACAACCCGGACGCGATCAGTTCCTTCACCTCGAACCCGCGGTTGAGCAGGTGCTTGGTGAGCTTGTCCCAGCCGCCGGGCGCGAAGCCGCAGCCGAACTGCTTGGCCGCCGCGGCGTCGAACCCGCGCTCGGTCAGGAAGTCCCGCGCCGCCCGCGCCTCGTCGGTGCCCAGCTGCTCGATGTAGAACTCGGACGCCGCGCGGTGCGCCTCGATCAGCCGGGACCGGGTGCCCCGGTCGCGCTGCACCGACGCGCCGCCGCCCTCGTAGGTCAGCCGGATGCCGACCCGGTCGGCGAGCCGCTCGACCGCCTCCACGAACGACACGAGGTCGATCTTCTGAATGAACTTGATGACGTCGCCGCCCTCGCCACAGCCGAAGCAGTGGAAGGTCCCGTGAGTGGGGCGCACGTTGAACGACGGGGTCTTCTCGTTGTGGAAGGGGCACAGGCCCTTCAGGCTGCCCCCGCCGGCACGGCGCAGCGCGACGTACTCCCCCACGACCTCGTCGATCCGGTTGCGCTCACGCACCTCCGCGATATCGCTCTCCCGAATCAGTCCTGCCACGACACCACAATAGTTCTCCCCGCCGCCGCGCCGTGCGGCACACTCGGGACATGAGCACACCGACCGCGCTGGAGGAGTTCGCCGCGGAGTTCGACGCCCACCGGCCGCACCTGATCGCCGCGGCCTACCGGCTCACCGGCACCCGCGCGGACGCCGAGGACGCGACGCAGGAGGCCTGGTTGCGGCTGTCCAGCCTCGACGACGCGGGCCGCGCCGGGATCCGCGACCTGCGCGGCTGGCTGACCGCCGTGGTCGGCCGGATCTGCCTCGACCGGCTGCGGTCGGCGGCAGTGCGGCGCGAGAAGTACGTGGGCGAATGGCTCCCTGAGCCGATCGTGACGCCGTTCGGCGTGCCCGCTAGCGAGGACCCGCTTGAGGCCGCGGTGCGCGACGACGGCCTGCGCATGGCCGCGATGGTGGTGCTCGACCGGCTCACGCCGGAGCAGCGCGTGGCGTTCGTGCTGCACGACGCGTTCGCCGTGCCGTTCGCGGAGATCGCCGACGCGCTGGGCTGCAGCCCGGCGGCCGCCCGTCAGCACGCCTCCCGCGGCCGTCGCGCGGTCGAGGACTCCGACCCGCCCGCCCGGCTCGAACTGGCGCAGCAGCAGCCGGTGCTGGAGAAGTTCGTGGTCGCGCTGCTGGCGGGCGACATCCGCGCGGTGACCGAACTGCTGCACCCGGACGTGGTCATGATCGGCGATTCCAACGGCCGCTCGCGCACCGCCCGCCGGATGATCGTCGGACCGGACAAGGTCGCCCGCTTCGTTCTCGGAGTGCTGGCGAAATACGCGCCGGGCACGATGGAGAACGGGCGGCCGGTGCTCGTCAACGGCGACCTCGGCCTGTGGCTGCCGCAATTGCCCGCGGTCGACGGCTACCTCGCCCTCGACGAGCGCGTGCAGACGTTCAGCGTGCGCGACGGCCGCATCGTCGGCGTCTACGACCAGGTCAACCCGGAGAAGCTCACCCGCATCACGCGCCCGGCCTCGTGAGTGCTGATCACGGTTCTAACCGTGATCAGCACTCACGAGTCACGGGATCGGCACCCGGCAAGCGTCGCCCGACGTGAAGCCCTGGTCGACGATGCCGAGCGCGCTGTTCATCCGCGCCCGCGAGTTCTCCAGGCCGATCTGATAGGTCAGCTCGACCACGCCCTTCTCGCCGAATTCGGCCACCAGCTCGGCGATCTGCTCGTCGGTGACCGTGACGGCCGGGCCGGACATCGCGTCCGCGAGCGCGAGCGCCAGCCGTTCCTGGCGGGTGAACAACGGCGACGTCGCGTACTCGTCGATGTGCTTGAGCCGGTCGATGTCGAGGCCGTCGTGCCGCTGCAGCATGGTGCCGAAGTCGACGCACCACGAGCAGCCGATCTGGGTCGCGACGCGGTACACGGCGAGTTCGCGCACGTTGGCGGGCAGGTGCTTCGACGCCTTCTCCGCCATCAGCTCGTGCGCGATGCTGGTCCGCAGCAGCCCGCGGTGGTGCGCCACGACGGCCATCGGCTCCGGCACCGCGCCGTACCGCTTCCCGGCGATCCGGTAGAAGAGCTTCAGCACCGGCCCGCCGTCAGTGGCTCGTTTGACCGGGATACGAGGCATGTCGGGTCCTCCTTCTGAGTGGTTCGAGGGAGGAACGGGACAGCCGCGCGAGATGTGACAGCGTCAGCGGCGCCCGGTGATCGGCCGCACATCCCAGATCCACACGCCGTCCACGTACTGCCCGGGTTTGCGCAGCAGGAGGTCGACGGTGGCGCGGTAGGCGTCGCTGTGCTCGCGCGGGATCAGCACGAGCACGCTGGCGTTCCAGTAGCGCAGGTCCTCGATCGCCTGGTTCCGGTCGGCGTCGGTGACCTCCTGCGCCTGCTTGGAGTCGCGGACCCGGTCGAACAGCGTCGAGGTCGGCCGCTGATAGGAACCGTAGCGGCCGCGTTTGTCGTTCGGGCCCTGCGGACCGACGAAGTAGCCCTCGGGCATCGCGTACCGCAGACCGGCGTCCATCTGCCAGTGCAGCGGCTCCGACTCTCCCGAACTCGGCAGCGGCACCGGAACCACGGTGCCGCCGGGCGCGACGTAGGTCTGCCAGGTGCCGTCGGCGAAGAACGCGGGCGTCGGCGGGCGTTTCTGCACCAGCAGCTGGGTCGGCGCGATCGGCAGCAGCACGGCGGCGACCGCGCCGAGCCAGATCAGCCGCACCGGCAGCTTCAGCTCGCCCTTCCCCGCGGCGGTGAACACTCGATCGGTGGCGATCGCGAGCAGCGCGCCGATCGCGGGCACGCACGCCATCGCCAGCCGTGATTCCAGCAGCGATTCGAACAACGGCAGGTTCGCCAGCAGCTTCCACGGGCCGGGCACGCCGGTGTTCTCGTGCAGCACGGTTATTTCGGAGCCGAGCGAAAGCCAGGCCATCAGGAACATCGAGATCGCCAGCGAGCGGGCCACGACCTCGCGCCGCAGCCAAGCCGTGATCACGACCATCAGCACGATCAGCGGCCAGCCGAAGAACGCGTTCTCCTCGGTCCGGTTCAGCGACACCGCTGCCGCCGCTTCCGGCTGCCCGGACACCGACTGCGTCGCGAACCGGGTCATCGCGGCGGTGTCGTTGCCGACCTGGCCGTGTTCCAGCCCGGTGTAGCTGTCCGGGCCGAAGAACTGCCACCACAACGGGAACGCGACGACCACCAGCGTCAGCGCCACCGCGATGCCGCCGCCGAGCAGCACCGGCCGCACCATCGCCTTGATCTCGCGACGCCGCGAAGCGCAGTACGCGACCGCGAAAATCAGGAAGCCCAGCGCGAAGATCAGCAGCGGCTCTTCGCCGAGGAAAATCTGGTACGCGGTGAGCACGCCGAGCCAGATCCCGTTGCGCACCGGGCGGTTGCCCTGCGCCAGCTGGATCACCTTGAGCGCGATGAACGGCAGCAGGAACCACGCGACGAAGTTCGGATGCGCGTTGGCGTGCGAGATCATCGGCGGCGCGAATCCGGCGAACGCGCCGCCGATCGCCGCGGACACCCGGTGCCGCACGAGGTGGCGCGAGAACACCCAGTACCAGGCCGCCGCGCTGCCGGCGAGGCTGCCGGTGAGCGCGATCGCCCAGGTGGCGGTCGGGCCGAAGACGAGCGTGATCGGGGTGAGCGGGATGCCGAGGCCCAGCATGGCCGTGTTGGCCATCATGTTCACGCCGAGCGGGTAGTTCTGCAGGCCGCTGGTGAGCGGGTTTTCCAGGTGCTGCACCGATTTCGCGGTGACGGCGAAGAACCATTCCCACAGGTTCTGGTCCGACGCGCTGTTCCACAGGTAGCCCTGGCCGAGGTCGGCCCACAGACCGCCGAACAGGAGCACCGCGAACGCCAGGTACGCGCCGATGATCCCGGCGTCGGCCCAGGACCGGCGCATCCGCGGTTCGGCGGCGGCAACGGCTGCCGAGCCGGGTTCGCGAGGCGGTGCTTCGGGTTTCGCTTCGGGGTTTGCTTCGGGCCGGAACACGCTCACGCGGGGCGCACCACCCGGGCGAAGAAGTACACCGCGCCGGTCTCGGCATGGCGAACGAGCAGCAGGAACGGCCGGTCGACGCGGACTTCGAGCGGGTCGCCGGCGATGAGCGACAGCGTGCGCATCTGGATTGCGGTGGCGGCCGCGCCTTCAAGGCCCTGCTCGTCGAGGCGCAGCACGGCCTGGTGCAGGATGCTGTCCACCCACAGCGGACGGTCCGGCGTGAGACCGGTGAGATCCGCGTCCTGGGTGAACAGCTCGCGCACGTCGAGGCCCTGCAACGCCCGTTCGAGGTCGGCGCGCACGTCGAGCGAGATCTTGGGCAGCGAAAGGTTGACCTTCTGCTGCTTCGGGCTTTCCAGCAGTCCGCGCAGCGCTTGCGTGTCGAGCGCGGCTTCGGCGCTGTCGAGGTCGCCGTCCGGCAGCAGGATCACCGTCTCGACGCCGCCCTCGGCCGTCAGCCGGACGACCTGCCAGCCGTTTTCGTGCGCGTAGCCGACGGATTCGTCCAGGTGCATCGTCGGCACCTGACGCACGCCGTCCGGGGCGTGGAAGTCGGCGTCCGCCGTGGCGTGCTCCGGGAACGGGTGTCGCCAGGCGGTTTTCAGGTAGAGCGCGTTGACCAGGCTGGCGCGCGTGTGCGAGTGGATCGCGCCTTCGGGCAGCAGTTCGGGGATCAGCCCGTGAGTGGTCTGGTCCACGTCGGCGTTGATCCGCTCGCGCGCGCCCTCGGGGTCGGTCTCGAACGGCGCGGTCTCGGCTTTGCCGCCGGGCCAGCGCACGAGTGCGGTCTGGAAGCTGTCCTCGACGGTGATCAGGTCCGAGGCCCAGAGCGTGTTCGCGACGGCCAGCTGGGCCTTGTCGCCCAGCTCAGCCGCGGCGTGGAGCAGCCCGCTCTGGTCGCGGCCGAGCACGGCGGCCAGTTCTTCCGCGGTGCGTCCGCGCGCGGCCTGTTCGGCTAAACCGAGCGCGCTCGCCGCCGAGTACGGCGAGAAGCACGCGTCCGCTCCCGGGGGCGCGGTCGCACCGTGCAACGCCAGGGTGAAGGTGAGGTGGCTGTCCAGGGCCATGCGGCGACCGTACCGGAACGGGTGGTTCCACGGCTCACGGTTCGGCAGGCGGCGCCGTTCCGTGCCGTCCGGTGTGCCATCGATGCCATTCGTACGCCTGCGCGTCGGTGAGCGACGCCACCTGGTCCACCACCACTCGCAACCGCGCCGCGTCGTCGGATGCCGCGTCCCACGCCGGGACCAGCAGCGGGTCCAACGCCTCAGGCGCGCGCCGGCACAAGGCCGCCACCAGCTCGGTAATCACCTCCCGCTGCCCGTCCTGCATCGCCAGCCGACGGCGATCGCTCATCACGTAGCGCAGCGCCAGTGCCTTGAGCAGCGCCACCTCCGCCCCGACCTGCTCCGGCACCGCCAGCCGCGCCGCATACCGGGTGAGCGGGCCCTCGCCGTAGCCCGCGCGGGTGCCGGTGACCGCGGCCGAGGCGAACCGACCCACCAGTTCGCTCGTGAGCCGTTTCAGCGCGACCTGGGCACGCAGCGAACCGTCCGGCTCCGCGCGCACCAGCTCGGCGACCACCGGCAGGTCGAGCAGTTCCTTCGCCGCACCCTCCAAAGTGGACACCGACAGGGTCGAGAAATGCCGGGAGGCGGCCTCCGCGACCGCCGCGCGTTCCTCCGGATCGGCCAGCAGCCGCAGGCGGATCCGCCCGGCCAGCACCCCGTCCTCGACGTCGTGCACCGAGTACGCCACGTCATCGGACCAGTCCATGATCTGCGCTTCCAGGCACCGGCGGAGGCCCGGCGCGCCCTCGCGCATCCAGCCGAACACCCCGGTGTCGTCCGGGTACACGCCGTATTTCGGCTCCCCGGAGCGGCGCGGCCACGGGTATTTCGTGGCGGCATCGAGACACGCCCGGGTGAGGTTGAGCCCGGCCGTCGCGCCGTCGGGGCCGACCGCCTTGGGTTCCAGCCTCGTGAGGATCCGCAGCGTCTGCGCGTTGCCCTCGAAGCCGCCGCACGCCTGGGCCGCCTGGTCGAGCGCGCGCTCGCCGTTGTGGCCGAACGGCGGGTGCCCGATGTCGTGCGCCAGGCCCGCGGTGTCGACCAGGTCCGGGTCTGCGCCCAGCTCCTCGGCGATGCCGCGGCCGATCTGCGCGACCTCCAGCGAATGCGTGAGCCGGGTCCGCGGCGCACCGCTGACCTCCGCGCCCTCGCCCGGGCCGACCACCTGGGTTTTGCCCGCCAGCCTGCGCAGCGCGGCGGAATGCAGCACCCGCGCGCGGTCGCGGGCGAACGCACTGCGCCCGTCCGGCCGCGCACCGGCCAGCGCCGCGCCCTTGGGTTCCTCGGCCAGCACGCGGGCGCGGTCGTGCTCGCGGTAGCCGTCACTCACCCCGTCAGCTTAGGCGCGGGGACCGACAATTCAGCCCATCGTCGTGCCGAACAGGTCGTCCGCGGGCGCCTTGGTCAGCTCGTAGAACAGCAGCGCACCGGTTTCGCGGTAGATGTAGCGAACCTGCGTCGAACGCTCCTGCACGATCGGCCCGCTGTGCGTCGGCGCGGTCCACGCCTCCAGTCCGAGGTCCTCGGACATCGTCCGCGACCGGTAGGAATGCCACGGATCGCTGACCAGCACCACCGAACGCCAGCCGCGAGCCTTCACCTGATCGGCGACCGCGCGGAGGCTGCGCAGGGTGTCATTCCCTTCGCCGACCGGCAACGTCGCGGCTTGCGGCACGCCGTGCTTGGTCAGCCACCGCGCACCGGCCGTCGCCTCGGTGAAGTTGTCGCGGGTCTTCTTGCCGCCAGCCGTGATGACGGTCTTCGAGACGCCCTCGGCGTAGAGCTGCCGCGCCTTCTCGAGCCGCGCGGTGAAGATTTCGGAGGGCTTGCCGTTGTACTGCGCGGCGCCCAGCACGACGATCGCGTCCGCCGGGGTCCGATCGTTCTCGCGCGCGACCTGCCACACCCGGAACGCGGTGCCCCCGACGACCGCGACGAGGGCCAGCACCGCACCGAAAACGAGGCGGCGCACCCAGTTTCCCGCAGTGGGACCAGTCCACGCATCCATGGCGGCCATCCTCGCAGAGCCGTCCTCCGGCACTGGGCAGGCACCCCGCTCACGCTCCGCAGCGGGAGGCAAAAAGCCGTGAGGGGAACCCTGCGGGAATCAGAGTCCCTCAGGGTTCCCCTCACGGACATCCGCGGGAGCCGAGCCGCGCGGCACCCCGGGCTAGAGCCAGCCCCGCTCCTCCGACAACCGCACCGCCTCCGCGCGGGTGCGTGCGCCCGTCTTCCCGATCGCCGACGACAGATGGTTTCGCACCGTTCCATCAGACAGGAAAAGCGACTTCGCGATATCCGCGACGGTACTCCCGTCCTTGGCCGCGCTGAGCACGTCGCGTTCTCGGGCGGTCAGCGGGCTCGTCCCGGTGGCGAGCGATTCCGCGGCCAACGCCGGATCGACCACCCGAAGTCCACTGTGGACTCGGCGCACCGCTTCGACCAGCTGTTCCGGCGGCGCGTCCTTCACTACGAACCCGGCCGCACCTGCCGCCATCGCTCGGGCGAGGTAGCCGGGGCGGCCGAAGGTCGTGCAGATGATCACTCGGCACGCCGGAAGCGCGGTTTTCAGCTCGGCTGCTGCGGTGAGGCCGTCCATGCCGGGCATCTGCACGTCGAGCAGCGCGACGTCCGGTGTCGTTTCCTTCGCCGTGGCCACCACCTCGTCGCCGGTGCCGACCTGGGCGACGACCTCGATGTCGGCTTCCAGTCCCAGCACGGTGGCCAGCGCCCCGCGCACCATCGCCTGGTCGTCGGCCAGCAGCACCCGGATCACGCCAGTCCTCCAGTGGGTTCGGCCCGCACCGCGACGGCGGATCCGGCCGGGCTCGGCTCCGGGGCCTCCGCTCGGACGACCCATCCTCCCCCGGGCCGCACCCGCGTCGTCACCGTGCCCCCGACCGCGCCCATCCGTTCGGTCAATCCTCGCAACCCGTTGCCTGGCGTAACCTCCGCCGCCGCGCAGCCGTTGTCCTCGATCTCCATCCAGTCGCGGCCCAGCCGCACCTTGACCGCCTTCGCACCGGAATGCCGCAGCACGTTGGTGATCGCCTCGCGCAGCACGTAGCCGAACGTGCTGTGCAGTTCCGCGCGCACGTTGTCCACCGCGTGCGGCAGCTCGGCGTCGATCTCCGCCGCGCGCAACGCCGCCCGCGCTCCGGCGATCTCCGCGGGCAGCGACACCTCCCGGTACTCCGACACTGTCGCCCGCACATCCGACAGCGCCGACCGGCTCAGCCCCTCGACCTCGCGGATCTCCTGCACCGCGCGGCCGATGTCGCCGGAGCTTTCCAGCACCCGCCGCGCCAGTCCGGACTTGACCGTGATCGTGGTCAGGCTGTGCCCGAGCAGGTCGTGCAGATCGCGGGCGACCCGCTCGCGTTCGGTGGCCACCGCGAGCGTCGCGATCTCCTTGTTCGCCAGCTCCAGCCTGCGGATGGCCCGGATCAGGTTGGACATGAAGAACATCGCCAGCGTGACCGAGCCGACGGTGATCACGTCGCTGATCCGGTCCGGCAGGTCACCGCGCAGGTACAGCACCAGCACCAGCAGGCCCAGCGCCGACCCGTCGAAGATGACCGCCCAGGCCGCCGGGAACAGGAAGGCCAGCGTCGCGGTGGCGTAGAGCAGGACGTAGGGGCTGGCGTCGGTGAGCAGCGCGCTCAGCAGGCCCAGCACCAGCATGACCGCGCCGAACCAGAGTTTCGTCCGCCGCGGCTTGCCGAAGAGCGCGGGGAACACCGCGTAGCAGGCGGCGTAGGCGTAGACCGTCACGCCGAGAAGAATTCGCGCCCACAGCGGCGCGGGGTCCTCGACCAGCCCGCGGGTCGCCGGGATCAGGAAGGGCAGCAGGAACGCCGCCGAGAAGATCGCCCATCCCGGCTTGCCCGGCCCGCGCCGCCCTCCCGAAACCGGGTCGTCCCACCACGCCGCCCGGTCCTTGAGCGAGTACCCGGGCGAGGCCGGCTTGCCGGTCGCCGCTTCACGGCCGAGTGGCCACACGTCGTTCTTCCCTCCCCGCCCGGTCAAACCCGGGCGCTGTCCTTACGGTATCGCCTGACCACGACAATCCCGAGCGCCAGCGTCCACGCGCCCAGCACGCCGATCGCGGACGGCAAGCTCACCAGCAGCTGATTCGTCACCGCCGGCCGGACCAGTCCGAGGACCCAGTAGGTCGGCATGACCTGCGCGACGTCGTGCATCCAGGACGGCATGCCCTCCAGCGGGATCCAGAGCCCGCCGAGGAAACCCATGCCGAGCGTGACGATCATGCTGATCGGCTGCATCGACTCCGGCGTGCCGAACTGGCCCAGCAGCAGTCCGAGCAGCACCAGCGGAATGGTGCCGAGGAAAATCCCGAGGAAGACCCGCAGCCAGCCCGCCGGGTCGAGGTGCACGCCCTGGGAAAACGCCGCGACGGCCGGGACCAGGATCAGCGCGGGCAGCCCGGCGAGCATCCCGGACAGCGCTTTGCCGCCGAGGTAGCCCGCGCCGGACAGCGGGGTCAGCCGCAGCTGCCGCTGCCAGCCGCCCGCCCGTTCGATCGCGAGCCGGGCGCCGTTCGTGGTGGCCGCGGCGAACGTGCCGAACGTCATCATGTTGACCATGATCACGCCCGCGACCGCGACGTGGTCCGGCGCGGACTTGTCGGTGAACACCGTGGCCTGCAACAGGAACATGAGAACCGGGAAGGCCACGACGAAGACCAGGAACCGCGGCGAGCGGAACAGCCTGCGGGTTTCGACGACCAGGTAGGCGGGATTCATCGGACTGCTTCTTCCGTTTCGTCGGAGGTCAGGGAAAGGAACGCGCCTTCGAGGCCGACCGCGCCGATCTCGATGTCGTGCACAGTCGGGACGGCGGCGAGCAGCGCGCGCAAGGTGGTGTCGGAGTCCGAACTGGACAGTGCTACGCGTTCGCCGCGCAGTTCGAAGGACGTGACCGCGGGCAGCGTCGAAACCAGCTGGTCGGTGACCCCGGCCGGAAGCACCGCCCGGATGGTGCGGCCGCCGGCGAGCGCGCGGACCTCCGCGACGGACCCGTCGGCGACGATCTCCCCGGCCCGCATCAGCACGACCCGGTCGGCGAATTCCTCGGCCTCTTCCAGGTAGTGGGTCGCGAACAGCACGGTGCGGCCGGTGTCGGTGAACGAGTACATCGACTTCCAGAACTCGCGCCGGCTGCCGACGTCCATCGCCGCGGTCGGCTCGTCGAGGACGAGCAGATCGGGGTCGGACACGAGCGCGACCGCGAACCGCACGCGCTGCTTCTGCCCGCCGGAAAGCTTGTTGGCCCGCCGGTCGGCGATGTGCTCGACGCCCGCGCTGCGCAGCGCGTCGCGCACCGGCATCGGACGGCGGTGCAGTTTCGCGACAAGGCCGACGGTTTCGCGCACGGTCAGGTCGTCCAGCAGCGTGCCGCCCTGCAGCATCGCGCCGATCATCCCGGCGCGCACCGCGTCGGCGGGCGTCTGGCCGAACACCGAAACGGTGCCCTCGTCGGGGGTGGTGAGCCCCAGAATCATGTCGACCGTGGTCGATTTGCCCGCCCCGTTGGGCCCGAGCAGCGCCACGACTTCCCCCGGCGCGATGGTCAGGTCGACGTGGCTGACCGCGCGCACGTCGCCGTAGCGCTTCGCGATCCCGCCCAGCCTGATCGCTGCCCCCGCCGCGATTTCCTGTGTGTTGTCCATGGCTTGAAGCGTGCCGCGCCGCGGCGGCCGGTACTCAGGCCGAGCGTCACGACCCGACCGTGACAGGTGTCAGGGGTGCCGGGGGCGAAATGCCGGACGGCCCTCCCCCGCAGTTGCGGGAAAGGGCCGTCCGGAACGGTTTCGCGGCGGTCAGCAGCCCAGCAGACGACCGGCCAGGTACGACTCCACCTGGTCGATCGAAATACGCTCCTGGCTCATGCTGTCCCGCTCGCGGACCGTCACGGCGTTGTCCTCGAGCGTGTCGAAGTCGACCGTGACGCAGTACGGCGTGCCGATCTCGTCCTGGCGGCGGTAACGGCGGCCGATCGCCTGGGCGTCGTCGAAGTCGACGTTCCAGTGCTTGCGCAGCCGCGCGGCCAGGTCGCGCGCCTTCGGCGACAGGTCGGCGTTGCGCGACAGCGGCAGCACCGCGGCCTTGAACGGCGCGAGCCGCGGGTCGAGGTGCAGCACGGTGCGTTTGTCGGTGCCGCCCTTGGCGTTCGGCACCTCTTCCTCGTCGTACGCGTCGACCAGGAACGCCATCATCGAACGGCCCACGCCCGCGGCCGGCTCGATCACGAACGGCCGGTAGCGCTGGCCCGAGGCCTGGTCGAAGAACGACAGGTCCACGCCCGAGTGGTTCGAGTGCGTGGTCAGGTCGAAGTCGGTGCGGTTGGCGATGCCTTCCAGCTCGCCCCACTCCTGACCGGCGTTGAACGCGAACCGGTATTCGATGTCGACGGTGCGCTTCGCGTAGTGCGAGAGCTTTTCCTTCGGGTGCTCGAAGTGGCGCAGGTTCTCGGCCTTGATGCCGAGGTCCTTGTACCAGTCGGTGCGCGCGTCGATCCAGTACTGGTGCCACTGCTCGTCGTCGCCCGGCTCGACGAAGAACTCCATCTCCATCTGCTCGAACTCGCGCGTGCGGAAGATGAAGTTGCCCGGCGTGATCTCGTTGCGGAAGGACTTGCCGATCTGGCCGATGCCGAACGGCGGCTTCTTGCGCGAGGCCTTCTGCACGTTGAGGAAGTTCACGAAGATGCCCTGCGCGGTCTCCGGGCGGAGGTAGGCCAGGCCTTCCTCGGTCTCGACCGGGCCGAGGTGCGTCTTCAGCATCATGTTGAAGTCGCGCGGCTCGGTGTACTTGCCGCGGGTGCCGCAGTTCGGGCACGGCACCTCGGACAGGTCGTCCTCGGTGGTCGCCTTGCCGGTGCGCGCCTCGAAGTCCTCGGCGAGCTGGTCGGCGCGGAACCGCTTGTGGCACGAAAGGCACTCGATCAGCGGGTCGGTGAACACGTTCACGTGCCCCGAGGCGACCCAGACCTGGCGCGGCAGGATCACCGACGAGTCGATGCCGACCACGTCCTCGCGGCTCTGCACGACGGTCTTCCACCACTGGCGCTTGATGTTGTCCTTCAGCTCAACGCCGAGCGGCCCGTAGTCCCACGCCGACCTGGTGCCGCCGTAGATGTCTCCCGACGGGAAGACGAAGCCACGGTGCTTGCACAGACTGACGACGGTTTCGATTTTGTTGGCGGGCACTCCACGCTCCGGACGCATGCGGGGACAGTTATCGGAAGGTCCAGCGTATCCGGCCGGTCCCCGGAGCCTCCGCGCAGGTCGGAGGTCACGAACGGGTGACCGGCGAGGCCGTCACGACCCGGTTGTCGTCGTAGCCCTCCTGGCCGCCGACGTAGTCGCCGCCGCACGTGACGAGCACCAGCCGGTGCGGGCCCTCGGGGTCGAAGAGCTTCGCGGATTCCGCGGCCAGATCCGATTTGTGGATCGTGCGCGCCTCGTCGATCTTGTACTCCCACGGCTTGCCCGCAGCATCGGTGACGGTGACGACCTGGCCGGGTTTCATCCGCCAGAGTTCCTGGAACGGCCCGGTCTTCCCGGCCCAGTTGACGTGCCCGGACAGCAGCGTGACGCCCTGCGCGGCCCCGACGCCGGAGCCCCACCACGCCGCCTCGGAGAGGCTCTTGGGGATCGGCAGCGCGCCGTCGCCGCCGACCTCCTCGGGGATCAGCTTCGCCTGCCCGCCGCCGGGCAGCTTGACCGAGCCGGGGGTCTGTCCGGGGTCCGGCTGGCTGTTTCCGGCTTGGCTGCCTCCGGCCTGCGCGGTGCCGGTCTGCTGCTGCGGCTGTGCCGAGTCGGCGTGGTCCTTGCCGGCGAAGAAGATCAGCACCGCGGCGATGACGGCTGCCACCGCGACGACTGCCGCCACGACGATCAGTGCGCCGCGTTTGCGTGCTGGTTGGGCCTGTGTCCCCTGCATCGTGCTCCCCTGGTCTGGAGGTTTCTCCGGGGAGACATGCGATGAGGCGCCGGCGGGGTTGCACGGACTTTCGCCAGGGGCCTTCGCGGTCGGCTCAGTCCGGCCGGGAGACGAGGTCCGCCGTGACGATCCGGTTCTCGTCGTAGCCCTCGGTGCCGCCGACGTAGTCGCCGCCGCAGGTGACCAGGACCAGGCGGTGCGGGCCGGTCTGGGCGAACCAGCCGGGGGCCTGCGCGGGCAGCTGTTCCTTCGGAATCGTGGTCGCGCCGGTGACGCGGTAGAGCCAGCGGCCGCCGGACGCGTCGACGATGCTGACGTTGTCGCCGGTGCGGACGCGCCACAGGTCGTCGAAGGGACCCTTCGCACCGGCCCAGTTGACGTGTCCGGAGAGCACTGCCGCGCCCTGCGTCGCGCCGAGGCGGGCACCCCACCACGCGGCGTCGCTCAGGCCGCGCGGGATCGGCAGGATGCCTTTCTGGGTGATCTCGGTGCGCTTCAGCCGGGCCTCGGAGCCGTCCGGCAGCCGGATGCTGCCGGGGCGTTGCAGGCCGATCGCCTGGCCGTCCGAGGGCAGCTCGGCGGGCGCGCCGTCCTCTCCCGGCAGCGAGCCGGGCGCCGGGTCGGCGACGGCGGCCGGGGTCGGGGCCGGCACCCAAGGCAGGAAGAACACCTCGGCCGCCATCGCCAGGACGGCGATTCCCGCCGACGC
>NZ_PQIA01000109.1 GCF_003385235.1 Amycolatopsis circi | reverse complement strand
CCATCTCCTTCATGCCCTCGACGATCTCCGCCGGGTACTCGTCGGCGTGCTCCAGCGCCTGCGCGTGCGGGATGATCTCCTTGTCCACGAACGACCGCACCGTGGACAGAATCTCCTGCTGCACATCGGTCAGGCCGGCGGTCCGGGCAAGACGGGCCATCACTGGGCTCCCTTCGGCGGCGACGCCGGCTCCCGGCGCTGGGTTACCGGGGAGTATGACTGCTTCGCGCCCGAGCGGCTATGAGGGTGCTCACGCCAGGCCCCGGTTTCCCCCGTTAAGGTGCGGATAAGGTGCTGATCCACCCGAAACCGCGAGAAGGATCCCGATGAGCGAGGCCAGCGACGACCGGGACGAGCCCGCCGGCCGCGACAGCTACGAGCACCCCTCGTACGAGCACCAGCCCTATCCGCCGCAAGGCCCGTCGCCGGGCTCGGGGCTCGCGCTCGGGTCGCTGGTGTGCTCGATCGCCGGGTTCGTGCTGTGCGCGCCGATGGCCGTCGCGGGGATCGTGATGGGGCACCTCGCGTTCTACCGGGCCCGCCGCGGCCGCGGCACCGGCGGCGCGCTGGCGGTCGCCGGGTTCGTGATCGGCTACGCCGCGCTGATCGTCTGGATCGTCCTCGTCCCGGTGATCGTGCGCGCATTGTTCCAGTCCGGAGTTTTCAGCTGATGCCGCCGCGATTCCCGGTAGCGTCGTCCTTCGAACCCGGCACCTCGAGGGAGCCCCGATGACCACTCCGCCCGACCGCGAACCGGCGTACGAACCGCCGCCGACCGCGGACCCCGCTCCGTACGAGCCGCCGGCCACCTCCGAACCCGCGCAGTACGAGACCTCGGCGGACGCCGTCTCGTCCACTTCGGAGGCTGATCCGCTGGTGCCCCCGCCGGGCTGGACCGCGCCGGACCCCGGCCCGGTCGCGCAGCTGCCCGGCGACCTACCGGCTCCCGCCGCGCAACCGCCCGCGACGCCGTATCCCGTTGCGCCGCAACCGGATCCGTTCGCGCCGCCGCCCGCGTACCAGGCCTTCCCGGCTCCGCCGCCGTACGGCGCGGCCTACCAGCCGTACGCGCACAACACCGACACCGGACTCGCGACCGGTGCGCTGGTGTGCTCGGTGATTGGGCTGGTGACCTGCGTTCTCTCGATCCCCGGCATCGCGATGGGGCATGTCGCGCTGGCCAAGGCCAACCGCAACGAAGCGGGCGGACGCACCATGGCGTTGTCGGCCGTCGTGCTCGGCTATGTGACGGTCGCGCTGTGGCTCAGCTTCTTCGTGACGCTGCTGGTCCTCGGCCTGAACGGCTACCTCGACCGCTGATCCGGCACGTCGCTCGCCTCGGCCTCGCGCGGAACGACCTGTCCGTTGCTCGACGCCTCCGACAGCTCCGACGTCTCCGAAGCCTCCGGCGTGCGCGGCTCCGGCGGTTTCGCGGCCGGTTTCGCCGGAGGATCGGTCCGCGCGTCGAGGAACCGCAGCAGCTCCACCGGGAACGGCAGCACCAGCGTCGAGTTCTTCTCCGCCGACACCTGCACCACCGTCTCCAGCAGCCGCAACTGCAGCGCCGCCGGGGTGTCCGCCATCGCCGCGGCGGCCTGGGCGAGCTTGTGCGACGCCTGCAGTTCGCCGTCCGCGGAGATCACCCGGGCGCGGCGTTCGCGTTCGGCCTCGGCCTGACGCGACATCGAGCGTTTCATCGACTCCGGCAGCGCGACGTCCTTGATCTCCACCCGGTCGATGTGGATGCCCCAGTCCAGCGCCGGGCTGTCGATCATCAGCTCGAGGCCCTCGTTGAGCCGTTCGCGGTTCGACAGCAGGTCGTCGAGGTCGCTCTTGCCGATGATGGACCGCAGCGACGTCTGCGCGACCTGGCCGATCGCCGACCGGTAGTCCTGCACGTGGACCGTGGCCAGCACCGGGTCGACCACCTTGAAGTACACGACGGCGTCCACCCGGACCGTGACGTTGTCGCGGGTGATTCCGTCCTGCGCGGGTACGGGCAGCGTGATGACCTGCATGTTCACCTTCTGCATGCGGTCGGCCATCGGCAGCAGCAGCGCTAGCCCTGGTTCGCGGACGCTCGTCCGCACCCGGCCAAAACGGAACACCAGCCCGCGTTCGTACTGCTTCACCACGCGTACCGCGGAGGCGAGCCACACCCCGCCCGCGACGACCACTGCGCTGACAATCTCGACGATCATGGCAGCTCCCGGGTTCACCAAACCCTTTTGTTCCTTCACTGTACGCGCGCGAGACAGCCCCGGAAACGGTTTGCGAGGGCGGCCAGGATGGGCGTTGTGACCGTTTTGGAAATCCCGCCCGCCTTCGCCGAACGCGCCCCCAAGGTGCTCGGTCCGGAAGCCGTCCCGTGGCTCGCGTCGCTGCCCTCGCTCGCGCAGCAGTACGCCCGGAAGTGGGAGCTGGAGTTCGAGGACACCGCGCGGCACGGCTACGTCGGCGTCGTCCAGCCCGCCCGGCGCGCGGACGGCTCCCGCGTGGTGCTCAAACTCGGCTGGGTGGAAGAAGAATCGCGCCACGAACCGCTCGCACTGTCCACATGGGCCGGTCGTGGTTCGGTGCTGCTGCACGAGTCCTCGCCCGAGGACGGCGCGATGCTGCTGGAGCGTCTCGACGACAGCCGGACGCTGGAGGACGAGCCGCTGCTGCCCGCCGTCGAGATCATGAGCGAACTCGCCCGGCGGCTCGCCGTGCCCGCGCCCGTCGAACTCACGCGCACGCTGTCCGCCGTCGCGGAGGAATTGCTCGAAGAACTGCCCCGGTCGTGGCAGGAGCTGGGCGAACCGCTCCCCCGCCGGGAGCTGGACGCGGCGCTGCAGGTGTGCCGCGACCTCGGCCCGGAAGCGGGTAGCGCGCTGGTGAACGAGGACCTGCATTACGAGAACGTGCTGTCCGGCACCCGCGAGCCGTGGCTGGTGATCGACCCGAAGCCGCTCGCCGGAGACCTCGAATACGGCGCGCTTTCGTTGCTGTGGAACCGGTTCAGCGAATCCACACTGGACTCGAAGCTCGCCGCGAGCGGTCTGGACCGTGACCGGGCCAAGGCGTGGACGCTCGTCCGGGCCGTGCAGAACCGGCTGTGGCACGCCCAGGATCTGGTCGATTTCGGCGGTTTGGACGAGGACGACGACGGCCCGTCCGCCGAAGCGCTGCCCGTGCTGACCCGATGGGCGCTGCTTAGCTGAGAATTCGCCGAGCAGCGGCACGAGCGGGCCAGGCCCTCAGCCGATAGTGTCGGCGCCATGGCAGGCACAAACCGGGTTTACGCAGCACAGCTCGCCGGTCTGCCGGTATTCGGTCCCGACGGGGAATCGATCGGCAAGGTCCGCGACGTCGTCGCCGGGCTGCGGCTGGACCAGCAGCCGCCGCGGGTTCTCGGCATGGTCGTGGAACTGGCGACCCGGCGGCGGGTGTTCGTGCCCATGCTGCGGGTCACCTCGATCGAACCGAACGCCGTGACGCTCGCCACCGGTTCGGTCAACATGCGGCATTTCCACCAGCGGCCCAACGAGGTCCTGGTGTGCGGGCAGCTCCTCGACGCGCACGCCACGCTCACCGGCGCGGAAACCCGGGTGACCGTGGTCGACGCGGCGATGGAACCGACCCGCACGCGGGACTGGGTGCTGGCGAGGCTCGCCGTCCGCGAGCGGACGACCCGGCTGACGCTGGGCCGCCGGCGCGCCGCGATGCAGGTGCTGCCGTGGAACGAGGTCGCCGGGCTCGGGCTCACCGACCTGACCGGACAGCCGCAAGGCGCGGGCCAGCTGCTGATGCTGTTCGACACGATGCGCGCGGTCGACGTCGCCGCGACCCTGCGCGACCTGCCGATGAAGCGCCGCCACGAGGTCGCCGACGCGATGGACGACGAGCGGCTCGCGGACGTCATCGAGGAACTGCCCGAGGACGACCAGAAGGAACTGCTGGCCTACCTCGCCGAGGAACGCGCCGCCGACATCCTCGAGGCGATGAACCCGGACGACGCGGCCGACCTGCTCGCCGAACTCGCCCCGGCCGAGCAGAGCCGGCTGCTGGAGCTGATGGAGCCGGAGGAATCCGCGCCGGTCAAACGGCTGCTGGCGTATTCGTCGGACACCGCGGGCGGTCTGATGACGCCGGAACCGGTGGTGCTGACGCCGGACGCGACGATCGCCGAGGCGCTGGCGCACATCCGCAACGCCGAACTCCCCGCCGCGCTCGCCAGCATGGTGTTCGTCTGCCGCCCGCCGACCGAGACGCCGACCGGCCGGTTCGTCGGCGTAGTGCACTTCCAGCGGCTGCTGCGCGAACCGCCCGCCGAACTGGTGGCCAGCGCGGTGGACACCGACCTCACCGCGCTGCGCCCGGAGGCGACGCTGTCCGAGGTCACCCGGTATTTCGCGGCGTACAACCTGGCGTGCGGCCCGGTCGTCGACCCCGAGGACCACCTGCTCGGCGCCGTCACCGTCGACGACGTACTCGACCATCTGCTGCCCGACGACTGGCGCGAAACCGGACTGCACGACGTCGCGGACGGCGCGGACGGCGCTGTTCTAGAGGAGGCCGAACGTGCCTGAACTCGGTTCCGGCCGCAGGCTCGACCAGCCGCGCAGCCAGGCCCGGCTGCGGCTGAACATCGATCCGGACACCTTCGGGCGGTTCACCGAGCGGATCGCCCGGTTCCTCGGCACCGGCAAGTACCTGTTCTGGCAGACGCTGATCGTGATCGTCTGGATCGTGCTGAACCTGGTCGCGGTGTCGCTGCAATGGGACCCGTACCCGTTCATCCTGCTCAACCTGGCGTTCTCGACGCAGGCCGCGTACGCCGCGCCGCTGATCCTGCTCGCGCAGAACCGCCAGGACGACCGGGACCGGGTGTCGCTGGAGGAGGACCGCACGCGCGCCGCGCAGACGAAGGCGGACACCGAGTACCTCGCCCGCGAATTGGCGGCGCTGCGGCTGGCCGTCGGCGAGGTCACGACCCGCGACTACCTGCGCAGCGAACTCGACCGGCTGCGCGACGATCTCGACGTGGACTCCAAGCCGCGCAAGGCCAAGCAAAGCTGAACTGGGCAGTACGTACGATGGAAGCGTGACTGGTACACAGCAGCTCCCCAGCGTCGACGACGTCCGCACCGCGCTGAAGGACGTGTACGACCCGGAGATCAAGAAACCGATCACCGACCTCGGCATGGTCAAGGACGTGGCGGTCGGCGACGACGGGGTGGTCGACGTCGGGATTTACCTGACGGTCGCGGGCTGTCCGCTCAAGGCGACACTCACCGCGGACACGAAGAAGGCCGTCTCGAAGCTCCCCGGCGTCGCCGACGTGCGGGTCGAGCTGGACGTGATGAGCGACGAGCAGCGCACTGAGCTGCGCAAATCGCTGCGCGGCGACGCGGCGGAGCCGGTGATCCCGTTCGCGCAGCCGGGTTCGATGACGCGGGTCTACTGCGTGGCGTCCGGCAAGGGCGGCGTCGGCAAGTCGTCGGTGACGGTGAACCTGGCCGTGGCGATGGCCGAGCGCGGACTCTCGGTCGGCGTGGTGGACGCGGACATCTACGGCCACTCGGTGCCGCGCATGCTCGGCGCGCGCGAGAAGCCGACCAAGGTCGACACGATGATCATGCCGCCGCAGGCGCACGGCGTGAAGGTCATCTCGATCGGCATGTTCACGCCGGGCAACGCCCCCGTCGTGTGGCGCGGCCCGATGCTGCACCGCGCGCTGCAGCAGTTCCTGGCCGACGTGTTCTGGGGCGACCTGGACATCCTGCTGCTGGACCTGCCGCCGGGCACCGGCGACATCGCGATTTCGGTGGCGCAGCTGATCCCGAACGCGGAAATCCTCGTGGTGACCACGCCCCAGCAGGCCGCCGCCGAGGTGGCCGAGCGCGCGGGCGCGATCGCGATGCAGACGCGGCAGCGCGTCGCGGGCGTGATCGAGAACATGTCGTGGCTGGAAACGCCGACGGGCGAACGCATCGAGGTCTTCGGCGCGGGCGGCGGACAGACGGTGGCGGATTCGCTGTCGAAGTCGGTCGGTTCCACGGTGCCGCTGCTGGGCCAGGTCCCACTGGACCCGCGCCTGCGCGAACAGGGCGACGAGGGCACGCCGATCGTGCTGTCCGATCCGGAGGCCCCGGCGTCGCTGGTGCTGAAGGACGCGGCGAAGCAACTGTCGGTCCGGGCGCGCGGTTTGGCCGGGATGATGCTGAACGTCAGCCCCGCCGGGCGCTGAGGACTCGTGAGTGTTTATGCCGGTTAGAACCGGCATAAACACTCACGACGGCGTTCAGGAGGCGTGCACCGTCACCAGGAGGGCACCGGCCTCGCGGAGCGTCACCTTGGTGTCGCCCGGCTTCGTCACCGTCCAGTCGATGTCCTCGGGCTTCTTCGAGGACACGTCGCCCGACTTGTCCGGCTGGTCCTGGACGTCGACGTTCTGCGGCTGGTCGGACGACACGATGATCTTCACCTTGTTGCCGACCTTGACGTCGACGACCCCGGCCGGCGGCGTGACCTTCCCGCCCTGGTAGGCGACGGTGACCAGCACGTCCACGCCTGCCTCGCCGGTCTGCGCGCCGCGCTTGACGTTCGGCTGCTCACCGGTGGCACCGCCGTTCCCGGGAGCGTTCGCCTCACTGCTCGAGGGAGCCGACGAAGACGGCATCGCCGGGGCGGGCACCGAAGTGTAGGTGGCGGGGGCCTTGGTGCTGGGCTCGTCGTCGGCACTGCACCCGGCGACGGCGAAGGCGGCCGCAGCGATCGTTCCGGCCAGCGCAGCCGCACGGCGTGACATATCGGGAACCTCCAGGGTCGGTTGAGCTGATGCCCTGAGGCTACCCAGCCTGATCAGCGCGTCGCGCGTCGGTCGTGAGTGGCGATCCCGGTTCTAACCGGGATTGCCACGCACGAGCAGTCAGGTGGCACGCGGATCCGAGCCCCCGGCGAACAAATGCTGGCGTGATGAACCCGCTTCGGACCGAGATCGCGCAGGCCACGGATGTCTTCGAGGGGTTTGCGCAGCTGGCCGAACTCCGGACCAATCTCCTCGCGCGCGGGGGTCGTGAGTGGCGATCCCGGTTCTAACCGGGATTGCCGCGCACGAGCAGTCAGGTGGCGTCGGGATCCACCGGCGGACGCTCGCCCGGCTTCAACGGCTCCGGCTGCGGCACCGCGGTCTGCGGCTTGATCGTCGGCGCACCGTTCGAGCCGTTGGCCCCATTGCCGCTGGCCCCGTTGAGATCGTTCTTGAACCCGTTCAACCCCAGCGGGTCGGAATCCCCGTCGAACAGGTGCTGCGCGACCACCCGTTTCGGGTCGAGGTTGCGCAGGCCGCGCAGGTCTTCGAGCGGTTTGCGCAGCTGGTCGAACTCCGGACCCATCTCCTCGCGAAGCTGCTCGCGCGCGCCGGTCGCGAAGTCGCGGGCCTTGCGGACGCTCTTCGCCATCCAGGCCGCCGCCTCGGGCAGCCGTTCGGGTCCGAGAATGAAAAGCCCCGCGATGATGAGCACGAGGATCTCGCCCCAGCCGACACTGTCGAACACCCGTGAAACCTCCGCTCGGTGCTGCCCCGCCCAAGACTACCCGGGCCGTTTCGCGTCCGGGCAGGCCCGAACGTCGCACGGCAGCTACTGTGCCGATCGTTACTGACCCGGCCACAGCCACGGCCGAATGGCTTCGCAGCGACGGTTACGTGCCGCGCGGGGGGTCGGCCTACTTTTGGCCGGATTAGTAAGAACGGGTGTCAGTCCGACCCGAGCGTGACGTCCACCACGAGCAACGCGCCGTCGCGAGCCAGCTGCACCGGAACCACCTGGCCGGGGTCGTGGCTGCGGACCGCGACGGTCAGCTCGGCGGAATCGCGCACGACGTGGTCGCCGACCTTGGTGATCACGTCGCCTTCCTTGATCCCCGCGCCCGCCGCCGGACCGCCTGGCGCGACGTTGCGCACCTGCGCGCCCATCGTGGACGAACCGGCGACCGTCGAGGCCGCGTTGATGCCGATGTCGGCGTGCTTGACCTTGCCGTCCTTGATCAGCGCCTTGGCGATCTTGATGGCGTAGTCGCTGGGAATGGCGAACCCGATGCCGATGCTGCCGCCGTCGGAGCTGGACGAGCGGATCGCGGAGTTGATCCCGACCAGCGCCCCCGTCGAGTCGACGAGCGCCCCGCCCGAGTTGCCGTGGTTGATCGCGGCGTCGGTCTGGATGGCGGAGTAGGTGACCGGAGCCGCCCCGTTGTCGCCGCCCGCGGTGACCGGCCGGTCGAGCGCGCTGACGATGCCCGAGGTGATCGAGTTCTGCAGCGCCAGCGGCGAGCCGACCGCGATCACCGCGTCCCCGACCTGCAGATCGGACGATTTGCCGATCTGCATCACGACCGGGTTCGTCACATTGACCTTCACCACGGCGAGATCGGTTTTCTGATCCGCGCCAACGACCTTGGCCTCGGTGCGAGTCCCGTCGTTGAACACCGCGGTGACCTTCGTAGCCGCGTCGCCGACCGCGGACGCGACCACGTGCTCGTTGGTAAGGATGTATCCCTGCGGATCAATCACCACGCCGGAGCCCTGCTCGCCGCTGTCCGCACCAGGCTTGACCACCTCGAGCGAAACCACCGCGGGCGACACCCTCCGCGCGATGTCCGCGAGCGACCCCGGGGGCCGTTCCTTGGCCGCCTCCGCCTCGGAAATCGTGGCGCTGCCGGTCAACGAGGACCCAGTATCCCCGACCCACCAGCCGACCAGCCCGCCAACCGCGCCAATCAACAACGCGACCACGCCAAGCAGCGCCAACGCCTTCGGCTTCACCCGCCGCCCGAACAACACCTCAGGCAAACTCAACTGCGCGCCGGTGGGCAGCTTCGGCTTCTCGCCCTCGTCGTCCTCCGGAACGACCGCAGGCCCAGCCAACACCGCCCCGGACGCCGGATCGCGCCAAGGATCGCTGGTGTCAGTCCACAACGGATCTTCCGAGGCGCCGTTCTCCCCGGAGGCCTCGAGCGGCCGCTGCAACCGCACACCCTCGGCCCCAGCAGGCCGACTGAACGCCTCCGCCAGAGATTCGGGCGTCGGCGGCGCAAGACTGAGCTTCTGCCCGTTCCCGTTGGGCGCCGGGGTGTAGAGCTTGTCGAACGCCCCCTCGACCCCGTGCGGACGCCCGAAGACAGCCGCCTGCTGCTGATCCACCGCAGGCCGCTCAAGCGGCCGAGGACCCAACCGGTCCGTTCCGACGGCACCGGACTGGTCAGAATTAGCGTTCGGCTGGTCGGTCATCATTCCCCGGGAAGCGGTTCAGTAAGGCTGGGAGTCGACGATACCCAAGCCTAGGGAGAGTGTGCCCAGACCGCAGTGAAATGACTGTTGCCTGCCCCCGCACCTCCCGCCCAAACGTCCGTGAGGGGAACCCTCACGGACTCAGAGTCCCTCAGGGTTCCCCTCACGACCCGCGCGAGGCCGTGAGGGGCCCCTTCACGGACCCAGATTCCCTCAAGGAGCCCTTCACGGACCACCCACCAAACCGCAGCCAGTGCACCCAACTCACCAGGCACCCACACCACCCCCGCACCGTAGTCACAATCAGCTTCGGGGTGCCCCACGCAACCACCACGGCAATGTCGCCGCCAGGCGACGAGCCGACCCCCAGGGACCTAACGAGCCGCGACAGCAGCCCCAGCCCGAACCGCCCCAGGCTCAACCTCCGATTCCGGAGACACAGACTCCGCCCCACCAGCCCCCTTAGGCACCGTCATCTGCGCCGGAAGCAAATTCGCGTTAGGCACCCGAACCGGCCCAGTCCCCGTCGACCCTTCCCCGCTATCCGCCGAAGTCCCGACGAGTGCGAGAGCGCTCAGCACGAGCCCGGACACCACGACCCCGGCCCCTTGCGCCGCCCGTTTCCGACTGAAAGCGAACCGACCGCCGCCGAGCACGTTCGCCGACTGCCCGAGCGGCGCGGTTGTTCCCAACGGCGCGGCACCCCCGAGCACCCCAGCGTCACGCAACCCAGCCACCCGCTCCGGCCGCTGGATAGCCACCAGCTGGCCATCCGCGGTAACCGCGAGGTTGTCCGGCGCGCCAGGCAGATCAGTGTGTTCCGGAATGGACCGGAGGCTGGCCAGGAAACCCGCCGACATCGACGGCGCACCCGCGTCCTTCACCGCCGCGACGGCCTGCCGCTGCGACGTCACCTCGGCCGCGCAGTCCGGGCAGCGCGTGACGTGCGCGAGGGCACGGTCGTGGGCGACCGGCGTCAGTTCGCCGTCGACCAGTGCGACTACCGCATCGGGCATGAGGTGGGATTCGGCGAAACGCCAGCCGGTCATACGGACACCTTCGCAGATTCCTCTCGGGTCGCGCGACGGCGCTCGAGCGACGCGCGCAGCGCCGAGCGGCCGCGGTGGATGCGGCTGCGCACGGTGCCGAGCTTGACGCCCAGCGTCGCGCCGATCTCCTCGTACGACAGTCCTTCCACGTCGCACAGCACGACCGCGGCCCGGAACTCCGGGGGCAGCTCGTCGAGCGCCTCCTGCAGGTCCGGGTCCAGGTGGGTGTCGCTGTAGTGCTGCTCCGGGCTCGGGTCGTCGCCGACGAGCCGGTCGGTGTCCTCGGGCAGTCCCTCCATACGCACGCGCGAGCGGCGGCGCGCCATGTCGAGGAACAGGTTCGTGGTGATCCGGTGCAGCCAGCCCTCGAAGGTGCCGGGCTTGTACGACGCGAGCGACCGGAAGACGCGGATGAACGTCTCCTGGGTCAGGTCCTCGGCGTCGTGCGTGTTGCCGGTGAGGCGGTAGGCGAGCCGGTAGACGCGGCCGGCGTGTTCGCGCACGACCTCGTCCCACGAGGGCGGCGTCCAAGCCGCCTCGGCTGCGTCCACGGTCACCGGGGCGGCTTCCGGCAGTTCGGCGTTCTGCATCAGGGGAGCAGGCACCTCCATCTGGGTCAACTCCTCTACACCTCTGCCAACGCGGGCCGGGCACACGGTGTTCCCGTGTGGTTGAGACTGAGTCTGCCGGGCTTCCTTATGGAACTCATGAGACCGATCTGAGAGCAGCCTGAGAAGTTGGCTGCGGGGCCTTTCCAGGGTTTTCGCGGGCTTTCCTCGGGGCCGGAAGGCGCTTACCAGGGAGCCTTCGCGGATTTATCGACAACCAGCGCTAACCTTCGCGCGTGAGTTCGGGGACAGAGGCGGCGGCCGAGACCGGGGCGGTCGGCGCCGAGCAGGTCGACGGGTACCTGCCCGACGACGACGTGCTGACCGCGGCACGGCTGCGCGGGGCCGACCTCGGTTGCGCCCCGCTGGCCCCCGGAGCAGGCACGACGCTGCGTTTTCTCGCCGCGACGGTCGCCGCGCGGGCGGTCGTGGAGGTCGGCACCGGATCCGGCGTGAGCGGCCTGTACCTGCTGCGCGGGATGGCCGCCGACGGCGTGCTGACCTCGATCGACGTCGAACCGGAGTACCAGCGGGCGGCGCGCAAGACCTTCCTCGAAGCGGGTTACCCGCCGGGCCGGATGCGGCTCATCGTCGGCCGCGCGCTGGACGTGCTGCCGCGGCTCACCCCAGGCGGCTACGACCTGGTGTTCGTCGACGCCGCGCGGATCGAGTACCCCGGCTACTACGAGCAGGGCGTGGCCCTGCTGCGCCGCGGCGGGGTGATCGTGTTCCACCAGGTGCTGGCGGGCGGACGGCTCACCGACCCGGCCCGGCGCGACCCGGAGACGATGGCGCTGCGCGAGGTCGCGCGGGCCGTGCGGGAGGACGAGCGGCTGGTTCCGGCGTTGCTGCCGGTCGGTGGCGGGCTGTTGGTGGCCACGGCGTGCTCGTGAGTGGCAATCACGGTTAGAACCGCGATTAGCACTCACGACCCCACCAGCACGCGCGCCTCTCCCCGCACCCGCGTACCCACCGCGACCGCCGCCACCGCCAGCCCCAGCCACACCACCACAGCCACGATCAGCCAGCTCCACCCGGCCTTCCCGTAGACGACGCTGCCGACCCCGCCGCCGATGCTGCTGCCCAGGTAGTACATGAGCATGTACAGCCCGCCGACCTGGCCTCGCGCGTTCTCCGGGGCCTCGGCCGCGGCCCAACTGTTGGCGATCGAGTGCGCGGCGAAGAACGCCGTCGTCAGCACGAGAAAGCCGACGACGATCAACGGCAGCGAATCCGGGATCGTCAGCAACGCGCCGACCGCAGTGAGCAGCAGCACGCCGACCAGCGCCTGTCGACGGCCGATCCGCGCGGACAGCCGGTTGGCGGTAGCCGACGAAACCGAGCCCAGCGCGTACGACACGAACACCAGCGACGCGATCGCTGGCGAGAGATTCAGCGGCTCGCCGGTCAGCCGGAACCCAGCCGCGTTGTACAGAGCGACGAACGCGCCCATGGCCAGCAGCGCGACCGCGTACTGCACGAGCAACACCGGTCGGCGCACCGCGGTAAGCAGGCCGAGGCCGATGTCGCGCAAGCCTTGCCGCTCCCCCGTCTTGACCGGCGAAGGCGGCAGCATCACGACCGTCACGACCGCGCAGACCAGCGAAATCCCGGCCACGACGTACAACGCGCCGCGCCAGCCGAACGGACCGGCGGTGAATCCGGTGGCCAGCCGTCCGGTCATGCCGCCGATGGTGTTGCCCGCGATCATCGCGCCGACCGCGGCCGCCACGCCGGTCTTGCCGAGCCGTTCCACGAGGTAAGCCGTGGCCACGCCGGGGAATCCCGCGATCGCGACGCCCTGCACCGCGCGCAAAACCAGCAGCAGCGAGTAGTCCGGCACCAGCGGCAGCAGAAGCCCGAGCACCGACGAGAGCACGACGGACGCGATGATCACCGGCCGCCGTCCGATCACCTCGGACAGCGCGGCGATCGGCAGCACGGAAATCGCCAGCGCACCGGTCGCCACGCTCACCGCGAGCGCCGCGCCGCCAGGATCGAGGTGGTACTGCCCGGCGAGCTGCGGCAGGACCGCTTGCGGGGCGTAGAGCAGGGCGAACGACGTAAAGCCCGCGGCGGCGACCGCGACCTTGACCCGGCGGGCGGAGGAGAGCATGACCTTGAAAGTAAGCTTGGCTAATCAATACGTCTAATACGTTGATCTGCCATCATTCATACCGTGCCGAATGAGAGCCTCACCGCGCAGCTCGTCCCGCACCTGTCTCTGCTGGCCACGCTGCGGAGCACCGGAAACGTCACCCGCACGGCCGAGATCCTCGGAGTGCCGCAACCCACAGTCAGCAGGCGGCTGGCCGCGCTGGGACACGCCCTCGGCGCGCCGCTGACCGTGCCCGACGGCCGAGGCGTCCGCCTCACTCGTGCCGCCGAGCTTCTGGCGGACGCCGCAGAGCGCGCATTACCCATGGTCGACGCCGGAGTCCGCCTCGCCCGCGAGGAGATCGAACCGGCGAGCGGCCGCGTCGTGCTCGGCTTTCTGCACCTGCTCGGCCGGTCGCTGGTGCCGGGCTTGCTGCGCACGTATCGCGAACAGGCCCCGACCGCCCGGTTCACCCTCGTGCAGGGTTCGCTGCAGGACATGGTCGACCGGCTCGTGTCCGGAGAACTCGATCTCGCCCTGCTCGCCCCGGTCGTCGAGGACGACCGACTGGAGACGGTGGTGCTCGACCGGCAGCCGATCCACCTGTCGGTCCCCGCTGGCCATCGGCTGGCCGGACGACGCAGCGTGCGCGTGGCGGAGCTGGCCAACGAACCGTTCGTCCTCCTCGAACCCGGCTACGGCCTGCGCCGGATCACCGACGACCTCTGCGCCGCCGCTGGTTTCACGCCGAAGGTCGCCTTCGAGGGCCAGGAATCCGACACCGTCCGCGGACTGGTCGGCGCCGGCCTGGGCGTTGCCCTCCTGCCGCGCTTCGAGCCCGGCTCCCCGGCCGGTGTCGCGGAGGTGCCGCTGCACCCGCCGGTCAACCGGACCATCGGGCTCGCCTGGCGTGCCGGGGAGCCGCTTTCGCCCGCGGTTCAAGCATTCCGGGACCACGTGCTCGCTGTGCCGGACTAACGGCCGGGGTGGTATTTGTATCCCGGTACCGTGCTACCGTTTCCGGTATAGAAATACCGGAACTTGAGGACGCGAGGTAGTCGTGATCGAGCTGAAGACGCCTGCGGAGATCGACCGCATGCACGTGACCGGGCGGTTCGTCGCCGAGGTGCTGACCGAGGTCGGCAAGCTCGCCGACGTCGGCGTCAACCTGATGGACCTCGAGCACCACGTGCGCGGCATGATCAAGCGGCGCGGGGCCGTCTCGTGCTACTGGGACTACGCGCCGTCGTTCGGCGAGGGACCGTTCCGCAACGTCATCTGCCTGTCGGTCAACGACGCTGTCCTGCACGGCCTGCCGCACGACTACACCCTGCGCGACGGTGACGTGCTCACCGCGGACATCGCGGTGACCATCGACGGCTGGGCTGCCGACTCCGCGCGCACGGTCATCGTCGGCACGCCGGCCGAGGAGGACCAGCGGATCATCCGGGCCACCGAGGAAGCGCTGGAAGCCGCGATCAAGGCGTCGCGCGCGGGCAATCGGCTCGGCGACATCTCGGCCGCGATCGAGGCAGTCGCGACCGGCTACGGCTACCCGGTCAACACCGAGTTCGGCGGGCACGGCATCGGCCGCACCATGCACGGCGACCCGCACGTGTCCAACCGCGGCAAGGCAGGCCGGGGCATGAAACTCCGCCCGGGCCTGACGCTCGCGCTGGAACCGTGGCTCGCGCGCACGACGGACAAGATCGTCTACGACCCGGACGGCTGGACCATTCGCTCGGCCGACGGCTCGCGCACCGCGCACTCGGAGCACACGGTGGCGATCACGGACGGGGACCCGATTGTGCTGACCCGCCGGGACGAAGAGTTGGCGGGGAAGAACTAGCTCTCGCACTGCCGCGGCGAGACCATCGCCGCGGCAGAACCGCCAGACCCGGCCGTGAACTCCCGCCGGAACAACGCCGCCGCCCGTCCGCCGGTCAGCCCGGCCGAGGAACAGCTTCGCGGGCTCGGGATCAGCTCTCGTACGAGGCCGCGAACTCGCCAACGGCCGAGCCTCGAACCCGGACGCGCCAGGCACCACGTCGTCTCCGCGCGCCGGACTGTGATGTTCAGGGACGGCGGGAGCCTGCGGCAGCGCCCTGAACTGCCGCGGCAGAAATCGGCTAGTCCTCGTACGAAGCCGCGAACTCCACCAACGTCCGAGCCGCGAACCCGGACGCGCCAGGCACCACGTCGTCGTACGTCTTGTCCGCTCGCGCCGGGCCCGCGATGTCCAGGTGCGCCCACGGCAAGCCCGCCGTGAACTCGCGCAGGAACAGCGCCGCCATGATTCCGCCCGGGCCGCCGGGGGCCTGGCGGACGTCGCCGAGTTCGCCTTCGATGCCGGTCGCGTAGTCCTCGACCAGCGGCATCCGCCACCATGCCTCGCCAGCGCGGGCGCCCGCGTCGATGATCCGCGCGGCGAGGTCGTCGTCGGTCGCGAAGAGGCCGCCGGTGCGCAGGCCCAGCGACACCTTCATCGCGCCGGTCAGCGTGGCCGCGTCGACGATCAGGTCCGGCTTGAACTGGGCGATTCCGTAGGCGAGCGCGTCGGCCATCACCATCCGGCCCTCGGCGTCGGTGTTGCCGACCTCGGTGGTCTGGCCGCCGTAGTGCCGCACGATGTCGCCCGGCCGGTACGAGCCGCCGGAGACGTGGTTTTCCGCGGCGGGCACCAGCGCGGTGACGCGCACCGGCAGGTTCAGCTCCCCGATCGCGCGCATCGCGGCGATCACGGCCGCGCCGCCCGCCATGTCGGTGCGCATCAGGTGCATGCCGTCGGCCGGTTTCAGCGAAATGCCGCCAGTGTCGAAGGTGATCCCCTTGCCCACGAACAGCAGGTGCTTCGTCGCGCCGCGCGGGCGGTGCGTCATTTCGATCAGGCGCGGCGGCGAAGCCGAACCGGAACCCACGGCCAGGACTCCGCCGAACCCCTTGTCGGCGAGCCACTTCTCGTCTCGCACGGTCACCTCGACCGTGCCGCCCAGCACCTTCGACGCGGTGTTCGCCAGCCACGCCGGGTTCTTGATGTTCGACGGCGCGTTCGCGAGATCGCGCGTAAAGGCAGCAGCCGCCGCGAGAACACGTACGCGCGCCACGGCCTCCGCGTACGCGGGCACAGCACGCTCGTGCGCGACGACAAGACGTACGGCGGGCACTGGTGGCTTCGGCTCTGTCGTGGTGACCACGAACCGGTAGCCGCCCAACGACAGTCCAACCGCGAATTCGGCGGCGTGCTCCGCTGTCGCGTCTTCGGGCAGTACGACCTGGACTGTCCGGATGGGACGGTTCTCCGCTGCTTCGCGCATCGCGCGCGCTAACGCGGCACCGGTCTTACGGAAGTCCTTCGGCGCGCCTTCACCGATACCGGCGACCCAGCGCGGACCGTCGCCGTCCTCGGGCACTTCGCGCACTTCGGCGGCGCGTCCGCTCGACCCGTACGCTGCGCCTTCCTCCGCCTCGGCCGACGCGACCAGCACTGCTCGCGGGACCCCGCGGCGCGTCGCGGCGACGACCTCGATTTCGGGCAGCTTCGTGGGAACGGGTGGTAGCGAGTTACGCACAGCGAGCAACCTTAGGGCGCAGACGAACCGACCCCGGCCTCCAAGAGGAGACCGGGGTGCACAGTGGACAGAGCGGGGAGAGCGCAGGTCAGCCAGTGACCTCCTGCAGCGCAGCGCCGAGGTCCTTCGCTTCCTCCGCGGAGAGCTCTACGACCAGCCGGCCGCCACCCTCCAGTGGCACCCGCATGACGAGGCCCCGCCCCTCCTTGGTCACTTCGAGGGGACCATCTCCGGTCCGGGGCTTCATGGCCGCCATAGCGTGCTCCCTCCGTCTCAACCGGCGCGCCCGGGTCGCGCACTCCCATGCCAGCCGGGTCTCGTCCCCCATTGTCCCTCATCAGCGCCCGGGCGCGAACGCGGACCGATCATTTGCCGCCGCATCGGTGCTGGTATGCCGCCCGCCGAGGGTGCGAGACTCAGTCCCGAGAACCCGAGCCGCCGCTTCAGAGGAGCATTTCGTGACCACATCCGACGTCCTGTTGACCGCCGACGCCGACGGCGTGCGCACCCTGACCCTGAACCGGCCGGAGGCGTACAACTCGCTGACCGTCGAGCTCAAGGAGCGCCTGATCGCCGAGCTGCGCGCGGCCGCCGAGGACCCGGAAGTCCGCGCGGTCGTGCTCACCGGCACCGGCAAGGCGTTCTGCGCCGGACAGGACCTCAAGGAGCACGTCGGCCTGCTGCAGGCGAACGACCCGGCCCCGCTGCACACGGTGAGCGACCACTACAACCCGATCGTCAAGGCCATCACCGGGATGGCGAAGCCGGTCATCGCGGCGGTCAACGGCACTGCCGCCGGTGCTGGTGCGGCGTTCGCTTATGCGAGTGACCTGCGGATCGCGGCGGAGTCGTCTTCGTTTTTGATGGCGTTCGCGAATGTCGGGCTGGGGCCGGACTCGGGGGCGTCTTGGACGTTGCAGCGGTTGATCGGGTACGGGCGGGCTGCTGAGTTGATGTTGATGGCTCGGACGGTGGGCTCGGCTGAGGCGTTGCGGATCGGGCTGGTCGGGGAAGTTGTGCCGGACGAGGAGCTGGCTGCTCGGGCGCAGAAGGTGGCGGCGAAGTTGGCTGGTGGGCCGACTGTGGCTTACGCGAAGATCAAGAGCGTGTTGGGGGTGGCGGCGGAGTCTTCGTTGGAGGAGGCGCTGGCTGCTGAGGATGCTGCGCAGACTGCTTTGGGGGGTACTGCGGATCATTCGGAGGCGGTGGAGGCGTTTGTGGGGAAGAGGAAGCCTAATTTTCAGGGGAAGTAAGGCTGCGGGGTTCGGCGCGAAAGATGAGCGGCTGCGCCGCTGAAAAGACCGTTGCGGTGGGGCACCCCGAAGCTTGATCGTGCTGACGGTCTGGGGTTGCTTGTCAAGGCGGGAAAGATGCCTTGACAAGCCACCCCAGACCGCAGGAGAGCTTCGTATCGGGGTGCGGGGGAGGGGCTGGGTGCACCGATGAGTTGGGTGCACCGGCTGCGATTGAGGTCCGTGAGGGGAACCCTGAGGGACTCAGAGTCCCTCAGGGTTCCCCTCACGGACCTTTCAAGCCGCGCGGAAGCAATCTTTTACGTGGTCGTCGACCATGCCGGTGGCTTGCATCAGGGCGTAGCAGGTGGTGGGGCCTAAGAAGGCGAAGCCGCGTTTCTTCAGGTCTTTGGCCATTGCTTTCGACTCGTCGGTGATCGCGGGTACGTCGGCCATGGTGCGGGGGCGGCGGTGCTTCGTGGGGGCGAAGGACCAGAGCAGCTTGTCCAGGGGGATGTCCAGGTTCGCCACTGCGCGGGCGTTCTTCACCGCTGCCTCGATTTTCGCGCGGTTGCGGACGATTCCGGCGTCTTGCATCAGGCGTTCGACGTCCTTCTCGCCAAAGCGCGCGACTTTCTCCGGTGCGAAGCCGCGGAAGGCTTTTCGGAAGTTCTCGCGTTTGCGCAGGATCGTGATCCAGGACAGTCCGGACTGGAACGACTCTAGGCACAGTCGTTCGTACAACTCTGCCTCGCCGTGGAGCGGGACGCCCCACTCCTCGTCGTGGTAGATCGCGTAGTCAGGGGCTGAGTTGCCCCAGCTGCAACGGGCGATGCCGTCTTCGCCCAGTAGGTCCGTCATTGTTCCCCCATTGAATAGTTCTCCGCGAACCTCGCGAACTGGCGCAGCGAATGCCGCACCCCAAGCGCGAACGCCGGACGCGCCAGGGGCCAGCCTGCGCGGCCTAGCAGGCCGAACGGCAGTTTGAGGTGTTCGGCCCAGACGAAGGTGCAGTGGCCGGCGCCCTTGGACAGCACCTGGAAGACCCCGGTTCCCTGCACGAGGCTGCCCAGGTGGCGCACTGTGCAGCGCAGCGGCGGTTCCCAGGTGGTGATTTCCATGGTGTCGGTGAAGCCGATGCCGCCGAAGCCGGTGAAGGCCGCGAGTTTCGAGCCGACGCTGCGGCCGTTCCCCTCGACGACGCGCACGGACGTGCCGAGCATCCACTCGCCTTGGCGGGCCCAGTCGGTGAGCGCGAGCCAGGTCGTGCCCGCTGGCGCCGCGACGTCGACCGACAGCACCAGGTCACTCACCCGTCGGCCTCCGGTGCGCCGCTTCGCGCGGTTGCTGTGCGGCTTCCAACCGGGCGACCCGTTCGCGCAGTTCGTCCAATTCAACGCCGGTCCTGCGCAGCACCCAGTCCACTTCGGACATTTTGTAGCCGCGGAACACCAGCTGGAAGCGTACCTGGCGGACGTCCTCGCCGGTGATGTCCTCGGCGGGAAGCCGGGTGGGCGAGCTGCCCGGCGGCAGCGGCGCCAGTTCCTCGCCCCGGCCGAACACCACAGCGGCCAGGAGGAACACCACGGCGGCCACCAGCAGCATGACTACGAGGTAGATCAGCGCGGTCGTCACGCGACGATCGTGGCACACCGTCCCCAGGAACGCCGCGCTAGCACGACAAGTCGGAACGACAGGACCACCCACGAGACCATCAGCAAGCCGCACGGGCCGCTGAGGAACAGCCTCGCCGCGTCGACTACCCCGGTCGCTCCGATCAGCAGCAGGATCGAGAACAGGTTGAGGCCGACCGCGATCGCGCCCAGTATCCGGCAGACGCGGGCCGTGCGTACGCCGTCGAATCGGCGGCTCAGCAACCTCGTGCTCAGCAGGGCGAGAAGACCCAGCACTGGCACAGCGTAGAGCGCGGCGTGGGTGAGCTGTGTGACGTACGGGTACCAGCCGGGGTTTGGCGTGGTCAGCCGCGACCAGGAGCCGTAGGTGAGGATGCGCGCCAGCTCCCACGACGCCTGCATCGCGGGCACGCCGAGGACCAGCAGCCACAGCGTCCGTACGCCGTTGTGCATGCTCAGTTCCGCTTGGTAGTCATCGGCAATCTCGCGGACGTGGCCGAAATCCGCTACCGCGCGGCGTTGCGCTTCCCTCTCGCTCCAGCCGCCCTCGCGGTACGCCTCGGCGGCGTCGCGCAGACCGTCGCGTGCTTCGGCCAGCAGGTCTGCCTTCGCGCCGCGGCGGCCGACTAGCGCGCGGTCGAGTTCGGCCAGGTAGCCGTCGATGGGGCTTGTCGTGGCCCGGCTTGTCGTGGTCATGATTCCAGCACTCCGCCGATCACCGTGGTGAACTCCCGCCACTGCACCCGTTCCGCGGCCAGCGCCTGCTGACCGGCGCGGGTGAGCCGGTAGGTGCGCCGTTTGCGGCCGGACACCACGTCCCATTCGCTGGCCAGCCAGCCCGCGCGCTCGAGCCGGCGCAACGCCGGGTACACCGTGCCGGTGGGCAGGTCGAGCGCTCCGTCGCTGCGCAGCGCCAGCGCCTCGATGATCGCGTAGCCGTGCAGCTTGCGGCCGTCGAGGACGGCGAGCAGCAACGCGTCGAGGTGTCCGCGCAACGTGTCCGCTTTCATAGGTCGCCAGTCTACTCATCTTGTCCCTGGCAGGCTAATCTCCGCCGCCCGCTTGGCCGTCCGGGAAAACCCTGAGATCACCCCGATCTCATAGATTTGCCCGCTACATGTAGCCGCACTACGTATAGGCTCCGTCGGCATGGACCCACTGCCGATCGCGAGACTCCAGTTCGCGACCACTACCTCGCTTCACTTCCTGTTCGTGCTGCTCACCTTGGGTTTGGTGACCATGGTGGCGATCATGCAGACCCGCGCGACGCTTCGCGGCGGCGAGCAGCTGCACCGGATGACCGCGTTCTGGGGCCGGCTGTACGTGGTCAACTACGCCCTCGGAATCGTCACCGGAATCGTGATGGAATTCCAGTTCGGGATGACCTGGACCGGGCTGTCCGCGTTCGCCGGGGACGTTTTCGGCGCGCCGCTCGCCATCGAGACGCTGGTGGCGTTCTTCCTGGAATCGACGTTCCTCGGATTGTGGATCTTCGGCCGCGGCCGGATGAACAAGTGGCTGCATCTCGCGATGCTGTGGCTGGTCACGCTGACCGCGTACGCCTCGGCGCTGTTCATCATGGTCGCCAACTCCTTCCTGCAGAACCCGGTGGGCTCGCGGATGGAGAACGGCGTGCTGCGGCTGGACGACTTCGGCGCGTTGTTCGCCAATCCGGCGCTGGTCGCGTCGCTGCCGCACGTGATCGGGGCCGCGCTGCTGACCGGCGGGTTCTTCGTCACCGGGGTCAGCGCGTACCACTTTCTCAAGCGCACCAGCGAGATCGACTTCTTCCGCCGGTCGCTGCGGATCGGCGTCGTGACGTCGCTGCTCGGCAGCGTGCTGGTGGTGCAGGCCGGGTTCGCGCAGTTCGCGGAGGTCGCCGGGTATCAGCCGGACAAGTTCAAGGGTTCGGTGAGCGTCGGGCTGCCGCTCGGGATGATGATCATGGTCGGCTTCTTCGCGTTCTTCGCCTCGCTGATCGGCACGCTCCTGTTGTTCCGCGACCGACTGCTTCGCGCACGGCCAGTGCTCTTCCTGATGGTGCCGGGGATCGTCGTGCCGTTCGTCGCCGCGATTCTGGGCTGGCTGGTCCGCGAGATCGGCCGTCAGCCGTGGCTGGTGTGGGGCAAGCTCCGCACCGCGGACGCGGTCGCCGACGTCAGCGGCGGGCAGATCCTGTTCTCCTTTATCGCATTCACGCTGTTGTTCGTCGTGCTGGCCATCGCCGACTGGGTGCTGCTCGCCCGGATCGCCAAACGCGGCCCGGCTGTCGCGGCGGCGGAACCCGAACTTCCTGTCCTGAGTGGAGTGTGACCCGTGGTGACGATCTGGTGGGGTGTGCTCGGTTTGCTCCTGGGCGGCTACTTCGCGTTGGCCGGTTACGACTACGGCGTCGGGATGCTGCTGCCCGCGCTCTCCCGCTCCCGCGACGAGGCTGGACAGCGGCGGGTGCTCGGTGCGGTCGGCCCGTTCTTCCTGGCCAACGAGGTGTGGCTGGTCGCGGCGGTCGGGGTGCTGTTCGGCGCGTTCCCGCATCTGGAAGGGCGAGTGTTCGCCGGGGCTTACGTGCTGGTCGTGCTGTTGTTGCTGGGATTGGTCACGTTCACCGCGGCGGTGCAGTTGCGGAGTCGGCATCCGGAGGGCAACCGGCGCGGGTGGACGTTCGCCATCACGGCGGGTGCGCTGGTCACGACGGTCTCCTGGGGGTTGTTCCTCGGCAACCTCGTGCGTGGGCTTCCGCTCGACGCACAAGGCCGTCCGGTCGATGACGTTCTGGCGTTGTTCAATCCATACGCGGTGTTGTGGGCGCTCGGGTTCACCGCGCTGTTCTGCTTGCAAGGTCTGGTCTTCCTCGCGGTGCGCGGACCAGCGGAAATCGCCGGGCGGGTTCGACGGCTGACTCGGTCGTCCCTGGCGCCGGTCGGGGTTTTCCTGGCGATCGCGACGGTTTGGGGAGCTTTCTCGGTTTCCGACGGCTCCTGGGCCGCGTTAGCAGTGGTCGCCATCGCCTTCGCGGCTTACCTGACTGTCCTTTTCGGACTCCGGCGACCACGGCTGGCGCTGCCTGCCGCAATGCTTCTGAGCGCCTGCCCGGCACTGCTGGTCGGCGTGCTGCGCTTCCCGGTCGTTCTGTCGTCCGGCACGGGCTACCAACTGACGGTCGATCAGGCCGCCACCACGCCCGACATGGCGGCGGTGATCGGCTGGTTCGCCGCACCCGCGCTCCTCGTGCTGATCACCGTGCAGTGGCTGACCTGGCGGGCGAATCGGCGTCCGGTCGACGAGAAATCGTTGCTACACTTCTAAAGGAGTCTCGCCATGCCTGCTCTGCCTGGTCTCCGCGGTTACCTCGCGGCGCTCGCTGTACTGGGTGTCGGCACCGCTGTCACCGTGCTCGTCCAGGCGGACGGGCTGGCGACACTGCTCACCGGCGGCGGCGTTTCGGTCGCCCTGTTCGTCGCCGTCGGGGCGCGGATTCTGCTCGTCGCCGGACAAGGCCTGCTTACCAGTCGCTTCGCGGCTTCGGCACAAGCAGGCCTGCGTCGCCGGTTGCTCGACGCGACCGGCGACCCCGGGGCAACCGCGACCCGAATCACCAAAGGTGTGGACGCTACCGCGACCTATCTCACCGGCTACTTGCCCGCGATGGTGCTGTCTGTACTGGTACCGATCGCAGTACTGGCAAGGCTTTTCACCGCAGACCTGCCCTCCGCACTGATCGTGACCGCCACCATTCCGCTGATCCCGCTCTTCGGCGCATTAATCGGCGCGCACACTAAAGCACGTACACAGTGGACACTGCTGACGCGGTTGGGCGGGCACTTTCTCGACGTCGTCCGCGGCTTGCCGACGCTCAAGCTGTTCGGCCGCGCGCAAGCCCAAACCCGCATCGTGCGCGAGATGGCCAACGCGCACGCCGACGCCACCATCCGGACGTTGAAAGTCGCCTTCCTGTCCGCGCTGGTGCTGGAACTCGTCGCCACTCTCTCGATCGCACTTGTCGCGGTACCAATCGGATTCCGGCTGTTGTCCGGTTCGATGACCGCACACACCGCGATGCTGATCCTGGTCCTCGCCCCCGAGGCATACCTGCCGCTGCGCGCCGCCGGAGCGAAGTTCCACGCCGCCACCGAAGGACTCACCGCGTTGAAGGAAATCCTCAGCGCGGCAACAGCTGTCCGCCGATCCGGCACGCAGACACGGCCCCTCGGTCCGCCGGAAGTGGTGCTCGATCGCGTCTCCGTGCACTACGGCGAAACCTGCGCACTGTCCGAATTGGACCTAACGATCCGCCAAGGCGAACACCTCGCGTTGGTCGGCCCGAGCGGTTCCGGCAAGTCCACCCTGCTCGCGGTACTGCTGGGATTCGTCCAGCCGACGTCCGGCCGGGTCTTAGTCGACGGCGTCGACCTGCGCGCTCTCGACCATTCGTCCTGGCTGCGCGACACCGCGTGGCTGCCCCAACGTCCGACGCTGTTTAGCGGCACCCTCAAGGAAAACACCGGCGGACGCAGGGTCGACGACATCGTCACCGATCTCCCCGACGGTTACGCGACGCAAGTCGGCGAACTGGGTGCCGGACTGTCCGCTGGCCAACGGCAACGCGTCGGCCTGGCCCGAGCCTTGTCCCGTACCGAAGCCGGACTGGTCCTGCTGGACGAACCGACCGCTCGCCTCGACGCGCGCACCGAAGCAACCGTGCTGGCAGGCGCTAAGGAACTGCTGCCCGGCCGGACCGCCGTCCTGGTCGCGCACCGACCGGCGCTGGCCGCGCTCGCGTCGCGGACGGTCGAACTCAACCATGGGGTGACAGTATGAAACTCGTCCGCGCGACCCTGCTCGCGGTCGGTGCCGAACTCGCCGGGCTCGGACTGACCGGGACGGCGGCGTGGCTGCTCATGCGCGCCGCCGAACAACCCCCGCTCGCCGCGCTCACGCTCGCGATCGTCGCCGTGCGGGTCTTCGCATTGGCCCGCGGCGGACTCCGTTACGCCGAACGCCTTGCCGGGCACGACGTCGTCCTCCGCTACCTCGGCTCCCTGCGAACCCGGGTGTACCAGGCGCTTCTCCCCCGGCGCGTCGCGGAACACTCCGGCGCGGACCTGGTCACCCGCCTGGTGTCCGATGTGGACGCTGTCCAGGACGCCATCCTCCGGCTCGCGCTACCGGCGGTCGTCGCAGGGACCGTCGGCATCGCTGTGGTGATTTTCGCCGGACTGGTGAGCCTTCCGCTCGCCGGGATCGTCCTCATCGGACTGCTCGCGACGGGATTACTGCTGATGCCTAGGGGTAAAATGCCAGGGACCCGACAAGAACTCGCTGAACGCACCGTGGAACTCGTCCTCGGCCGCAACGAACTGATCGCCTACGGCTGGGAACAACGAGAAAAAGACCGCGCCACCACAGTCATCCAAGAACTAGCCGCAGACTCTCGCCGTACCGGCCGCCGCCTCGCCCTAGCCACCACCGCCGGAGTAACCGTCCAGTTCGCGACCACCGCCGCCGTCGCGCTGCTCAGCCCGGCAAGCATCCCGGTCACCGCGGCCCTCACCCTGACCACGATGGCGCTGTTCGAGCTGGTCCTGCCGCTGCTCACCGCCGCCGAACGCATCCCCGAAATCCAGGCTTCGCTGAGCCGAGTACGCGCCGTCCTCGCCGCGCCAGCACCCACCCCGGAACCAACCCCCGGCCCGGGACATTTCCGGCTGACCAACGTCGGCGTGCACCATCCCGGCCGCCGAGCCGCGCTCGAAGGCATCCATCTCGACCTGCCGCCCGGCACCCGGCTAGGCCTCCTCGGCCCCTCCGGAGCTGGAAAAACGACTCTCTTGCACGTCCTGCTCGGTTTCGTCTCCCCCACGTCCGGCACGATCACCGTCGACGGCCGCCCCGTGGAAGGCCCGCACCCCGCCGTCATCACCGGAGCCCTCGCCGACGCACACGTCTTCGCCACGACCGTCCGCGAAAACCTGCTGTTCGCCAACTCCAAAGCCACCGACGACGACCTGCGCGCCGCCTGCGAGACCGCGGGCTTCGACCTCCCGCTGGACCGCGACACCGGCCAAGACGGCGGCGCCCTCTCCGGGGGTCAACGGCAACGGCTGATCCTCGCCCGCGCCGTACTCGCCGCACCGCCTGTACTGGTCCTCGACGAACCGGTGGAAGGCCTCGACCTCGCGCACGGCGACGAAGTGCTGGCGAGAGTCTTGGCGCAGGCGAAGGGAACCGTCGTGCTGGTGACGCACCGGCCGCAGCACGTCGCCGGGTTCGACCAGGTACTCACTCTGGAAGACGGGCGGCTAGCGCTTCAGCACGCCGCGCTCACCGTTCGCGGGTGAGCTGGATCGGCGGGTCCATCGGATCGAGGTGGAACCGGTCCTTGGCGTCGACGTGCGGCTGCGAGTCCGGCGAACCCCGGAAAAGCGCGACGACGACAGCGGTGAGCCGGACCCGTCCTCCGCCGAGATGAGTGATCCCCTTCGGCTCGCCGAGCCCGGCCAGCCACTCGGCCTGCGCCGGGTCCATCGTGGCGGTGTAGCTCCCGGTCCGGCCGACGCGGACCTCGCGGGCGGCCAGGACGTCGCCCCACCGGGCGAGCGTGAGGATCTCGTCGATCGACAGTCGGATCTCCTCGTTTCCCCCGTGCTCCATCGGCTTATAGGCAGCCCGGCGGGCCAGTCCTCCGCGCCAGTAGCTGTCGTCGTCGCCGGGGACGCTTCGGTAGACCGTCTGCCACGCGGGGCGCCCGTGAAAAGGATGCGGAGCCAGCTCGGCCCAGCCGACTGGGAAGCCGTCCCGGCTGCCGTCGTCGGCGACGACCCGCACGGTCCTCCGGTCCGGCTGCTGAACGAACAGATCACGCAGTTTCAGCCGGTTCAAGCTGCCGATGTCCAGCTGGTCCTTGGGCACATCCATCGCCCCCGAGAGTCGAATCGGATCGGCTCCGGAACGTAGCGCGCGGCGATGACTTCTCGATGAAGAACCGGTGCTCTGTCCGCTGGGTACGGACGTCACGGCTGCCGGGCGGCCAGCACCTCCCGCATCGGAGGCCGGTCCACCACCGGCACCTCCGTCACATCCGGCACCCACTCCCCGGACACCTGCACGAACTGCGTGAACCGCGCCGCGTCCGCGCTCGGCATTCCGCAGCGGGCCAGCGCCGTGCCGAGGATCTGCCGGGCCATGACGCCGAGCTGCAGCAGCGACCGGTTGCGATGTTTGCGCACGCCGAGGTTGACCTGCGCGAGCCCGTCGAGGCCGTAGCGTTCCTCGGCGTCCAGCAGCAAGCCGATCTCCACGCCGTAACCACCGGCGAACGGCACCGACTCCAGGAACTCGCGCGTGCCCGCGTACTCGCCGCCCAGCGGTTGCACCAGTTCGCCCAGCGCCGGGCGCAGCGCGGACAGCACCGGGCGCGCCAGCAGCTCGGTGACGCGTCCGCCGCCGGTGCTCTCCAGCCGCAGCGGGCGGCGGTAGAAGCCCTTGACCAGGTGCACGCCGTCCTCGGTGAGCAGCGGGCCGAGCAGCGACGGCACGAACGCCGGGTCCGGGTCGACCAGGTCGGAGTCCAGGAACACCACCACGTCGCCGGTCGTCGCGGCGAGCGAGCGCCACAACACCTCGCCCTTGCCGGGCCGCGGCGTCAGCTCCGGCACGACGTCCTCGCGACGCACCACGCGAGCCCCGGCGGCCGCGGCGACCTCGACGGTCGCGTCCGCGGACCCGGAGTCAACGACCACCAGCTCGTCGACCACCCCGCCGAGCAGCGGGCGCACCGACGCGACCACCGCGGCGACCGTCTCTTCCTCGTCCAGCGCCGGCAGCACGACCGACACCGTCCGGCCGCGTTTGGCGGCGAGGATGTCCGCGGCGCTCCACGCGGGCTCCTGCCAGGTGCGACGGTGAAACCAGCTCATGGAGGCGATCGTGCCATGCTGGAGCCGGTGCCCGATCCTCCGGAGGGAGAACCTTTGCTCACGCTGCTCGTCCGTTTCGTGCTCGGACCGCTGGTCCGCGCGCTGTACCGGCCCAAGGTCGAGGGCGTGGAGAACATCCCCGACGACGGTCCGGTCCTGCTCGCCTCCAACCACCGGGCGGCGCTGGACACCGGTGTGATCACGTTCACCACCCCGAGGCAGGTCCGGTTCCTGGGCAAGGCCGAGTACTTCACCGGCAAGGGCATCAAGGGCCGGTTCATCGCGAAATCGCTCGACGCGCTCGGCTACATCCCGGTCGAACGCGGCAACGCCCAAGCCGGGCTCGCCGCGCTCGAAGCGGGCCGCAAGGTGCTCACCGACGGCGGCGTGTTCGCGATCTACCCCGAGGGCACCCGCTCGCTCGACGGACGGCTGCACCGCGGGCACACCGGCGTCGCCGCGCTCGCGCTGTCCACCGGGGCCAAGGTGGTCCCGGTCGCGTTGTTCGGCACCGAGGGCATCCAGCCGGACGGCGCGAAAATCCCGCGACCCGCCAAGATCCGGGTCCGGTTCGGCGAACCGCTGGACTTCGCGCGTTACGAGGGCCAGGACTCGTCCTCAGCGATCCGCCGGTCAGTGACCGACGAGATCATGTACGCGATCCTCGAACTGTCCGGACAGGAATACGTCGACACCTATCACAAACGGCCGGACGAAAAAGCGTCGTAAAGCGTTATCCGACCGAACGGCTCATGATGTCGACCAGTTTGTCGGCATCAGACGCGACACTGATCAACTCCCGCGTCTCCGGACGCAGAAAACCCTTCTCCAGCATCTGATCGGCGAACTCCACCAGCGGCGAGTAATACCCGGCCACGTCGAGCAGTCCGATCGGCTTGCGGTGAATGCCGAGCTGCGCCCACGTCCATACCTCGAACAATTCCTCGAGGGTGCCGACGCCGCCGGGCAACGCGACGAACGCGTCCGACAACGCGGCCATTTTCGCTTTGCGCTGGTGCATGTCGGCGACCACGTGCAATTCGGTGAGACCGCCGTGCGCGATTTCCACGTTGGACAGCACTTCCGGGATCACGCCGATGACTTCGCCGCCCGCCTCGAGCGCGGCGTTGGCCACCACGCCCATGGTGCCGACGCTCGCGCCGCCGTAGACGAGGCCGATTCCCCGCTGCGCCAACAGTTTCCCGACGCCGGCCGCCGCCTCTGCGTACTCCGGCGAAAAGCCCTGCGCCGAACCGCAGAACACACAGATCCGCATCAGTGCGTGTCCTCCCAAGCCTGATAAGACTCCTGCACGACGCGCACGGCGTCGTCGATGTCGTCGGTCAGGTGCAGCAGGGCGAGGTCCTTCTCGCCGATTTTCCCGCCGCCCAGCACCGATTTCTCGATCCAGTCGTACAGCCCGCCCCAGTATTCGGTGCCGAACAGCACCACCGGGAACTTCGTGACCTTCTTGGTCTGGACCAGCGTGAGCGCCTCGAACAGTTCGTCAAGCGTGCCGAATCCGCCGGGGAGGCAGATGAACGCCTGCGAGTACTTGACGAACATGGTCTTGCGCGCGAAGAAGTAGCGGAAGTTCACGCCGAGGTCGACCCACGGGTTCAGGCCCTGCTCGAACGGCAGCTCGATGCCCAGCCCGACGGAGAACCCGCCCGCCTCGTTCGCGCCGCGGTTCACCGCTTCCATCGCACCCGGACCGCCGCCGGTCATCACCGCGAATCCGGCGTCGGCGAGCGCGGCCCCGATCTTGCGGCCCAGTTCGTACTCCGGGTTGTCGCGCTTGGTGCGCGCCGAACCGAACACGGTCACCGCGCGCGGAACCTCGGCCAGCGCACCGAACCCTTCGACGAACTCCGCCTGGATGCGCAGCACGCGCCACGGATCGGTGTGCACCCAGTCGCTCGGCCCGCGCGAATCGAGCAGCCGCTGATCGGTGGTGCTGCCCTGATCGCGCCGATCGCGCCGGAGCACCACCGGGCCCTTGTGCCGCTCCACCGGACGTTCGGGGTACTGGCCGTCGGGAAATTCAGACTGTTCGCTCACCAGCCAAGCCTACGGGCCGGTCGACCCGCGCGGGCGCCCGCGTAGGCACCGCAGCGTGACGGATCGGTTGCCCGCGGCTGAACGCGGGAAAGCGGACCACCAGCGGGTTCCGGTCCTGCTACCAACGGCCGGTTGTCAGCAACTACCTACGAAAGTCGCCCGGCCCGTCCCGAATCGGCGTTTTCCCTGCTACGGGGCCACCTGAGCGGAATAGCCCTGATCGCCCGAGGGGTCCCGCTGGTCCGTTCAGCGCATTGACCGCCCCCGTGAGCGCTTTTTTACTCACGGTGTCCGCGGCCTGATCAGCCCAGCTCAACGCGTTGCGCTTTTCCCCATCGTGTACCCCGAAAGGACTGTCGATGACGTCCAGAAGAGGGCTCGCCACCGGCATCGCAAGTGTCGCCGGTCTCGCCCTTTCCCTGCTCGCGCTGCCGGTGACCCCGGCATCCGCGGCCCCCGCCCACCCCACCGCCGACCCGCAGGCGACCGCGATCGCGGCTGCCGACCGGGCGGCCGCCGCCGGCGCTGTCGGGCTCCGCAAGAGCTCGGCCGAGAGCCTGCACCGCGTCAGCACCACCCTGGGCGACGCCGGGCTGTATTACAACTCCTACGAGCGCACCTACGACGGCCTTCGGGTCGTCGGCGGGGATGCGGTGATCGTCGCCGACGGAACGGGCCGCGTGCGCGGCACCGATTCCGCCGACGGCGCGGCGATCACCGTGGGCACCACGCCCACTTTCGACGCGGCGCGCGCGGCTTCGGTCGCCCGCGGCCAGTTGCCGACCGTGAGCACGGTGAGCAAGCCTGATCTGGTCGTTCTCGGCGGCGCACAGCCGAAACTGGCCTACGAGGTCGTCGTCAAGGGCCGCACCGCGAAGGCACCGAGCAACCTGCACGTCTTCGTCGACGCCGCCACCGGCAAGGTCCTCGACCAGCGCGACGACGTGAAGGCCGAGAGCCCGGCCAAGGCCGGTTCGAACGCCGCGGCCCCGCGCGCGGCGGGCAACGGCAACAGCTACTACGCCGGCCAGGTCAGCATCGACACGAGCGGCTCCGGCAGCTCGTACTCGATGCGCGACTCGACCCGTCCCGGCATCAGCTGCGGCCGCGAGGGCGGCTCGGTGTTCACCAAGTCCAGCAACAACTGGGGCAACGGGCAGGGCACTGACCTCGAAACCGGTTGCGTGGACGTGCTCTACACGGTGCAGACCGAGTGGAACATGCTCAAGGACTGGCTGGGCCGCAGCGGCATCGACGGCAACGGCAACGGTTTCCCTGCGTCGGTCGGCCTGAACGACGTCAACGCCTACTGGGACGGCTCGTCCACCCACTTCGGGCACTCGCAGGACAACCAGCGCCAGGCGACGTCGATGGACGTGGCCGGCCACGAGTTCGGCCACGGCATCTTCCAGAACACGCCGGGCGGCGCGGGTTCGGGCAACGAAAACGGCGGGCTCAACGAGTCCACCGGCGACGTGTTCGGCGCGCTGACCGAGTTCTACGCGAACAACCCGGTCGACACTCCCGACTTCACCGTCGGCGAGGGCGTGAACCTGGTCGGCAACGGCCCGATTCGCTACATGTACGACCCGAGCCGCGAGGGCGACCCGAACTGCTACTCGTCGTCGATCCCGAACACCGAGGTGCACGCGGCGGCGGGCCCGCAGAACCACTGGTTCTACCTGCTGTCCGAGGGCAACGCGCCGACTGACGGCCAGCCCGCCAGCCCGACCTGCAACAACAGCAGCGTCACCGGCATCGGCATCCAGAAGGCAGGCAAGATCTTCTACAACGGCCTGCTGCACAAGACCTCTTCCTGGAACCACAAGGCGGCCCGCAAGGCCACCCTGCAGGCGGCGGTCGACCTGTTCCCGGGCAGCTGCACCGAGTTCAACGCCACCAAGGCGGCGTGGGACGCGGTTTCGGTCGGCGCGGTCTCCGGTGAAGCCACCTGCACCGGCAACCCGCCCGCGGGCAACGACTTCTCGGTCAGCCTGTCGCCCTCGAACGCGACTGTCCAGCCTGGACAGTCGGCCACGTCGACGGTGACCACCAAGATCACCAACGGCAACGCGCAGTCGGTGAAGCTGACCGCGAGCGGCCTGCCCTCGGGCGCCACCGCGACGTTCAACCCGGCGACCGTCCAGTCCGGCGCCACCGCGACCGTCACGATCGCCACGACGGCCAGCACTCCGAACGGCAGCAGCAAGGTCACGATCACCGCGACCGGTGCGAACGCCACCCACACCGCGGACTTCACGCTCACCGTGGGCAGCGGCAACCCCGGCGGCTGCGGCAGCGTGACGGCGTGGGACTCGAACAAGTTCTACGGTCCCGGCGACGTCGTCTCGTACAAGAGCCACAAGTGGACCTCGCAGTGGTACTCCGTCGGCGCTGAGCCGGGTGCGCCCGGTTCCTGGGCCGTCTGGACCGACAGCGGAGCCTGCTGACGCAGTAACCGCACCCTAGTTTCACCCGGACCAGCCGGGCACGGCGCCTCGTGCCCGGCTGGTCTGTGTTCGCACCCAGAGTCCATTTGTCCAGACCACCGGTCGTGAATTTGTCTAGACCATACGATCGGGGGTAGGCATTCCCAGGCCCGCCGCTTACCGTTGCGGCAACACCGTTATCGGGGACGGGAGCCGTGATGTTCGAACGGAAATCGCGCTGGTTCGGGACCGCGGTCGCGGCCCTGCTCGCACTGCCGCTCGCGGGAATCGCCCCCGCCTCAGCGGCCGCCGCGCCGCAATCGGACACCTGCGCGGCAAAACCGAGACCCTCCGGCTCAGTGCTGCAGGGCTACTGGGAAAACTGGGACGGAGCCTCGAACGGCGTACATCCCGGCATGGGCTGGGTGCCGATCAACGACCCCAGCATGGCCGCACACGGCTACAACGTCATCAACGCCGCTTTCCCGGTGATCCTCTCCGACGGCACCGTGGAGTGGGAAGACGGCATGGACTCGACGGTGAAGGTCTCGACCCCCGCCGAGATGTGCGCGGCCAAAGACGCCGGCGCCACCATCCTGATGTCCATCGGCGGCGCGGCAGCAGGCATCGACCTGTCCTCCAGCTCGGTCGCCGACAAGTTCGTCAGCACCATCGTGCCGATCCTGAAGAAGTACAACTTCGACGGTATCGACATCGACATCGAAACCGGCCTTTCAAGCAGCGGCGACATCAACACGTTGTCCGCCTCGCAGGCGAACCTGGAACGCATCATCGACGGCGTGCTGTCCCAAATGCCGTCCGGCTTCGGCCTGACCATGGCCCCGGAAACCGCCTACGTCACCGGCGGTTCGGTCACCTACGGCTCAATCTGGGGCGCATACCTGCCGATCATCAAAAAGTACGTCGACAACGGCCAACTGTGGTGGCTGAACATGCAGTACTACAACGGTTCCATGTACGGCTGCTCCGGCGACAGCTACGAAGCCGGGACTGTACAAGGCTTCACCGTGCAGACGCAGTGCCTGGACAAGGGCCTGACCGTACAAGGCACAACCATCCGCGTTCCCGCAGACAAACAGGTCCCCGGCCTCCCCGCCCAACCAGGAGCAGGCGGCGGCTACATGGACCCCGGCTCGGTTTCGCAGGCCTACCAAAGCGTCCCGGGCCTGAAGGGCCTGATGGACTGGTCAATCAACTGGGACGGCTCAAGAGGCTGGACCTTCGGCGACAACGTGAAGTCGCTGCAAGGCAGGTAAAGACCGCTGTGGGCCGGGGTGCTGCGCCAAGCGCCGCCCCGGCCTCAGCTCAACCGGTGAGCGGGCCGCCAGGGAGAAACCCTCCCCCGGCGGCCCGTAGTCCGTGAGGGGAACCTTCACGGACTCTGAGTCCCTCAGGGTTCCCCTCACGACCCGCATTCCCTCAAGGGGCCCCTCACGGAACCAGATTCCCTCAAGGAGCCCTTCACGGACCACCCACCCCAGCCGCACCAACGCAGCCAGCCGCACCAACGCACCCAACCAAAGAGACGCCCAGCCGCACCAACGCACCCAACAATCGAGGCACCCACCCCTCCCTAACCCGAGCCGCTGCACCCAACGATCG
>NZ_PQIA01000106.1 GCF_003385235.1 Amycolatopsis circi | reverse complement strand
TCTTCACGCGGCTGGCCTCGGACCAGTCGCGCGCGATCACCGCGACCATGGTGCCGGTGGACAGCGGGCTGGGGGTGCGCGGACTGGCACGGCCGGGCGGGCGGGTCGGACGCTGACCCATGGCCGAGAAGGGCCCGGCGGACATCCGCCGGGCCCTTCTCGTTCTGTCTCAGCGGCGTCGGCGCAGGACCGTGATCAGCAGCAGCGCGATCGCGAGCACGCCCGCCGCGGCGGCGTTGCGTTTGAGCGCCGGGCTGGTCAGGGCGAGAAGGTCGAGCGCGTCGTCTTTCTCCGGCAACGGTTCCGGCGCATGCTGCGTCCCTGAAGGCGTGACCGGAGGCGAGACCGGTGCGGCCATCCGGGCGGAGAGGTTCCGCGCGAACTGGTCGATGATCTTGCCGCTGATGTCCTCGATCGCCCCGCGCCCGAACTGGGCCGGTTTCCCGGTGATCGTCAGATCGGTCCCGACCGTGGCGACCGTCGAACCGCCGTCGGCGTCGAGCGCGCAGGTCACGGTGGCCGCGACAGACCCGCCGCCGCGCCGCTCCTTGCCCGCCGCTTCGATGACGACCCGGTGCGCGCCCGGATCCCGTGCGACGAACCGGCCTTGCCCGGCGTAGGCGAGCTGGATCGCGCCGATCTTCACTTTGACGGCGGCGGCGAACGTTTCCCCGTCGTAGGAGGTCAGCGTCGCGCCGGGGAGACAGCCCGCGACCTGCTCGACGTCGAGCAGCGCGGTCCAGGCCTGCTCGATCGGGGCCGGCACGCGGAAGGTGTGCTGGAGTTCCATGGTTCCTTTCCGTCAGCGGGTGAGTTTCGCGTCGTCCAGCCAGGACCAGACGCGCGACGGGTGCAGGGGAGTGGTGGTGATCCGCTCGGCGATCTCCGGCACCGCGGCGGCGACCGCGTTGCCGATCGCGGCGGGCGGCGGGATCGTGCCGCTTTCGCCGAGGCCCTTGAACCCGCCGGGGATCAGGCCGCTGGGGGTTTCGACGTGCTCCAGCACGACGTCGGGAACGTCCTCGGACAGCGGGACGAGGTAGTCGAGGTAGGTGGTCGCGGTCGGCTGGCCGTTGGGGTCGTAGGTGACCTGCTCGTGCAGCGCGCTGCCCAGTCCCATGGTGAACCCGCCGAGCATCTGGCCCTCGGCGATGGTCGGGTTCACGATCACGCCGGAATCGTGGACGATCCAGTAGTCCTCGACCTTGACCTGCCCGGTGTCGAGGTCGACCGCGACCTGCGCGCCGTGCGTCGCGTACCCGAAGGTGATGCTCGCCGGGTCGAATTCGACGGTCTCTTCGAGCCGGATGGCCGTCGATTCGCCGCGGCCCCAGCCCAGCCAGCCGCGGTGGGCGACTTCGCGCCACGGCATGGACGCGCCGCCCTCGGCCAGGAACTTGTCGCCGTCGAGGCGCACCTGCTCGGGGGTGACGTCGAGGTACGCGGCGGCGAGCGCGTGCATGCGCTGCGCGAGTTTGTCCGCGGCGTTCCAGAGCGCGCCGCCCGCGAGTGCGAGGGCCCGGCTCGCCTGGGAGCCGATGTTCGAGTAGGGCGTGACCGCCGTGTCGCCGAGCCGGACGCGAATCCAGTCGCAGGGCACGCCCAGCCGTTCGGCGGCGACCTGGGTCAGCGCGGTGTCGATGCCCTGGCCGACGTTCGTGACGCCGGAGAAGACCGTGACGGTGCCGTCCTCGTTGACCCGGATCGTCGAGGTTTCGTAGCCGCTCCAATGAATGTGGAACATTTCCAGCAGCGCGCTCGGCGCGAACGCGGTGATCTCGACCATCGACGCCAGCCCGATGCCGCGGCGGACCCGGTCGGTCGAGGGCTTCCGCTTCTGCTCGGCGATCGCGGCCGCGCGGGCGAGGACGTCGGGGTAGTCGCCGTTGTCGAACGGCACCCCAGTGTGGGTGAGATGGGGAAGCGCGTCAGATCGGAGCATGTTCTTGTGCCGCAACGTGATCGAATCGATGCCGAGCACCCGGGCGGCTTCGTCGACGAGCCGCTCGCGGATCCAGGTGCCTTCCTGCATGCCGTAGCCGCGGAAAGCGGCGGTGGGGGTGGCGTTCGTGTACCAGCCGGTGACGGTCGCTCCTGCTTTGTCGTAGCGGTACGGGCCTTCGATCATCAGCGCGGCCACCTGGAACGGGCCGGTGCCGCCGGTGTCGGAACTGCAGAACGCGCCGGCGTCGCCGTGGAGGTCGGCGTGAATCGCGAGGAACCGGCCGTCCGCGTCGAGGGCGAGCCGGGAACGGGAGAACGTGCCGCGCCCCTGGTACGCCGCCACCAGCGCCTCGGTCCGGTCTTCGATCCACTTCACCTTGCGCCCCAGCAGTTTCGCCGCGAGACACACGATCGCCTCGTCCGGCGCGAGCGACGCTTTCTGCCCGAACGAGCCGCCGACGTCCGGTGCGACGACGCGCACCTGGTCCTGGCGCAGCCGCAGGGCCTGTGCGAGTTCCTGCCGGACGAGGTGCGGTACCTGCGTGCTGCTCACGACGAGAAGTTCGCCGGTGGCCTTGGTGTACTCGGCGACCAGGCCGCGCGGTTCCATCGGGCTGTGGCTGATCCGCGGCACGACGAGATCGCGCTCGATCACGTGGGCGGCGCTTGCGAAAACCTCCTCGAGTTCTTCGACCGCCGTGCCGAAATGGAAGCTGCCGATCTGGTTGCTGCCGGTCTCCGGGTAGAGCAGCGTCGCGCCCGCGGCCCGGGCGCCGGCGATCCCGACGACGGCCGCCTTCTCGGTGAAGTCCATTTCGACCAGTTCGGCGGCGTCCTCGGCCGCGGCCCGGCTGGTCGCGAGCACGACGCCGAGCGGCTGGCCGACGAACCGGACCGTAGTGCCGACGACCTGCCAGCCCGGAATCTGCTGTCCGTAAAGGAGCCAGCTGAGCGGGACGTCGTCCACCAGCGGCGCGATCTCGTCCGGCCCGAGCACCAAGGTGACTCCGTCCACAGCACGCGCTTCGGTCGCGTCGAAGTGGGTGAGTTCGCCCATCGCGATCGGACTGCGGACGAGCGCGGCGTGCAGCACGCCGGTCTCGTCGAGGTCGTCGACGTAGTGCCCGTCGCCCGCCAGGAGGCGGTCGTCCTGGACCCGCGCCATGCGGGCGCCGATGTGGCTGGTCATGCGCGCGTCGCTCCTTCGCTCCAGCAGCGGCGGATCGCCGAGCGGATCCCGACGTATCCGGTGCACCGGCAGACATGTCCGCCGAGCACCTCGGTTTCGGTTTCCTCGACGGCCTTCCCGTGCCGTTCGGCGGCGGTCACGCTCATCAGGATTCCCGGGGTGCAGAACCCGCACTGCAGGCCGTGTTCGTCTTTCATCGCTTGCTGGAACGACGACAGCTCTCCGCCCTGAGCAAGCGATTCGACGGTCTCGACCTGCCGTCCCGCAGCCTGGACCGCGAACATCAGGCACGCCCGGATCGGCTCGCCGTCCACCAGCACCGTGCAGGCCCCGCAGACGCCCTGTTCGCAGCCGACATGCGTGCCGGTGAGGCCGAGATCGTGCCGCAGGAAGTCGCTGAGCAGCGTGCGCACCGGCACTTCGGCGGTGGTCTCGGCACCGTTGACCACCGCGGTCACGGTGCGGGTTTCCTCGCTCATGCGGCCACCTCCTGGAGTTGCCCGGCCTGCCGCCGGACAAGGGTGCGAATCAGGCCCCGGCGGAATGCCGCGGAGCCGTGGTTGTCCGACGGCGGATCGATCTCGGCCGACGCGGCCTCCGCCGCCTGCTCGATCGCCGGGCCGGACAACGGGCTCCCGATCAGCGCTGTCTCGCATCCCGGCAGCCGGACCGGACGGTCGGCTACGCCCGCCGCCGACGCCCGCGCCGCGGTGACGACCTCGTTTTCCGTCCGTACAGCCAGGAACAGCCCGGCGAACGGAAAGTCCCCGTGCCGCCGCGCGATCTCCGCGTAGCCGATCCGATACCCCGGCAGCCGGGGAAAGTCGACGGAAACCAGAAGCTCGTCCGGCTCTTTGCTGGTCATGAACACCGACTCGAAAAAGTCCTCGGCCGCTACGACGCGCGCGCCGCGGGCGCGGGAGACCAGGTGCAGTCGCGCGCCGAGCCCCACCGCGACCGTCGGGAATTCAGCGGCCGGATCGGCGTGGCAGAGCGTGCCGCCGACAGTGGTGCGATTCCGGATCTGCGGATGCGCGACATAACCGGCGGCCGCCCCCAGCACCGGCAGCGCCTCCGCCAGCCGTGCGTCGCGCTCGACCGCGGCGAGCCGGACGGTGGCTCCCAGCGTGACGGCATCGTCGCTGATCGAGATCCGGTCCAGCTCGTCGATCCCGTTGACGTCAAGCAGGAACGCGGGCCGGGCGAACCGCATGTTCAGCAGCGGCACGAGACTCTGCCCGCCGGCCAGGACCGCCATGTCCTCGCCGTGCTCGGCCAGCAGATCCAGCGCGTCGTCGACAGTCCGCGGCGAGCGATACGACAGCGGCGGCGGTTTCATGATCCCTCCCGGGAGATCGATGCGGCATGGACCGCGCCCGCCGTGCCGGACGACGCGTTCGAGCCGCTCCCGGTGGTGATGCGGTCCGCATGGGACTCATAAGTGTATCCACTTGTGGATGCACTGCACTTAAGCACTGTGCGGCCGGTCACGTCAAGAGGGTGCGCCGGCCTGACGGGCACCGGAATGGGGTGTGGGTTGCTCGCCATTGAGCGGGTCGGAAGTGGCCGCTGGTGCTTGGAGGCGACCGTCGAGTTCCTGGAGCGCGGCCGAAGGCTGGAAAGCTTGGGAGCGGGGGCGCGGAACCGTTGGCTGGCTGGCGGCTTGTGCGCGCGATCGCTGTTCGCCGCGTCCGAGGGGCGAGTTCGTCCTCGCGGTCAACCTGAACGCCGAGCGTCCGGCAAGCCGGCATGCGGTACAACCGGCCCGGCTCGCCAGGCGTATACGGCGCTCGCAGTCGGTACCGCGGGTCGCCAACGCGGCCGCGGCGGCAGGGTGGATCGGGTGTCGGTTTCTCGGTTCGCGCCGGGCTAGGGCTGGTCGTCCATGAGGTCGAGGGTGTTCCATGCCTGCTGGACCTGACCGGAGGCTCGGCCGGTGTCGGCGTCGGTGAGTTCGCCGAGGATCGCCTGCGTGGCGGAGACCATGGCGGTGAGTGAGGCGGTGCCGTGGACGCCCTCAATCGGCGTGACGATCAAGTGCTCGGCGTCTTTGGCCAGAGGTGACGACTTCAGGTCGGTGAGGACGCAGACGGTGGCACCGCGTTCGCGGCCCATCCGGGTCAGGCCGCGCAGGGCACGCGTGAGGCGCCAGACGTTGAAAACGATCAGGCAGTCGCCCTGCTCCAGCCGGGAAACCTGAATGGCCTGCGCGGTAGCGGAACCGAGGGCGAGCTGGATGTCGTAGCCCATGATCGCGCCGAGGTGGCCCAGGACATGGGCGGGTCCGCCGCCGCTGCCGGAACCGACGACTACGGTGCGGCGCGCGGATTTCACGGCGGCGGCGGTGGCCCGGATCGCCTGGAGGTTCTCTTCGGTGTTGAGCGCGGCGATGTTGGCCGCGTCCTGGCGGAGCGTCCTTCCCGCGGCGTCGGCGGACTGGGCCGGGCCGAGGTCGCCGGAGGCCATGGAGTCGAGGTAGTAGGCGCGCAGTTCCTGGCGGAGGTCGGTCCAGCCCTCGAAGCCGAGCTGCTGCGCGGTGCGCACGACTGTGGAAACGTTGACGCCCGCTCGCTCGGCGACCTCGCGGGCCGAGGAGTACGAGGCGAACTGCGGCGTCCGGACGAGGACGTGCACCACTCGCTCGGCAGGAGCCCCGAGCGCGTCGCGGCCGTCCCGCCCGGCAAGCCAGGCCTCGATCGTCACGCGTCCTCCTCGTCGGCTCGGCCCGGGGTCACGCGGGCGGGCTGCTTTCGTGCGCCACCTGGAATTCCCGGGTGTGCGCGCCGTGCGCGGAGTCGAAGAAGGCCGCCATGCCCGCGCTGAATTCCCGGCGCTTCGGGGAATTCTGCCAGGCCGTGTACGCGGACCGGTCTGCCCATAGCGCGGTGACCACCACCGTGTCCGGATCGTCGCCGTCGACCAGCACCTGCGCGGTCAGCGCACCGGATGCTTCGAGAACGCCCTGCTCGCGGTAGTACGCGAGCACCTCCTGGGTCCGGCCGGCCGCGGGCCGCAGCGTCAGCATCGTCAAAGTCTTCATGCATCAATCGTTGCACAGATCCTGATTTGAACCTAGTGTTGCGCGTCATCGCCTGCCCCGCCCTGCTTGGAGGCACCATGACGACCACCGACCGCACCCGCTCGGCCCTGCTGGACAGACTCGACCGCCTGGAACCCGGGCGGCCGCACCGCAGGCTGATGTTCCAGGGCGGACTGGGCTACACCTTCGATTCCTTCGACGGCGCGCTGATGGGCTACGCGCTCTCCGCGCTCATCGTGATCTGGCACATCCCCGCCGGCGTCGCCGGCTGGCTGCTGTCCTCGATCTTCTTCGGCTACCTCGTCGGCGCGCTGCTGGCGGGGGTGATCGCCGACCGGTTCGGGCGCCGCCGGATGATGATGTGCTCGCTGCTGGTGTTCTGCGTGTTCAGCCTGCTGATGGCCACCTCGTCCGGGACGGCCGAGCTGTTCGTGTGGCGGGCGCTGTCCGGGGTCGGCATCGGCGCGGAGACGACGCTGATCGCCCCCTACATCTCGGAGTTCCTGCCCGCGCGCCACCGCGGCCGCTTCGTCGCCAGGACCGTCGGCTTCCTCGCTTTCGGCTACGTCCTCGCCGGAGTCGTCGCGCCGCTCGTGATCTCCCCGCATCCCGCGACCGGCTGGCGCGTCGCCGCGGTCATCGCGGCCGCCCCGGTCCTGCTTCTGCTGTGGTGGCGCAAAAACCTGCCCGAGTCGCCTCGTTACCTGATCGCGCGCGGCCGGACCGCCGAAGCCGAGGCCGTGATCGAAAAGTTCGAGCGGGAGTCAGGCGTCGCGGCACAGGACGCGGCACCGGCACCCGCGCCGGTTGGTCCCGCGCCCCAGCAGAAAGCGGCCGGACTGACCGCCCTGTGGCGAGGGCGGATGGCCCGCACCACCCTTGTGCTGTGGGTCCTGTGGTTCATCATCACCGGCGTCAACTACGGCTTCGCCAGCTGGCTTCCCGCGATGCTGGTCGCCGCCAAGGGCTTCTCCATCACCAAGTCGTTCCTCTTCGGACTGGTCGCCGCGCTGGCCCAGCTGCCCGGGTACTACGTGGCGAGCGTCCTGATCGACCGCATCGAACGGAAATGGCTCATCGCCGCCTACGCCACCGGAGCCACGCTCTCCGCACTCGGCGTCGCTCTGTCCAACAGCCCGACCGCCCTCCTGATCAGCTCGGCCTTCCTGGCCGCCTTCACCAACGGCTCGGCCGCCGTCTACTACGCCTACACCGCCGAGCTGTACCCGACCGCCTTCCGCGCCACGGGCATGGGCGCGGCCTCCTCGGTCGGCCGGATCGGCGCGATCGCCTCCCCCATCGCCATCGGCTACCTGTACGGGAGCTTCGGCTTCGCCAACGTCTTCCTGATCCTCGTCGGAGCCCTCGCCGTCGCCGTGGCCGTGATCGTCGCGTTCGGCGAGAACACCGCCGGACGCAGCCTCGAACAACTGGAAGGAACCCCCGCATGACCCGCCTGCTCATCACCGGAGCCCGCCTGCTCCACCCCGAACAAGGCGAACTCGCCGAGTCCTCCTGGCTCGAGGTCGCCGACGGACGGATCATCGGCACCGGCACCGGCCGCGCCCCGGCCGTCCCCGACGACGTGCGCATAATCGACGCCGGCGGCGCGACCGTGCTGCCCGGCCTCGTCGACGCCCACGTTCATGTCCTGGTCACCAGCATCGACCCGGCCGAACGCGCGTCCTGGACCCCCGGCTACGCGGCGGTCCGCGCCCTGCGAGAGGCCGGACGCATGCTGCGGCGCGGCTTCACCACCGTGCGCGACGTCGGCGGCGCCGACCACGGCATGGCCCGCGCTCTGGCCGAAGGCCTGATGCCTGGGCCGCGCCTTGTCTTCGGCGGAAAAGCGCTCTCCCAGACCGGCGGTCACGGCGACGCTCGTCCGCTGTCCGACGACAGCATGCCGTGCTGCCAGCACGAGCCGGGCTTCGCCCGCATCGCCGACGGCGTCGACGCCGTGCGCACGGCCGCGCGCGACGAGTTCCGGAAAGGCGCACAGCACTTGAAGATGCTGCTCTCCGGGGGCGTCGCCTCCCCGCACGACGAGGTGTCCGCCGTTCAGTACACCGACGAGGAAATCCGTGCGGCGGTCGTCGAGGCCGACAACCACAACCGCTACGTCACCGTCCACGCCTACCATCCGCGCGGCATCAACCGAGCGCTGCGCGCCGGCGTCCGCTGCGTCGAACACGGCAATCTCCTCGACGACGAGACTCTTGAGCTGCTCCGAGCCCACGACGCGTTCCTCGTCCCCACCCTCGTCACCTACGAGCAGCTGGCCGAGGTCGGCAGGCAGCACGGACTCGGCGAAGCCTCCTACCGGAAGATCGACGACGTACGGGAAGCCGGGCTCGGCGCCCTGGAAAAGGCCCACCGGGCAGGCGTGAACCTCGTCTACGGCTCCGATCTGCTCGGCCCCATGCACGCCCACCAGCTCGACGAGTTCACCCTGCGCGCGCAGGTTCAGCCCAACGCGGACCTCATCCGTTCGGCCACCACCACCGCCGCCCGGCTGCTGCGCTTGGAAGGCCAGATCGGCACGCTCGCCGTCGGCGCGCACGCGGACCTGCTGGTCGTCGACGGCAATCCGCTGGAGGACATCTCCGTCCTGACGAAACCGAGAGAGTGCCTGAAGCACGTCATCAAGGCAGGCGCGCCTATCTGACCACACGGGCCGGAACAGTTCCGGCTTTGGGGCGTGGTCCGCGTCCAAGGCGGGCTGCGCCGGCTCGGGCACTGCATCGCAGCCTGCACCATCCGCCGGGTCCTGCGCAGCCGCCGGATACCGCCGCACACCGGCCGCGGAGACGCGTGGCGCGCGTTCCTGCGTGCCCAAGCCGACGGTCTTCTCGCGATCGACTTCTTCCGCATTGACACCGTCACGCTCAAGCGCCTGTACGCAGCGTTCGTCATCGAGCATCGCACCCGACGGGTCCGCCTGCTCGGCGTCACCGGCCGCCCGACCGGAGCCTGGGCAACCCGACTGGCTCGCAACCTCGCCACAGATCTTGAAGACAGCGGACACCGGTTAACCAACCTGATCCGCGACTGGGAGGCCAAATTCACCGCGGCCTTCGACGCGACGTTCGCCTCGATCGGCATCGACACGGTGCTTGCCGCACTGCAAGCACCGCGGATGAACGCGATCGCCGGACGCTGGATCTGCTCGCTCCGCCGCGAATGCACCGACCGGCTGCTTATCACCGGTCGTAACCACCTCGGCCACGTGCTTGAGGCGTACGTCGACCACTGCAACGCCGCCCGCGGCCACCAAGGCTGCGGCGTTGGATTACGAGCACCCGATGACGACCCGAACGTGGTCCCATTGCCCGCCCCGCCGGACCGGATCAAGCGCACACGACGCCTTGCAGGACTACTCAACGACTATCTACCAGCCGCCTGAATTCCCAGCTCACAGCCGATGACGGCATTTTCGACCAGGACACGCATCGTCGTGTTGGGACCGAGGTGTTCGCGCGGCTCAGTGTCCGCTGTGGACACTCGGTTCAGGCGAGGGTGAGGAAGAGTTTCTCGAGTTGGCCTTCGGTCATGGCGGTTTTGTCGCCTTCGCTGTCGGCGGAGACGCATTCGCGGAGGCCGCTGGCGATGTTTTAAACCCGGCCCGGTCGAGAGCGCGGGATACGGCGGCGAGTCGAGTGACCACGTCCTTGCAGTCGCGTCCTTCGTCGATCATCGAGATGACGCCGGCGAGCTGGCCTTGCGCGCGGCGGAGCCGGTTGCGCACTTGGGCGACGGTGTCCTGGTCGCCGATCATGGTGTCCTCTCCCTGGCTGGCTGTCGGGTGGAGCCTATGATGCCCCTGCGGGTATATGGTCGGGAACTTCGCTCGCGCCACGCCAGGGGGCATCTGTCGACGAGCACAGAGCACTCGGCTCCAGCTCAGTGTCGAGTGCTCGGCTGGCGTGTAGATTGGTTGCTGCAGAACGAATCCGGCAGAAAGTCGATGGCGTTGTCGGCCCGCGGGTGCGGCTCAGGAGCGCCGGAGGACGAGTATCCGCCGGTTGGCTCGCCCGGCGCGGGCGCCTGTTGCGGGGTGCCTTGATCGACGGCGTCGGACGGGATGACGTTCTGCGGTGCCGGGTTCGGCTTCGCGGTTCCGGCGGGGCTGGCCGTCGCGGTCATGGTTCCGATGCCGAGCGCCAGTCCGCACACGGCGGCGGTCCCCAGCCCGGCCAGCACGCTCCACCGGGTGGCTCGGCCGACGGTCTCGCGGGCCCGTTCGCGGGCCTGGGTTCTCGCACTCCGCTGCTGGTTCATCCGGCCCGCCTTCTCCGGTGGTCGCTCAATGTCCAGGATCGGCTCGGTGGCTGGGAAAATCCTGGGAATCGCGATCGCGCTCGGCCAGCGGCAGAGTCAGGGTCAGCAGAGCCCCTCCGCCGGTGTTCTTTCCGGCGGAAACGTGGCCGCCGTGCCGGTCGGCGATTTCGCTCACCAAAGCCAAGCCGATGCCGTAGTGGCGGCGCGGGGAGGGTTCGGAACCGGCGCGAGTGGAGGAGAACCGTTCGAACAACCCAGGCAGGACACCGGGGTCGATGCCGGGGCCGTCGTCGGAAACCTCGACGACACCGGTGGTTCCGGCCTTCCGGGTCGTGATGACGACTGACGAACGAGCGTGGGTGACGGCGTTGTCGACCAAGGCGGTCACCGCGCGGAGGAGTCCGCCGTGGGTGCCGCGTACGAGCAGCGCCGGCGTCGTCGGGCGCGCCTCGATGACGACGGAGCGCTCGGCCGCGGCCGGGGTCCCGGCGGCGGCAGCCCACGCAGCGAGTTCGACGAGGTCGAGCGTCGTGGTGAGCCCGTCCGCGCGGACGTCGGCGGCGAGCAGGAGGTCTTCGAGGATGTCGGTGAGGTGCCCGGCGTCCGCGACGACTCCGTCAACCTCGGCGGTCAGCCGCTCGCGGGAGTCGCCCCGCTGCAGGTGCCTGCGGAGCACTTGCGCGCGGGTGGACAGCAGGGTCAGGGGGGTGCGGAGTTCGTGGCTGGCGTCGGCCACGAACCGCCGTTGCATGCCCAGTGCGGTGGCCATCGGCGCGACCGCGCGCCGCCCGAGCAACATGCCGGCGCCGACGGCGAGCAGCAGTCCCAGGCCGCCGCTGACGAGCATGGCGGCGAGGAGCCGCTCGCGTTCGTCGTTGTTCGCCCGCAGATCCAGCGCTGCTTGCACGGTCTGTGTGTCTCGCCGCTGGGTGTACACCTGGTAGACGGCTCCGCCGCCGCGGACCTCGTCGGTTCGCGCGACCCCGGTTCGCGCCACGTTCGCCAGTGCCGTCCGGTCGGGCAGGACTGCCGGTGCGCCGGGGGTCGCGGTCAGGCCGCCAGGCCCGTGGATGGCGAGCCAGACTCCGGCAGGCGGGTCCTGCACGTCGTCGGCTTGGGAAGCGGCTTGCTGCAGCAGTGTGGTGACGCCGTTCTGCTGGCTGCGCAGCACCATGAACACCGCGAGTCCCGACAGCAACACGACGATCGCCGCGACGGACAACCCGACCTGCAGTCCCAGCCGCCACGCCGCGCGCCGCAGCAGCCGCGCTTCGGTGGAGGCCGGCGGCCGGCTCACGGCGCGCCCAGCTGGTAGCCGCGTCCGTGGACCGTCGCGATCACGGCTCGTCCGAGCTTCCGGCGCAGGTACGACACGTAGGTGTCGACGATCGCCTCGCTGTCGGCTTCGGGGAAGGCGAAGCCGAGCAGGTCGCGCCGGGTGAAGACGCGGGAGGGCCGTCCGGCGAGGGTCGCCAGCAGCGCGCATTCCCGTTCGGACAGCCGGACCGGGTCGCAGTCCTGGCCGGAAGTCACCTGGCGGGTGTCCAGGTTCAGCCGCATCGACCCGATAGGCAGCACCCGCGCGACGTCGAGGTGCCGTCGGCGCAGCGCGCGCACCCTGGCGAGCAGTTCGTCCACATCGAACGGTTTGGGCAGGTAGTCCTCGGCTCCGGCGTCCAGTCCGGCCACCCGGTCCGCGGGGTTGCCCAGCGCTGAAAGCACCAGCACCGGCGTCGTGACGCCCTGGCCGCGCAGCCGGGCGAGAACGTCGAGCCCGTCCAGCGCGGGCAAGCCCCGGTCCAGGATCAGCACGTCGTACTCCCGGACCAGGCCGAGGTGCAGGCCTCGGTGTCCGTCCGCGGCGGTCTCGACCTCGTAGCCCTCTTCGGACAAGAGCTCCGTGAGGAGCGCGGCCAGTTCGGCGTTGTCTTCGACGAGCAGGACCCGGCCGGAGCCGCGCTGCGCAGTGTCCATCCCGCCATGGTGCCCGTCCCGGTGGCGCGCGGCACCCGCGGCGCGGTCCCGGCTCCCAGATTTTCCCCAGGACTCCTGCCGACACTGGCATCACCCGTTCCAGTCAGAAGGAGCTCCGCGTGAATCACCGGCAACGCATCCGGATCCGTGCCCGCGGACGTCGCCGCATCGCGGTGGCGACGTGGGCCGCGGGACTGGGCGGCACAGCGCTGGCCACGGTTTTCGGCGTCACGCTCGTCCAGCAGGCGACCGCCGACACGGGTGAACCGCCGCCTCCCGTGAACCCTCCGGCGGCCCCGTCCGCTCCGCCGGTCACCTCCTCGACGTCCACCGCCCCGCCGGAGACGCCCGCCTCGACCACCGCGCCGCGGGCCATCGACCCGCCCGCACAACCGCCGGTCACCGGTCGCCGCCGCCATGTCGCCGGGCATTCGGGCGGATCATGACGACGGCCGCCGAGCCCCTCGCGAGGACCCGCTTCCGGGCACTGGGCACCACCGCCGAATTGGTTGTCACCGCCCCGGCCCTCTTGCCCGCTGCGGACGAACTGCTCCGAAGCGAACTCCGGGCCGTTGACGAGGCATGCAGCCGGTTCCGCGACGATTCGGAGATCACCGCGCTGCACCGGCGCGCCGGTTCTCCGGTGCGGGTCAGCCCCTTGCTGGCCGAAGCGCTGCAAGTCGCGTTGTACGCCGCCGAGATCACTGACGGGCTTGTCGACCCGACGGTCGGCCAGGCCGTCTGCGACCTCGGCTACGACCGGGACTTCGACGCGATCGACCGCGACCTGGCCGCGTCCGTCGAGCCCGCCGGCGAGGTTCCGGGCTGGTGGCGGGTCATCCTGGACCGGTTCTGGTACGAGGTGGTCGTGCCGCGCGGCGTCCGGCTGGATCTGGGTGCTACCGCGAAAGCATGGGCAGCCGACCGCGCCAGCGCCTCCATCTCCCGCGAGCTCGGCTGCGGCGTACTGGTCGGCCTTGGCGGAGATCTTGCCGTCGCCGGTCCCGCACCGGCGCGGGGCTGGCAGGTGGCGGTCGGCGACGACCACGCCGCGGTCGATCCCCGCCGCGATCCGGTGATCGCCTTGACGAGCGGCGGGCTGGCGACTTCCAGCACCGTGTGCCGCACCTGGCGCCGGGCCGGGCGGACTGTGCACCACATCGTCGATCCGCGCACCGGGGACATCCCGGACGCCTGCTGGCGGACCGTGACCGTCGCGGCGGCGACGTGCGCCGACGCCAATACCGCCAGCACCGCGGCGGTCGTGCTCGGCGAGCAGGCTCCGGCCTGGCTGGCGGAACGCCGGTTGCCCGCCCGCCTGGTCGCGCTGGACGGACACGTCGTCCGCGTCGCCGGATGGCCGGATCCGGCGGAGGAGGCTTCGGCATGAACGCGTTGTGGTACGTCAGCCGGGCGACCGGGCTGGCCGCGCTGGTGTTGTTCACCGGCGTGGTGGTGCTCGGTGCGGTCTCCAGCGCCCGGCTCGCGTCACCGCGGTGGCCGAGGTTCGCCGTCGCCGCCCTCCACCGGAATCTGTCCCTGGTCACACTCGCCTTCCTGGGAGTCCACATCGCCACGGCGATCATCGACACCTACGCGGGCATCCGGTGGATCAGCGCGGTGGTCCCGTTCGTCTCGTCCTACTACCCGGTGTCTTTGGGCATCGGAGCGATCGCGTTCGACCTGCTCGTCGCGGTGGTCGTGTCGAGCCTGCTGCGGCCGCGAATCAACGCCAGGGTCTGGAAGGCCGTCCACTGGGCCGCGTACCTGTCCTGGCCCGCCGCCGTGGTGCACGGCTTCGAGATCGGCGGCGCGGATTCCCGGCTGACGTGGGTCCGGGTGCTGCTGGTGGCTTGCGTGCTCGCCGCGGCGGCGGCGGTGGCGTGGCGGGCGACGGTGCGGCATCCCGACACCGAGGCCCGGCGAGGAACACTGGGAGGCTTGTGATGACCACCGCGCGCTATCCCCGGGCAGCCGACGGGCGACTGTCGCCTCCGGATCCGGCCAGCCCGCGCCGTCTCCTCGCGGGCTGGCTGGAAACCCGGCGGTCCGCTGGACTTTCCGAGCACCGCGCCCGTTACGGCCCGTTGCCCGTCGAGCGCTACGGCGACCGGAACGGCCGCGCGCGGCTGCTGGCCACAGTGGACGCTGCAGGCTTGCGCGGGCGTGGCGGGGCGGGTTTTCCCGCCGGCCGGAAACTGCGTGCCGTCGCCCGAGGCCGCCGTCCTGTCGTCGTGGTCAACGGATGCGAGGGAGAACCGGTCAGCGGCAAGGACCACGCGCTGCTGACGGTCGCGCCGCACCTCGTCCTAGACGGGGCTGTGCTGGCCGCGGCGGCGACCGACGCGACGGAGATCATCCTGTGCGTGCACCGCGACGATCCGATCGCCGCTCCGGTGGCCGAGGCGCTGGCTGAGCGGCCCAGCGGAGAGATTCCGGTCCGGCTGGTGCGGGTGCCTGGCCGGTACGTGGCCAGCGAGGAATCCGCGCTCGTCCACTTCCTGGAGACCGGCGACGCGCGACCGACCGCGAAGCCGCCCCGCCCCTTCGAACGCGGCGTGCGCGGACGCCCGACCCTGATCGACAACGTCGAGACTCTCGCCCATCTCGCATTGATCGCCCGCTACGGCGCGGAGTGGTTCCGCGGGTGCGGCACCAAGGATTCGCCCGGCACCACCTTGGTCACCGTCGGCGGCAGCGTCACCCGGCCAGGCGTGTACGAGACCGCGCTCGGCGCTCCGGTCGCCGAGATCCTCGACCAAGCCGGCGGCCCGGCCGAACGGCCGCAAGCGATTCTGTTCGGCGGATACGGCGGCACCTGGCTGCCCGCGCCCACAGCCGTCCACACGCGACTGTCCGATGAGGACCTTCGAGCCGCGGGAGCCGCCCTGGGCGTCGCCTCGCTGACCGTGCTGCCCGCGCGTGCCTGCGGTCTCGCCGAAACTGCCCGCGTGCTCCGTTACCTGGCGGGCGAATCAGCCCGCCAATGCGGGCCGTGCATGTTCGGCCTCCCCGCCATAGCCGACGACTTCACCGCTCTCGTGCTCGGCGGCCGGGCCGCGGCCCAGGCCGAACGACGGCTCCGGAGCCGGCTCTCGATCATTCCCGGGCGCGGCGCGTGCGCACATCCCGACGGCGCCGTCCGGCTGGCCGCCAGCGCGATGCGGTGTTTCGCACCTGACCTGCGCGCGCACCTCGCCGGACGTCCCTGCGCGGGGGCGGCGCACCCCGCGCTGCCGCTGCCGGACTGGAACAACCGAAGCGGAGATTGGACGTGACCATGACCGAACGGCGTTCCCGGCAACTGCGGGTCGACCCGATCGCCTGCCGGGCACACGGAATCTGCGCCGAGCTGCTGCCCGAACTGATCGACCTCGACGAATGGGGCTACCCCGTCGTCGTCGACCGGCCCGTGCCCGGCTCGGTGCTGTCCGACGCGCGCCAAGCCGTCGCCGCCTGCCCGACACTGGCGCTCCGCTTGACCGCCAAACGCCCGTGACCGGACCGCAAACCGTCCAGCGCGAACCGGCCCGGACCGACAAACGCGACGATCAGCAGCGACCAGCAGAACAACGCCGCCGCTTCGCCGCCGTTCTCGATCGGCCAGAAACCATTCGGCACATGCACCGTGAAATACGCATACGCCATCGATCCGGACCCGATGACCGCCGCCGGGCGCGTCGCCGCGCCCACGACGACCAGTGCTCCGCACACCAGCTGGATCACCGCGGCCCACCAGCCGGGCCATTGACCCGTCGGGGTCGGCGTATGCGCGCCGAGCAACCCGAACACGCTCTTGACGCCGTGACAGGCGAACAAGAAGCCGACCACGATCCGGTACAGCCCGACGACGTGCTCGCGGGCGAGGCCGAAGCGGTGCATGTGCCCTCCATGCTGTCGAACGAGACGGGCGCGCCGAAGCGCCCGCGGAAACGGGGAAAAGAAAGGATGACCCGATCGCCGCGGCCCCGGAAATCGCTCACGGAAATCAGTGCGCTCAGGTATACAGCTCACGGCGCGACCGGGGACCCGTCGAAAGTCGCACCCGCGCGCATTCTTACCGAGCTCTTACTCCGGGCGCCGCGATCGCCGCCCCCACAAGCGGATCGACCGCGCTGACCGGCTTTCGCGGGCACAGACCCGCATTCTTGCCTTAGTCTCACCGTCGTGCCACTGGGTGTTCACCTGCCCACGCCAAGGTGAGCACGCTTTCCCGGACCTCCACCACGTTAAGGACGCCATGACGACACTCAACGGCCTGCCTGCCCACATCCTGCTCGTGCACGCGATCGTCGTGCTGCTGCCGTTGAGCGCGCTTCTGCTGGTGCTGAACAGCGTCTGGCCGAAAGCGCGCGGCAAACTCGCCGGGCCGAACGCCGTGCTTGCCGTGCTCGTGGTGATCATGGTTCCGATCACCACGGACGCCGGCGAATGGCTCGAACGACGGGTCGCGTCGACACCGTTGCTGCGCGACCACACCGAACTGGGCGACACGGCGCTGTGGGTGGCGATTCCGGTCGCTGTGCTCGCGCTCGTGGTGTGGTGGCGTCAACGCGAACGCACCGCGCTGACGGAGACGAGAGAGGCGGAGGAGACCGGCGAGGCGGTCGCCACCGCTGTGCGACGCAAGACTTATCTCGCGCCCGCTTCGGCGAAGCTCACGGCTGTGATCGCCGTTGTCGCGATCCTGGTTGCCGGTGCGGCTATCTACGACGTGTACCGCATCGGTGATTCCGGTGCGCAGGCCTCCTGGCAGGGGAAGTTCAGCCAGAACGCCGCACCGCGCGGCGCTCGTTAGGTCACAGCGAGTGCGGCTCGCCCTGCTCATGCACAAGTTTCGATAACGGCGGCCACGCACTTGGTGCGGCGCGAACGGGCCGGGCGTACCCGAAGAAAGGCGCTGACCCGACCGTGCGGGTGCACCTCCGGGGCACGACCAAAGTTTTGTACGGGCTCATCCCGGACGAGGCCATACAAAATCGCCGGACGCGGTCCGGGTCGGCGCGGACGCGGTCAGCTGCCTGCTGTACGGCGGAACTCCGGTCGGTTCGCGGGGTGCGGGCAGCCAACTCGCGGTCGAAGCAGTTCGCGGCGGGTACGGCCGGATTCCGCTGCACACAAGGTTCGTCGGCTGCCGGGATGGAGTCGGCGGTGTGCGGGCCGGACGGGCATTCCAGGGCTGTGTGCCCTGCCTCCGGCTGGATCAGCGCCGAGCACGGCACAGGTGCCGGACGATGCACGGCCGCGATCTGACCGCTGATTGCGGATTGGTTGTCGACTGTGCTCGTGAAGATCTTTCGCTGCGAATTCGAGGAGCAGGCGGCTGCTCGGCAACTTGAGGGGCGGGGTGGCGAAAGGAACCCGGGACGCGGTCACCGCTGAGCTCAATGACGTGGGTGGAGGAATTGCTCGGCATCCGCGGCGACCGGGGATTCTCTGCGATCGCCCACGAGGCGCTCGATGGCCAACGCGGCGAGGGCGATGTCGACAGAGACAAGCTCAGGGACCGGAATGCTCTCGACATCGTGTTTCCATGCGGTCAGCAGCGCGTCAAGCACGGCGTCTGGGTCCATTGGCGTTCCTGCCCTTCTACCGGTAAGTCGGCTGGCCGGAGCGGTTGTTACGAGCCCGCTCGGGCGGCGGGGACGAGCATGTCCGGTGCGCCGTCCACAAGAGACGGTCGACGGGGTCGGATTGCCGGTCATTCTGGTAATTCCTGAATTCCGGAAAGGGACACTCCAAGGTTTGTGCTTGGCAGTGCCGCTGAAAACTCTCGAGAATGATGCCGGAGATTTCCTGCGCAGGGCTTGAGACACGGTCGCGTCTGGCCTTGGCCTGAGGGGAGCGGACCGATTCGGCGGCAGTTTCGCGGATCTTCCGCGTGGAAGGGGCCCCTGCGTTCGTGTCCTCTGGTCGGCGGGTTGGCTGCAGCGAACTCGGCCGTCCGAATTTGCGCGCCGGCGCAGCGCCCATCGCACTGCGCAGCTGGACCGGCAGGGCTGCGGCCTCATCGTCGCGTCGCTGCCGAAGGAGAAGGTGCTTGCGATCGCGGACTGGCTCCGTCGCGTGGTCGGTCCACGGTCCTGACCGTTCCGGAGAGGTGGCGAGGCCGGACCGCTCAGGCCGCCGAACCGACGGCGGGAATGCTGCCTCAGCATGACGCCACTATGTTCGCTTGGCCGTCCGCCAAGCGGTAGCGCAGGCGGACGGCGGCGGCGCGGTCGGCCGGGCGTCGGTCGAGAGCCCGACTGCCCTGACGGAGATAGGTAACGCCTCGCCGGTCTCGATCCCGGTGAGGGTTAGAGCGCCGCGTGCCGGCGGTTCGACGACGATCTCGCCGCGTTGGCTGGCGCTGAGGTCAGGCCGAACAGTCCGAGCCCGGGGTGCCGGGAGCCCGCAGTGGTGGCGAACTTGGTGCCGAGCAAGCACTGCAGCACCTCGGTTCGCCGCTCCGTGCAGACCGCTGTCGGCGCGGACGCGAGTTGCTGCGAACCGTCTTCGCCGCCTCCGCTCAGGTACGCGTTCAAGGACGTCGGCGCTGGAGGCCGAGACCGCAGTGACCGCGGCGGGGATTCCGCGTCGGCAGGCCGCTGAGCGAGCACGACGGCGTTGCTGCAGTCGCAGTAGCGAGGATGCCGGGCAACAGCAGTCCGATGCGTGTCAGCGGCCGGTTTGAGTTCCCCGCGTACGGCCACTTGAAATGTCACGTTCCGTGACAGTCTTGACCGAGATCTTCCGTGCCTAGCCAGAATTGTCGGTGCTGGGCCATACCGTGTGCGCGTCCCCAACATGTGCATCGCCTGCGAGAGATCGTTGGCGACCGGCCACCCAAGGAGCTTGACCGTGACTTCCGCCGTGCCCGCCGACGGGCGCTCTGATTTCGATTTCATTTTCGGCCGCTGGCAGGTACGCAACCGCAAGCTGGCAGACCTCGTGGACCCGGCCTGTGCGGAGTGGGTCGAGTTCGACGCCACCGCCGCGGCTGAGCCGATCCTGGGCGGCCTGGGCCACGTCGACCGGATCCAGACCGACGACTTCGAAGGCTTCACGCTCCGCCAGTTCGACCCTGAAGCCAAGGTCTGGCGCATCTGGTGGGCCTCCAGCACCAGGCCCGGACACCTCGACCCGCCTATGGAAGGGACCTTCAGCGACGGCCGCGGCCGGTTTTTCTGCGACGACGTCCTAGGCGGCCACGCCGTGAAAGTGCGATTCGAATGGACCAACGCCACCACCGACACCGCCCGATGGGAGCAGGCGTTCTCCTACGACGATGGAGTCACCTGGCGCACCAACTGGACCATGGACCTCACCCGGACTGAATAGCGGCCAGCCCAGCACCGGCCACGCTTCCGGCGCCCGCCCCACCGTCAAGCACCGACCTGACTCCCCGTGACCGCTGGCGGCCAGTTACCTCCCCGCTAACTGGCCGCCAGCGGGGAATTCCAACTGGCCACTAACAGATGCGAACAGTCGATCCGCTCATCCCTGCCGGGACGTCGGAGAAGCACATCGCGGCGCGTATTTCATCCGCTAGGCGTTGTCCATAGTAGACAGTGGTGCGAGCTGGGCTAACGGGCTGTCGGGACCCGCCAATGGCCTTCAGAGGAGGCGAGGCGGTCCATCGTGGCCTGCACGGCCTCGCCGCTCGCGGAATCGCAGTCCGTTGCCAGCCGGGCTTCGGGTGCTCGGCTGACGGCAGGTGTCGCTCAGTCCGTTTCCGGTTGCTGCCAGGCCCGTCCTGCCCGCTGGGCGGCGATGTGGACCTCGTCGCCGTGTTCCTGCCAATTCTGGTCGGTCGGGTCGTGGTCGCCGACCCACCCGGGGAGCGGGGCCGGGACGGGGTTGCCGCGCGGCTGTGGTTGTCCGGTCGTCTGGGTCATGATTTCCTCCGTCTCCTGTGCGGGGTGCCGAAACTGCGGCCCGGGTGCGGCGGTCGGCCGCCGCACCCGGAAACCTCGATTCCGGCAAGGCGATTCGCCCTGCGGCCTACCGCCGGCCGACGGTGATCGCGCGGTTCGACGCGTTCCAGCTGATCCAGCCGTGCTGGAAGTCGTTCCGCCTGCCGCCGGGGATTCCGTACTCGCTGCTGGTCGGGTAGCCGAGGAATGACCGTTCCCAGCCCATCGACGCCCACTTGGCGCGGATGTCGCCGTAGATGGCCTGGGCACCGGTGCCGGGCGTCCAGTAGATGGAGGCTCCGCCGGTTCCGGTGAAGTGGTTGTAGCGGCCGACTCCGTCCGGGGTTCCGGTTTCGTCGGTGGTGGGGTAGCCGAGCACGGACCGTTCCCAGCCCATTGCCGCCCACTTGGCGCGGATAGCACCGTAGATCGCGTGGGCGCCGGTGCCGGGAGTCCAGTAGATCGAGCCGCCGTCGGTCCTGGAGAAGTGGTTGTAGCGGCCCACGCCGTCGGGCGTGCCGGTTTCGTCAGTGATCGGATAGCCGAGCCCGCCGCGTTCCCCGCCCATGCCGGCCCACGCGGCGCGGATAGCACCGTAGATCGCGTGTGCGCCCGTATTGGGCGTCCAGTAGATGGAGGCGCCGCCGGTTCCGGTGAAGTGGTTGTACCGGCCGATTCCGTCGGATGTCGCTGTCTCGTCGGTAGTCGGATACCCCAGGACTGACGCCGGGCCGCCGTACTGCCGGTACTTCGCCAGGATGTTGCTGCGCACGGCGTGCGCGCCGCTGGCCTGCGACCAGTAGATGGCGCCGTTCTGGTAATCCTGCGCTCTGCCGCCGGCCGTGGGGACGTACTCGCTGCCCACCGGGTTCCCCAGGTAGCTGCTCGGGCCGCCCAGTTGGGTGTAGTGCGCCACGATCGGGTCGGCGGAGGCGACCGGCAGCTGGTCCATCAAGGTTTCGAGCGCGGTGCCGATCCGGGCCGGCGACGCGGCGTTGAGAAGGTAATGCTGCGGCTTGACGGTCGTGGTGTCCCACTTGTCCCCGCCGTCCGCAGCCACCAGGACCGAGCCGGGATCGGGGTTGTCGGCGAAGAGTCCGCTGTGGCCCATGCCCGCGTCGTACATGGCGACCGGGTCCCAGCTGTTCATGCTGTTGCCCGCACCGATCATCCGCTGGTAGGCAGCTCGGACGGGATTAGCCGCGGGAGTGGCGGCGAGCCCGGCTCCGGTCGAGACGGCGGCGCCGACCTCGTAGCCCTCGAACTCGGCGGGCACCGTGGCCGGCCAGTTGTTCACGACCTGGGTGGCGGCCGAGGCGTCGGCCTTCCAGTTGTACTCCGGGCCGTCGGCGGCGTTGCTGGCCGGGAACTGGCCGCCCATCATGGTGAGCGACTTGACCTTCTGGGCGATCAGCTGCGTTCCGGTGAGCGGGCTGTAGGCGTCCGCGGGGGAGTTCATCAGGTTCGCCAGGTTCGTCTCGAGCCCGATTCCGACGATCACCACGCTGTGGTCGGCGGCGCCGGCGAGCAGCTTCCGGTACAGCCCCGCTGCCTCGGGGGCGGTGTTGCCGTCGGCGATCCGCGTCGGGAAGTTCTGCGCGAGATATTTCGCGTAGTCCGGGCTCGACACGTCGTCGGCGGCCGGTTCGATGCTGCCGACCGGAATGCCGCCGTGGCCGTAATAGGTGTTGATCGAGGAAACGGCCGGCGCGCCCCATTTGCTCGGGTAGTTCACCATGACGCCGAGAATGCTGACCTGGCCGTTGTCCTGCATGGCGTTGGCGATCGCGAGCGCGCCTGCGTCGTCGGCGCTGCCGTAGACGTCGGTGTCCACGATCAGCGGCACCGCCGCGGCCGACGCGCCGGGCGTCGCCGCCTTGGGCGCGGCGGGCGGGGAGGCCGGTTTGGTCACCGAAGGCGCCGGCCGGGTGGCCGTCACCTTGGGCGGCGCGGGTTCCCACGGCAGTTTGCTCGTCAGCGGCGGAGGCTGGGCGGTTGCCGCGGCGATCGGCTGCCCGGAGGTGAGAGCGGCGGTGACGACCCCGGCGGTCAGCACCGAAATCGCGGACAGCGTGCAGAACCGGGACCATCCCCCGGGTGATCTTTTCATCGAACACTCCTCCCGATCCGCCGGCGAAACCGCCGCGATATCGAAATCGGAAACGGAGACCGGTGCGCTACAGCGATTGAGATTTCGCATCGTTCCTGTGATCTGGGAAAGCGTTTTCGTTCACGTGCACGGCGAGGGAAAAACCGCGCGAGCCATTTCGGCGGCGCGTTTCAGCGGCCGTCGCGATGCGGGCGGAACGGGGGTGCCGCGGGCGGGATCAGCGGCGCAGCAGGCGGAGCATCTTGGCTAGGAGACCGGGCCCGCGGAACCGGCGGCACCCGCCGGGCGGGCAGAGGGCGCATTCGGTGCCGCCGCGGTAATGCGCATGAGCTTCGCGAGGGTGTCCGCAGCGGCACAGGTCGCGCCCTGCCGTGGGGGAGCTGATGGCGGCCCTCCAGATGTCCTGGTGTGTCGGTCAGCATAGCCCACCCCCTCAGCCGACCGCGTTCATGACGCGGAGCACCACAGCGGCGAACAGCAGCACGGTCACGGCGACGCCGGCGAGGTCGAGCCGGCGCACCCGTCGCGACCGGGCCTGCCGGACGCCGCGTTCGCCTGCCGCTCGCTCCGCCAGGACGGTGCGCACGATGACGAGTCCGCAGAACGCGGCGGCGAACACGACGACTGACAGCACGGACACCGAATCGGTCATGGCTGCCCGCGGTCGGCGCGAGCGAGGAGCCTGGCTCCGCCCTGGTCGAACACGACCTGGTAGTTCCCGCTGTAGAGCAGATCCGAGACGAGCCGGTCGGTCCACCCGGCGGAGAGGCCGTAGTAGATCCGGCCGTAGTTCTCCTGGGAAGGCGTGACCACGAGGTAGTCCGGCGCCGCGTCGAGGACGCAGGTCGCCGCGCGGACGTAGCCCGGGCAGGTCCGTTCCACGGCGGGCTGGTTCACGACTCCGATCCGGTCGAACCCGATGGGGGTGGCGTCGGCGCTGAGCACGCTGATCGTCTGCCCGGGTGCGGCCAGCCGGTATGCGTCGGCGACCGCGGCGACGTCGGCACGGGTGTAGCTGAGGTACGCGTCGCCGCCGCCCCGTGCGGTGATCGTGCCGAGGCCCAGCGCGGCGAGCACGATCGCGGCGGCGACCGGTCCGGCCCCGCGAAACCGCGGCCGGACGCGGGAGGCGGCGCGCATCGCACCCGGACCGCTCGGCCGCGACAGGAGCGCGTCGAGGCAGCAGCCGCCCAGGATCGCCGCGAACGGCAGGGCGAACAGGTAACAGCGGACGAAGACTTCGCCGCCGTAGGACTGCAGCGCGGCCAGTCCCAGCGGAGCGAGCGCGAGCAGTACGAGCGGCACCGAGCGCAGTCCCCTGCGGCGGCGCGACCACCAGCCGCCGAGTGCGAGTGCGCCGACCGTGCCGGTCAGGCAGACCCGCAGGAACAGGATCGCGGTGCGGCCCGCGTCGCCGGTGAACCGCCCGGTGATGCCCTGGTCGACCGACGAGCTCACCTGCCCGAAGTCGCCGATCACCATGCTGAGCTGGCCCTGCCAGAAGTCCTTGGCCCCCAGCGTGAACCACACCAGCGCGGGCACCAGGACGAGCCAGGGCAGCCAGCCCGCCCACAGCCGGCCGGTCAGCGCCATCACCAGCAGCAGCCCGGCCAGCAGGAACGGAGTCAGCTGGTGCGTCGGCGCCAGGGCCAGCGCGAAGAGCAGGAGCAGTCCGTGCGCGACGAGCCGTTGGCGGACGAGGTTCGGCGGGGGAGCGCCGCGCCCCGGGCGGGACTTTCCCCCGTACGCGAGGCCCGGCCGCACGAGATACCGGGCGACCAGGGCGAGCGCGGCGAGCATGATCAGGTAGGTGGCGGCCTGCGGGGAGAAGTAGTCCTGCTCGGTCCATTCGGCGAGGAGGAAGATCCACGTGGCCAGCCAGCCGGCGCGCCCGGCGCCCAGCACGGCGACCGCGAGGACCCGGACGCCCAGCACCGCGATCCCCGCGATGACGGCCGGCGCCCATTGCAGCAAGGGCGTGGCGTCCGGCGCGTTGCTCGCCCTGGTCAGAAAAGCGATCAGCGAGAAGAAGCCGGGCCAGGAGAACCGGGCGTCGTAACCTTGCAGAGGTTGCCCGTTTTCGGCGATGTACCGGGCGAATCCGGTGTGCAGCCAGGACACGGTGAGCCGTGCGGTCTGTTCGCTGGACGGCTGCAGGCCGTAGACGAGGAGCACGCCGAGAACCGTGCACGAGGCCAGCACGCGCGGACGCGGTCGGCGGCGGACCAGTTCCGCCACCACCGCCGCGGCCAGTACCGGATACGCGGCCAGCAGCACCGGCGACAGCGCGGTGATCAGGCCGAGCCCGCCGAGTTCCGCGGGGGTCACCTGCCTAAGCCCGGCCAGCCACAGCACTCCGGCCAGCACTGCGAGGGCCGGAACCAGCGCGTCCTTCGGGTGGTTCGGCAGGCGCGGCCGGAGGAGCTTCGGCCGCACTCTGGTTCGACCCGGGGACGACCTCGACCCCGGCATCGCGGGAGCGAGTCTCGTCACGGGCCCGCCCCTGCTGTCCGGGGTGCGGTCAGCTGCCGCAGCAGCTCGAACAGGGTGGCGCCGGCGAGCACGATGAACGCCTCCCAGGGATGCCACCAATGCAGCGCTGTCATGAGCTCGGCGAGCAGCAACGTCCCGGACAGCCCCACCGCGATCGCGACGAGCCACTCCATCGAGCGAGTGGCCAGCCGCAGATGCGGGACCGCCGCCCAGCCCGGGGCGAGAAGGACGAACGCGGTGTCCAGATACAGCCGGGCGGCGCTGGTGAGCTGCCAGGCGGTCAGGACCAGCACGGTGGCGCTGAGCGCCGCCAGGAGCCAGCGGACGGTTCGCCGGTCGCGGCGCATCGGCGTCACCGGTTCTTCTCTCGCGTCCGCGCCGACCACGCGCTGCGCGCGAGCGCGAACGGTCCGGCCGAGAGGCCGGTCGCCTGGGCGAGCAGCAGCCGGGCGCGCGGGCCGCCTTCCGGGTGCCGGCCCCGGCGCGGCGCGACCACGCCGCCGGCCCGCGCCGCGATGGCGGTGGCGACCAGCCACGCGTCCGCGGGCCGGCGCAGGAGGTGCCGGACGAACATCGCCGACAACCCGACGCCGTACGCGTGCAGCCGGTCGCGCAACTCGGCCCATTCGGCGCCGTGTTCGTGCCAGGCCACGGCGTGCGGCGTGTACACCACGGTGCCGCCGGACCGCGCCAGCCGCAGGAAGAGTTCGAGGTCCTCGCCCGCGCGCGTGGCGGTGCCGGGACCCAGCAGCGGGTCGAAGCCGCACAGCCGGTCCAGCGCGGAGCGCCGCCACATCGCGCATCCGCCGGGCCCGAACTCTCCGGGCGCGAAGGAGCTGTGCGGATCCTTGGCCGCGTGTGCCGGGCCGAAGACCACGCGGCGGGCGCCGTGGCCGAACCCCTTGAGCTCCTCGAATTTCCGCTGGGCCGGAGTGTCCAAAGAGGCCGGCAGGACGAGGCTGGTGGCGCAGTCGACGCGGGCGTCGGCGAATTCCGCCGCCAGGTTGGCGGCCCACCACCGGTCGACCTCGATGTCGTCGTCGACGAAGGCGATCAGTTCCCCGCGCGCTGCCGCGGCACCGGTGTTGCGAGCCCGGCTGACCCCTGGCACTGGCTCGGCGACATACCGGACCCGCGCGTGGGCGGCGGCCAGTTCGGCCAGCCCGGCGGACGCGGCGGAGTCCGGCCGATTGTCCACCAGGACAACCTCGAGATCCGGGTATTCGGCGGCCAGCAACGATTTCACGCAGTCCCGGACCTGATCTGTCCGGTCGGCCGTCGGCACTACGACGCTGACCGGCGGAGCGGAGCCGTCCGCGGCGGGCCGCTCCGGCGGCTCGGCCGGGCGGACCGCTGAGGGGGCCAGCCGGGCTTTGGTGACCGGGAGCCGGGTCACGTCCAGGGTCCAGCGGCCCTCGCGCACCAGCACCAGCGCGTCGCGGTACCCGGGCTCGGCGTGCGCGGGTACCGGCAGCGGCGCCAGGCCCCGGCGGATGTCGAATTCGGTGACCGCGATCGCGGCGTCGACCGGCTTTTCCCGATGCCGGGCGCACTCCCGCAGATAGCCGCCGCCCGCTGCGAGGAGGGCGGCGGTGATCGCGGCGACTCCCTGCGCGGCCGCGGCCGGACGGCCGTGCGCGGCGCGGACGAGCTCGCGGCCGACGGAGGCCGGCAGCACCCGCGTCACGTAACGGCGCTCGGTCGAGACGGCGTCGCCGGCCCCGGCCATCCGGCTGACGACCGCTTTCGACAGGCCTTCCGCCCAGCTGCGCCGGACCAGGTACGACCAGGTCGTGCGTTCGGGGCCGACCTGGTGCCGCACGACCGAGCGAGGCTCGAACAGGATGCGCGCGCGAGGCAGGCGCTGCCGGGCCCGGATGCACAGCTCGGTTTCCTCGCAGCCCAGCGGAAGCGCGCCCAGCCTGCCGACGCTGGCGGAGAAGCCGCCGATCGTGTCGAACACGCCCCGGCGGAAGGACATGGTGCAGCCCATGACGTTCCGGACCTCGGCGAGCTCGGCGGGCAGCCCGCGGTAGGTGCACCCGACCACCCAGTCGAGCACCCGGTCCGGGGGCAGCCAGCCGGGGCGGCCGCTCCCGGCGGGCCAGACCGGATCCGCCGCGCCGCCGACCGCGATCACGTCCGGGTCGGCATACGGCGCGAGCAGGCCGGCGAGCCAGCCCGGTTCGGCCGCAGCGTCGTCGTCGAGGAAAGCGATGATGTCGCCGGCCGCGGCGGTGACGCCGGTGTTGCGGGCCCCCGAGAGGCCGCGCGGCCCCGCGTTGTCGACGATGCGGACGCCGGTCAGCCCGGTGCGGGCGAGGGCGGCCAGTTCCGCGTTGTGGTCGACGACCAGGATCAGCTCCCGCGGGGCCGGAATTTGCGTTGCCGCGGAAGCGAGTGCGGCGCGCAGCGCGGGCCACCGCGCGGTCGTGTAAGCGCAGACAACCACCGAGGCGGTCCGGGCGGCCGGCTCGGACCGGGTCATCAGGCGAGCTCCTGCGCGGCGAGGTCGCCGGGGTCGGGCAGCTCCGGTCTCCCGCGCGCACGGCAGCGGCGGTATTCCGCGAAGATCGTGCGCAGGACCCGCGCTCCGTCGGAGAAGGTGCGCAGGTTCGTCTCGCCGAAAATGCGCTGGCGCTCGAAGCTGGGGACTTCGACCACCTTCAGGCCCGCCGCCACGACGCGGCAGCTGAGGACGGTTTCGATCTCGAATCCGTCGCCCCAGAGCTTTCCCGCCGACCGGGCGTTCGTGGCCGGCAGCCCCAGTTGCGGGACCATGTCCCGCCAGAATGCGTTGTAGCCGTAGCAAAGATCGCTGAACGCGGTGTCGTAGAGGGTATTGGCCAGCCGGTTCAGGGCGGAGTTGCCCAGACGGCGCAGGATCGTGATGTCGTCGCTGCCGCCCGGATCGCGGTAGCGGGTGCCCTTGGCGAAGTCGGCGCCGCGGGTCAGCGTCTCCACGAAAGAGGGGATCTCGGCGGGATCGGCCGAGCCGTCCGCGTCGAACATGACGATGATGTCGCCCGAGGCCGCCTCGAATCCGCACGCGAGCGCGTTTCCCTTTCCGGTGCGGGTCTGCATGACTGTGACGAGAGAGGGGAGCAAGCGGCGCGCGACCGCGACGGTGCCGTCCACCGAATGGCCGTCGACCAGAACGATCTCGGCGGCGCCGGGCAGTTCCGGAAGGATCACTTCAAGGTTGCGCGCTTCGTTGCGCGCGGGAATGACGATACTGATCTTCGGGTCCGCGCCTCGTCCCATCGGATGCTCCCTCTCCCCGGCGAGCCGCTGCCCGGCCTTGCGGTTTTCCCGGCGGTCACCCGGATTCAACTAGATGTCTACCTGTCGTAATCCGAAAGGTTTCTGTTACGTGAAAGAGGGGGGTCGGACTTCGCGGCAAGATTGTTTTCTGGAGAGCGTGCGCTACCTCGTCAACGAGCAACATTTACTGGTGGGCCAAGCAAGCACGGTCGAATCGGTCCAACTGGGACACTGCGGCCGCCGCAGCGGCGGGTTCGGTCTGAAATCGTGTGCGACCAGCTGCAGAAAGTGTTTGGAAAAATCGGCTAGTTTGCCGTCCGGTTGCCAAAAATGCTACTCAGTACGCGCCATTAGGTTATTTGATCTTCCCGCTTTGAATGTGTTCAACGGCGGGTGGTGACGCGAATTCCGTACGGCGGCAGCGCGGCTGTTTGCCCGGGCAGGGTCTGGTCGCTCGCGGTGAGGTTCACTGCGAGCGCCTCGCGGTTGCCGATGATCTCCAGTACCGCGCCGGAGGGCGAATAGCTGATTGCGGTCTCGGTGTCCACAGTGGCGGCGAGCCATTCCCACGGCACGGCGAGCGGCAGCAGGGTCGCGTTGCGATCGGCGGTCGGCGCGGTCCACAGCGCCGCGCTGGGGACGTCGGCCGACGCCTGCGGCTGCCACAACAGCAGGCGGGAAGCGCCGCCGCGCAACGCCTGGGCCGTCGCGTCGAGAGTGAGCGCGGCCAGCTGGGGGCTGTCAGCGGGCCACGGAGGGCCGGCGGGCTGCGTCGGATAGAACTCCGACCACCAGACCGGGAGGCCGGTGCGGGTCCGAAGCCAGCTGGTGACTGTGGAGAACATTTCGGTGGCGCGGAACGGGTCGGTGGTCAGCCCGGCGTCCCGGGTTCCGCTGGATCCGTCGACCGCGAGGAAATCGGCGCCGTGCTTGTGCGCGTTCCAGTAGTCGATCACGTCGAGCGCGCGTTGGTCGACGACTCCCCAGGGGCCCGAGACCGCGGACGGGGCGGGGCTGCCGGCCGCGGACCAGGTGTCGAGAACAACGTACGGCCCGCCGACGCGAGCGTCCGGGCGGACTTTCTTCACCGCGTCGTAGACGGCGTTGTAGAGGTCGGTGTAGTCCTCGTAGTCCCATCGGTTCGCGGCGTCGGCGTAGAGCCCTTTGAGTTCGCTCCAGACCTGGAAATCGCGCACCTGCGGGTATCTCGCGGCGGCGGCGGCCGCGAGTGCGGCGAAGTCGCCGTAGTGCGCCCGGGTCGGTGCGGAGTCCAGTGTGGTCCAGTCGGTGGTGCCGGCGCGGCCGCCCTTCATCCAGTCCGGCGCGCCCGCCAGCGTCAGCACCGGCACGCCGTGCGTCGTGCTCATCAGTGCCATCCGCTGGTCGAGCGACGACCAGTCGTACACGCCTGGCGACGGCTCCGGATTGCCCACGCCCCAGCCCATCAGGTATTGGTTCTGGATCATCGGCCGGGTCCCGAGCGCCGCGGTGGCGTCGGCCGTCTGCTCGGGCGGGTAGTCGTCGATGCTGTCTTGGGTGTGGGTCACGCCGACCACCGGTTCGAGTTCGGCGCCGGCGGTGCGGTCGCACCCGGCCAGCGCCGTGCTGAGCAGCAGTGCGGCGACGGCGGTCCGGAACCGGTTCACCGCAGGAACCACGGCGTGGTTCGCGGGGCGCCGACGACCAGCGCTCCCGAGAGCGACCGGCCGCGCAGCCCGCGTTCGTCCAGCCCGGCGAGCACGGCGCGAACGAGGTCGCCGCGGTCGAACCGCGGCCGCGGCCCGTCGTCCGCGCCGTCCTCCGGGCCGGCGTGGCCGTCGTGGGCGAGCAGAACCGAACCGCGGTTGAGGCCGCGTGCCGCTTGGGCGGCGAGCACTTCGGCAGGCCGGTCCAGCCAATCCCAGGCGCACGGCCCCCACAGCACGGGGGTGAGGCCCTGGCGGCGGATCGCGCGCCACACCGCGGGGGTTTGCGCGCCGTAGGGCGGGCGGAACCAGCGGATCGGGATTCCGAGCAGATCCTCCAGCCGCGCGGTCCCGGCGGCCAGCTGCGTCCGCACGGTCGCGGGCGGGAGCCTGGACAGCCGTCGGTGGTCCGTTCCGTGCAGGCCGATTTCGTGGCCGGCGGCGAGCACTTCCCTTGCCAGCGCGGGGTTCCTGCGCGCTCGGTCGGCCAGCATGAAGAAGGTCGCGGTGGCCTGGTGCGCGGCGAGGGCCTCGAGCACCCGGTCGGTGCCGCCGGGCTCCGGTCCGTCGTCGAAGGTGAGCACGACCTCCGGCGCCCGCGTGCGCACGCTGGTGAGCGAGCCGATCGGGCCGGTGACCGGTCCGGCGAGGTTGAGGATCGTGCGGCGCAGCGCGGCGCCCGCGCCGCCGGCTTCGGGCAGGCTTGCCGCCGGTTCAGTGTTGCCAGACATCGCTGATCGGGCTCCGGTCGGCGGCGTGGCCCAGTGCGGGCAGGCCGTAGAGGGTTTCCAGGGTGCGCAGGAGCCGGTAGTGGTCGACCGGCTCGGCGTAGCTGCTGGGCCGGACCATCGGCCCGGTCAGGCTGAGCGGGATCTCGTTGGCGGCGGAGGAGTCTTCGGCTTCGTCGAAGGTGACGACGAGGAGGCTGTTGTGCGTCGTGGCCCAGGCGGCGTAGCCGGACAAGTGCGCGCGCAGCCATTCGTCGGCGACTGCGGTGCCGCAGTTGTGCATGTTGTGGCACATGTTCGGGATCACGAAGGAGATCGTCGGCAGTGCGGCGAAGTCGGGGCCGAACTCCGCGAAGGGCCGGTTCGCCGCCCCCGGCACCGTGGTGAAGTCCGTCCACGGCGCGTGCCAGCGCACGTAGTCGCCTGCCTGGCAGCCCGGGTAGCCCGCAGCCGGGAGGTCTTCGGCGTAGGCGGCGAAGCTGTCGCCGGCGTCGAGGAGTTCGCGGGCCAAATTCGGTGCGGTGAAGGTGTGCGGGCACGAATCGTCGGCGACTCCCTGGACGTCGCCGGAGAACAGCGCGAGGTAGTTCGGCTGGCTGGGATGCGTGACGGCGGTGGCATGGGTGAACCGGGCGCCTGCCGCGGCGAGCTGGTTCAGGTAGCCGGCGTCGGGGTTTCCGGTGACCTGGTCGGATCCGTGGTTCTCCAGCACGACCACCACGACGTGGTCAGGACGCGGCAGAGCGCCGGAGGCGGCCGAAGGAGCGCTGGGCGCCGAGGAACTGCTCGATACGGGGGCGGCGGTCGGCGGGGTCGCGCACGCGGCGGCCGACAGCGCGGCGGCCAGCAATACCGGCACCGCTCGGGGAACGGTTCTCATGCGGGCCTTCCTTTCGCCTTCGCTGGGCGGATCCACCGCCGCAGCGCGACTGTCGCGGCGGCGGCCACGAGACATTGCACTACGACGAAACCCAAGCCGGTCAGCGCGAGGTGCTCCATCGGTACCACCGCGACCACGGACAGCACGCCGAGCGCGCTGCTTCCTTCCAGCAGCGCCACCAGCCGGCCCCGTCCGTGCGCGATGCCGGCGGCGACGACCAGCGTGACGACCAGCCTCGGCAGGCAGCCGAGGAGGACGAGGCGGAGCAGCCAGGCTCCTTGGTCGGCGTAATCGCGGCCGAAGACCGACAGGAGCGGATGCGCGAGCACGACGGCGAGCAGCAGGGCCGGACCGAACACCGCGGCGAGCCGCCGGCTGCCGAGGGCGAACAGTTCGCGGGTGCGGTGGGGTTCGTGCGCGATCCGCACGATCACCGACTGGGCGAAGCTGATCGCGGCGTAGTCGACGGTGTTGCCGGCCATCCACACGAGAAAGAACACCGCGCCGGGCGCCGGCCCGAACCGTCCGATCACCAGCAGCGGCACGAGGTCGGTCAGCAGGCCGCCGGCGACCTTCGCCGGGTAGGTCGGCACGAGCAGCCTGAGCACTTCCCGCCGGTCGGGCAGGACCGGCTCGGCGCTGTCGGGCGGTTGCTGGCGGGTCAGCACGCGGTACACCAGCACGGAGACCACCGCCACCCCGGCCAGAGCGGGCGCGATCCAGGACAGCAGGATGCCGGCCGCGCCGAGGGCGGGTCCGGCCAGCGCAAGGACGGCGACCCGGGCGACGCCGATGGTCGCGTTCTCGTACGGCATCCAGCGCGCGCGGCCCACCGAGACCAGCACTGCGTCCTGGAACTGGAACATCGCCCAGGCGACCGCGGCGAACAGGAACGCGGCCGTGCTCAGCCGGGGGAGGCTTTCGGTGATCTCGTCGCCGGTCGGCAGCAGCAGCACCACGCAGGCCGCGGCGAGGGAACCCGCGAGCACCAGCGCGTAGCAGCGGGCGATGAGCACGGTGCGCAGCCTGCCCGCCCGCGGAACCCACCGCAGCAGCGCCGCGCCCAGCCCGAGGTCGCCGAGTCCCGCCACGAGCAGGAATCCGGAGACGAACGCGGACGCGTGGCCGACTTGTTCCTGCGGCAGCAGGCGAGCGGCGACGACCCACGCGGCGACTCCGACGGCCGAGGTCAGCACCGCGCCGGCGACCAGGGAGACGCCGTCGCGGACCATCGTCTGCGCGGAACTGCGCCGCGCCCGCCGGGCGGCGGCGCTTCCGGCCGTCACGGCGGCGTCCCGTTCACCGCGGAAAGGACCTTGATGACGTTGCGGCGCAACCAGACCGGGTTCGCGGCGTAGCGCGCCGACTTCGCGAGGTTGGCCGCGACCAGGTGCAGCCACCCGAGCAACACCAGCGTGCGGACCGGTACGTCGTCCCCGCCGCGCACGCTCCGGTCGCGCAGCGCCGCCGCCGACCGCGGTCCGGTCGTGAGCCAGTCGACCACCACGGTGCCGAGTTCCCGCCCGGTCGCCGTCGCCTCCGTGGACAGCGCGAGGCTCACGACGTCGATCGCGACCAGGCCGCGGCCGGTCGCTTGCCCCCAGTCGACGATTCCGCTGACCCGGTCGCCGGGCCCGAGGAGGATGTTGTCCGGGCTGTAGTCGCCGTGGACCCAGCCCGCCGGGAGACGCCGGTCCCGCAGTCCGGCGGACAAGTCGGCGGCGACCCGGTCGACCGTCGTCCGGAGCCGGGCGGGGACCGCGGCGCGCACCAGCCCGGCCGGGTCCGCGACGTGCCGGCGCAGCAGCCGCTCGTCCACCCGGCCGAGTTCCGCGGTCCGGTCGTGGAGTTCGACGAGCACCGCGAGCGCCGCACCGGCGAACCGCTCGGCACGGGCGGGCGAGCCGGCGAGGACGGCGCGAGCGTCGTGCCCGGGGAGAACGTCCTGCAGGCTGAACGCGGCGCCGCAGGAGTCGCCGGAATACAGCGCTGCCGGTACGAGGGCATTCCACCCGGACAGGCGCGGGTCTTCCTTGAGCCGCACCAGGACGCGCGCTTCGTGCCGGAGCGCTGCCCGCCCGCCGTCGGTGTCGGCCGCCTTCAGCAGTGCCAGGGAACGGTTGTCCCGGCCGACCC
>NZ_PQIA01000103.1 GCF_003385235.1 Amycolatopsis circi | reverse complement strand
GGGCGCGCAGGCGGAGAAGGTCAGCGGGTCAGAACGGCGAGCCGAGCGTGGCGACGAGCCGCGCCACCTGCTCGGGGTCGCCGCCGGCGAGCAGCCACTGCCGCGGCGTGGCCGGCCGGTCGCTGATCACCAGGTCGGACTGCGGGGTGTTCATGAACGCGGCGACGACCAGCGCGGGCTGGTCCTGCGGGACGGCGCGCAGCACGGTTTCGAGGCCGGGCAGCACGCCCGCGCCGTTGAACTGCCACGCGGGCAGCCGCCAGCCCTGGTCCTTCCAGCCTGTCAGCCTGCCTTCCTTGAGGCGGTGCCGGATCCGGCTGTCGTCGACGTTCAGCATCTCGGCGGCCTGGCCGACCGACAGCGCGGAATCGGCGAGGACGGCGTGCGCGGCGACGGTGCGCGCGCGGAAGTCCGGCTCGCCCTCGTCGCGCGGGCTCAGGTCGAGGCCCGCGTCGGCCAGCGCGGACTGCTGATCGGGGGAGAAGTAGTGCGAGGGGTCGGGGTTGGGCGGCGACAGCCTTCGGGCCGCGTCCTCCACGAGCGTGAGAAACTCGTTCGCGTCGGCCTTGAGGCCGGCTCTGGCGAGAACATTCTCCAGCGCTATCGACATACGCTCACCCTAGCGCGTGTGTGCGGGTTCGTGCGGTTTCTCGCCTTTTTGTGGGTGAATTCACCAAAGATCGCCACGCATCGCACAGAAGTCAACACGATGCGTAGGCGAGTTCGGGACAGTCTGCCCCGCACCGGGTTGCTTGTCCAGGCTTTCGAGTGCTTGACACTCCCGGACCGCGGATTTACGTTGCGAACGAGTAATCGGTTTCCCGCCCTCGGGTGCGGCCCGTGCTCCGCCGTCCGCGGCGGAAGCTGGGGGGACAGGGGGTGGGGCGTGCCTGGCGGCTCGGCGGATCTCCGCCGGGCCGCCAGGCACGTCGTTTCCCGCTTCTCTCCCTGGACCTGCTCGGCTGATCCGCCGCGGAATTCTTCTTGCGGCGCCGTTTTCCGCGGCGGTTCCGCTCAGCGGTGCGAGCTTTGCCGGTCGATCAGCTGCGCGTCCAGGGTCGTGGTGACCGGTTCGCGGGTGCTGTCGGCGATGCGGGCCAGCAGCAGTTGCGCGGCGACCCGGCCGATCTCGTACGCCGGCTGTGCCACGACGGTCAGCGGCGGGTCGATCAAGGTGGTCCACGGGGCGTCGTCGAAGGAGACGATGCCGATGTCGCGCCCGGCGCGGAGGTTCCGCTCCGCGAGCGACTCCAGGACACCGATCGCCATCGTGCTGTTGGCGACCAGCAGCGCGTCCGGCGGAGTCGGCTGGTCCAGCAGGTCTCCGGCGGCGCGGCGGGCGCCTTCCGCGCGGTACTCGGCGCGGCGGTAGACCGCGTTCTCCTCGCCGACCGCGTCGAAGTAGCCGGAGAGCCGGTCGTCGGCGGTGCGCACGCCGGACGGTCCGGTCAGGCACGCCACCCGCCGGTAGCCGTTCGCGACGAGGTGCCGGGTCGCCTGCCGGGCGGCGCGGCGGGTGTCGACGAGAACCTGGTCGCCGTCCGTGCCGGGCAGCGGGCGGTCGACCGCGACCACCGGCGTGCCGAGCCGCCGCAGGCGGGTGACGTTCGTGGCCGGGCCGGTCGGGGAGAGCAGCACGCCCGCGACGCGTTCCTGCAGCGCGACGTCGAGGTACCGGCGTTCCTTGTCCTCGTTCTCGTCGGAATTGCAGAGCACCACCGAATACCCGGACACCTGCGCGAGGTCCTCGACCCCGCGCGCGATCGAGGTGAAGAACGGGTTCTCGACGTCGGAGATGATCAGCGCGAGCACCGCGGTTTCCTGGCGGCGCAGGTTTCTCGCCAGTCCGTTCGGGTGATAGCCGAGTTCCTCGGCGGCCTCGAGCACCCGAGCGGCCAGCTCGGGGTCCACTGTGGACTTGCCGTTCAGGGTCCGCGACACCGTGGCGGTCGAGACGCCTGCCCTGGCGGCGACGTCGCTGATCGTGGCCACCGAGCCTCCTCGTCCTGGCTTCCTTGACACCCCGGTGAGCGCAGAATACCTTCCCGGTAATCGTTTACCGTCCGCTTGCCGGGGGTGCTGTGATGCGACCGGGCCCGTTGCTCGGCATCGACATCGGCACGTCCAGTTCGAAAGGCGTCCTCGTGGGTGCGGACGGCACTGTACTGGCGCGCGCCGCCCGCCCGCACAGCACCTCCCGCCCGCGGCCCGGCTGGTTCGAGCACGACGCCGAGACCGTGTGGTGGGCCGGGTTCGCCGAACTGGTGCGCGAATTGCTGGCCGGAGGCCGGAAACCGGCCGGGCTCGCGGTGAGCGGCATCGGCCCGGTGCTGCTGCCCGCGGACGCCGACGGCCGCCCGCTGCGCCCGGCGATCCTCTACGGCGTCGACACCCGGGCCGGTGCGGAAATCGCCGAACTGACCGCCGAACTCGGCGACGAGTCCATTGTGGAACGCTGCGGGAGCGCGTTGTCGAGCCAGGCCGTCGGCCCGAAATGGCGGTGGCTGTACCGGCACGAGCCGGAGGTCGCCGCGCGGGCGCGGCAGTTCCTGATGGCGAGTTCGTATCTCGTGCAGCGGCTCACCGGCGAGTACGTGCTGGACCACCATTCGGCCAGCCAGTGCGATCCGATGTACGACCTGCGCGCGGGCGGCTGGGCGGAGGACTGGGCCGCGCTCGTTGCTCCCGGGATCGAGCTGCCGCGGCTCGCCTGGCCGACCGACGTGGTCGGCACGGTCACCGCTCAGGCGGCCGCCGAGACCGGGTTGCCGGTCGGACTGCCGGTCACCTGCGGCACGATCGACGCGTGGGCCGAAGCGACCAGCGCGGGCGTGCGCGATCCTGGCGACACGATGGTCATGTACGGCACCACGATGTTTCTCGTGCAGGCTGTCGCCGAGGCGCGGCCTGTCTCCGGATTGTGGGCGACGCGCGGGGTTTTTCCCGGCAGTTACTCGCTGGCGGCGGGAATGGCGACGTCCGGTGCGATCACCGACTGGCTGCGGGAACTCTTCGACGGGGATTTCGCCGAACTGGTCGCTTCGGCCGGTCGCGTTCCGGCCGGAAGCCGCGGGTTGCTGATGTTGCCGTACTTCGCGGGTGAGCGGACTCCGGTGCCGGATCCGTTGGCGCGCGGGCTGATCGCCGGGTTGACGACCTCGCACGGCCGGGCCGAGCTGTATCGCGCGGCGTTGGAGGGAACGGCTTACGGGGTGCGGCACAACCTTTCCGCGATGGGCTCGCCCGCGCGCCGCTTGGTCGCGGTCGGCGGCGGTACGCAGGGGCGCGTGTGGACGGGCATTGTCAGCGACGTGACCCGGACGCCGCAGCATCTTCCGACGGAAACTGTCGGGGCGTGCTTCGGGGACGCTTATCTGGCGGCGGTGGCGGTCGGGCTGGAGCCGGATATCGAGGCGTGGAACCCGGTCGCCGAGGTGATCCAGCCGGATGCGGAGCGGGCGGACCGGTACGACGAGTTTTACGCGCACTACCGGGCGTTGTATCCGGCGACGGTGGAGACGGCGCATTTCCTTGCGCGGCAACAGGATCTGGCGGCGGAGTGACCCTTGTGCGCGTTAATTCCGGTTCTAACCGGCATTAACGCGCACGAGGGAGAAGTAGCTGCCCGGGGTGAGGCCGGTGAGGGCTCGGCATTCGCGAGTGAGGTGCGGCTGATCTGCGTAGCCCGCGGCGACGGCCAGGTCGGCGAGGGTGGTGGCGGCGGGTGACAGCGCGATGGCTCGTTGGAGGCGCAGGATCCGGCGGTAGGTGGCTGGTCCGTAGCCGACTGCGAGGGTGAACAGGCGGCGTGCCTGCCGTTCGCTGCGGTCTGCTTTCGCCGCGTGCCATGCGGATCGATCGTGCGCGAGGGATTCTCGCCGGTCCGGAATCTCGGCATCCCAGGCAGTTTCCGCGGCGAGGTGCGCCAGCATCCGTTCCACCACCGGATCCGCTTGAGCCGCCCGGTCCGTCGCGACGTCGGCCATCGCGTCGGCGAGGTCCCGGCCGCTGAGGATCTCGTCGGCGAGGGTCGCGCCGCGGTGGTTCCACAGGTCCGTCAGGGAGATCCGGCTGTCGCGCAGCTCGTCCGCGCCCACGCCGAGCATCGCCGCCGCCGCGCCGGGCTGGAAACGCAGGCCGCGCAGCCGGGTGCCGGGCGGGAACTCCGACGTCCACGCTGTCGTGTCCGGTCCGGCCACGAACACCTGACCGGCGCCGGCGACGAGGTCGACGCAGCCGTCCGGGACGATCCGTTTCGGACCGGGCTCCACCGACTCCCAGCGGCACCGCACGAGGCGGCGCAGCGAGACCGGCGGCGGGCTTTCGCGGTACACCCCGCGATCATGCCCCGCGGGTACGACAGAATGCGTGCATGACCCCGATCGACGCCTTGGCCTGGGTCCACGTGAAGGACCGGCGGCTGCTGTCCGTCCGCACCTCCGGCAAGGAAAAGTTCTATCTCCCCGGCGGCAAGCGCGAACCCGGAGAGGGCGACGTCGAGGGGCTCTGCCGGGAGATCCGCGAGGAACTCGGCGTCGCGCTCGACCCGCTCAGCTTCCGGTTCTTCGCGCTGCTCGACGAGCAGGCCGACGGATTCGCCGACGGCCGCCGCGTCCGGATGACCTGCTACACCGCCGACCACGCCGGCGAACCGGAGCCGTCGGCCGAGATCGCCGAAGCCGCCTGGCTGCGCGCCGCGGACGCCGCCGCCTGCCCGCCCGCCGGACAGCGCGTGCTGCGGATGCTGTCCGAGGCCGGGCTGGTCGACTGATCACCCTGGGTCAGCCGGGGACGCACGAGCGTTATCGCCATCGTGCGTGGTGACCGCACTTCTGAGCGAACCCCGGCTACCCCCATCAGGGTGAAAAGAAGCCGATTTTCCCGGGTTGGCTAACGCCGTGTAACGGTCTGGCGAAGAACCAGACGTCGCACTCGCGGGAAGTGCGCTCGAGAAGAGAAGACCTCTCCATGGGTGTTCCTGGCGCGACCCGGCCCACGGCGGTTCGGGGGGAATCGGGCAGGCTGCGGCCGCTCGGGAGCGTGGTGGTCGTGGTCGGCGTCATCGCCGTCGCGGTCACTGTCGCGTGGTACGCCATGCCGAAAGCGACCCCGGACCGGCCCGCCGCGGCCGCGGCGGTGCCGTCGGTGACGGTCGAACCGGCGATCGTCCGCGAGGTGACCCGCACGGTCGTCTACGAACTGACCGGCGCGGACGTCGCGCACAACCTCACCTACGTCGCGACCGGCGGCGACCTCGAACAGCAGGCCGAGGTGCAGCTGCCCTGGTCGGTGACGGTGGAGCGGAAGGCTCCCGCCGAGCAGCCGGTGTTCAGCAGCCTGGTGGCGCAAAGCGCGGGGGCGCTGCTGTGCCGGATCCGGGTGGACGGGCACGTGGTGGCCGAGAAATCGGTGGCGGGGGAGGGGCGGCAGCTCAGCTGCAGCGCCTGACCCGGGCGGCTTGAAGCACTCCGGCACCGCGCCCCAATGCCGCATCGGGGTTTCTCGGTAGCGCGGTGTGGCTCGGTTGCTGTGAAGGTCCGTGAGGGGAACCCTGAGGGAATCAGATTCCCTCAGGGTTCCCCTCACGGACCTTCACATCGCGCGCCGGGCCCGGTCGACGGGGGCGAGAACTCCCGCGTTACTGAGAGAAAAGAGTAGCGCTGGTCAGGGAGCAGCGGCCCGGTTCACCGCGCCGGACCCCTGTCTGCGGCAGGATCACTCCCGTGAACGGTGCGATCGGGTTCGGGCCCGCGTTGATCGCCGTGCTCGTCGTGCTGACGCTCGCGGGCGCGGCTGTCGTCCGGTTCGGGCAGCTCGGGCAGGGCAGGGCGGTCCTCGTAGCGGCGATCCGCGCGGTCGCGCAGCTGGCGCTCGTCTCGCTGGTCATCACCTTCATCCTGCGCTCGGATTGGCTGACCGGCCTGTTCGTGCTCGCGATGTTCTCCATCGCCGCCGCGACGTCCGCCAGCCGGATCGGGGTGCCGAGGCGGATCGGGTGGGTCGCGTTGTCTCTGGCGTCCGGCGTCATACCGGTGCTGGGGCTGGTGCTGGGATCCGGAGTTGTTCCGGCGAAGCCGATTTCGGTGGTGCCGATAGCGGGGATCGTGATCGGCGGTTCGATGACCGCGACGTCGCAAGCCGCTCGTCGCGCGCTCGACGAACTCAAGCAGCGTCGCGGCGAGTACGAAGCCGCGCTCGCCCTTGGATTCTTGCCGCGGCATGCCGCGTTGGAGATCTGCCGTCCGTCGGCGGGGCACGCGTTGATCCCGGCACTCGACCAGACCCGGACGGTCGGTCTGGTGACGCTGCCGGGTGCGTACGTCGGCGTGCTGCTGGGCGGGGCGAGCCCGCTGCAGGCCGGTACCACGCAGGTGCTGGTGCTGATCGGGTTGCTGGCCGCGGAAATAGTGGCCGTGCTGGTGACGGTGCAGCTCGTCGCGGCGGGGTTCATCCGCCGCGACGAGTCGGCTCAGCCGAGCGGGGCCGTCAGGTGAGACCGGTCGTTGAAGCCGCGGATCAGCCAGTTCTCGCCGTGCACCACGAGGTGCGAGATCGACCCGTTGTCCGCGCCCAGGAACGCGAACCGCTCCAGCGAGCGGCTCGCCTGGGCGAACACCTCGCCGATCACGCCGCCGTGGGTGAACACCGCGACTCGCTGATCCGGGTGCGCCGCGGCGATGCGCGTGAGCGCGGCCCGGATCCGCAGGCCGAACGCTTCGTCGGATTCCGCGCCGGGCAGGACGTCCCAGCGCTGCTCTTCCCACAGCTTCCGCGCCAGCGGATGCCCCTCCGCCGTGTGCTTGCGGAAGAGCCCGTTTTCCCATTCTCCGAGGTGGATCTCGCGCAGCTCCGGCTCGACGGACGGGGTGAGGCCGAGCTTTTCCGCCAGCGGCGCCGCGGTCTGCGCGGTGCGCCGCAACGTGGTGACGTACACCGCTTCGATGCGTTCGGACGCCAGCCGTTCGCCGACGCGCGCGGCGTGGTCGCGGCCTTCCGGCGCGAGGTCCGGGTCGGCCTGGCCGTCGACGAGATCGAACGGCTCGCTGAGCCGTTGCGGCATCGATTCCCCGTGGCGCACCAGGAAAATCTCGGTGGCGCCCGAGGGCGGGCTGAAGCGGTGCTGGCGGTACTCGACTTCCTGTTCGGGCGTGCTCATGCCCCGACCCTAACCGGTCGGTTCAGCCGAGCTGTTTGTCCACGAAGCACCAGCGCCACGTCTCGCCCGGCTCGAAGCTGCGCATCACCGGGTGCAGGCTTTCGTGGAAGTGCTGCGAGGCGTGCTTGCCCGGCGACGAATCGCAGCAGGCGACGTGCCCGCACTTGAGGCACATCCGCAGGTGGACCCACGTCATCCCGGCTTCGAGGCATTCGGCGCACGAGTCGCGGGTGCTGGGTTCCTGCTCCGGCCAGTCGTGGCTGAGGTGCTTGCACGACCCGGCCGTGGCGGCGGGGGTGCTGAGTTCGCGTTCGGCCACCGGGGGTTCCTCCTCGTCGCGGTCGAGCATGGATTCTTCGATGTCGAGCCGCGCCAGCACGCGGCGCAGCACGGCGTCGTCCGCGGTGCCTCCGTCGCGCGCCTTCAGGAACACTTCGCGTTCGGCTTCGAGCAGTTGGACGCGAAGCCGACGGTAGGCGTCGCTCGGCGTTTCGGCGAGCGTGCTCTGCCGTCCGAGCTGTTCCCACGCGGCATCGGACCGGCCCTGCAACCGGTCGCGCAGCCGCTCGATCACCTCCGGCGGGTCTTCCGGACGGCGCAGCTCCTCGAGTTTCGTCAGCGCGGCCCGGGTCATGTCGTGCAGCACGGCGGCTTCCTGCAGCGCGTCCTCCGCCGGGTCCGGACGCGGCAGCCGCAGCCGCCGGATCAGTGGCGGCAGCGTCATGCCCTGCACCACGAGCGTCCCGGCCACCACCACGACCGCGGCCAGCACGAGCACCGCGCGCTGCGGGGTGTCCGCGGGCAGCACGAACGCCGCGGCGAGCGTGACCACGCCGCGCATCCCGGCCCACGCGATCACCGCCGAATAGCGCCAGGGCCACACCTTGCCGCGTTCCAGGCCCAGGGTTTTCAGGAGGCGTTTCACGACGCCGATCCCGACCATCCACAGCATCCGCGTGAGGATGGTCGCGGCGAGCACCGCGGCGCAGATCCCGACGAGCTGCCACAGCGACAGCCCGCTCTTGCCGACCTCGTGCAGGATGCCCCGCACCTGCAGGCCGATCAGCAGGAAGACCATGTTCTCCAGCAGGAACTGGACGGTTTCCCAGTTCAGCCTGCTCGCCAGCCGCGACGGCCCGGACTGGATCCGCGGCGTCTGGTGTCCCTGGATGAGGCCAGTGACGACCACCGCCAGCACGCCGGATCCGTGCACCGCTTCAGCGAGCAGGTACGCCGCGAAGGGCACCGCGAACGACAGCGCGGTGTCGGTGATCGTGTCTTCCAGCTTCGCGCGCACGTACGTCACGATCAGCCCGACGATGAAGCCCACGACGATCCCGCCGACGGCCGCGAGCAGGAAGTCGAGACCGACCTGCCAGAGGCTGACCGCGCCGGCGATCGCCGCGATCGCGGTCCGCAGCGCGACCAGCGCGGCGGCGTCGTTGAAGAGGCTTTCGCCCTCCAGCAGCCGGACGAGCTTGCGCGGCATCCCGACGCGTCGCGCGACCACGCTCGCCGCCACCGCGTCCGGAGGCGCGACGACCGCGCCGAGCGCGATCCCGGCGGCCAGCGGCAATCCCGGCACGACCAGCCAAGCGACGAGCCCGACGCCGAACGCGGTGAACACCACCAGCCCGACCGACAGCAGCGCGATCGGCCCGCGCAGCTTGCGGAACGCGATGAGCGACGTCTGGATCGACGCCGAGTACAGCAGCGGCGGCAGCAGTCCGATGAGGACGATCTCCGGGTCCAGTTCGTACTGCGGCACCCCCGGGATGAACGACACCCCGACGCCGACCGCGACCAGGCACAGCGGCGCCGACCAGTCCATCCGGCGCGCGACGACGGTCACCAGGAGGACCGTCAGGACCAGCGCCACCAATTCCGCTGCGATTTCCACCGCGTAATCATCGCCCGCGGCTCCGGAGCACGCGCGGGGGCCAGCGTTAGGCTGCCGGTCGTGACGACGGTGGAGACGCGGGCCGGTGCCGTCCGCGGCGAGGTGCGGGACGGAGCCGGGCTGTTCCTGGGGGTGCCGTTCGCGGAGCCGCCGGTGGGGGAGCTGCGGTTTCGGCCGCCGGTGCCGGTGGCGTCCTGGACCGGGGTGCGCGACGCGACGGAGTTCGCGGCCAAAGCGCCGCAGCCCGATGTGACCGGGAAACGCTTCGTCGGCGACGAGGACTGCCTGTACGTCAACGTCTACGCGCCCGAAGCGCCTGGCTCGTACCCAGTGCTGGTGTGGATCCACGGTGGCGGCGGTGTGATGGGCGCGCCGCATCAGTTCGACGCGTCCGCGTACGCCCGCCGCGGCGTGGTCGTCGTGACCGTCGCGTACCGGCTCGGGGTGCTCGGCATGCTTCGCCTGCCGGGGATTTCGGACGGGAATCTCTCGCTGCACGACCAGGTTCTGGCGCTGGAATGGGTCCGCGACAACGTGGCCGCGTTCGGCGGCGACCCGCGCCGCGTCACGCTCGCCGGGCAGTCCAATGGCGGCCGCACCGTGGGGACATTGCTGGCGGTTCCCTCCGCGCGAGGGCTGTTCCACCAGGCGATCGTGCAGAGCGGCACCGGCGTTGGTTCCGTCGTGCACACCCCGGCTGAGGCGGAAGCTGTCGGCGAGGCGGTGCTGGCTGAGCTAGGGAACGCAGATTTCGCCACACTGCCGGTCACGGAGATTTTGACGGCGCAGCAACGAGTGACGGCTCAGCTCGGCACGCTCGTGTCGTACCGCGTGGTCGTCGACGGGGATCTCCTGCCGCGACGGCCCGGCGAAGCGGTCGCGGACGGCGCGGCGCGAGAGGTCCGGATCCTCACCGGAACCACGGCCGACGAGCAGGACCTGTTCTCCTGGCTGCAAACCGGCGGCGCGAAACTGCTCGGCACCGGCTCGACGATGCTCGAACCGGACGACATCGCCCGGATGACCGAGGCGTACCGGGAGCTGCTGCCGGACTGGCCGGAAGACCAGCTGGTGAACCGCGTCCGCACGGCGGGGGACTGGTGGCTGCCGGCGATCCGGCTCGCGGAAACCCAGCACGCGGCGGGCGGCACGGCGTGGATGTACCGGCTGGACTGGCGGATCGCGCCGCGCGGGCGGGGCCTCGGCGCGGCGCACGGGGTGGACCTGCCGTTCGTGTTCGACGACGTCCGCAACCCCAACTGGCGCTTCCTGTTCGCCATCGCCCGCCCCGATCCGGAACGGCTGCGGGCGATGGCGAAGGAGATGTTCGAAACGTGGGTCCGGTTCGTGGCGACTGGTGATCCGGGGTGGGCGGCCTACGAGCCGGAGGGCCGGGTGACGCGGGTGTTCGATGACGTCAGCGAGACGGTGTCGGATCCGGATGCGGAGCAGCGGAGGTTGTGGGAGTCGTGAGTGGCAATGCCGGTTCTAACCGGCATTGCCACTCACGAGTCTCAGCTTCGAACGGTCTGCGTGCCGGTGTTCCAGCCCGCGACCCGCACCGAAGGCGCGGAGCCGTGCAGGTCGGCTGTGCGGTAGGTGGCGGTGACCGTCACCGATTCGCCTGGCCACAGGCTGACCTGGTTGTCCGACCAGCTGACCGGAAGCACCGGCGTGCCCGCACTGTCCACCAGGTGCGTGTCCACCATGAACGCCGGCGTCTTGCCCGACGAGGTGTTGGTGAGCTTCACCGTGGTGACGGTGGTGCCGTCCGGACCCGGTGCCGAGGTCGCCGTGGTGGCCACCTTCGCCGCGCCCAGCTTCGACAGCCCGGACAAGTCGGCGTACGACGACGTCGGCGTGTAGTACCAGTCCGACTTGCTCCAGTTGAGCTTGTCGTCCTTGGTGGACAGCCAGTACACGTTCCGGCTGACCTCCTTGCCCGCCGAATCGGTGAGCACCAGCTTCGCCAGGTAGGTCGACGAAAGCCCGCTGACCGAACCGATGTCGAGCGCCTTCGCGTGCGCGCCGCCGCCGTTGACCGAGAAGTCCTTCTTGGTCTTGGAGAACTTCTTCGTGCCGTCGGTGTTGAACAGCTCGACGGTGGCGGTGAGGCCGGACGCCTTCTTCGTGGTGGAGTTGACCACTTCAGCCGACTTGGTGTCGTACGAGTACTGGATGTGCAGCGGCTCGTTCGCCTTCTTGGCGCCGAAGTAGGAGCCGTTCTGGTCCAGATAGGCGTCGAACAGCTGCCAGTGCAGCGACGTCCAGCCGCTGTTGAGCATCCAGTAGATGAGCCCGGTCGACGGGTCCTTGGAGTCGGTGAAGTTGCGGGAGTGCGATTCGAACTCCGCGCGGACGTTCTCGTACTGCGCCAGCTGCGCCTTGCGGACGAAGTCGTCCAGGCTCGTCGGCTTGCCGTAGCGGCCGGCCAGCGCGTCGCCGAAGATCTTCAGATTGGCGAAGGTCTCCGACTCGGAGCGGTGGTACTGCGGCGCGGCCGGGTTCTTCCAGAGCGTTTCCAGCTCGGCGGGCGTCATCATCCGCTTGAGCGTGTCCATCGTCGGGATGTCCGGCCCGGCGCTGGTCTCGGAGTTGAAGTTCCACGCGCCGCCCGCGTCCTTGTGCGCCTTGTCGTACCAGTAGTTCGGCGGGACGTAGTCGTACGGGCCGTTCATCTTCATCCCGGACGGGCCGAGCTTCGGCGAAGCCTTGGCCGAAGCCGCGGAGATCACCGCCGCGGGCCAGTCCGCCGCGGACAGCGCGTCGAGGTAGCCCTTTTCGATCCGCGCGTCGGGGGCGAAGTCGCTGCCGATGTGGAACGACAGCACGCTCGGGTGGTCGCGCAGCCGCTCGGCCTCGGCGGTCATCGACGCCTTGGCGACCGGGTAGTCCGCCTCGGTCCACGGCTCGCCCTTCTCGTCGCCGTTGACCTGGCCTTCCCACTTGTCGCAGCATTCCCAGCCGGGCATGGTCAGCACGCCCATCCGGTCCGCGAGGTCGAAGAACGCGTCCGGCTCGATGTGGCCTTCGAGGCGCACCGTGTTGAGGCCGAGGTTCTTGACGTAGGCGAGTTTGTCCGCCGCCCGGCCCGCGTCCCAGCGCAGCAGCAGGTCGGGGGACCAGCCGCCGCCCTTGATCATCAGCGGCTTGCCGTTGACGACGTACTGCCGCCCGCCGCTGGAGTTCAGCGGAGCCTTGACGTCGCGGATGCCGAAGCTGGAGCGGCTCGCGTCGGACGTCGTCCCGCCGACGGTCGCGGTCAGGTCCAGCTGCTGCATCGGCTGTCCGCCCATTCCGGCGGGCCACCACACCTGCGGCTTGTCGACGCCGATCACCGGGAACGAGACCGTCTTCTTCTCGTGCGCGGCAAGAGAAACGTCCTGGCTCACCGGTTTGCCCGCGACGGTGCCGGACACCGTGGCGCGGACCGCCGCGTCGGAGTCGTTGCGGACATCGGCCTTCACCGTGAGGTCGGCGTGGTCGAGCGCGGGCACGTTCAGCTTGGTGACGACGTGTGCGCCGCGGAGCGCGACCGGGCCGCTGTGCCGGACGACGACCTCGCGCGCGAGACCCATGTTCTGGTCCGGCGGCGTCTGCGCCCAGTCGATCCAGCCCATCGACAGGTCGTTGTTCGGGTCGTTCGGGTAGACCTTGAACGCGACGCTGTTGACGCCCTCGTGCACCTGCTTGGTCACGTCGAGGTCGTGCCGGGTGTAGGCGCCGTTGATCTCGTCCTTGGTCGCGACGCGAGTGCCGTTGACCCAGATGTCGGCCTTGGACAGCACGCCGCTGATGTCGAGGTAGGTGCGCTGCGACGGGTCGGCGACCTTGATGTCGGAGCGGTACCACCACGGGACCTTGAAGTCCGCGGCGGGCACGTTCTTCATGTTCGTGGAGTAGAACGGGTCGGAGTAGCGGCCGTTGGCGAGCAGTCCGGCGTAGACCGTCGACTGCGAGCCGACCGGGTACCAGCCCTTCGCGTCGAAGCCGGGCTTCGACACCGAGGCGTCGTCGGACACCTTGGCCGAGGACTGGATGAGATAACCGGGAATCGCGGCCTGGCCGGGCTCCGGCCCGGCCGAAGCGGCCCCGGCGACGCCGGGGATCAACGCGGCGGTCAGGGCGGCGACTGCCAACAGCCGTCCGGGCATTCTTGGCCGGCGTGGGGTCACGAGCGGTCCTCCTCGAACTCCTGGCGGCGGCGATTGTTAGTAAAGCTCCTTAACGATTGCCGGTGATGGTAGCCGCCCGGAGCGTCCGGGAACAGACCTCGACGGGGTCTTTTCGCCCGATTTTCGCCTGGGTTCAGAGCGCGTCGACGTAGTACCAGCGCCCGCCCTCGCGGACGAACCGGCTGTTCTCGTGCTGGGATTCGTCGTGGCCCTGGTAGCGGTAGTGCGCGCGGAACTCGACGGTGCCTTCGTTCTGCAGCAGCGAGCCGCCGGTCCGGCCGAGGATCTCCAGCCGGGTCCATTCCTGCGCCGGGTCGAGCCGCAGCCGCTTCGGCCGGGTGTCCGGATGCCAGGTGTCGAGCAGGTAATCCGGTTCCCCGACGGCGAACGCGCAGTACCGCGACCGCATCAGCCGCTCGGCAGTCGGGGCTTGCTGGTCGCCGCGGTGGAACCGGCCGCAGCAGTCGGCGTAGGGCTCGGGCAGCCCGCAGGGGCAGGGGTTGGTCACGCCGCTGATTCTGTCTCCAGTGCGAGAGCCTGCTGCACCCAGGCGGCGATCTGCTTGGCGTCGACGTCCTCGGCGCTGCGCAGCTTCACGTGCGCCATCTCGCGGGCACCCGGTTCGAGGTCGCCGCCGGTGATCAGTTGACCGCGCCAGAACGCGAGCGTCACGTACGAGCTGTACGCCTTCGCGAGGCAGACCGGGTTTTTGCCTGCTTTCCAGGTGGGAGCGCCGTGGTAGAGGACGGCCGGGTCAGGCATCGCGTCGTCGAGCACAGGCAGGAGGGCGGCGTAGACCTCTCGGAGCGCTTCGGGTTGCGCGGCGACGTACTCGGCGACGGTCGTGAACTTCGGCATGGCTTGTCCTCTCGGCGGTTGGTGCTGCCGAGCTTGCCTTCCGAAGATTCTTCTTGTCAAGACGAATTTCTTTGTCGGTGGACGGGCGCTACGCCGAACTTCTCGATCATGAACCGCCAGAACAGCGGTACCGCCTCTGCGCTGGGCCGGAAAATCCGATCGTCGTAGCCGGTCGCGGACTGATGCTCGATATACACCCCGCCCGCGCCCACCTGGCCCGACAAAGGCGACCGGACGACCACGACCGCGATGGGCGGCTCATCCGGAACCGGGCGGGCCGCGACGACCAGATCGTGCATCGAGGTGAGTCCCGCCAGCCGGTGCTCGCCTTCGCAGGCCAGAACGCTGTCGACGATGTCCGCGAGGTGGCGGAACTCCGGATGCGCCGCCGCCGTCTTGTGAAACCGAGCGGCGATCTCGGTCCACGGAACCTCGTCGAACCGGTAAGGCCAAGCTCGGGAGTTGATCCGCACGGCTCAGCCGCGGGCGCGGCGCACCCCGGCAGCCGCGGCTTCCTGCGATCCCTTGACCGCGAGCTTGTCCGCGCGCTCGTTCTCCGGAAGCCCGGCGTGACCCTTGACCCACAGCCACTCGACCTCGTGCCGCCCGCAGGCGGCGTCGAGGCGCTGCCAGAGGTCGGCGTTCTTGACCGGCTGCTTCGCCTGCGTCTGCCAGCCGTTCTTCTTCCAGCGCGGCATCCACTGGAGGATGCCGTTGCGGACGTACGTGCTGTCGGTGTAGACCCGCACCACGGACTCGCGGGTGAGGCTTTCCAGCGCGCGGATCGGAGCCATCAGCTCCATGCGGTTGTTGGTGGTGACGGTGTCCTCGGCACCGTACAGCTCGCGCTCGTGCTTGCCGTAGCGCAGCAGCGCGCCCCAGCCGCCGGGTCCGGGGTTGCCGCTGCACGCGCCGTCGGTGTAGATCTCCACGGCTTGTTCCGTCTGCTCCGCCACCCGGCGACCCTACCGTTCTCACGTGGTGGGAGCCGGAATGCCATGCCGGGGACGGTGTTGTGCCGAGGACACTCACCGAAGGGATCCGGACATGGCCGTGGAGTTCGCGCAGGCGTGGCAGGACTGGAAAGCGGAGCGGGAAAAGACGCTGGCCGACCCGTACGGCTGGCTGGCGCTGGTGTCGCTCGACTGGCTCGAGAACGCGCCCCGGACGTACCCCGGCCTGCCCGGCCGATGGTGGCAGGACGACGAAGCCGCCTACGTTGACCCGGCGGGCGGGGAGTTGCGGCATGACGGCGCTTTGCTGACTGACGTCCACCGTTTCGAGCTGGTGAACAGCGGCGCGGGCACCCGGGTGACGGCTGGCTCGGTAGAAATCGAGGTCGCGCGCCGGTCGGGTTACCTGATCCGCGTGCACGACCCGAAAGCGCCTGTGCTGCAAGGCTTCCACGGCGTACCCGCGTACGAACCCGACCCGGCTTGGGTCCTGACCGGGCGCTTCGAAGCCTTCGACGAACCACGCCCGACGACGGTTGGTGCGGTCGTGGAAGGACTGTCGCATGTCTACACCGCGCCTGGCCGGGTTGTCTTCGAGCGCGACGGCGTCGAGCACACGCTGACCGCGTTCAACGGCAAGACCGGCGGGTACAGCATTCTTTTCACCGACCAGACGAGCGGGGTGACTACCTACGCCGCGAACCGTTCCCTGCCGGTCGCCGAAGCCGCCGCGGACGGGACGGTGACGCTGGACTTCAACCGGGCCGTGAACCTGCCGTGCGCGTTTACGGACTTCGCCACGTGCCCGTTGCCGCCGGAGGGGAACCACCTGCCGTTCGCGGTGGAGGCGGGGGAGAAGCTGCCCTTCGAGCGGCAGTGAGGTTTGGCTGATTGGGTCAGTTGCGTCCGGCCCCGCTGCCGGACGCACTCACTTGATCGGCTCAGCGCTGTCCCCGGCCAGGAGCAGTTCCGGCACTTGAGTGAGGGTCCAGCCGGACCCGGCCGGGGTCAGCACCCAGACGACGTCGAACCGGTCGTCCGGCCATTTTTGCGGCGCTGTCGCGCCGAACGCCGCGGCGAGCGCGGGAATTTCCTCGTGCTGCCAACTGATCAACGTCGGCTCCGTCCGCCGGGCGACCTCCGCGGCGAGCGCGTTTTCGCTGCCCTTGCCGTAGGTCGTCAGGACGGTTTTGCCCAGCCGCTCCGCCACCGGCCCGGCAGTCTCCCGCGGCCGGGTGCCCTCGCCTCCGTCGCCGCCCGCCGCGTAGACCGCCGTCGGCCTGGCGAGCCCTTCCCGCATGGGACCCGTTGCTGGTGCGAACAACTCCACGAGCGCACCGGCCCGGGTCCAGCCGCGGACAGTCAGCGAGTGGGAATCGGCATTGCCGTTCACGTCGATCCCTTGCGGCCCACCAGACCCGGACGGTTTCTCGGCGTGCCGGATGATCATCACGCGCGCCCCGCCTGGCTGAGCGGGAGGCAGGGCCGCGGCTGTTGCTTTGGCTTGCTTCGACGCGCAACTGGTGATGAGCAGTGCCGCGCTGCCTGCCGCGCCGCCTAGCAACGTCCGCCGTGACCACAGCTGCGATGTCATGCCGCTCCCCGAATCCGATGCCGCGAAAGTTGACCTTCGTCTGCGTACTCGTTGGAGACCGGCTGGGCAATGCGCCGCGCAAGGTTACGGGCGAATTCCCTTGGCACACTTGGGATTTCCAGGACGGTCCTGGTCGACACGGGACAAAACGATGGGAAGACCAGCGGACGGCGGAAGCGCGTCGGCTTGATGCTCCGCTCTGTCAGGACATTAGGTGGAGCAGGTCGCACAGACTCCTCCGAGGCCCGGGCTTGCGTCGTGGAATAGCTCAGAGATCCGCCTCGGACCGGCGTGCGACGTGTTCCAGGTGGTGTGACGTAGCCATGGAGACCCAGCGGGGAACCGAAGCTGCGGTTCGCCCGCCGAGGCGGCGGCACCGAGCGAGTTCGTGGTCTCCCCAGGAATAGCCGGATCCGGCGAAATCTGCGCGTTCGACTAGTTCGTCGACCAAATCGCTGAACATCTCGGCTCGCGCGTCGTCGGACTCGAGTTTCCGCCGGAGGATGACTGTCTTGCGCGGGACGGTGTAGCAGAGATAGGGATTAGGTGTCCGGGCCTGGGAACCGCCGGCCGGCGGAACGGGATGCGCGACGCCGTAGTCTCCGTAACCGGCTTCCTGCCCTTCTTGCCGCACTCCGTTCCAGAGCGACACTTCCGAGCGGAGGCGCTCGGTCGTCGCGTAGGTTTCGCGCTTGGCCGGAATTGACCCGGCGAGGACCGTGACGGTCGCGGGGCCGAGGAGATCTTGCGCGACCGTTGTCGATTTCGCGGCAGCTTCGATACGGCGGGCTTCGGCTGTTTCGAGAAACCCGGAGTCGACGATCGCGTGAACGTGCCCAGGTCGCGCCCCGGTCAGCCGCATTATCCGCCGGATCCGGCCGGGGAGATCGAGGTCTGCGGTCTGCGGGTGGTGCACCCGGATTGCCACGTCGCGGTCCCGATGTTCGACCAGGAGCCGCACCCGGCGCAGTTCGTCGTCCGAAGCGGTCGCCGCGACAACGGGAACCAGGCCGGGGAACTCAGGGACGAATAGCCCGTAAGTCTCCGGCAAGGCGGATTCGATGCGGCCTTCGAGGAACTCGAACGCTCCGCCCGGCTGTTGGGCGAGCGGACTCGCGGGAGTCAACCAGGTCGTATCGATCCACAACGTCCGTCCGAGGTCGGTGACATGGAGAGCGGCTTTGATCAGATCGCGGAAGACATCGCCGCCGAGCGTCACGGAATCGAGCAGTTCGACCACGAAGCGAACCCGCGGGGCACTGTCTTTCTCCAGATCGCGGAGTGCGGACAGCTCGCCGCTTTTGCATTTGAGCGCGACCAACGGCGGCACGGCTTGCAATTACCCACCTCCCCGTGGACAGCCATTCGGCCCGAAAAGCTCAGTGTCGGCGATGATCGGGTGCTTGGCTGCCCGCCGGTCAGGTGATGTGAGTGACGGGTTGTTAACTAATTGTGATCGAAGGTGGGCGAAAAAGGAGCCGCACCGGGCGTGTCCAGGGTGCGGGTCCGCGCTACTTCAGTTCACCAGCCGCGTTCGCGCCGCTCGGTCAGGTGCGGCCGCTGCTCTCCCAGCGTCGAATCATCCCCATGTCCCGGGTCGAACCACGTGTCGTCCGGCAGTTCGTCGAAGATCCGCGACGACACGTCGTCCAGCAAAGACGCGAAGTCCTCCGGCAACGAAGTCTTCCTGACCCCGCCCGGGAACCCGGTGGGCGTGGGCAACGGTTCGACAGTGATCTCGGAGGTCGTCGAGCCGGTCAGGCGGGCATGTTGAGCCGTATCATGCGCAAGAAGTTGCGGAGCATTTCGACAGTGTTCGATAGGATGTCTTCTGGATTGAAGTGCATGATGTCGTTACGGATTTCCCGGATCATTTCGAGGCGTTTGCAGAAGAGTGCCCGGTCCAGCTTGGTATTCAGGCGGTTCCAAGCGTCCGGGTTCTGCAGAGTGCGTTCGTAGTCGCCCATGTTCAGTTGGTCGAAAGACTTAATCTCACGAGACCCCGATGGGTCGCACAGGGCTACGACATCCGAAAAAGGGACATGGCTGCTAACTATGTGGCGCAGCAGTTTGTCCAGTTCTCCGATTAGGAAGAACGGCGTTGCCATATCTCCATAGGCGTTCGCCAGGTCGGCTGCCGTCACGATGCCGCTGACTTCGTTCACCTCGTTGCGGACGAAGACGAATCCGACACTTCGCAGTACGCCCAGAACGTCCACTAGCTCCTGGTTATAAGAGATCTCCGAAGCGTCGATAATGCAATCTCGCAGTGTTGCGTTCGGATTGATGTGCCGCGCGATGGCGATCGACTTCCAGGTGACCGCGCCGGTTAAGTTGCGCCTGTTGGGAGACAAGACGGCCAGCTGGGAGAAGTCGTCGATCTGCATCAGAGTGATCGCCTGATCGATGGTGTTATCCCGTGTTACGGAGGTGACTCCGCCGAGCGCGGAGGCTAGGTTGCCGACCTTGAGTCCGTTCTGTGGAGGATCGCTGTCCTCGTTCTCGTCCTCGGATGAGGTCAGCGTGTGCATTTTGAGTGCGCTGTTGTTTGTCGGGCTCGAAGTTTCCTCGACATCGACTATGGCGAATCGAACCAGCGAATCGAGTGTGATGTCACGGAAATGCGGGAACGTCCGTATTCCTTGGCTGGCGAGATCCTTCTCGATACGTCGGGTGATGCGGGTTCCGCGGCTCCGTGCGTTCCAGTGCCTGAGTAGTTCGCGGACTGTGACCGAGACGGACTCGCCTGCTTCCAGCTGTTCGCTGATCTCGCTCAGGTACTGGTGTGGCGTATCTGACTGAGCGGTGCCTGTCGTGGTATCGCGCAGTTGATTGCGCAAGGATGCCAACGTCCGGTTTGCGTCGGTCCGCCACACGATCCAACCGTTGACTTGTGTTCCTGCGACTGCTTTCGCTGCGTCCGAGGGGGTGTCGTACTCAGTGCCATCCGGTAGGACGATGCGCCCTTCTGGCGAAACGGTGGCGATGTGTTCCTCGCCTACCCTGGAGCGGGCGAACCGCAGTCGGTCGCCCGCGCTGATTAGTTCGGCATCCAGGAGATCGCGAATGCTCTCGCGACGGCTTTCCAGGGGCTGCGAGTTCACCAACCGCGTTCCCTCCACTCGCTGAGCTTGGGACGCTCTGCCTCGAGCGTGGAATCATCCCCGTGACCAGGATAGAACCAGGTGTCATCGGGTAGTTTACCGAAGACCCGGGTCTCCAAGTCTTCCATCAGGCTCGTGAAGTCCTCCGGGCTTGTTGTCCGCCCAGGACCGCCTGGGAACAGCGAGTCCCCGGTGAACAAGTGCCCGTGGCCCTTCGGATCCCGGTACAGCAGCGCGATCGACCCGGGCGTGTGGCCGCGCAGGTGGATCACTTCCAGCGTCACCGCGCCGACCTTCAGGGTGTCGCCGTGTTCGACCAGGAAGTCCGGGGGCACCGGCAGCGGTTCCGCGTCCAGCGGGTGCGCCGCGGTGTTCGCGCCGTTCGCTCCGGCGACCGCGCCCAGCGCCTGCCAGTGGTCGGGGTGCTGGTGGGTCGTCACGACGGTGCGCAGCGCGGGGCGGTCCGGGCCGTGGCCGATCAGGTCGGAGATTCGGTCCGGGTCGTTGGCCGCGTCGATCAGCAGCGCCTCGTTCTCCTGGCGGCACACGAGCAGGTACGCGTTGTTGTCCATCGGCCCAACGGAGAGCTTGGTGATGGTCAGCCCGTCCAGCGTCCGGCGCGCGGCGTCGCCGCCCGGTTCGACGTGTCCGGTGTAAGTGTCGGCGATGTTCACGAGTCCCCACGGTAGCCGGATCACCCGCGCGGCGACCACGTGGCCGTTTTGTCGGCGCCTGCTGTCAACATCTTCGCATGACCTCTTGGATCGACCCGCTCGCCGAGCTGGCGCGCGAGAACCTTCCGCCGGACGTGGCCGAGGCCTGGGGAACGGTGTTCCGGCCCGCGGTCCGGCTGACCGCGGGCGGAAGCGGCGCGCGCGTCGGCTGTCTCGGCGGGAACCCGGCGCTGCCCGCGGACGTGGAATGGCCAGTCTGGCGGGGCGAGCTGCCGATGAATTTCGTCGCCTCGGTGGACTGCGCGGCGCTGCCCCGGGTGCCCGGCGGAATCGAGCTGCCCGCGTCGGGTTCGTTGCTGTTCTTCTACTGCGACGACTGGTTCCAGGCCGACGCCCCGGTCGATCTGACGGCTCTCGGCGGGGTCGTGGTCGTCCCGGCCGACGCCGAGACTGCCGAGCGGACCGCTCCGGAGGGAGTCGACGTCTATCCGCGGCTGGAGTTGTCCGCGGAAGTCGCGGGTACTTTCCCGAACTCCGCGCAGGAGGTGCTGCGCCGCACGCTCGCTCGCGACGGCCTTCCGCTCTCCGACCCGAACAACTGGTCCGCGGAGTTCTTCGACCTGCTCCGGGAATCGTCTTCCGCGCCGTACCACCAGATCGGCGGCTGCTCCTGGCCGGTCCAGGGCCCGCCGGAGGACGAGGTCGCCGCGGCGGTCCTGCCCGACGACGCGGGCGAGTCGGAACTCGCCGACGAAGCGCTGCGCTGGGCTTTGCTCGCCCAGATCGACAGCGACGGCGACGCGGGCGTGATGTGGGGCGACGCGGGCGTTCTGTACTGGCTGATCCGCGAGGACGACCTCGCCGCGGGCCGGTTCGACCGGGTCCGGTGCGTCATGCAGAGCGGTTGAGTCCTGAGCCGCGCCGATGCCGCTGCAGCCACTCCGGCGTGCAGCAGTGCTCGCACGGTTCGAGTTCGCCCGGGATCACCGACGCCCAGGCGATGCGGACGATCTCGTGGGTGTCGCGGCCCATCCGCTCCTGCCGCTGCTGGCCTCTGCGCAGCCAGTAGCAGTCGGCGTCGTTGTGGTAGGCGCTGCCGCCTGCCGTGCGGTACCCGGTCGGCAGGACTCCGGCGTCGAGCTGCCTGCAGTCGGCGCAGTACGCCTTGGTCATGCCGTGGCGGCACTCGTCGTCCTCCGGCGGAGCGACAGGCCGCCCGATGGGGCGGGCTTCCGTCGCGCGGCCGGCGAGTTCGGCGAGCAGAGCGCGGGCGTCCGGTTCCTCGAGTGCCCGCCAGGTGATCTCGTGGCGAGCGGCGCAGGTGCGCAGCCGGGGGAGCAGGTCGTCGGACACCTGGTCAGCCAGCGCCGTGCGGAGATACTCGCTGTCGCTGTAGAGGTGCACGCGGACCGGCCTTTTCAGGCTTTCGAGTGCTTCCACCGCCGCGGTCAGCGCCATGCGGTCGGCGGTCGTCTCCGCCGCCCCGCCGGTGAGGGTTTTCCGGTGCTCGCCGTACTTCAGCAGCACGGACCATCCGCCCGGGCCCGGGCTGTCACTGCCTTGCCCCACCGCGTAGATCCGCACCGCTCCGGCTTCGTCGCTCGCCACCCCCCGAACGTATCGGCAGCGGCCGACACTTTTCGCGAAACCCGCCGGAAGACACCGCTCCCGGGCCGGTCCCGGCAGCCGTGCACCCGGGCCGGGCGTTCGTCGCCGACCTGTATCGTGGAACCGGGCCAGCCCGCGCATCCGCTCTGCCGCGCGGGGCCTCCGACCGCGTCCGGCGACCTCGCCGCAGGCCGCGTCCCCCGGCCCCCGGAGAGCGGAAAAGCCCAGGCAGAACACGTGCGGTCCGGTTTTTGTCGGTGGTCGTCCTTACCCTGGGCGCGTCCGCCGGCACCGGATCTCCCGGCGGGCCACCGAGCAGAACGACGGAAGGAACGAAGGCGTGGCTGATCGCCTCGTTGTTCGCGGAGCGCGCGAGCACAACCTCCGCGGCGTGGATCTCGATCTGCCCCGCGACAGCATGATCGTGTTCACCGGCCTGTCCGGGTCGGGGAAGTCGAGTCTTGCCTTCGACACGATCTTCGCCGAGGGACAGCGGCGGTACGTGGAGTCGCTGTCGGCGTACGCGCGGCAGTTCCTCGGGCAGATGGACAAGCCGGACGTCGACTTCATCGAGGGCCTCTCGCCCGCGGTGTCGATCGACCAGAAGTCGACCTCGCGCAACCCGCGGTCGACCGTGGGCACCATCACCGAGGTCTACGACTACCTGCGGCTGCTCTACGCCCGCGCGGGCAAGGCGCATTGCCCGAAGTGCGGGGAGGCGATCAGCAAGCAGACGCCGCAGCAGATCGTCGACCAGGTGCTGGAGATGCCCGAGGGCACCAAGTTCCAGGTGCTCGCGCCGGTCGTGCGCGGGCGCAAGGGCGAGTACCTCGACCTGTTCCAGAACCTGCAGCAGCAGGGTTACGCGCGCGTGGTCGTCGACGGCACGGTGCACCCGCTCACCGACCCGCCGAAGCTGAAGAAGCAGGAAAAGCACCAGATCGGCGTGGTGATCGACCGGCTCGCGGTCAAGACCAGCGCCCGGCAGCGGCTCACCGACTCGGTGGAGACGGCGCTGCGGCTGGCCGACGGCCTGATCGAACTGGACTTCGTCGACCTCGACGAGAACGACCCGCACCGCGTGCGCGGCTTCTCCGAGAACCTGGCCTGCCCCAACGGCCACCCGCTGGCGATCGAAGACCTCGAACCGCGGTCGTTCTCGTTCAACTCGCCCTACGGCGCGTGCCCCGAGTGCACCGGCATCGGCATCCGCAAGGAGGTTGACCCGGAACTGGTGGTGCCCGACGACGAGCTGTCGCTGGGCGAAGGAGCCATCGCGCCGTGGGCCGGCGGACAGAGCGCCGACTACTTCCTGCGGCTGCTGGAATCGCTGTCGGAGGCGGTCGGGTTCCGCATGGACACGCCGTGGCGGCGGCTGCCGGCGAAGGTGCAGAAGGCGGTGCTGCACGGCGTCGACGAGCAGGTGCACGTCCGCTACCGCAACCGGTACGGCCGGCAGCGCTCGTACTACGCGGCTTTCGAGGGCGTCATCCCGTTTCTGGAGCGGCGCCTCGAGCAGACCGACTCGGAGTACATGCGCGAGCGGTACGAGGGCTACATGCGCGAGGTGCCGTGCCCGGCCTGCCAGGGCACCCGGCTCAAACCGGAGATCCTCGCGGTCACGCTGGAGCACGCGACGCAGGGCGACCGGTCGATCGCCGAGGTCTGCGCGCTGTCCATCGCGGAGGCGTCGGCGTTCCTCGACGAACTGGTGCTCGGCCCGCGCGAGGCGATGATCGCGGGCGCGGTGCTGAAGGAAATCCAGGCGCGGCTGCGCTTCCTGCTCGACGTCGGGCTCACCTACCTGTCGCTCGACCGCGCGTCCGGCACCCTGTCCGGCGGCGAGGCGCAGCGCATCCGGCTGGCGACGCAGATCGGCTCCGGGCTGGTCGGCGTGCTGTACGTGCTGGACGAGCCGTCGATCGGCCTGCACCAGCGCGACAACCACCGGCTCATCGAGACGCTCACGCGGCTGCGCAACCTCGGCAACACGCTGATCGTGGTCGAGCACGACGAGGACACCATCCGGGCCAGCGACTGGGTGGTCGACATCGGCCCGGGCGCGGGCGAGCACGGCGGGCACATCGTGCACAGCGGCCCGTACAAGAAGATTCTCAAGAACAAGGAATCGATCACCGGCGCGTACCTGTCCGGGCGGCGGCAGATCGAGATCCCGGCGATCCGGCGGCCGGTCGACAAGAAGCGGCAGCTCACCGTCGTGGGCGCGCGCGAGCACAACCTGCGCGGCATCGACGTGTCGTTCCCGCTCGGCTGTCTCGTGTCGATCACCGGCGTGTCCGGGTCGGGCAAGTCGACGCTGGTCAACGACATCCTCGCGCAGGTGCTGGCGAACAAGCTCAACGGCGCGCGCCAGGTCCCGGGCCGCCACACCCGGGTCAACGGCCTCGCCAACGTCGACAAGCTGGTGCGCGTCGACCAGTCGCCGATCGGCCGCACGCCGCGCTCCAACGCGGCCACCTACACCGGCGTGTGGGACCACGTGCGCAAGCTGTTCGCCGCGACCACCGAGGCGAAGGTCCGCGGGTACCAGCAGGGCCGCTTCTCGTTCAACGTCAAGGGCGGGCGCTGCGAGGCGTGCGCGGGCGACGGCACGATCAAGATCGAGATGAACTTCCTGCCGGACGTCTACGTCCCGTGCGAGGTGTGCAAGGGCGCCCGGTACAACCGGGAGACGCTCGAGGTGCACTACAAGGGCAAGACGGTGTCCGACGTGCTGGACATGCCGATCGAGGAGGCGGCCGAGTTCTTCGAGCCGATCAAGGCGATCCACCGGCACCTGCAGACCCTCGTCGACGTCGGCCTCGGCTACGTGCGCCTCGGCCAGCCCGCGCCGACCCTGTCCGGCGGCGAGGCCCAGCGCGTGAAGCTGGCGAGCGAACTGCAGAAGCGCTCCACCGGCAAGACGGTCTACATCCTCGACGAGCCGACCACCGGCCTGCACTTCGAGGACATCAGCAAGCTGATCGGCGTGATCAACGGCCTGGTGGACAAGGGCAACACGGTGATCGTGATCGAGCACAACCTCGACGTGATCAAGACGTCCGACTGGATCGTGGACATGGGCCCGGAAGGCGGCTCCGGCGGCGGAATGGTGATCGCCGAGGGAACGCCGGAACAGGTGGCGGCCACCGAGGGGAGCTACACCGGCGAGTTCCTCGCGGGGGTGCTGAACCCGGCCTGACGCGCGGCTTGCCCGCACTCAGCCGCGCTCCGCGACGATGCGCGACAGGGAGAGCCGCCCGGTCCAGTATCGGGCGGCTCTTTGCTGCGCGGCGGAAGGATCAGTCCTTCCCGGTCGTGCGCTCGACAACGGGGGAGAGCGGGCCGTAAGACAGGGCGCGGATCCGGAAGGCCGAGCCTTGTTCGCCGGGCAGCAGGGACAGTGCGCAGTGCGTCGCGTTGGGATCGGTCACCTCGACCGGGGCGAAATCCGGGGCGCCTGGGCGGCGGATCTCCACCAGGAAACCGGCTTCGTCGGTCGAGCGGTCGGTCCAGGCGAAGTGCAGGCTCTGGTCCGGGGCGGGCGTCGCGGTGAGATCGGTCGGGGCGGACTGCGAGGCAGCGTTCGCCGAAGGAGCAGCGGTACCGGGTGCAGGAGCATCGTCTGCCGTGACAGTCGCCGATACCGGACCGGCGAAAGAACGGATTCGGTAGTAGAACGGCGTTTCCGGGATCAGGTTCGGGTGGGTATAAGAAGTCTGGCCGGGCGGGAGGTACTGCAGCGCGGTCCACGGGCCGTCGGCGGCGTTGGCGTATTCGAGGAGATATCCCGCCGCGGCCGGGTCGGAGGGCCAGTGCAGGACGACGTTCGTGGGCGAGGTGAGGGTCGCGGTGAAAGCGGGAGCGGCCGGCGGCGGCGCGGCGGTGCCGCAGCCGACTAGCGTCGCGGTCAGCAGCGCGGCCAGAGCGGTCCGGGCGACTGTGGGCACGGCAGGCCTCCTCGATGGTTCGGGCGGCGGCGTACCTGGGGGATGGCCAGCCTAGGAAACAGCGGTCAAGATCGACAAGCACGCGTTCCGCTGATCGGGAGAGAGGGGCGGCCTGTGGTCCTCGAGAACAAGAGGGACGCCGAGTACTCGTTCCGGAGCGACTGGTGGCTGCCCACCGTCCCGGGACGGGTGTTCGACGCGATCGTCGACCTGGAGTCCTATCCGCGGTGGTGGCCGGACGTCCAGGCAGTGAGCCAGGTCGACGACGACACCGCCCGGATCGTCTGCCGGTCGCGGTTGCCGTATCGGATTGTCATCGCGATGCATCGGGAGCAGCAGGACGCGACGGGGCTGCGGGTGCGGGTCCGGTTGAGCGGGGATCTCGACGGGGTGCTCGCCGGGGCGATCCATGCCGAGCGCGGGGGCGCCCGGCTGGAGATCACGCAGCACGTTCAGGTGCGGAAACCGTTGCTGCGCAGGCTGGACGCGGTGGCCCGGCCGTTCTTCCGCGCCAATCACGCGTGGATGATGCGGCGGGGCCACCACGGACTGGCCGGTTACCTCGCGGGGACCTAGTGCTGGGGTCTCGTGAGTGGCGATCCCGGTTAGAACCGGCATCGCCACTCACGAGGCGCCGGGTCAGGATGCGACCGGTTCGGCGGCGGTGTCGGCGGGAGCCACAGCGGCCCGGCGGCCCAGGAGCACCGCGGCGAGGATCGCGGCGAGAGCGGTCAATCCGGCGCTGAAGCCGTAAGCCACCCGGAACCCCGACGCCAGCGCCTCCCTCTCCGAAGCGCCGCCGCCCAGCAACTCGGCCGTCCGGGCCGCGGCGGCGGTGGCCAGCACGGCCGTCCCCAGTGCGCCGCCGACCTGCTGGGTCGTGGTGATCAACCCGGACGTCACGCCGGAGTCCTCGGGGGTCGCGGCGGACATCGCCAAGCCCATCAGCGCCGGGATCGCCATTCCGGCCCCGGCGCCCATCAGGATCAGCGACGGCAGCACGTGCGACGCGTAACCGCCCTCGGTCTGGACTTGGGTCAGGTACAGGAAAGCGGCCGACGTCGTCAGCAGACCGGCGACCAGGACCGCGCGCGGGGAGAACCGGGTGTTCAGCCAATCGGCCAGACCCAGCGAGAAGGCGGCGATCATCACCGGCGTCGGGACGAAAGCGAAACCCGTGGCGAGAGCGTCGAAACCGAGGACCTGCTGCAGGTACAACGCGGTGACGAACTGGAATCCGAGGAACCCGGCGACCATCACGACCATGGTCAGGTTGGCGCCGCTGATCGCGCGCACCCGGAGCAATCGCAGCGGCAGCAACGGAGTTCGCGCCCGGGACTGGCGCACGAGGAACAACAGAAGCAGGACGACGGCCGAAGCAAGGGTCGCGATAGTCAGGAAGGTCCAGCCTGCGTCGCCTGCTTGCACGATCCCCAGCACCAGCAGCATCACCCCAGCGGTGACCAGCAGCGCGCCCAGGACGTCGATGCCGGTGCGCAGGTCGAGGCCGCGGTCGGAGGCGACGACCAACGGAGTCAGCACTAGTGCGGCGATGCCGATGGGCAGGTTGATGTAGAAGGTCCAGTGCCAGTCGAGACCCTGCGTGAGCGCACCACCGGCGACCATGCCGATCGACGCGCCCGCGGCTTGGGTGAAGCTGTACACGCCGATCGCGCGGACGCGGGCGCGCGGCTCGGGATAGAGCGTCACGATCATTCCCAAGACGACCGCTGACGTCAGAGCACCGCCGACGCCTTGAATAAACCGCGCGACTACCAGCGTCGTGGCGTTGGGCGACAAGCCGGCGGCCAGCGAAGCGGCGGTGAAGACGACGATGCCGACGAGGAACACCCGCCGCCGTCCAACGAGGTCGCCGAGGCGGCCGGACAGCAGGAGCAGGCCGCCGAACGCGACGAGGTAGGCGTTGACCACCCAGGCGAGCCCGGGCGCGCTGAACCCGAGGTCGGTCTGGATCACCGGCAGGGCGACCGCGACGATCGAGCTGTCGAGCACCACCATCAGCGAGGCGGCCGACAGCACGGCGAGCGCCGCGCCGCGATGCCGAGCGGTTTCGGGCATGACAAAGTCCTCCATAACCGGCACAGGGGAGAGTTTCCGCTGGTCGCAGCCAGGGCATCTCTTGTTACAGTGCCCATCATGTGTGACCATGGAGCACGGCGGAAGGAGGCACTTTCATGTCCCAGGGGAACATCGCTGTGACCGACGAGGCCACGGACTTCGACCCGGCGAAATTCGCGGTGTGCACGGTGATGGAGGTCGTGAACCGGATCAGCGGGAAGTGGGTGATCGGCATCCTGCTGGAGGCGACGCGCGGCCCGGTGCGGTTCACCGAACTCGAGCGCTCGGTGCAGGGGATCAGCCGCCGCATGCTCACGCTCACCCTGCGGAACCTGGAACGCGACGGCCTGCTGACGCGCACGGTCTACCCGACGGTGCCGCCGCGGGTCGAATACGAGGCCACCGAGATGGCGCGCGAGCTGTACGACTCGCTGTCCGGGCTCGTCGACTGGGCGGAGCGGCACCGCGAGGCGATCGCGGTTTCGCGGCAGGGATACGACGGCCGCACTGCTTGCTGAAATGGAAAGGCGCCGCGGCCGTGCGCACGGGGGACGTGCACGGCCGCGGCGCCGAAACAGTCCGCACCCGGAGGGAAGGGGCCCGGGCGCGGACTGGGTCTCAGGCGTTCGCCGGGACTGGCGGAGCGGGCTCGGCCGGTTTCTCGTCGAGCAGGGTCGCCTCGTCGAACGGCGCCTGGCCGGTGAACACCTGCTGCGAGCGTTCGCGGTCGAATTCCTTCATCCACGATCCGATGAGGACAGTCGCGACCGCGTTGCCGGCGAAGTTCGTCAGCGCCCGCGCCTCGGACATGAACCGGTCGATGCCGAGGATGAAGCCGACGCCGTCGACGAGTTCCGGCCGGTGCGACTGCAGGCCGCTGGCCAGGGTCGCGATGCCGGCGCCGCTCACGCCCGCCGCGCCCTTCGACGCGATGATCATGAACAGCAGCAACGTGATCTGCTCGCCGAGCGCGAGCGGCTGGTCCTGCGCGGTGGCGATGAACAGCGTCGCCATCGTCAGGTAGATCGCGGTGCCGTCGAGGTTGAACGAGTACCCGGTGGGCACCGTGATGCCGACGACGGGCTTGCTGACGCCGAGGTGCTCCATCTTCGCGATCAGCCGCGGCAGCGCGGATTCCGACGAGGACGTCGACAGGATCAGCAGGAATTCGCGGCCGAGGTAGCGCAGCAGGCTGAAGATGTTGACCCGTGCGCCGAGCCACAGCACCGCGCCGAGGACGCCGAACACGAACACCAGGCACGTCAGGTAGAAGCCGAGCATGATCACCAGCAGGCTGCGCAGCGCGCCCCAGCCGGTCGCGCCCACCACCGCGGCGATCGCGCCGAACGCGCCCACCGGGGCGGCCCACATGATCATCGAGAGGACGCGGAACACGAGCCGCTGGACGTGCTCGATGCCGCGCAGGATCGGCTCGCCGCGCTTGCCGAGCTTCTGCAGCGCGAACCCGGCCAGCAGCGCCACGAGCAGCGTCTGCAGCACCTGGCCCTCGGTGAACGCGGACACGAAGGTCTTCGGGATGATCCCGAGCAGGAAGTCGACTCCGCCCTCGCCGCCCTTGGCCTGCTGGTGCACCTTCGACACGTCGGCCGGGTTGAGGTGCAGGCCGCTGCCCGGGTGCAGCAGGTTGCCGACGACGAGCCCGATCGCGAGCGCGAACGTCGACATCACGATGAAGTAGACCAGCGCGGTGATGCCGACCTTGCCGACCTTCGCCGCCTTCGCGACCGAGCCGATGCCCAGCACGATGGTGCAGAAGATGATCGGCGAGATCATCATCTTGATCAGGTTGACGAAGCCGGTGCCCAGCGGGGCGAGGCTCTTGCCGGCGGACGGCCAGAGCAGCCCGACCGCGACGCCGAGCACTACGGCGGCGATCACGGCCAGGTACAGGTAACGCGTGCGGTCGCGCTTGGGCGCGGCCGCTGCGGCGTTCTCGGGGGTCGGTGTCGGCACCGTTGCCTCCAGCTCGGGTGGGGGGAACGCGGGTCACTATGCGGGGCGGGTATGACCGGCGTCACGGTTGTGTTCATTGAGTTCGCGGCGGGAGAAGTCCGGTGTGGACTTCCCGGCAGCGGCGCCGGAGTGCTGCCGGACCCGTGCGTGTGCTGGTATGAGCGGGTGCCCCCGACACCTCGGATCCGGACGAGCCGCTGGAGCCTGGCCCGTCAGCTGCTGGTGCTGCAGCTGGCGATCCTGCTCGTGCTCGTCTCCGGCGGGATCACTATCGCCTATCTGGACGCGCGCCGCACGACGACCGACCGGGCCGGGGAGCAGTCGCTCGCGGTCGCCCATTCGATCGCGGACGCGCCGGACGTCGCGCGGGCAGCGGCGACCGCCGACCCGAGCGCGACGCTGCAGCCGTACGCGCAGCGGGTGCTCGCGGACACGCGCGTGGACTTCGTGACGATCATGTCCCCGCAAGGAATCCGTTACACACACCCGAATCCGGCGCTGATCGGCCAGCGGTTCCTCGGGCACATCGAGGCGGCGCAGCAGGGCGGCGTCGTGTCCGAGACCTACACCGGTTCGCTCGGCCCCTCGGTGCGCGTGGTGGTGCCGGTGTTCGACGCGAACCACCGGGTGGTCGCGCTCGTCGCGGTGGGCATCACGATCGCGGCGATCTCGGCCGAGCTGCAGGAGCGCGTCTGGCCGCTGCTCGGCGTCGCGGCGGCAGTATTGCTAGTGGGCGCCTGCGGGGGGTGGCTGGTGAGCGCCCGCTTGAAGCGGCAGACGCGCGGGATCGCGCCGGCTGAGCTGAGCAATCTCTTCGAATACCACGAGGCTGTGCTGCATTCGGTCCGCGAGGGGGTGCTGCTGGTGGGCCGCGATGGCCGGGTCGGGTTGTGCAACGACGGTGCCCGCACGCTGCTCGGGCTGAGCGGCGATCCGGTCGGGCAGCCGCTCGCGGACCTGGGGTTGTCGCCTGAGCTGGCGGCCGCGTTCACCGCACCGGAAAACCGCACCGAGGAACTGCACCTGACGGACTCGCGGGTGCTGGTCGTGAGCACCACGCTCGTCAGCTCTGGCGGACGCGCGCAGGGGACCGTCGTGATCCTGCGCGACCACACCGAACTTCAGACGCTCACCGGCGAGCTGACCACCGCGCGCAGCCTCGCCGAAGCGTTGCGGTCGCAGGCGCACGAAGCCGCGAACCGCCTGCACACCGTCGTGTCGCTGGTGGAACTCGGTCGTCCCGAGGACGCCGTGGAGTTCGCGACCGCTGAACTCGCGCTGGCACAGGAACTCACCGACCGCGTGATGACCGCGGTCGCCGAACCGGTGCTGGCCGCGTTGCTGCTGGGCAAGGCCGCGGAGGCGAGCGAACGCGGCGTCGAGTTCACCATCACGCCGGACACGATGATCGACGACCTCGGCCCCGGCGTCGCCGGACGGGATCTGGTGACGATCCTCGGCAACCTGATCGACAACGGAATCGACGCGGTGGTGCGGGAATCCGGCGCGCGCCCGGCGGTGGTGGTCACCGCACGGTCCGAAGAGGACGGTCTGCTGCTGCGTGTCGCGGACAACGGCCCGGGCGTGCCGGAAGACGCGGTGGGGGAGATGTTCCGCCGGGGGTGGTCGACGAAGGCGGGAGACGAGCACGGTCTCGGGCTGGCGTTGGTGGTGCAGGCGGTCCGGCGCTACGGCGGCACCATTGACGTCGGACGGGACGGCGGCGCGGTGTTCACCGTGCGGTTGCCGAGGCAGGAGGTGTCGGCGTGATCCGGGTGCTGGTGGTGGAAGACGAGCCGGTGGCGGCCGAGGCGCACCGGCTGTACGTCGAGCGGCTGTCCGGATTCGCGGTCGCCGGCGTCGTGCATTCCGGCGGCGAGGCGCTGCGGTTCTGCGAACGCGAGCCCGTCGACTTGGTCCTGCTGGACTTCTACCTGCCGGACACCCACGGCCTCGCGGTCTGCCGTTCGCTGCGCGCGGCCGGGCTGCCGATCGACGTCATCGCGGTGACGTCCGCGCGCGACCTCGCGCTGGTCAAGGCGGCGGTCTCGGTCGGAGTCGTGCAGTACCTGCTGAAGCCGTTCACCTTCGCCTCGCTGCGGGACAAGCTGGAGCGCTACGCGTCGTTCCGCGAGGCGTCCGGCGAGGTCACCGGGCAGGCGGAGATCGACCGCGCGCTCGGCACGCTGCGCACCACCGAGGCCGCGCCGCTGCCGAAGGGCATGAGCGCGGAGACGCTGGACGCGATCACCGACGCGCTCGCCGGAGCTGGCGAAGGGCTGTCCGCCGGTGGTGCGGCGAGCGCGATCGGGGCGTCTCGCGTGACCGCGCGGCGGTATCTGGAGTACCTGGCGGACAACGGGCTGGCACAGCGCGAACCGCGATACGGGCAGGTGGGACGGCCGGAAGTCTGGTACCGGCTGAAGCCTGGCTGAGCCCTTACCGACTCGGTCAGCGCTTCGTGCGCGCCCGGTAAGCGCACCCCCCGAAAGTGTGGACATCGAAGTTCACACCACTTAAGGGGAGCAAGAAATGACGCAGAAGATCGCACTGGTCACCGGCGGGAGCAAGGGCATTGGCCGGGCCATCGCGACGCGGCTGGCGCACGACGGCGCGCTGGTCGCCGTGCACTACGGCAGCGACGAAGCGGCAGCCAAGGACACTGTCGCGGCGATTGAAGCGAAGGGCGGGCAGGCGTTCGCAGTGCAGACGACGCTGGGCGTCGAGGGGGACGCGGCGACGCTGGTCGACCGGCTCTCGGCGGAGTTGCGCGAACGCACCGGCGAGGTCGCGCTCGACATCGTGGTCAACAACGCGGCGAGCGGCGCCGGCTCGATCACCACGGCGACGCCGGAGGACTTCGACCGGGTGTTCGCGGTGAATGTGAAGGCACCGTTTTTCCTGGTGCAGCGCCTGTTGCCGGTGCTGCGGGACGGCGGCCGGATCGTCAACATCTCGTCGGCGGACACGCGCATCGCGCTGCCGTTCGAGCTGGCGTACAGCATGACGAAGGGCGCGCTCGACGTGTTCAGCCGCAGCCTCGCGCAGGAACTCGGCGAACGGGGGATCACGGTGAACGGCGTCGCCCCCGGCCCGACGCCGACCGACGCCACCGCGCACATGTTCGCCGACGAGCGGATGCGCGCGGGGACAGCGGGGGCGGCGGCGCTCCGGCGAGTTGCCGAAACGAGCGATATCGCTGACGTGGTGGCGTTTCTGGCGTCGGCGGACTCGCGGTGGGTTACCGGGCAGGTGCTTGACGCTAGTGGCGGGATGTTTCTTGGGCCGGTTGGTGTTTGACGACCTGTACGGCTCGCGGAGGTTTGGTGGAGTTGTGCTTGGGGGCGCGGCAAGACTGTGTCTTTGGCGCCGGCTCCGCCGTCGCGGGCGGGATCGCCTTTAGGTCGGCGTCTGGAGGGGCAGCGCGCCCGGCCCGGGGGGCCGTGCGCCCTGCCCCTCCAGACGCCGACGCGATCCCGCGTTGTGGTCGGGTTTGCGGGTGGGGGGTGGTCCGTGAAGGGCTCCTTGAGGGAATCTGAGTCCGTGGAGGGGACCCTCACGGACTATCGCCGCCGCCAGAAAGCTGTGAGGGGCTCCTTGAGGGAATCTGACCTGGATCCACCGGTGTTTGTGGTGTTGTAGGCCGTGTCTGGACGCGCAGATGCCCTCTGGCCTGGGATGGTTGTTCTTGCGAAGGAAAGACCAATCCGAGCGAGA
>NZ_PQIA01000105.1 GCF_003385235.1 Amycolatopsis circi | reverse complement strand
GAGGACCTCGCCATGCAGCCCTTTCCCGTCCCGCCCGCCGACCGGGATTTCGTCGGGCGGGACGGGGAAGGGCTGCATGGCGAGGTCCTCTCGGCGCGGATGACGGGATGCGACCGAGGAAACCTTAGACCTAAGATTTCGTCAAGCCCCGACCTTGCCGCCTCCGGGAGGTCCGTGAAGGGCCCCTTGAAGGAATCAGATTCCAATGCCAGGGACTCAAGGCGGCGCTGCGGGTGCGGCTTGGAGGGGTGTCTGTCCTGGTCGCAGGGCTGGCGAGGCAGGTGCGGGGTGCCGCTGTCCGTGAGGGCATGGGGCGGGTATTTCGGCGAGGTTGGCGTCCTTGTGGACGGTTGGCAATGCCGAGGCCTAAGTCCCTGGCATTGGAATCAGATTCCCGGAAGGAGTCCTTCACGGACCGCGAGCCGCCCGGAAGCCGCCGGAAAGAATTTTAGGCCTAAGGGGTTGTGCGGATCACAGCACGCGGGGTACAACCCTTATCAGTAAGTCTCTTAGACCTAAGGCATTCGGCGGCGAGCCCGCCGAGGACCACCGGAGGAGTTGCCCCGCGATGACCACCACCGAAAGCAAGAATCAGCACCTCGAGGAGCTCATCGACTCGTGCATCGCCGCTCGCGAGACGCGGTACGAGGACTGGGACACCCTCGGCTTCCAGGCCGCCGCGAAGGGCGACGAGTTCCGCCGCGCGCAGATCCGCTACATCGGCTCCGGCGCGACCGGCAACCACGACGGCGACTCGCGCCAGCTGCCCTCGGAGCACTTCACCTTCTCGAACATGCGGCTTCCGGTCGGCGCGATCGGCCCGGAGCACACCCACCACGACGTGGAAGAGGCGTTCTTCGTCCTCGAAGGCACGCTGGAGGTGACCGTGCACGACGTCGAGGACGGCACCAAGACCGCCACCCGCGTGCTCGGCTACCGCGACCTGATCCGCGTGCCCGCCGGCGTGCCGCGCAGCCTCCGCAACGCCGGCGACACCGACGCGCTGTTCTGCGTCATCATCGGCGCGCAGAAGCCGCAGCTGCCGACCTACCCGCCCACCTCGCCGATGCACGGCGTCACCCGCTGAGAAGAGACCGCGATGCCGACGATGCTGCGGGTGCACCGGACGACGTGGCTGGCCGACCGGGTCACGCAGGTGGAACTGCGCGATCCGGAAGGAAAGCCGCTGCCCGGGTGGGAGCCGGGAGCGCACCTTTCCCTGCACCTGCCGAACGGGCTGGTGCGCGAGTACTCCCTCTGCGGCGACCCGGCCGACACGCACGCGTGGACGGTCGCGGTGCTGCGGGAGGAATCCTCGCGCGGCGGCAGTGCCTGGGTGCACGAGCGGCTTACCGCGGGGAGCGTCATTCCCGTCGAAGGCCCGCGCAACACCTTCGAACTGCACGACGCTCCGGAGCACCTGCTCATCGCCGGCGGCATCGGCGTCACCCCGATTCTCGCGATGGCCCGGAAACTCTCCGTCGGCTCCACGCCGTGGTCCATGCTCTACTGTGGACGGTCGCGCGGCGGGATGGCTTTCCTGGACGAGCTTTCCGGGCTCGCCGGGGACCGGCTGGAAGTGCACGCCGATGACGAACACGGCGGCCCGCCCGACCTGGCTGCCAGGCTGGCCGGGCTCGCCCCGGGCACGGTCGTGCATTGCTGTGGCCCCGAACCGCTGCTCCGCGCGGTCGAGGCGGCGCTGCCGGAAACGGCGACCTTGCGGGTCGAACGCTTCCGGGCCCCCGAGGCTCCGGCGGCAGCACCGGGAACGGGATTCGACGTCGTGTGCGCCGGTTCCGGGACCCGGGTTTCGGTGGCCGCCGACGAGTCCATTGTGGACGCTCTCGGCCGCACCGGGATTTCCGTGCCGACCTCGTGCCGCGAGGGCGTGTGCGGGACTTGTGAAACGAAGGTGCTCTCCGGCGAACCGGACCACCGCGATTTCGTGCTCGACGACGACGAGAAGGCGATCGCCGGGACCATGATGCTCTGTGTGTCGCGGTGCCGGTCCGCCGAACTCGTTCTGGATCTTTAGGAGCCGGCCATGGCCGGACACACCCACCGGCAGCTCGCCGTGCTGCGCGCCGCCGCCGCGGGGCACGTGGAAATGACGTGCAGCCGCGAACCGCACCTCTACGTAGACGGCCTCGCCTGCTGCGACCCGACGCTCGGGCACCAGCTGGCCGGGCTGCTCGCCCCCGAACCGGCCGCGCCGCGCGGGCCGGGGCTGCGGGTGCCCGCGGTGCTCACCGCCGCCGGGCAAGCCGCGCTCGCCCCCTCCGCCGCCGCTTGAGCCTCGTGAGTGGCAACGCCGGTTAGAACCGGCTTCGCCACTCACGACGACCACTACTGAAAGGGAACGCCCGATGCCGCTGCAGCTGCGGCCGGTGCAGAGCCGCACCGCCCCGCCGACGAGCTACGAGAACGCGCTGGCCGACGAGCTGGAAGCCGTCTACGGCCGGGGCGTGCACGACCTGCCCGGCGTCGTCTCCGCGCTCAACGCGGGCGGCCTTCGCCCGGCGGACGGCGCCGACTGGACCGAAGAGACGTTCGCCGCCGAACTCGCTCGGCTGGCAGGGGAGGCGTGATGGCGACCAAAACCGCCGAAGAGCTGCTGGCACTGGGCCTGCGCGACCGCTGGTACCCGTTGTGCCCGTCCGGCACGGTCAAACGCGGCGAGCTGACCCGCATCGAGCGGGCCGGGGAGCAGCTGCTGCTCTGGCGCGATTCCGCCGGGGTCGTGCACGTTCAGGAAGACCGTTGCCCGCACCGCGGCGCGCGGCTTTCGCTAGGCGTGCACATGGGCGACCGGGTCGCCTGCAACTACCACGGCGTTCAGGTGGACGGCGACGGTGTCGTCGTGTCGGTGCCCGGCAGCCCGGGCTGTGCGCTGGAAGGCCGTCCCGCGCTGCGGACGTTCCCTGCGCAGGAGCACGCCGGTGCGGTGTTCGCCTGGTTCGGCTTGGACGAGACCGCCGAGCCGACGCCGTTGCAGGTGCCGGACCCGATCGCGGGCGGCGAGTGGGACAACTTCCTCTGCTACGTCGAATGGGACGCTCCCTACGGCTACTCCCTGGACAATCTGCTCGACCCGATGCACGGCGCGTTCCTGCACCGCAACAGCCACACCATGTTCGGCGGCAAGCGCGAAGCCGTCTTCCAGATCCGCGCGATCGACGACGGGTTCGTCTTCGAGAAGACCGACCAGCGCGGCGTGAACTTCGACTGGGTACAGCTCACCGACGCGGGCGCGCAATGGGTCACGCTCGACATCCCGTACCCGGAAACCGCCGGTCCGGGCGGCGCGTTCACCATCGTCGCCGCGCTGTGCGCGATCAACGAGACGCAGCACGCGGCCTTCTTTTGGCGCTGCCGCAAGGTTTCCGGCTGGGAACGCGACAGCTGGCGCATCCTCTACCGCAACCGGCTCGAAGCCCGGCACTGGGCGGTGCTGGAGCAGGACCGCGAGATGGCCGAGGCGATGCCGCTCGACGCGTGGGACCGGGAAAACCTGTACCAGCACGACATCGCGCTCGTCCGGATGCGCCGGTTGCTGCGTTCGGAAGCCCGCCGCCAGGCCGCCGCGCTCGCCGCTCCGCCCGCCGCACCGGCTCCGGCCGCGCCCGTGCCCGCCCCGACCCGCTGAAGTTTCAGGAGGCCCCATGTCCGCCGAACCCATCGCGCGGCTCCGCGCCCTGCGCGCGGTGACGCTGCGTTCGACGCAGTGCGCCGATTCCGGCGAGTTCTACCGCGAAGTCTGGGGGCTGCAGCAGGTCGAAGCCGACCGCGGCGCGGTCTGGCTGCGCGGTTCCGGCGACGAGCACCACGTGCTCCAGCTCGAACAGGCCGACCAGAACGCGCTGGGCAAGATCGCGTTCGCCGTCGCCACCCCGCGCGAGGTCGACGCGGCTGCCGCCCGGCTGGCCGCGCACGGCGTTCCGCTGATCACCGAACCCGGCAAGCTCGACCAGGTCGGCGGCGGGTACGGCCTGCGCTTCGCCGACCCGGAAGGCCGCCTGGTGGAGCTGTCCGCCGAGGTCGACGCGGTCGTCCCGGGCGATCCGTACGGACGCGCCGCGGTACCGCGGAAACTGGCGCACGTCGTGCTCAACACGGTCGACATCGACGCGGCCTGCGAGTTCTACACGCGGGTGCTGGGCATGCGGATCTCCGACTGGTCCGAGCACCAGATGGCGTTCCTGCGCTGCAACGCCGACCACCACGTGATCGCCTTCAACCAGGCCGAATTCGCGTCGGTGAACCACATCGCGTACGAGATGAACTCGATCGACCACTTCATGCGCGGCATCGGCCGGCTCAAGCACAACGGCGTCACGCCGCTGTGGGGTCCCGGCCGGCACGGTCCGGGCAGCAACACGTTCGGCTACTTCGCCGACCCGGCTGGGCTCGTCTGCGAGTACACCTCCGAGGTCGCGCAGGTCGAGGAAGACGCCTGGCTGTGCCGGGTGTGGCGGCGCACGCCGGAGCTGTCCGACCTGTGGGGCACCGCAGGTCCGCCGTCGAAGGACGTCCGCTCGCACATGCGCGGCGTGCCGGACCCCGGCTACTCGGCTTGGTGGCAGTCGTGAAGGTAGGTGTGCTGGGCGCGGGGTCCATCGGGTCGGTCGTCGCGGAAGCCTTGCGCGACGGGAAGGTGCCGGGCGCGGAGCTGGCCGGGGTCGTCGATCCGGCGCTCGCTCCGGCGGGACTGCCGATGTGCGCGTTGCCGGAGCTGCTGTCCACTTCGGACTTGGTGGTCGAGGCCGCGGGACAGCGAGCCCTGACGGATGCTGGGCCGCAGGTGCTCTCGGCGGGTTGCGATCTGCTGGTGGTTTCGGTCGGTGCGCTGGCGGCGGACGGATTGCTGGAGAAGCTGCTCGCGGCCGGGCCGGGGGCGGTCCATTTGTCGACTGGCGCGATCGGCGGGCTCGACCTGCTGCGTTCGGCGGCACTGCTAGGGCAGTTCGAGCGGGTGGTCATCGAGACGACGAAGAAAGCGTCTTCGCTGGTCCAGCCATGGATGTCTCCGGCGGAAGCGGAAGAGTTGCGGCAGGCGACCGCGCCGGTCGAGCTGCGTCGTGGGCCTGCGCGGGAGATCACCGCAGCGTTCCCGAAGTCGGCGAATGTGGCTGCGTCGGTGGCGTTGGCCGTGCGGGATTGGGACGTCGTGGAGGCTGCGGTGATCGCCGATCCGGCCGCGCCGCTGACCTCGCACGTGATCACCGCTGTGGGTCCGGCGGGGGAGTACCGGTTCGAGATCCGGAATCGGCCGTCACCGCAGACGCCGACGTCGAGCCAGGTCGTGCCGTACGCGGTGCTGTCCGCGCTGGAAGCGTTGGCGACGCCGAGGGCGGTGTTCCGATGACTTCCATTGTGGACGGTGTGCAGGTGCGGACTGCTGGGGACGGCAGTCCGGTGCTGTTGCTGCACGGCATCGGCGGTTCGAGCGCTTCGTTCGACGCACAGCTGGCTGGTCTGGCCCCGAAACACCGCGTGCTGGCTTGGGACGCGCCGGGCTACGGCGGTTCGGCCGATCCGGAAAAGCCGCTGGGCATGGCCGGATACGCGGCGCTGGTCGGCCGTCTGCTGTCCTCGTTGGACGCTGCGCCCGCACATCTCGTGGGCGTGTCGTGGGGCGGCGTGATCGCGACCCGCGTCGCGCTGGAGTATCCGGACGTCGTGCGGTCGCTGGTGCTGGCCGATTCGACGCGCGGCTCCGGCATCGACTCCGAGCGGGCCGCGTTGATGCGGGCGCGGCCGAGCGAGTTGAACCGCGTGGGCGCGGCGGAATTCGCTCGGCGCCGCGCGCCTCGGTTGCTCGCGCCTGGCGGGGATCCTGCGGTGGCGCAACGGGTTGAGGACATCATGGCGGGCATCCGATTGCCCGGGTACGCGTCCGCCGCGGAATCGATGGCCGAGACGGATCACGGTCCGCGGTTGTCCCGGATTTCCGTGCCGACGCTGGTGCTCGTCGGTGAGCACGACCAGGTGACCGGAGTCGCCGAGTCGCGACGGCTCGCAGCGTCGATTCCTGGCGCGCGGCTGGAAATAGTTCCCGGCGGGCACGCGGCCAACCAGGAATCCCCGCGTCGGTTCTCCACCGAGGTCTTGGGCTTTCTGTCCGAAGTGGACGCGGTGGTGGCGCGATGAAGGACCGGTTGTATGTAGTCACTGGCGCTGGCCGCGGCCTCGGCTGGGCGATCGCGCGTGAGATTGGTCGGCAAGGCGGCCGGGTCGTGGTCGCCGAACGATCTCCGGATCGCGCGGCTGACGGCGTTGCCCGATTGCACGCGGAAGGCGTTGAGGCACACCGGATCGACACCGATGTCGCGGACCCGGAGTCCGTCGCGGCTTTGGCGGACGAGGTCGCGAAGCTGGGACCGTTGCACGGTTTGGTGAACAACGCGGCGATGGCGGACGGCGTGGGCGGCAAGCATTTCGCCGAGTTGGACGTCGAAGCGTGGGACGCGTTGATGACCGTCAACGCGCGCGGCCCGTGGCTGGTCGCCCGCGCGCTGTATCCGCAGCTCGCGCAGACCGGCGGACGCATCGTGAACCTCGCTTCCGACGCCGCGCTGTACGGCTCGCCGCGCCTGGTCCAGTACGTGGCCTCCAAGGGTGCGGTGATCGCGATGACCCGCGCGATGGCTCGCGACGGCGGCCCGGACGGCGTGACCGTCAACGCGGTCGCGCCGGGGCTGACCGAAGTCGAGGCGACCGCGGGCATTCCGCAGGAGCGGCACGATCTGTACGCGATGAACCGCGCGCTGACCCGGCCGCAACAGCCGGAGGACGTGGTCGGTTCGGTGGCGTTCCTGCTGTCCGACGCGGCCTCCTACATCACTGGCCAGACCCTCGTGGTCGACGGCGGATTCGTCTGCAGCTGAAGGGAAAACCCGTGGATTTGGGATTGAAGGGCCGCGCGGTGCTCGTCACCGGAGCCAGCTCCGGCGTCGGGCTCGCGACCGCCGCCGCGCTGCTGGCCGAGGGCGCGCACGTCGCCGCCTGTGCCCGCGACGGCGTCCGGCTGGAGAAGGCCCTCGCCGATCTGCCCCGCGCCGACGGAGCCCGGCTGTACACCGCGTCCTGCGACGTGCTCGACCAGCCGCAGGTGGAAACGTTCGTCGCCGACGCTGCCCGCGAGCTTGGCGGGCTGGCCGGGATCGTGAACAACGCGGGCCGATCGCTGATGGCGCGGTTCGCCGAGACGACCGACGAGCAGTGGCGCGAAGAATTGCAGCTCAAGATCTTCTCAGTGCTGCACGTCGTCCGGGCCGCGTTGCCGTGGCTGCGCGCAGCGACGAATCCGGCTGTGGTCAACGTGAACGCGATCCTTGCCCGGCAGCCTGAACCCCGGTTGGCCGCGACGTCAGCGGCGCGGGCGGCGTTGCTCAATCTCTCCACGACTTTGGCGACCGAACTGGCCGAGGACGGCGTACGGGTCAACTCGGTTTGCCTCGGTTTGGTCGACACCGGACAGTGGCGGCGCCGGTACGAGACTTCCGGCAGCGAATTGTCCTTTGTGGACTGGTCGGCTGAGCTGGCCGCCGATCGCGGAATCCCGCTGGGACGGCTCGGCACCGCGGAAGAGGTCGCTTTCCCCATCGTCACGCTGCTGTCGCCGCGTGCCTCATACGTGACCGGCGCGACGATCGACGTCGGCGGCGGCATCGCTCGTTATGTCTAGAAGGGACGGACCCATGAATCACGGTCACGGAGGCGAGCTTCTCGTCCGCCTGCTGTCCGAAGCCGGAGTGGACACCGCCTTCGGCGTGGTGAGTGTGCACAACTTACCGCTGGTGGAAGCGGTTTCGCAGCATCTGCGGTTCGTGCCGGTGCGGCACGAGGCAGCAGCGGTGAACGCCGCCGACGGGTACTCCCGGGCCAGCGGCGGCCTCGGCGTCGCGATCACCAGCACCGGCACGGGCGCGGGCAACGCGGCGGGCGCGCTCGTGGAGGCCCTCACGGCGGGCAGCCGTGTGCTGCACGTGACCGGCCAGATCGACTCCGAATTCCTCGGCAGCGGACGCGGCGTCATCCACGAGACCCGCGACCAGATCGGCATGCTGACCGCGATTTCCAAGCACGCCGCCACGGTCACCTCGGTAGAGACCGCGGAGGACACCCTGCGCGCAGCGATCCGGCACGCGCTGTCGGTGCCGAGTGGTCCGGCCAGCGTCGAGTGGCCGATCGACCTGCAGTATTCGCGGCACGAGTTCCGTCCTGGTTCCCTTGAGCCGACCCCGATTCCGCCGCCTGACGCCACTGTGCTCGCGGAAGCCGCCGAACTGCTCGCAACCGCACGCCGTCCGGTGTTCTGGCTCGGCGGAGGCGCGACCGGTGCGCGCGACGAGGTGCGCGCGCTCGCGGAACGGCTCGGAGCGGCCGTGTTCACCAGCAACTCCGGCCGTGGCACGGTGCCGGAGAACCACGAACTGGTCGTCGGAAACTTCGCCGCGCACGAGTCGGCCGCGCAGCTCCTCGCCGACGCCGACCTGCTCGTCTCGGTCGGGACGCACTTCCGCTCGAACGAAACCAAGCACTACCACCTGGCGCTGCCCGAACGGCACCTGCAGATCGACGTCGACCCCGACGCGCTGGGCCGGGTCTACCCGGCCACCGTCGGAGCGCGAGGCGACGCCGCAGTGGTGCTGAGCGAATTGTCCACTGTGGACTCGAACACCGAGGAAGGCTGGCGCGAACGCGTCGTCGAGACCCGGAAAGTCGTGCGGGACAAGCTGAACGAGGCAATCGGCCCGTACGCGGAGATCTGCGCCGCACTGCGCGACGGCCTCCCCGTCGAGTCCGTGATCGCCCGCGACGTGACCATCCCGTCCAGCCAGTGGGGCAACCGGCTGCTGGGCATCCACGACCCGCACACCAACGTGTTCCCGGTCGGCGGCGGCATCGGACAGGGCCTCGCCACCGGCATCGGAGCCGCGCTCGCGACGCCGGACGCGCCGACCGTGGTGCTGGTCGGCGACGGCGGGCTCGCGGTGCACCTCGGCGAACTGTGCACGCTGGCGCAGGAACGGCCGTGGCTCGCGCTGGTCGTGTTCAACGACGGCGGATACGGCGTGCTGCGCAACATGCAGGACCACCACCGCGGCCAGCGTGCCGGCGTCGACCTGTACACGCCGGACTTCGCGCGGATGGCGCAGTCGCTGGACCTGCCGCACGCGCTGGTGTCGAAGCCGGGCCAGTTCGCCGACGCGCTGGCGAAGGCGGTGGCCCAGCAGGGCCCGTTCGTCATCGAGGTGGACGTGACCGCCTTGCCCGCGACGCCGCGGCCGTTCGTGCCGCCGGTGCCGGTTCCGGAGAGCTGAGGAGACAAGACGTGGGAGGCACCATCGAAGCTGCCGAAGTCCACCATCACGGGCACGGCCCCGCGAACCGCCGCCGCCGGGTGGTGCGGACGTCCGCGCCGCTGCTGGTGCGGCATCCGCCCGGTCGCGTGCGCGGCGCGGTGCTCGTGCTGCACGGCGCCGCCGGGCTCGACGAATCCGTCGAACACTGCTGCCGCACGCTCGCGAGCTGCGGTTATGTCACCGTCGCGCCGCTGTTCTACTACGAGACCGGCGGCCACACCTTCGGTCCAGGCAAGGCGGAGGCCGCGTTCGCCGCGCTCGAACTTTCCGACCTGGAAGCCGACCTCGCCGGCGCGCTCGACTACCTCGGCACCCGGCTGGGAATGCCGCGCCACCGCGTGGCCGCCGCCGGTTTCGGCTCCGCCGCCCACCTCGCCGAACTGGCCGGCGTGGACCTCGCCGTCGCTCTCGGACCCGAGCCGCCACCGTGGCCCGGTACGCCCGGATTCGACCCGCATGCGCCCGATCGGCTCGTGCTGCCCGCCGGACCGTCCGCCGCGGACGACCTGGTCCGGTTCCTGGACGCCGCTTCAAGTCCGTGAGGGGAACCCTGCGGGACTCTGAGTCCCGCAGGGTTCCCCTCACGGACAGCAGACGCACCCCAGCGCCGCCTCGAGTTCCTGGCATCGCGCCTGAAACCCCCTACGATCGATTGCACGCTCCGGCTCCGAGGAGGGCCCATGAGTATCGCCGCCACCCCCGAGGTGACCCAGCGGGACATCGCCGCCCGGCTGGAACGGCTCCCGATGTCGCGATGGCAGGTCTCGATTCGCCTGATCATCGGCATCGTCACGTTCTTCGAGGCGTTCGACCAGCTGCTGATCGCCTACACGCTGCCGGTCATCGGCCGCGAGTGGCACATGACGACCGCCTCCAGCACCGCGACGCTGACCATCGGCTCGATCGGCATGCTGCTCGGCGCGCTGGCGTCCGGCTGGGCCGCCGACCGGATCGGCCGCGTCAAGGTGATCACGCTGTGCGTCGCCGTCACGGCGTTGTGCAGCCTGGCGATGACGTTGTGCACCGCGCTGCTGCCGTTCCTGATCCTGCGGTTCGTGCAGGGTCTCGCGATCGGCGGCGAAGTGCCGACCGCCGCCGCGTACATCGCGGAGATCAGCCGGGCTCGCCGCCGTGGCCGGTTTGTCCTGATGTACGAGATCGTCTTCCCGGCCGGTCTCGCGGTCGGCGCGCTGGTCGCGGCGTGGGTCATCCCGCACTGGGGCTGGCGTCCGCTGTTCGCGCTGGCCGCCGTTCCCGGTATCGCCGCGGTGCTGCTGCAGCTGCGGATTCCGGAGTCGCCGCGCTGGCTCGCCGCGCACGGGCACACCGAGAAGGCCGAGCAGACGATGGCGTTGATCGAACGCCGCGTCGAAGAATCCCTTGGCCGTCCATTGCCTCCGCCTGCTGAGGCCGCCGCGGCACCGGCAGCGGTGCCCGCGAAGCGCGGTTCGTTCCGCGACCTGTTCGCCGGTCGCTACCGGCGGCGCACGCTGATGGTGTGGACGATCTGGTTCGTCGGCTACCTCGCCAACTACGGCATCACCTCGTGGCTGCCGACGCTGTACAAGGGTTCGTTCCACCTCTCGATCGGCCAGGCGCTCTGGTACAGCACGGCCACGTCGGTCGCCGGTCTGGTCGGCTGCCTGATCGCCGCGCTGGTCGTGGACAAGCTCGGCCGCCGGTTCGTGCTGGCCGCGGGGCTGGGCGGGACGACCGCGATGCTGGTCGTGCTGGGCGCGCTCGGCGCCGGGACTCCGTTGCAGCTGCTGGTGTGGTCCTCGCTCGCGGCGATGTTCAACTTCGCGGTGAACGTCTGCCTGTACCTGTACACGCCGGAGCTGTACCCGACCCGCAGCCGTGCGCTGGGCGTCAGCCTCGGCGGCGTGATGAACCGGTTCGGCCTGATCCTCGGCCCGATCCTGGTCGGCGCGCTGTACGCGGGCGGCAGCGGACTCGCGTCGGTGTTCCTGGTGCTCGGCGGGATCTGCTTCGTCGGCGCGCTGGTCGCGGGGTTCTTCGCCGAGGAGACCAAGGGCCGCACGCTCGAAGAGGTTTCGCCGTGACGGATCCGTTGCGCGTGGTCCTGCTCGGCACGGCGGCCGGGCCGTACCCGGCGCCGGGCCGGCAGGGCTGCGCGAACGCGGTGGTCGTCGGCGGCCGCGTCTATCTGGTCGACGCGGGCTACGGGACGCTCGGCAAGTACGTCGCCGCCGGGCTGTCCCTGCGCGATCTGGCCGCGGTGTTCGTGACGCACCTGCATTCCGACCACGTCGCCGAACTGTTCACGCTCTTCCTGCTCGGCTGGGGCCCGGCCAACCAGGGCGTCGTCGATCCGGTACGGGTCTACGGCCCCGGCCCGGACCCGACCGACCCCGGTCCGCCCGCCGCGGGCACGGCGGGGCTGATCGCGGGCAATCTCGCCGCGTTCGGACAGGACGTCGCGGTGCGGCAGCGGACCAGCGACCGGCCGCGGCTGGCCAGCCTGATCCGCGCTACCGACGTCTCGGTGGCTGGGGAAACCGTTGTGCACGAAGACGATCGGGTACGCGTGACAGCTCGGGCCGTCCCGCATCCGCCACTGCATCTGGCACTGGGCTACCGGTTCGAGACCGAACACGGCGTGGTCGCCTTCTCCGGCGACACCGCCCGCAGCGACGCGGTCGGCGAGTTGGCGGCGGGTGCCGACTTGCTGGTGCACGAAGCGATGGAGCCCGATTTCTACCGCAGCATCGGCTATTCGCCGAAACTACTGGACTTCCTCGCCGCCTCGCACACCTCACCGGCGGACGTCGGCCGGGTCGCCGCGGCGGCCGGGGCCAAGCGGGTCGCGCTGTCGCACCTCGGCCCGGCCGATCCCGCCCGGCTCGACGACGAGGGCTGGCTCCGGCGAGTCCGTCCGCACTATTCCGGCCCGGTCGTCGTGGGCCACGACCTGCTTGACCTCGCTGTCTAAAAGACTTGTCTCAAAGGAGCTTTCGCTGTGCCGGAAATCGCGATCGTCGGCGGCGGGATCGGCGGCCTGGCCGCCGCTGCCGCCCTGCGGAAGGCCGGATTCTCGCCGGTCGTGCACGAACAGGCGGGCGGATTCGGCCGCGTCGGCGCGGACATCAACCTGACGCCCAACGCCGTCCGCGCCCTCGACGGCCTTGGGATCGGCGACGAACTGCGGGAAACCGCGGCGCGGCCGAAGTACCGGATCAGCCGCACCTGGGACACCGGCGAGGAAACCTCCCGGCTGCCGATGGGCGACGAGGCCGAACGCCGCTACGGTTCGCCGCAGCTCACGATGCACCGCGCGGATCTGCTGGCCGCGTTGGAACGCGCGCTGCCCGACGGCGTCGTCCACTTGGGACACAAGCTGACCGGACTGTCCACAACGGACTCGGTCTCGCTGGACTTCGGTTCTTCGACGGCTTCCGCGGACGTCGTGATCGGCGCTGACGGCATCCACTCCGCCGTCCGCACCGCTTTGTTCGGCGCGGAACACCCCGAGTTCACCGGCGTCGTCGCGTACCGCGCGGTGTTGCCCGCGGGTTCGGTGGACGTGCCGAACCTGGACTCCTTCACCAAATGGTGGGGTCCGGATCCGGACACGCAACTGGTGACTTTCCCGCTCAACCGCGGCGCGGACGTATTCGTCTTCGCCACGACCCGGCAAAGCCAGTGGCGGCACGAATCCTGGACCACTCCGGGCGACGTCGCCGAACTGCGCGAGGCGTACCGCGGCTTCCACCCCGAGGCCCGCGCGCTGCTGGAGGCGTGCGATTCGGTACTGCAATCGGCGCTGTACGTCCGCGATCCGCTGCCGACCTGGTCGTCCAGCCCGGTGACGCTGCTGGGCGACGCGTGCCACCCGATGATGCCGTTCATGGCACAAGGCGCGGGAATGGCCATCGAGGACAGTGTCGTGCTCTCGCGGGCGCTGGCGGCTTATCCGAACACGGAGGTCGCGTTGAAGGCGTACCAGGCGGCTCGGCTGGACCGGACCCGCGAGGTGCAGCTGGCCTCGCGGAACAACAGCTGGCTCAAGCAGAGCGGAAGCAGTTCGACCGCCGCGGACGCGATCTACGGGTACGACGCCTGGCACACTCCGGTGTGAGCCAGGTCATATCCAGGGTTCCGGGTGGCGTGTCTGATCGGGACGGTCCCGTTCGACGCGTAGGTGAACAGGCACCATCCCGAACCAGGAGCTGATCCCATGCGCACCCTCATCGCCACCGCGTTCGTGTCCCTCGACGGCGTCGTCGAAGCCCCCGGCGGCGAGGCCGGGTACCGGAACGCCGGCTGGACGTTCAAGGACATCGAGTTCGAGCCCGCCGCCTACGCGCTCAAGGGCGCCGAGCAGGAGGAGGCGACCGCGCTGCTGCTCGGGCGGGTCAGCTACGAGGCGTTCTCGCCGGTGTGGCCGGACATGACCGAGGAATTCCCGCACTACAAGGTGATGCCGAAATACGTCGTGTCGACGACCCTGCGCGACGAGGACCTCGTGACGAACTGGGGCGAAACGACCATTCTTCGCTCCCTTGCCGAGGTCGCCGCTTTGAAGGAAACCGAGGGCGGCCCGATCATCGTCAACGGCAGCGCGACCCTGGTCCGCGACCTCACCGACGCCGGCCTGGTCGACCGGCTGCACCTGCTGGTCTTCCCGGTCCTGCTCGGCGCGGGGAAGCGGCTGTTCAGCGAAACCGACAAGGCCAAGCAGCCGCTGAAGCTGATCGAAAGCGAAACCTATGCGAACGGGATTCAGAAGCAAATCTTCGAGTTCGTCCGCTGAGCGGATCCTCGGGCGCGGGCGTCCGTGAAGGGCTCCTTGAGGGAATCAGATTCCCTCAAGGAGCCCTTCACGGACCTCCGCGGCAGCAGGCCGGAGCCGTTCGCTTCATCTAGGCACTGACAAGTCGGTGGCATACTCGATGCCATGGCCCGTCGTTACCATCACGGCGATCTGCGGCAGGCGGTGCTGACCGAGGCCGTCGAGGTGCTCGGCGAGTCCGGTCCGGCCGCGGTCAACCTGCGCGACCTCGCCCGCCGGGTCGGGGTTTCGCACGCCGCCCCGGCCCACCACTTCGGCGACCGGTCCGGGCTGCTCACCGCGGTCGCCGCGCAGGGGTTCGACCTGCTCGCGGACACCCTTGAAGAGCTGCCGCCGTCGTCGGACCTGCTCGAGGCCGGGGTCGCTTACGTTTCGTCCGCGGTCGAGCACCGGGCGCACTTCGAGGTGATGTTCCGTCCGGAGCTGCTCCGCGAAGACGATCCGGACCTGCGGGCCGCGCAGGCGCGCAGCAATCAGGCGCTGGACTGGGCGATCGCCGGTTTCCGGGACGGAAGCGTCGATCCGGTGGTCGCCGGCGCGGCGGCCTGGTCGCTCGTGCACGGGTTCGCGACGCTGTGGCTGCAGCGCGCGTTGCCCGCGGACGTCGGCGACGACGTCGAGGCGGCTGCCCGCTCGGTGGCGGAATTGCTTGTCCGGGGCGCGAATCCGCCGCGGGGCTGACCCTCGGCGAGACGGCGCTGCTCGTCCGCCGTCCGGGTGACCCCGGGAACCGCGGCCCCGCCGGAGCCGTCCCATCGCCGACTTTCCCGGACCGGATGCCTGCGGCCCGGACGGCTGACATACTGGTGCGCGCGTCCGTCGAGGACGCCTGCTGGGAGGTGGACTGGGGTGAGTTCGCACCGGGTTTCGGACTGGGCAGACGTCCGTGCGCTGCACAAGAAACAGGCCGGAGAGAAGCACTGGGCCGGGCGGCCGGAGACCTCGGATTCCGTGCGGGGCCCGGCCGGGGCGGGCGCCGCCGAGATCGTCGCGGACACCGGCGTCATCGAACTGGACCCGGCCGAAATCGCGGCGGCGGACGCGGAGCTGGAGAAGCGCCAGCAGGAGCTGACCGCCTGCCTCGAACAGGCCAAACAGCTCGCGCATCCGCTCAAGGACGGCACCAGCCCGGTGGCGGCCCACCTGCGGCAGGCGTTCGGCGTGCGCGGGTCCGCGGACGGCGGCGCGCAGGCGATCCTGCAGCAGTACCTCGACGAGCTGTCGTCCTTGCGCGAGGCCATCCGCCGGGCGAGCGCCGGGCACGTCCAGCAGGAAAGCGACGCGAAGGATTCGCTCGACGCGCTGCACCGCCGGGCGGACGACGGGGGAGGGACGCCGGCATGAGCCGGACACCGGGCTACGAACGGCTGCCGTACGACAAGCACCGCAAGCACCGGCTGTGGAGCGAGGACCACCCGCCCACCGCCGCGCAGCGCAGGGTCCTGCGGCGCACCAAGCTCGCCCAGCGGGCCAACCTGAAAGACGCGTCCTTCGGCAAGATCAACTGGAACGCCTGGGCGCACACCACGCTCTACGACATGATCATGACCGCGGACCCGGTCGCGATGGGCTCGTCCGCGCACCAGTGGGGCAAGCTCGCCTACGACGTCGACTCGGCGACCGCCGAGGTGCACAAAACGGTGCAGAAGCTGCTGCTTTCCTGGCGGGGCGGCGCGGCGGGGACAGCGGCGCAGTCGGCGTCGAAGCTGACCTCCTGGGGCGCGGGCGCGAGCGAGACGATGCGCGAGGTCGGCGACAAGCTCGACCACTACACGAGCGCGGTCGAAACGGCCAAGCACAAGATGCCGGAACCGGTGTTCTCCGTGGCGGAGAACCAGTTCCGCGACGGCTACGACCTCAACGCGGCCAGCGGCCCCAGCGGCGCGGTGATGGTCGATCAGCTCCTCGACGACCATCTGCCCGCCAAACGCGCCGCCTCGCAGGCGAAAGCCGAGGCCGTCCGCGTGATGGAAAGCTACGAGACCTCGAGCAAGGGCGTGCACGACAAGCTGCCGCAGTTCACCGGCGCACCGAAGACTACGAACATCGACTCCGGCGACGGAACCGGCGGCAGCGGAACCGATCGCGGGCAACGGCCTTCGCCCGGTTCCGGGGCATCGGGCAGCGACGCGACCACGGCGTCGTCGGTCGTGCCGGGCGATGCCGGGCAGTTCGCGGGCGCGGGCGGTCCGTTCGGCGGGACGGCCGGAACGCCGGGGTCGGCCGGTGCTTTCGGGAGCGGTTCCGCCGGTGCGCTGGGCGGCAACGGCTCCGGAAGCGGCGGTTCGCTGCCCGGCGGGATGCCCGGCGGTCCGCTGGGCGGGACGGCGGGGCCCGGCGGTGCGGCGGCCGGGGCCGCGGCGGGCGCGCGCGGCGGCGGCCCGATGTCCGGCGGGTTCCTCCCGCCGATGTCCGGCCAGCGCGGCGAAGGCGCCGGGGACCACCACAACCGCTACACCAAGGGCAGTGCCTTCGATTTCCTCGAGGATCTGCCGGACGCGTACCCGCCCGTGCTGGGCGAGTGACGGCGCGGATGGCCAGACACCTCCCCGAGGTCGGCGGGATCGCGCTCTCGCACCTGGAATTCGACCTGCTGTGGTCGGATTTCGACCTCGGCCCCGCGCCGTATCCGCTGGACGTGCCCTCGCACGGCCAGACGATGGAAGAGCGCGACGGACTCGGAACCGAGGTCGCGGAAAGCCTCGCCGCGGCCGGGCTGCTCGACGACGAGGACGAACCGCACCCGCTGCTCGGCCAGGTGTTCGCGGTGCTGGCCGAACCGGCGTTTTCGGTCGACCTGCTGGTGTTCCGCGATCCGCCGCTGCGCGCGCTGGCCGCGGCCGGGCGCAAACTGGGCGTGCTGGCCGTTCTCGACGCGGGCGAACTCGCGTTGCGGCCGTGCCTGCCCGACGACGTACCGCAGCTCGCGGCGGGCGTCGTCGGGGACGCCGAACCCGGGCCCGGCACCGCGGTGCGGTTGCCGCGCGAGGCGTTTTCCGAGGCAATGCAAGCGTTTGCGGAGCACGGGCACGCCGCTTTCGAGCGAGTGCTCGGCCGGGCCGGTCTCGCCGGTCGCGATCTGCGCGCGATTTCGACGCTCGTCACCACGCCGCGCGTCGCGTACGGCCAGTTCGCGGTCAACGGCCCGGGCGGTCGTTCGCCAGTGGTCGCCTGGTACGACACCGAAGCCGGCCGGTACGGAGCGGTCGTCCGGGAAAGCGCGGGCACGAAGTGGGTCACGGTCGCGCCCGCGGACCACGCGTGGCTCGCGGACCGGATGCAGGAACTCGGGCGCGAGGTGTCGTCCGATCGGGGGACTAGGGAACCGGAAGACGAAGGGTTCCGTCTCACTTAGGGCAGCGGCGAAGCGCCCTGCTGAAGGGGGCAGGAGATGACCAAGTTGTCGGCCGAGGAGATCGCCCAGCACGCGTACCGGGCCGGGTTCCGCGGGCATGCGCTGACCACCGCGGTCGCGGTGGCGCTGGCGGAATCGGGCGGGAACACCCGCGCGCACAACGGGACCCCGCCGGACAATTCGTACGGTCTGTGGCAGGTCAACATGCTCGGCTCGCTCGGTCCTGCCCGCCGCCACGAGTTCCGCCTGCACTCCAACGACGAACTGTTCGACGCGGACGAGAACGCCAAGGCCGCCTGGGCGATTTCCGGGCACGGCAAGAGTTTCCAGCCGTGGTCCACCTACACCAACGGCGCGTACCAGAGCCATCTCGCCGCCGCGCGCAAGGCCGCCGAGGACGTCACCCGGCACCACGGCAAGGGCGGGCACCACCCGCGCAAACCCGCGAAGCCGCACCACGGCAAGGACGGCGGGTTCAAAGCCGATCTCGAACAGTTCCTCGCTTACGAGCGCACCACCGAGCACGTCGCGAACGAACTGGTGTCGGTCGGCAGGAAGACGGTGCACCGGGTCACCGGGATCGCGAAGGACAGCTTCGGGAAGGTCGGGCAGGAAACCGGGTTCTCCGACGCGCTGGGGGATTTCAGCCGCTCGCTGGAATCGCAGGTGCGGGCCACCGGGGCGCACGCGCGCACGCTGAGCGCCTCGGTTTTCCGGGCGCGGCAGGCCTACGCGGGCGCGGATTCGGACGCGAGCGCCACGATCCGCGAGCACGACATCAAGGGCATTCTGGGCTGAGGGGGAATCCGTGCTGGACACCGCAGGGGTCGCGACGCTGTTCGCGGACGAGATGAAAACGCACCACGGCAAGCTCCAGGGCAAGGCCGCGGACTCGCAGGCCGCGCAGCAGGCGCTGCAGCGGGCCGCGCACGAGATCACCGAACAGTACGAGGCGCAGCGCAAAGCCGCGCACGCACTGCTGAACACCTGGCACAGCGAGGCGAATCCGGCCTTCGAGCACGACACCGGCAAGTTCGGTCGCGACCTCAAGGTCACCGCGCGGGCGAGCACGCACGGGGCCAAGGTGGTCAGCGAGGTCACCGACGCGCTCGCCGGGCGGCATCAGGCCACCGGCAAGCTGATCGACGAGTTCGTCGCGAAGGCGCGCAAGATCATCGACGCGGGATACGTCCTGGCGCGCAACGGAAGCCCCGCCGCGCTGCTGATGGCGATCGGCGACGTGGCCGATCTGGCGGGCAAATACCTGAAGGAATCCGGCGGGCACCTGAAGAACGCCCGTGCGGAGATGGAAGAGGCGGCCCGGAAGCTGCGCGCGCTGCAGAAGGACCTGAACCACGACGGCGTGGCCGACCCGGGCGGGACGCACCGCGCCAAGCCGAAACCCGGGGGCCACCGCGCGCACGAGCAGCACAAGAAGCACGAAGCGCACAAAAAGCACGAGCAGCACCACGGCGGCACGCACGCGAGCCACAGCAAGAAGGCCGACAAGATCCTCGACCACGCGCGAGACAACCTCGGCTACCACGAGGGGCCGAACAACCGGAACAAATGGGGCCCGACCGGACAGCCGTGGTGCGCGTACTTCGCGACGTCGATGTGGCGTTCGGCCGGAGTGGACATCCCGAAGTACGGCTTCACCGGCGACGTCTACAAGTGGGGCCAGCGCCACCACCTCGCCTACGACCGCGCCGCGCTCGCGCACAACGCGCGGCCCGGCGACACCATCCTGTTCGGCGACGGCCCGTCGTGGGGGCACAGCCACCACATCGGGATCATCGAAAAGGTCGAGGGCAACAAGATCACCACGATCGAGGGCAACGCGAACGACCAGGTCGAGCGCCTCACCTACACGCTGCCGCGCGATCTGCACAAGTTCTACGGCGGGGTGCACCCGAAGTGAGCATCACGGGCACGGCGCGGGACGGCGGGGTGGCGGTCGAGGTCGCCCCCGGCGGAGCGCTGCGCACTCTGGAACTCACCGCGGGCGCTCTGCGCGGCGGCGGTCCCCGGCTGGCGGACGCGATCCTGCGCGCGGTGCGCGAGGCCGCCGCCGAGGCCAACGAACGCGCCCGCCGCGCCTTGGAAGCCGAACTGGGCGGTCTCGGCGGTCCCAGCGGGCTCAGCGGCGCCGAACTGGGCAGTCTCGGCCTCGGCACCGAAACGGACCTGGCGGACCGCGCCGAAGACACCACTCCGGACACGTGGAGGGTGTGATGGCGGAGGTGCGACGGGGGATTGCGGCTGGTCAGCGCGACGGTTTGCCCGCGGACGCCGAGGAGTGGGGCGCGGGCGAGACAGCCGACAGCGGGCGGGTCGCTCGCGGGCGCGCGGACGAGGTTCCGGCCGGGCTGCCCGGCAGCGACGAGCCCGGGGCTCCCCACGAATCCCGGGCATCGGACGAGTCCCGGGAGCCTGGCGGGGACGAGTCCGGGGCTCCCCGCGAGTCCCGCACGCCGGACGAATCCCCGGGGCCCGGCTGGGTCGAGTCCGGGGCTCCCCACGAATCCCGGGCATCGGACGAGTCCCGAGAGCCTGGCGGGGACGAGTCCGGGGCTCCCCGCGAGTCCCGCACGCCGGACGAGCCCCGAGAGCCTGGCGGGGACGAGCGGGGGATCGACGAGCTGATCGAGATCGCCGAGGAGATCCCAGAGCGGCTGGGTCTGTCCGAGGGCCTGGCCGCCATCCGCGCGACAGCCGGCGGCGAGGGGCTGAGCGTCACGGTGAACCTGCACGGCATGCTCGTGCATCTGGACATCGGCGAGTCCGCGCTCGAACTGGGCCCGGACGCGCTGGCCGCGGAGATCTCGCGGCTCAGCGCCGAGGCCGGCACGCGGGCATTGCACCAGGGCCTGCGGGCCGTCCGCGCGGGATGCGTCCCGGCGGTCGCGGCGGCTGTCGAAGACGCGTTGGCGCTGGGCGAAGAGCCGGAGACGGAGCCGCCCGCGGCTCCGAAGCCCGACCACGACGCGCCGCGCGGTTCTGAACCGGCCACGCGGCGTCCGGCTCCGGACGGCCAAGACGACGAAGGGTTCGTGCTCAAGCCGGTCAAGGACTGAGTATCGCGTGCGGGGCGGCCGAGGCGCTCGCCCGCCCGACAGCAGCGCACCGCGGCGGCCGCCGCGACCCGCCTCGGTGAGTCCCCGAGCGCCTGTCCCCGGCCGATGCCATCCTGGGAGGCATGACCCACTACGCACTGACCCAGTCCGTGGCGATCGCGACCGATCTCGAGGCCAAGGGATTCCTCGGCACAGTCGGCAAGATCGCGGCCGCCACGATCATCTTCTTCGTCGCGATCGGCCTGATCGTCGGGCTCATCCTCGGGTACTTCATCGGCCGTTCGGTCGGACGGCGCCAGAGCAGCGGCGGCTGATCGGGTTAACCCGGCTGTCCGGAACGGGACAGAACCGCGCGCGGGCCTTCACCGGCGCCCGCGCGAGTTCCTATCCTGGGCGGAAATTCACCCAGGCGAGGGGACGAGTCCATGCGGACCGTGCTCGTAGTGCTGCTCGTGTTCGCCTCGTTGACCGTCCCGCGCGCGGCCGCTGCCGTCTGTGCGCTTTCCTGCGACCCGCTCGATCCGTCGCAGGCCGCGCAGGAGAGCTTTCCCTTGCCGGACAAGGACATCAACGGCCGGGTGCTGCGCCTGCACGTCTCCGATCAGGACGGCATGGCCTGGGCCAGCATCGACAACGGCCGCACCGGCGACGCGGTGTGGCTCGACCGGTCCTGGGACGGCGGCAGTACCTGGGACGGCCTGCTGGGCAAAGCGAGCATTCCGGACACGTGGACCGGCACTCGCACGCTCATGTACAACCTCACCGACCCGGTCGGCCACCGCCGCGGCCTGGTCCGGGCCTGCGGAGACGCCCAGGCCGTCGCCTGCACAGCCTGGATTTACCCGACCGTCTGCGATGCCGCCTGCGACGGTTCCGCGCCTGGCACCGGCGACAGCCAGCCGGTCGCGGCCGCGACGATCTTCGGCCGTTCCGTCCGCCTGCACTTCGACGACCGCGGCATGTCCTGGGCCAGCATCGATTCCGGCGGCCCCGGCGACGAAATCTGGCTGGACCGGTCGTGGGACGCAGGCGCGACCTGGCCGGACGGTTCGTCGCTCGGCCGCACGAGTGTCCCCTTCGGTGCGACCACGACACAGACCGCGACCTTCGCCGCTCGAGATCCACGCGGACGGATGAACGGCGGTGCCGTTCGGGCGTGCGGCCGGGAAGCCTCGCACCAGGAGGGCGCTTGCACCGCCTGGGCGCGTCCCGCTCAGTCGCGGGTCGCCGCGGGTGTCGATGCTTTGCTGTGGTCGCAGGACGTTTACCGCGCCTGGTGGCCGTCGAGCTGGTGGAACTCGGCGGTCGCGGTGACCGCACTGGCGGATTCCGGATTCTCCGGCCTGGATCCGGTCCTGTCGCGGGTATTCGACGTGAACCGGTCCGCGTTCCCCGCCGGAGCGCGCAGTTCCGACCCGATCGACGGCGACTTCATCAGCCGCGCGATCGACGACACCGCGTGGTGGGGCCTGGCATGGCTCGCGGCGTACGACCGTACCCACGATGCCCGATATCTCGCCGAAGCGACGAAAATCGCCGACTATGTGCACGGTTTCTGGGACACCGGCACCTGCGGCGGGGGAGTGTGGTGGGATCGCGAACGGACGTACAAGAACGCCGTCACCAGCGGTCTCTACCTTCGCCTCGCCGCTGCCTTGCACCGCCGCCTCGACGGCGACACCGAATGGCTGGCCCGCGCTCGTGAGGCAGGGGAGTGGTACCTGCGGAGCGGCCTGATCAACTCGACCGGCCTCGTCAACGACGGCCTCACCTCCGGCTGTGCGAACAACGGCCAAACCGTCTGGACCTACAACCAGGGCCTGGCCATCGGCGGCTTCACCGAGCTTTGGCGGGCGACCGGCGACCAGTCCTATGTGGATGCTGCCCGGCGGCTGGCGGATGCCGCGATGAACGGCCTCACTTCGGGCGGGGTGCTGGTCGAATCGTGTGACAGCGGCTCGTGCGATGACAATCAGAAACAGTTCAAAGGCATCTTCATGCGGTACTTCGGCGATCTCGCTTCCGCTACTGGGGACCCAAAGTACCGGGATTTCGTGCAGCAGCAAGCGGATTCGGTGTGGCTGCGGGATCGCGACTCGCTGAACCGCCTTGGCGAGCGATGGGCTGGCGGTGCGTCGAACGCGGTGGATTGGCGGACTCAGGCTTCCGGCTTGGAGGCGTTGATCGCTGCCGCGGCACAGTAAGTTCCGTTGCGCCAGACGTGCCGGATCGAGAGAGTGTCGCCGATGCTGACCGTCGGGTCTCCCGTGCTCATCAGGAGATCTGCCCGGAGACCCGGTCGGATGCGGCCTCGGTCGGTCAGCCCGAATCGCTGAGCCGGGACGGAGGTCGCTGCTCGCAGAGCTTCCGTGGGAGTGAATCCCGCCTGTGTCAGGAGCTTCAGTTCGCCGTGGAGGCTGGCACCGTGGGCCATCCCCGGTGCGCCCAGATGCGCCGCGTCCGTGCCCACCAGGAGGTCGACCCCGGCTTCCTTGAGCGCCCTGAGCGTCTCCAACGCGTAGCCGAACTTTTCGCGGGAACTGGTGGCCATCATGCCGGACAGATTCTCCCGCCATTCCGGCGTCAGTTTCGGATAGACGCGCCAATCCTCGGCCAGTTGGCGACCGACGGGCTCGCCAGTGATCGACGCGAGCACCGTCAAGGTGGGGATCACGAAGGTGTTGGCGGCAGCGATTTTCTCGATCAACTCCGCGGTGTGCGGCCGATCAGCGAAGAGATGAGTGAGCCCGTCGACTCCCGCGTCGACAACTTGTTCCACCGTCTCGACGGTCATCGCGTGCGCCAACACCATTTTCCCGCGCCGGTGACTCTCCCGGACCGTCGCCTCGACCAATTCGGGGGAGAGCCGGGGCAGAGCGTCGCTGCCGAACAGCTGACCGTCCTCCACCAGCACCTTGAGATAGTCGGCCCCCTCCGCGATCCTGCCCTCGACAAACGCCGCGACTTCCTCCGGCCGGTTAGCCGTCGGCCATTGCGGGTCGCCTTCGCCCTTCCGCAGCTGATGCGGATGCCCGCCCGCTGGAGTGAGCCCGATGGACGGAGAACGCACGTCGGCGAGGTCGTTCGACGTGGCTGCCCTGCGGCGCAACGGAATCATTTGCTCCGGCATCGAGAGCATGTCGAATTCCGTGGTGACCCCGAACGTCAGCGCCTGCCGGAGCGATTCCGCGTCGGTGTGCGTGTGCGCGTCGATGAGGCCGGGCAACAGAGTGGCCCCGGATCCGTCGACGAGATCGACCCCGGCCGGACGGCTGCCTCCGACGCTGGCGATCCTGCCGTCGGCGACCTCGACGTCCACGACGCCCAGCGAGTTTTCGCCGTCGAAGACGCGTGCGCCGGTGATGACAAAACGATTCAACGGACAACTCCCCAGTGGCTTTTGCGGTGGTTCCCGACCGTAAGCGGTGGTGATCTTGGTGCCAAGGAGGCACTTTTCGGGTAGGAGGTGAGGTCGAGGTGACCGGGTGCTGGCAGACCGCTGACGGTGAACGGTCGGGGAGGTGTGGCCGTGCGGAGGCGTCTTCGGTGGTGGTGCGGTCCTTGGTGTCGGTGGGCGGGTTTTGGGCGGTGGTGCCGGAGTGGTGCCCTCGAAGCTCGTCGGCCGGTGGATGGCGCGGAGGCCGAGCCGGGTTTGCGCTGCCCGGGAATCTGTGGTCGTGTGACTCGCAGGCTGCCGACCGCGCGGAGGTCTCGGCTCGTTCTGCGCGGCCGGTGAATCTCCGATCGCGACTCCATGGCCCAGCGGCTTAGGCAATTCGCGGCAGACTCCTCCGGCACCGCGTACCTAGCGCACACCGGTGCGCGGCCCCAGACGAGAAGCACCGACTCGGCTGCCCCGACCTCCTCGCCCGGCCCAAGAGTCCCCGCGCACCCCCGCCGACCAGCCTCACCCCGGTGACGTCACCGCCAGTCACGGCCGCTCAACCTCGGCAAACACCTCTTGCCCGCCTGCCATGCGTGATGTATACATCTTGTCCATGAGCAGTGTACGACAGGCTGGGCGGGCCGGGTCCGCGCAGGACGTCACCTATCGGTTCCTCAAGCAGCGCATCGCCGAACTGCCGCGCGACGGCGGGACCTTCCTCACCGAATCGGAGGTCGCCGAGGCGGCCGGGACGTCCCGGACGCCGGTGCGGGAGGCTCTGTTGCGGCTCGAGGCCGAGGGGTTCCTCGAGATCGTGCCGAAGAAGGGCGCGTTCGTGCCGCCGATCTCCGACGCGGAGGTGCGGGCGGTGATGGAGGCGCGCGAGCTGGTCGAGGACTGGTGCGTCCGCAAGCTCGCCGAGCGTGTCGACGAAGCCTTCCTCGCCGAGCTGGACGACGTTCTCGCGAAGCAGCGCGAAGTGGTCGACGAGCCGGTCCGGTTCATCGAGTTCGACCGCGCGTTCCATCGGGCGATCGTGCGGCGCGCCGGGAATCCGGTGCTGGCCGAGTTCTACGAATCGTTGCGGGACCGGCAGGTCCGGATGGGGCTGCGTGCGGTCGCGGGCAGCGAAACCCGAGCCGGGACGGTGCTGGCCGAGCACGCGGCGATCGCCGAGGCGTTGCGCGGCGGCGAGCCTGCCGCGGCCGGAGAAGCGCTGGCGAAGCACTTGTCCAGCACGATGACGGCGTTGCGGGTCGGGGAGCGGCTGTGAAGGTCGCCTTGGTGCAGCTGGCCAGCCCGCCGGACGAGACTGCCGCGGACCGCCGGGTGCGGGCCGGGCAGTTGGTGGAGTCGGCGCGCGGGGCCGAGCTGGTGGTGCTGCCGGAGTTGTGGGCTGCTGGGTACTTCTCGTTCGACGCGTATCCGGACGAGGCGGAGACCCTTGACGGGCCGACTGTCGCGGCGGGGCGCGAGTGGGCGCGCAGCTTGGGTGCGTATGTGCATTTGGGCAGTTTGGTCGAGCGCGACGAGGCCGGCCGGCTGTTCAATACCGCGGTGCTGCTCGCGCCGGACGGCACGATCGCGCATACCTATCGCAAGGTGCACGTCTTCGGATATGCCTCGCGCGAGGCGGAATTGCTCACGCCGGGCGACTCGCTCAGCGTCGCGGAAACGGAACTCGGGCCGATCGGGGCGACTACCTGTTACGACCTGCGGTTTCCCGAGCTGTGGCGGGGGCTGGTGGACCGCGGCGCGAAGACGGTCGTGGTTCCGGCGGCGTGGCCCGCGGCGCGGCGCGAGCACTGGCGGATGTTCACCTCGTGTCGTGCGGTGGAAGAGCAGGTCGTGGTGATCGCGGTGAACGCGGCCGGCACGCAGCACGGCGGCGTCGAGTTGGCCGGTACCAGCCGGATTGTCGATCCGTGGGGCGCCGTGCTGGCGGAGGCGGGCAGCGGCGAGGAAGTGCTGCGCTGCGAAATTGACCAATCCATTGTGGACACGGTGCGGGCGGAGTTCCCGGTGCTGGCCGATCGGCGGTGGCCGGTGTCCACGGCAGACTTCACGGGAGCGGGAGTATGACCACGATTGTGCTGCACGTCGCGGGAACCGGGGAGGAACTGGCGTTCGCTCCGGCGCGGCTGGTGGTGGCCGGGTACACCGGAAGCGACGAGGCCGCGGTCGAGGAGCACATCGCCGAACTGGCGGCGATCGGCGTGCCGCGCCCGGAGTCGGTTCCCGCGTTTTACCGCCTGGACCCGGAATTGCTGACGACCGAACCGGTGGTCGGCGTGAGCGCGCCGGGGACGTCCGGCGAGGTCGAGCCGGTGCTGATCCGGCATCAGGGAAGGTACTTCCTCGGGGTCGGGTCCGACCACACCGATCGCGACCTGGAGCGGGACGGCGTGGCACTGTCCAAAGCGGCCTGTCCGAAACCGCTCGGGGAGGTGGTCGCCGAGATCGGGACCGAAGTGTCCATTCCGGACTGGAACCACGTGGTCGCGGACTCCAGTGTGGACGGTTGCCCGTATCAGAAGGGGGAACTGGCCGCGCTGCGGCACCCGGCGGATCTGCTCGACCGGCTCGGTCCGGTCGAGGGCGATTTCGCGCTGTACTGCGGCACTTTGCCGCTGCTCGGCGGCGAATTCGTGCACGGCGCGTACTGGCGCATCCACCTGGAACTGCCCGGCGGCCCGACCCTGACCCACGCGTACGAAACGAAACAGAGGAGCGAGTGATGCGCAGCGGAGCCGACTATCTGGCCGCACTGAAAGGCCCCCGGCGGATCTACCTCGACGGCGCGCCGGTCGAGGACGTCGCCCACCACCCGGCGTTCGCGCCGATCGCGAAGACCATCGCGGAACTGTTCGACCTCGCGGCCGACCCGGAGTCCGGCATCCCGGTCACCGACCCGGCGACCGGGTCCACAGTGAACCGGCTGTTCACGCCGCCGCGCAGCCGTGAAGCCCTCAAGGCGTACCGCGAAGCGGCGACGACTTGGGCACGCCACACGCACGGCTGGGTCGGCCGCAGTCCGGACCACGTCGGAGCATTCGTCGCGGCCTTCTCCGCGCATCCGGAAGCGTTTGCGCAAGGGGAGCGGGACTTTTCCGCCAACGTCGCGGCATACCACAAGCGCGTGCTGGAGGAGAATCTGTACGTCTCCTACGCGATCATTCCGCCGCAGGTTTCTCGGGCGACCACCGCGCACGCCTGGGAAGGCGACCTGATCCAGGCGGGCGTCGCGGAGGAGCGCGAGGACGGCATCGTGATCCGCGGCGCGCAGATGCTCGCGACCGGCGGTGCGGTGGCCGACGAGATCTTCGTGTCCTGCATCAAGCCGCTCGGACCGGAGGACGCTGACTTCGCGCTCGGCTTCGCGGTTCCCGTTGACGCAGAAGGACTTAAGCTTTACTGCCGCCGTCCGTACGCTCCGGCCGCGACGAGCGAATACGACTACCCGCTCACCTCGCGCTACGACGAAACCGATGCGCTGGTGGTCTTCGACGACGTCTTCATTCCATGGGACCGAGTGTTCGTTTACCGCGATGTCGCGGGATTGCGGCGGCAGTTCTTCGACACCGGCGCGCACGTGTTCGGCAACTGGCAGGCGCAGATCCGGTTCATGGTGAAGACGCAGTTCATCGTCGGACTCGCCCGTAAGGTCGCCGCAGTCAACGGCGTCGACAAGTTCCCTGGCGTGGTCGAGAAACTCGGCGAGCTGGCAAGTCTCGCGTCCATTGTGGAATCCGCGGTGCTGGCAGCGGAATACTCCGCGGAACCGGACGAGAACGGCATGTGGCGGCCCGGCTCCCGTGCGGTGTACGGCGCGATGGGGCTGCAGGCCGAGCTGTACCCGCGGCTGCTGGCGATCCTGCGCGACCTGGTCGGCGGCGGGGTGCTGCAGGTGCCCTCCAGCGTCGCGGACCTGACGAACCCGGAGACCCGCGCCGATATCGACAAATACATTTACAGCCCGTCCGCGCCGGCGGAGGAGCGGGTGAAGCTGTTCAAGCTCGCCTGGGACGTCGTCGGCAGCGAATTCGCCGGACGCCACCATCAGTACGAGATGTTCTACGCCGGCGCACCGTTCGTGGTGAAGGGCTATGCCTACCGCAACTACGGCTTCGATGAAGCGCTCGGCGACATCGACGCCTTCCTGTCCAGCTACGACCTCGACGGAGCGATCACCCGATGAACAAACCGGAACACGAATTCTTCCCGGTGACCGACGTCGCTTTCACGGTGTGCCCGGGCGACGATCCGAAGATCACCGAGCGGATTCTCGCCAAGGACTCGGAAACCGGCGTGGCGACGCGGATCCTGCGGTACGAGCCGGGTGCCGATTCGACGCCGATGGGCGTGCAGAAGCACGATTTCTGGGAGGAGGTCTACATTCTCGAGGGCTCGTTCACCGATCTCACGCTCGGCCGGACGTTCACTGCGGGGATGTACGCCTGCCGTCCGCCGGGCATGCCGCACGGCCCGTGGCGGACCGACGAGGGGGTCGTCACGTTCGAGGTCCGCTACCCCGCCTGAACCCCTCGTGAGTGCCTATGCCGGTTCTAACCGGCATAGGCACTCACGAGCCCCCTGCGCAAGGAGACTCCCATGCTCACCACTTCGTCGACTTCCTCGGCCGAGGTCGACCCGATGACGATGCGCCGCACGATGGGTCGGTTCGCCACCGGCGTCGCGGTGGTCACCACCCGGGCGGCGGGGGTGCCGCACGGGATGACCGTCAATTCGCTGACCTCGGTTTCGCTCGACCCGCCGCTGCTGCTGGTGTGCCTGACGACCGGCGCGCGCAGCACCGACGCGGTCCTCGAGGCGGGCCGATTCGCGGTCAACATCCTGTCCGCGCGGCAGGAACAGCTCGCGCTCCGCTTCGCCCGCCGCGGGGAGGACCACTTCGCCGGGCTGGAGGTGACCGAGGGCCGCCACCGCGTGCCGGTGATCCCGGACGCCTTCGCGCACCTCGAATGCGACGTCGAGCGGCATCTGGTCGCCGGCGACCACGTGGTCGTGTTCGGGCACGTGCGCAGCGTGTGCGAGCGCGACGGCGAACCGCTGGCGTTCCACGGGGGGCGGTTCGCGGACCTGACCGGCCGGGCGAACGAGCCCGTGCACTGGTTCTTCTGAGGCAGTTCCAGGGGGGAACACGCCTCGGTGGCTGCGCCAACAGCCACCGAGGCTTCCGGCATCAGCACTTAATCCGCGTCACGGACCCTCCGACTACAGGAGCCGAAATGGCCGATACCTCTCGCGAACGTAACAGAAAACGCCCGCACACGCGGCTGGGGGTGGTGGCGGCCTCGAGCCTCGCCGGCACCGCCGTCGAATGGTACGACTTCTTTCTGTACGGCACCGCGTCCACTTTGGTCTTCAACAAACTGTATTTCCCTTCGCACGACCCATTGGTCGGCACGGTTCTCGCGTTCGCCACTTACGCGGTCGGCTTTCTCGCCCGGCCGCTGGGCGCGGTGGTGCTCGGCCACCTCGGCGACCGCAAGGGACGACGGTCGACGCTCATCGCCAGCCTGCTGCTGATGGGCGCCTCGACGTTCTTGATCGCGCTGCTGCCCACTTACGAGGCTGTCGGCGTACTTGCCCCACTGCTGCTCGTTGTCTGCCGCCTGGTGCAAGGCTTCGCGCTCGGCGGCGAGTGGGGCGGGGCGGTCCTGCTGGTGTCCGAGCATGGCGGCAGTGCCCGGCGGGCGTTCTGGTCTTCGTGGCCGAATGTCGGGCCGCCGCTGGGTAACCTGCTCGCCGCCGGTGTGCTGGCGGTGCTCGGCGGGGTGATGCCGTCGGCTGAGTTCCTGTCGTGGGGTTGGCGGATCGCGTTCGGGCTGTCTGCGGTACTGGTTTTGATCGGGTTGTGGCTGCGGCTTTATGTCGCGGAGACTCCGTTGTTCAAGGACACGCCGAAACCCGAGGGACTGCCTGCCGGGGTGGTGGTCCGGAAGCATTGGCGCAGTGTGCTTCTCGCCGCGGCGACGCGTTTCGGGGAGAATGCCGGGTTCTATCTGTTCTCGTTGTTTATCATCACTTATGTCACGACTGTGCTCAAAATGGACAGTTCGGTCGGGTTGACGGCGGTGCTGGTCGGGCAGGCGTGCGCGGTGGTGACGATCCCGCTGTTCGCCCTGCTGGCCGACCGGATCGGACGGCGGCCGATCTACGTGGTGGCTTCGGTGGCGACGATCGTGTGGGCGTTCGTGTTCTTCGCGCTGGTCGATACGCGGAATCCGGGCTTGATCACGGTGGCGGTCGCTGGCGGACTGCTGATCTTCGCCGCGTACAGCTCGGTGATCGGGGCGTTCTTCGCGGAGCTGTTCCCGACCGAGGTGCGGTACTCCGGGGTTTCGCTGGCATACAACCTGGCGTCGGTGCTGGCTGGTTCGCTCGCGCCGATCATCGCGATCGGGTTGTACGCGAAATTCGGCACCGGGTATGCGATCGGGGTCTATCTGGCGGTGATGGGGTTGATTTCGCTCGTGGCTTCGTTGCTGGCCAAGGAGACGAAGTCGGTGGATCTTGGTGCGGTGAACGGGAAAGCGGAGGAGGAAGTTCGTGCACCCGTTGAATGAGTATTTGGCCGCTTACGGCCGTGGCGAGGAGGACCTTCTCGACGGCGATCGTGAGCAGATCGCGGCCGCCGACGCGGACTACGACACGGACAAACACTGGGCGTTCGAGATCAAGCCCGAGGAATGCGCGCTGATCGTGGTGGACCTCCAAGAGGATTTCGTCCGCCCGGACGGGCCGATGCGAGTGCCGGAGGCGTACCGGCAGCTGCCGCGGGTGCGGGCGCTGATCGAGGCGTGCCGGGAGACCGGGGTGCCGGTGCTGTACACCGAGCACACGATCGCGCCGGATGTCGCGCACGATTTCTACGCCTTCTGGCCGCCGATCGCGAACGGTGCGATCGCGGAGGGAACGCCTGGAGCCAAGCTGTACCACGGGTTGAAGCCGCGCGACGACGAGCGCGTGATTTCAGCGAAGCACACCTACGACTCCTTCGCGGGCACAGATCTCGACTACGCGTTGCGGTGTCAAGGAGTCCGGACACTGATCGTGTGCGGCACGCTCACCAACTTCTGCTGCGAATCCACCGCCCGGACCGGATATTTCCTCGGCTATCACATCGTGTTCGGTTCGGATGTCAACGCGACCGACAACGCCGAAGCGCACCGCGCCACCCTCCGCACCATTCGGCGCGGCTTCGGCCGGGTAATGGATCATCAAGCGATCATGGCCGCGTTGAAAGAAGGCGACGTCCTGCACCAGGAAGCAAAACTCAAGACAGCGCCTTGACATCCAGCAACTGATTAACATGCGCACTGAGCGCCGCAGCCTGGTCGAGGTCGATCTCCCGGAACGTCACCGTATCCCGGCCCGGCCGGAGTTGCCCGACCTTCCACAGCGAGGCCGACGCGACGGTGGCGATCACCGCGAACCCGCCCGAGGTGTTGCTGTCCGGGCCTAGCACGGTGAGCACGTCGCCGTAGGCCAGGATGCCGCCGGGCGGGTAGCTGGAGTCTAGAAGGTTCGACGGGTGCCCGCCCGCCACGTCGCCGGACGGGCGGGCCCAGCGGAAGCGGTGCGGGTTGAACCGGATGCCCACCCGGTCCGAACTCAGGTCGCAGCGCCAGGACGCGGCGAGGAAGTCGGCGAAATCCTCCGCGGTGAGGAAGTCCGGGTCGGCGTGCGGGCCGCGGAGGATTTCGATTTCCCAGGCAGTCGGGTAGGTCGGACGCAGGGAGACCGGGAGGCGGCGCGGGCGCGAAGGAGTGGCTGGGAAAGTGTCGAGGATGTCTGCGCGTTCCAAGGCTCGGCCGTCGAGACCGCCGATACCGGCGAGCAGGAAGGTCGAGCGGGAGCCGAATACCTCTGGCACCGCGATGCCGCCGGACAGAGCGAGGTACAACCGGTGTCCGGGGCCGCGCAGCACCTCGCAGGCCAGGACGTCGCCGGTTTCCACGGGTACCGATTCCCATTGCGGGATGGGGGATCCGTTCAAGGTGACTGACGTTTCCGGGCCGGTGACGGCGATCCGGCCGGGGGCGAGGACGCCTGCTTGGAAGCGGCCCAGCGGGATCTCCAACGCGGCGGCGCCGGGACGGTTGCCGACCAGGAGATTCGCGAGGCGGAAGGCGAGCGAATCGACTGGGCCGGAAGGGAAGAAGCCCAATGACTGCCTGCCGCGTCGGCCCGGATAGTCCTGCACGGTCGTCTGCAGGCCGGGTTCCAGCACTTCCAATGCCGCGGTCTGGGTCACGGGATTTTCACCAGTTCCTGCGCGGCGACCCGATCCGCGCGCCGTTTGGCCGCCTCGGCCGCGATGGCCGGGTCGGCTTGGACGGCGAGGTGGTCGGCGACCGCATACCGGCCGGGTTCGATGTCGTAGTCGTAGCGGCCCTCGAAAACCTGCCTGCGCAATTCGATCAATTCCGCCTCTTCGACGCGGTAGAAGGAAATCCGGTCGCCGGGGTGGATCAGGATCGGGTCCGCTCGATGCGCGCGCGGACGGCGGACGAGGTCGCAGATCGGCAGTGTCCGGCCGAAAAGCTGATACGAACCCGGCGATTCAATCGGGTGGATGACCAGGCATGGGCCGCCGAACGCGACGGCCCCTTCGGGAGTCCAAGAGCGCGCTGGGTTGTATTTCGGGGCGACCAATTCGGAGCGCGGGTCGAGGGGAAGCAACGAAGGCAGACCGGGGTAGAAGCCGGTGAACGCGTTCCACCACTCGGATTCCAGGACCCGCGAGTACAGCGCCTCACGGTTCGGCAAACCGTTCGAGCGCACGAGGTAGTCGACGTTGTTGCCGTCGAGGACATTCGGCGCGTCCGGGCGCGTGGTGATCTGGTAGCGCTCCACGGCTTCCCGCGACGTCGAATCGTCGAACGCGATCGGGAGTTTCACGCGGCGGCTCGGCAGCACGAGCGAGCCGGGCTCGGGGATTTCGCGGTGCAGCCGGTCCATCGCGGCGATCACGGCGTCGTGCTGGATCGTTTCCGGGTCGTAGTGCACGAGCAGCGAACGCAGTCCTGGCGCGACCTCCAGGATTCCGCGCACCGGGTTTTCCTCCAGTCGCCGCGCGGAGGCGTGCGCGAAGAAGTTGAGCCCGAGGTCGACCGGCAGCGGCGGCCCGTACTCGACGAGCAGCGCGCGATCGCCCGCGGTCCGGTACGTGACGTCCGGCCGGGCCGGGGAGGTTGCGGGCATCGAGATCTCTTTCCGTTGCGCGGCCGGACATCCGCGGGCGAGGAAGTCCGGTCGGGACGGTTTCTACCCACCAGCACCGGGTTTTGTCCAGAACGTTGGTTCGTCCGGGTGGCGATCGCCCGGCAGCGGACCAGACCGGCGGTTACACTTCCGGCCGCCCGATCCGTCCCCGGGAGACACCATGCCGCTAACCGTCCAGATGCTGCTCGAACGCGGCGAACACGGTCTCGAACTCGCCGCCGAGGGCGCCTCCGGCGCGCTCGAGAAAGCGATTACCTGGGCGCTGATCAGCGAACTGCCCGATCCGTCGCCGTACCTCGAGGGCGGCGAACTCGTGCTTACCACCGGATCCCGGCTCGCGCTGGGCGAGGCGGCCAGCCGGGAGTACGTCGCCCGGTTGGTGGCGGGTGGTGCGGTGGCGCTGGGATTCGGGGCCAGTTCGTTCTATCAAAGCGTGCCTGGGCCGCTGGTCGAGGCCGCCGCGGAGGCTGGGTTGCCAGTGCTGGCGGTGCCTGCGACTACCCGGTTCGCTGCGCTGAGTCGGCTTGTTGCTGGGCATTTGTCCGACGAGCGGCAGCGGGAGTTGAATTACGCGGTTTCGGCCCAGCGGGATCTGACTCGGGCATCGTTGTCGCCGTACTCGGCGCGGGCGATCGCGGAGCGGCTGGCTAAGGCGGTGCGTGGGTGGACGTTGCTGCTGGACGCCGCCGGTGGGTTTCGGGCGGGGGTGCCCGCGGCGCGGATGCATGTGGCTCGGGTGCGGATCGAGCTGCCTCGGCTGCGGGACCGGGCTAACTCGGCGAGTCTCAGCATGACTATCGCGGGGGAGTCCGTGGTGGTGCTGCCGTTGGCGGTGCGGGGGCGGGTTCAGGGGTTTTTGGTGGTGGGGCGGTCTACTCCGCTTAGTACTGCTGAGCAGGCGATTGTTACTACTGCGGTCTCGTTGTTGTGCGCGGAGTTGCATAG
>NZ_PQIA01000102.1 GCF_003385235.1 Amycolatopsis circi | reverse complement strand
GTCGCCGAGCCTGGGGTGCGTCCGATGGGGCCGGGTGGCGGTCGGGTTGACGGGCCTGAAGATCGGCCTGGTCCTGGCGGGCCGCCGGGAGAACCGCGGCGGCGGCGCGCGGTCAGTGGCCAGGAGATCGCCGAGGTCGGGCCCGCGGACGATGGTGGGCGGCCGGGGAGTGCCGAGCCGGACTTGAGTTCTCCGGAACCTGGGATGCGGCCTCGGCGTCGGCGGGCGGATGGGCTTCCGCCGCGGCCTCGGCAGGGTGGCGGAGTTCCGGTTTCCCCGGAGCCGCCTGGGCCTCGGCGGCCGCACGGTGCGGAGAACGCTCCTGGGCAGCGGATGCCAGGGCCGGATTCTGGCGGGCATCAGCTGCCTGGTCCGGAGGTCGACGGACAGCGAATGGCTGGCCCTGCCGGACCGCGGGCAGCTGGGCAACCGATGGCCGGTCCCGGCTCGGCAGCGCAACGGATGCCTGGCGGGCTCGAATCCGACGAACAACGACCAGCTGGACCCAGCTCTGCAGCGCAACGGGGGCCCGGCGGACACGAATCCGACGAACATTGGCTAGCTGCTCCTGACGTGCCCGGCGGGTTCGGTCCTGACGAGCAACGGAGGGCCGCCGACTCCGTTGGGCAACGGCAGAACGGTCAAGACTCCGGCGGGCACCGGGTACCTGGCCCGGAAGCGGGCGGACCGCGAATGCCCGGCCCGGCGAGGCGTCGGGCACCAGGGCCTGAATCCGCTGGGCAACCGACGGGTCCCGACTCGGCGGCGACACCGGGCGGGCTCAATGCCGACAGCCAGCAAGCGGCTGGACAGGATTCCGGCGGGCACCGGGTGCCTGGCCGACGGATGGCAGGTCCTGGCCCAGGGGGGCGCCGTCCCGGTGGGCCGGGGAGCATAGACGGTGTTCCGGCCGAGGCTGAGGACGAGCGGACTCAGCTGAGTCCGGCACTCGAGCCGGATCGGTTGCGGGGCAAGCCTGGGCCGGGGATCGAAGGGCCTCACGGGCAGGCTCCGGGGCCGCGTCGTGGTCCGCGGGGGCGCGCGGCGGGCGCGGTTCAGGGGCTTGAGCAGACTCAGTTCAGCCCGGCGCTGGACGGTGACCTGGATGGCGAACGTCCGCGGCGCAATTCCCCGGCCGACGGCGGGCCAGCGGTGGAAGGCAGGCGTGCCCAGGGCGGCCCTGCGGTGGAAGGCGGACGTCCCCAGGGCGGGCCCGCGGTGGATGGCGGACATCCCCAGGGCGATCCGGCGGAGGGCGGCAGCCCCGTACCCAACGGCGGACGGCCGCGGCGCAGGCCCGTGCCCAACGGCGTCCGGCCGCCAGCTGGTCCAGAGGCGGAAGGCGAGCGGACCCAGCTCAGCCCGGTTCTGGACGGGAACCAGCCCCAGACCAGTGCTGCTGACCGGACGCAGTTCACGCCGGTCAAGGGCCTTAATCTCAATCCAGCCGCCGACCCGGAGCAGACTCAGCTCAGCCCGGCGGCCAAGCTCGACGCTGATCCTGAGCGCACGCAGCTGAGCCCGGCCGTCGAGGGGCCGAACGGCAAGCGGCCTCGGCGTGCTCCGGCGAAGTCGGCCGCGGCGGTGCGCGCTGAGATGGATCCGCTCACCATGACCGACGAGATGGAGGTGATCGACGAGGCGACTCAGTACCGTCGCAAGATCGATCACAGTCTCGCCCGGTTCTCGGCCGCGCACGACGACGCGGCGGCGGAAGAGGCTAAGCGCCGCGAACGGCGGGAACGGCTCACTACCCGGTCGATGGCGTTGTTCGAGCAGACCCGTACCGCGTTGCAGCGGGTCGTATTGCTGGACAAAGAAGAGGAAGAAGAACCCGCTGAGCAGTCCGAGCAGACTCGGCTGCAGGAGAAAAAGCAGCGGCATATCGAGCGCAATATCCGGATCGGGCGGATCGCGTTGATCGTGGTCGCCGTGCTCATCTTCGTCGGCACGGGAGTCGCGTGGGGTGCGGTCACGTGGTTTGACGCCAAGTTCACCGAGGTTTCCGCGCTGGACGAGAACTCTTCCGACATCCAGAACGCCGACGCGCAGGCCAACGACGAGAACTTCCTCATGGTCGGCTCCGACTCCCGGGACGGGGCCTCGTCCGAGGAAAACGTCGGGGACGCGGCGAATATCCCGGGCGCGCGGTCGGACACGGTGATGGTGGCGCACGTTCCCGCGGACCGGAAGCGGGTCGTCGTCGTTTCGTTCCCCCGGGACCTCGAAATCGACCGGCCCGACTGCAACCGGTGGGATCCGGCCAAATCGCAGACTACCGACGAGATCGTGCGCGAGCAGAAGATCGCCAAGCTCAACACGGCCTACGCGGTCGGCGGGCCGCAATGCATGACGAAAGTGATCCAGAAGATCACCGGCCTGCGGATCAACCACTTCGTCGGCATCGACTTCAACGGGTTCAAGGAAATGGTCGACGCGGTGCACGGCGTGACCGTGCACAACGAGAAGCCGATCGACGACACCACGCTCGGCAAGGTGCTGACCGAAACCGGCGACGTGACCATTTCCGGCGACCAGGCGCTGAGTTACGTGCGCGCCCGGCACGTCATCGGCGACCCGACCTCGGACTACGGCCGGATCAAGCGGCAGCAGGCGTTCATCGGGGCGCTGCTCAAGAAGGTCATGTCTTCGGATGTCGTGCTGGATCCAGGCAAATTGTCCGGCTTCATCACCGCGTTCGCGCACGCCACGTTCGGGGACAACCTCGGCGTGCAGCAGATGATGACGCTCGCCCAGTCGATGCGCGGCCTCGACCCGGCCAACATCAACTTCCTGACCGTGCCCACCGTCGGCCTGCCGAACAAGCGCGGCAACGAAGTGCTGCTCCAGGAAAAGACCAAGAGCCTCTTCGACGCGTTGCGCGACAACACGCCGCTTCCGGGCAACCAGCCCGCCGGAACCGCGGCCAGCGCACCGCCCGCCAACGCTGATTCGCGCAAGAGCGCCAACACGGGCTGAGCATTCGGATTCGTTAGGCGGGGTTCACATGCGGTTCACCCAGCGATGCGGTATTCGGCCAGTCCACGTCGTAGGGTGGGCTCATGCGTGAGGCCTACCATGTGGAACTCGATCAGCTCGCCGAAAACCTGGCCGCGATGTCGGTCCAGGTTGCCGACGCCATGGAGCGGGCCACCAAAGCACTGCTGGAGGTCGACCTCGGCCTCGCCGAGCAGGTGATCAGCGACGACGCGAAGGTCGACGACGCGCGCGCCGAATGCGAGGAGCAGGCGTACGCGCTGCTGGCGCTGCAGGCCCCGGTCGCGACCGATCTGCGCACCGTGCTCGCCGCCATCCACGCGGCGGAAAGCCTGGAGCGCATGGGAGATCTCGCCCTGCACGTCGCCAAGGCCGCCCGCCGCCGCCACCCCGACCCGGTGCTGCCGGAGGCGGTCAAGCCGTACTTCTCCGAGATGGGCCGTGCCGCCGTCGGGCTCGCCCGCCAGGTCGAGGCGGTCATCAAGACCAAGGACGTGTCCGCCGCCAAGGATCTCGAGGCCGAGGACGACCAGGTCGACGACCTGCACCGGCACCTGTTCACCGTGCTGATGGACCGCGAATGGCCGCACGGCGTCGCGTCCGCCGTCGACGTCACGCTGCTCGGCCGCTTCTACGAGCGCTACGCCGACCACGCGGTGTCCGTCGCCAAGCGGATGATTTTCGTGGTCACCGGCCGGATGCCGGGCTACGGTGCCGACGACGAAGACCTGACCATCTGAGACACCGCAAGCACAACCGCCGCCCGGGCCAAGCACGGGTGGCGGTTTTTTATTGCCCGGAAAACAAAACAGCCGCCCTGGCAAGGAGAACCAGGGCGGCCGTCCACAGTGGAATCAGCCGAAGCGGCCCGAGATGTAGTCCTCGGTGGCCTTCTCGTCCGGGTTGGAGAAGATCTTCTCCGTGTCGTTCAGCTCGATCAGCCGGCCGGGCTGGCCGACGCCGGCCAGGTTGAAGAACGCGGTCTGGTCCGAAACCCGCGCCGCCTGCTGCATGTTGTGCGTCACGATGACGATCGTGTATTCCTTCTTCAGCTCGCCGATCAGGTCCTCGATCGCGAGCGTCGAGATCGGGTCCAGCGCCGAACACGGCTCGTCCATCAGCAGCACGTCCGGCTGCACCGCGATCGCCCGCGCGATGCAGAGCCGCTGCTGCTGCCCGCCGGAAAGGCCGCCGCCCGGCTTGTTCAGCCGGTCCTTGACCTCGTTCCACAGGTTCGCGCCGCGCAGCGCCCGCTCGGCGATCTCGTCGAGCTGCTTGCGGTTCTTGGTGCCGCCCAAGCGAAGCCCGGCCACCACATTGTCCTTAATGGACATCGTGGGGAACGGGTTCGGCCGCTGGAACACCATGCCGATGGTCCGGCGCACCTGCACCGGGTCCACCGCCGAGGCGTAGATGTCCTCGCCGTCGAGCAGCACCTGCCCGTCGACCCGAGCGCCGGGAATGACCTCGTGCATGCGGTTCAGCGTGCGCAGCACCGTCGACTTGCCACAGCCCGACGGCCCGATGAACGCGGTCACGTTCCGCGGCGGGACGTTCAGCGTGACGCTGTCCACGGCGTGGAACTTGCCGTAGTAGATGTCCAGGTCTTTGACGTCGATTCGCTTGGCCATGACTCACTTCTTCTTCGGGGCGACGATGCGGGAAAGGACCGTGGCGAGCAGGTTGATCACGGCGATGATGAGCACCAGGGTGAGCGCGGCTCCCCAGATCCGGTCGAAGCCGACGCTGCCGGGGTCCATCGAGTTGGTGGCGCGTTCGTTGTTCATCACCAACGGCAGCGACGCCTGCTCCCCGCTGAAGATGTTCCAGTTGACGTAAGACGTGTAGCCAACGAGCACCAGCAGCGGCGCGGTTTCGCCCATCACGCGGGCGAGCGCCATCATGATGCCGCCGAGAATGCCCGACAACGCCGTCGGAAGCACGATCTTCATGATCGTCTTCCACTTCGGCACGCCCAGTGCGTACGACGCTTCGCGCAGGTCGTCCGGCACGATCCGCAGCATTTCCTCCGCCGAGCGGACAACCACCGGAATCATCAGCAGCACCAGCGCGAGCGACACCGCGAACCCGCTGCGCGGCAGGCCGAGCGTGGTCACCCACAGCGCGTAGATGAACAGCGCGGCCACAATGGACGGAACACCGGACAGGATGTCCACCATGAACGTGGTGGCCTTGGCCAGTTTGCCGCGGCCGTACTCGACCAGGTAAATCGCGACCAGCAGGCCGATCGGCACCGAGATGACCGCGCACACCAGGCCCTGCAACAGAGTTCCGATGACCGCGTGCAGCACGCCGCCGCCGACCTCGTCGCCGAGCACCGAACCGAAGTCCTGGCCCCACCAGTTGCTGTACGGGATCCGCTTGATCCCGTTGGCGATCACCGTGTACAGCACCCACACCAGCGGGACCACGGCGACCAGGAAGGACAGCCACACGAGCACGGTGGCCACGCCGTTTTTGACCTTGCGGGCCGCGCTCACCTGCTGGAAAGCCGGTGTCGTCGCGGGCCGTTCGAGAGTGGTCGACATGGTCACTCCCCCTTCTTGCCGACGATCGCGCGCGCGGCGAAGTTGACCAGGAACGTCAGCACGAACAGCACCAGGCCGGCCGCGATGTAGGCGCCGGCCGAGGTCGGGTTGTTGAACTCGCTGTAGTTCTGGGCGATCTTCGAGGCGAAGGTCGCCCCGCCGTCGAAGAGGCTCCAGTCGAAGTTGCGGCCTTGCGGGATCAGCAGAATCACTGCCAGCGCAATGGTTTCACCGAGTGCGCGGCCGAGGCCAAGCATCGACGCACCGACAAAGCCCGCCTTGCCGAACGGCAGCACCGTGGTGCGAATGACCTCCCAGCGCGTGGCTCCGAGCGCGAGCGCGCCCTCGACCTGCGCCGTCGGCGTGCGCTCGAAAACCTCGCGGGTGAGAGACGTGATGATCGGAAGGATCATTACCGCGAGCACGATCCCGGCGGTGAAAATGGTGCCGCGCACGTTCGGCGCGATGTTGCCCGGCGCGAAAATCGGAATCCACGAGAAGGTGCTGTTGACCCACTCGGAAAACGGCTCGATCGTCGGCGCGAAAACGAGAATGCCCCACAGGCCGAAAATGATCGACGGCACCGCGGCGAGCAGATCCACGACGTAGGCGAACGGCCGGGCCAGCTTCGCGGGCGCGTACTGGGTGAGGAAAAGCGCGATGCCCAGCGAGATCGGCATCGCGATGATCAGCGCCACCAGCGAGGTCGCCACGGTGACCTCGGCGAGGTCGGCGATCCCGAACGCCATGTTGGCCGGGTCGTTCGTCGACCACCCGTGGTTGAACAGGAAGTTGACCTTGTCCGCCTTCAGCGCCGGAATCGCCTGGACGACCAGGAAAATCCCGATCAGGGCGATCAGGGCGACGACGAAGATCCCGGCCCCGGTGGTCAGGTTCTGGAAGATGCGGTCACCGGCTCGCACCTTCGTCGGCTTCTTCCGCGCGGGGGGCGCTTCGGGCGCCGGCGCGGGTGGCTTGTCCGAAATCGGATCCTCCGGGAACGCTCGGGCGGACGACGAACGCCCACCGGGGTCGCCGGTGGGCGTTCGCGTCGAGGATTGGTCGCTCATCGACAGTCTCTGTCAGCCTTCGTACCAGTTAGGCGGTTCAGGAAATTTCCTTGACGGCCTTCAGCACCTTGTCCTGCAGGCTCTGCGGGATCGGCACGTAACCCTTGGCCGACAGCGGCTGCTGGCCCTCGGTCGCGGCCACCGTCAGGAACGCCTTGACGGCCTTCGCGACGTCCGGGTTCGAGTACTTCGAGCACACGATCTCGTACGTGGTCAGCAGCAGCGGGTAGGCGCCCGGAACATTGCTGGAGTAGATGCCGTTGAGGTCCATCGCCAGGTCGTTGGTGCCCGGGTGGGCGAACTTGGCGGCATCCAGCGACTTGGCCACGTTCTCCGCGTTCAGCTCGACGCCGCCGGAGCCGCTGTCGATCTTGGCCGGGGTGACACCGTCCTTGGCGAACGCGCTCTCCACGTAGGTGATCGAGCCGTCGGCGCCCTTGACGGTGCTCGCGACACCGTTCGAGCCCTGCGCGCCGTTGCCCACGCCGCCGGCGAACTTCTTGCCCGCGCCCTGGGTCCAGACGTCCTTCGCGGCCGCGCCGAGGTACTTCTGGAAGTTGTCGGTGGTGCCCGACTCCTCGGAGCGGGAGACGACCTGGATCGGCTTGTCCGGCAGGTTCAGGCTCTCGTTGCCCTTGACCGCCTTGATGGCCGGGTCGTTCCAGTTCTTGATGCCGCCGTTGAAGATCTTGGCGATGACCTGCGGGGTCAGCGTCAGGTTGTCCACACCGGACAGGTGGTAGCCGACCGCGATCGGGCCGACGACCAGCGGGATGTTCAGCGCGGGCGAACCGCAGCGCTTGGTGGCGGCCTCGAGGTCGGCGTCCTTGATCGGCGAGTCCGAACCGCCGAAGTCGACCTGGTTGGCGTTGAACTGCTTGACGCCGGCGCCGGAACCGGTGCCGTTGTAGTTCACCTTCTGGCCGGAGCACTTCTTGCCGTAGGCCTGGTTGAACACCTCGATGGCGTTCTTCTGGGCCGTCGACCCCTCGGCGGAAAGCGGGCTCTTGCCACCGCAGTCGACGTTGGCGGTTCCGGTGGCGGCGGGAGCGGCGGAGTTCGAGCCCGAGCCGCTGTTCGACGCCGAAGGGTCGGAGCCACAAGCGGCGAGGACGAGCGCGGCGCTCGCCACGATGCCGACGGCACCCAGGGGCCGCATGATCTTCACTGCATTTCCTCCACTCGGAGATGTGCCTTTTTGAATCCGGTCGGGATTGGCGGCGGATGAGCCGCACCGGAACCGGACACTAGGCAGCCTCGGTGGACGGTCGTCCTTGGTTGCATGAACGGAAGGTGAACAAGTCACCGTTTGTGAGCAGGACTACTACCCCGAATGGGTGCCGTGGCCTGGTCGTGACCTGCTAGTACGCAGAAAGTAACACGGGTCACCGGAAGCGTCGACCGTGATCACTCACCGTACTGGACGTCGGTTTCGAAACGCTCGAACCCCAGCTTGTTGTACACAGCCAAGGCCGCGGCGTTGTCGCCCTCGACGTAGAGGATCACCCTCGGTAGCCCCCGAGAGCGCAGGTAGCGCAGTCCGGCCAAGGTCAGCGCCTTGCCCAGGCCACTACCCTGAGTAGCAGGATCGACGCCGACTACGTAGACCTCCCCGACCGGGTCTCCGTCGAACCGGCCGGGGACCGGGTCGTGCACCTTCGTCCAGTGGAAGCCGACGACCTCGCCGCTCTCGTTCTCCGCGAGGAAGAAGCCGGCCGGGTCGAACCAGGCCTGCAGTTCCTCGGCCCGCACCTCGGCGGCGGTCAGCGCGCCCTGCTCCGGATGCCAGTCGAACGCGCGCGCGTTGACCGCGACCATCGCGTCCTCGTCCTGTCCGGGAACGAAGGTGCGCAGCCGGAAACCGTTGCGCAGCACCGGTTCTGGCCAATCGGCACCCGAGACCTCGGCGTGCAGGATCAGCAGCTCGCGCTGACGGCCGAGACCGAGTTTCGGCGCGATCGCTGCCGCACCAGGGTGATCTCCGTGCGCCCACGCGCGGAATCCCGCGTCGGCACGCTCGGCCAACGCCTGCGCGAGTGCGGTGCCGACGCCGCGACGCCGGAAATCCGGGTGCACGAAAAGCTCCGCGACCTGATGACCGTGGGAATCGCCTTCCGTATCAAGGTGAACGTATCCAGCAGGCGCACCGTCGAAGCGGGCGAGGAGATGCAGCCCGCCCTCGAAGTCGTGCGGCAACGGCCCGGTCGCGTCGACCTCCGGACGTCCGTCAGTCGCTTTGGCCGCGAGCAGCACTTCACGCACCGCGTCGTCGGGATCGGTCGTCCAGTCGCCAAGGTCGATAGCCACAAACCGACCTTACCGGCGAAGGTCAGCGCGAGGTCAGCTCAGAAGCGTCGGACGGAACGGCGACCACCGGCTTCGCGCCCTTCGCCGGCCGCTCGAACTTGTAGCCGACGTTTCGCACAGTGCCGATCATCTGCTCGTGCTCCGGGCCAAGCTTCGCGCGAAGCCGCCGTACGTGGACGTCGACCGTGCGCGTGCCGCCGAAGAAGTCGTAACCCCACACTTCCTGCAGCAGCTGCGCGCGGGTGAACACCCGGCCGGCGTGCTGCGCGAGGTACTTAAGGAGTTCGAACTCCTTGTACGTCAACTCAAGCGTGCGACGGCGTAGCTTCGCCGTGTACGTCGCTTCGTCAATGACAAGGTCGCCTACGCGCAGCTCGGCGTCCGCCTGCAGGCCGACGCCGTCGCGAGTGGTGGCCAGCCGCAGCCGCGCGTCCACTTCAGCGGGACCCGCGGTGGGAAGAAGAATGTCGTCAGTGCGCCATTCGGCGTTGACCGCGACCAGACCGCCTTCGCCGACGACCGCGATGACCGGCGTGCCCGATTCGTCCTCCGCGCCTTTGAGCAGGCGGCACAGGCTTTTCGCGGAGGCGAGGTCGCTGCGCGCGTCGAGGAGGATGACGTCCCGGTGGCCCGCGTCGAGCAGGGCCGTCACTTCCGGCTCCCGTACGCGTACGGTGTGCGGCAGCAGGTCCAGCGCGGGTAGTACGGAGGTAGCGTCGAGTTCCCCCGTCAGCACCAGCAGGTCCAAGCTCATGATCCGCACCGCCTTCAGATTCGTCGCCTCGAACGTGGCGTCGGTCGGTGCTAAGTGAGAATAGCGGGTGAACACCCCGGCACCTAGCGCGTGCTGGATCGATCACACCTGGCCTTACGCGCCGGGCGTGACCCGCACCACGACGAAATCCACCCGAACAGGAGAACCGAGGCGATGGCGAGCAGGCCCGTGACCCGGGACGACCGACCGGCCCCGAACCCCGGCAGCGGACGCCGCGGCAGGCGCGTGCGCCGGTGGCTCATCGTGCTGGGAGTGCTGGTGCTCCTGCTGGTCGGCGCGGATTTCGGAGCGGCGGCATTCGCCGAGCACACGATCTCGCAGAAGGCCCGCGCGCAGCTCGGGCTGAGCGACGATCCGTCGGTCACCATCCACGGCTTCCCGTTCACCGTGCAGGCGCTCTCCGGTGACTACAGTCACATCACCGTTTCCGCGGACGGCGTCCCGGTCGGCAGCGAGCTTCGCGACTTGCGGGTGAGCGCCGAACTCGAGGACGTCATCGCGCCGCTGTCGGACCTCACGTCCGGCAACACCAAGGCGGTGAAGATCGGCAAGCTGACCGGCGCGGTGACGATCAAGGCCGCCGACCTCGCGCGGGTCTCGCCGCTGAACAAGATCCAGAACCTGAAGATCGATCAGTCGACCCAGGCGTATGTGAAGTACGGCGACACCGAGCAGGGCAAGCAGCCGGACCCGACGCCGACCAACGCCGACGGCGAACCGGCCGACGGCACCAGCGCGGGCCTGCGGATCTCCGGCGACGTGCAGGTGGCCGGGCAGAAGGTGGAGATCTTCTGCTTCGCGCTGATCCAGCTCAAGGAGAAGGCGATCTCGATCGTGCCTTACCGGTTGCAGTTCGGGAATGACCAGAGCACCACGATCGTTCCGGAAGCTGTGCAGAAAGCTCTGCTGCCGAACTTCCGGGCGACCATCAACACGGCCCGGCTGCCGATGTCGGTCACGCCGACCGCGGTCCGCGTCGACAGCGGTTCGGTGACGCTCAAGGGCGAAGCGCACGACGTGAACTTCTCCGACCTGTCCACCAACCACGGAGGCTGATCTCGGTGACCGGAGTGTGGGTGCTGCTGGCGACGCTGGTCGTCGCGACGGCCGCGGGCCTGGTCCTGCGCGCCCGCAACGGCCGGATCCGCGCGGCCAAACCGGCCGCCGCGACCCGCGCGCTCCCCGCTCCGGTCTCCGAGGCCCTTGATCCGGAATCCGCCGTCACCCTGGTGCAGATCTCCACCACGTTCTGCACCCCGTGCCGGCACACGCGGGCGATTCTGTCGTCGCTCGCGGAGAAGACCGACGGCCTGCACCACGTCGACCTGGACGTCACCGAACGTCCCGAGGTCGCGCAGGCATTGTCGGTGCTCAGCACGCCGACCACGCTCGCGCTGGACCCGGAAGGCCGGGAACTGCTGCGCGTGGGCGGCGTGCCCAAGGGCCCGGAGCTGCTCGAGGCGCTCCGCCCGCATCTCGCCGCCGCTCCCCGCTGAGCCGCGCCGCCCGGCCACGCCAAGGTCCGTGAGGGGAACCCCCACGGACTCTGATTCCCTCAGGGTTCCCCTCACGGACCTCTGCACCGCCGTCCGCGGCGGTTGATTCTCAGGATCCGGACCTCGTCCCAAGGAATGAACATGGTTCCGGGAGCGAGCGAGCCTGGGTACCCTCCCCCCTGTGGACAAGCTGCCCATCACCCTCCTGACGCAGCGCCGCGCGGTCGATTTCTGCCGCGTGCGCAGCAGCTTGTGTCTGCCTTTCCCCGGCCGGCGCTGAAGCACGTCTCGCGCCGTTCCCTAGCTCCGCCCGTCTTCGCCGCGTGCTGTCCGCACGCCTTCCCCTCGCACTGAGCAGGAGGAACCCATGTCCGCCGGACCGGCCGTAGACCCGCGAGGTCCCAGGTTCGCCGCGATCGTGACCACGGTGGTGCTCGCCGTCGTGCTCGTCACGCAGTGGTGGCCTTTGCTCGCACTGCAGACCGTGGTCTTCGCGATCGGTGCGTTCGTCGGGCTCAAGCCCGCGCCGTACTCGGTGCTGTACCGGCTCGTGGTCGCGCCGCGGCTCGGGCCGCCGGCCGAACGCGAGGACGCCGCTCCGCTGCGGTTCGCCCAAGCGGTCGGGTTCGTGTTCGCGCTCGTCGGCACGATCGGCTTCGCGACCGGCGTGACGCCGCTCGGCGTCGTCGCGACCGCGTTCGCGCTCTTCGCGGCGTTCCTCAACGCTGCGTTCAACTATTGCCTCGGGTGCCAGGTGTACCTGCTGCTCAAGCGTTTCAGCCCCGCGCGGGCGTCCTCGTAAAACCCAACCCAGAAAGAGAGCCAGCCTCCATGAGCCGAGAAGACGTCCTGGTCACCACCCAGTGGGCCGAGGAAAACCTGGACACCCCGGGCGTGGTGTTCGCCGAGGTCGACGAGGACACGACCGCCTACGACAACGGGCACATCCGCGGCGCGGTGAAGCTCGACTGGCGCAACGACCTCCAGGACGGCGTCCGCCGCGACTTCGTCAACAAGGAGGGCTTCGAGAAGCTCCTGTCGGAGAAGGGCATCTCGAACGACGACCGCGTGATCCTCTACGGCGGCAACAACAACTGGTTCGCCGCGTACGCGTACTGGTACTTCAAGCTCTACGGCCACGAGAACGTGCAGCTGCTCGACGGCGGCCGCAAGAAGTGGGAGCTCGACGGCCGCGAGCTGAACTCCGACGAGGTCAAGCGCGAGGCCACGACGTACAAGGCCAAGGACCAGGACCTGTCGCTGCGCGCGTTCCGCGACGAGGTCGTCAAGGAGATCGGCGCGAAGAACTACATCGACGTCCGCTCCCCGGACGAGTTCTCCGGCAAGCTGCTCGCCCCGGCGCACCTGCCGCAGGAGCAGTCGCAGGTGCCGGGCCACATCCCGGGCGCGCTGAACGTGCCGTGGGCGAAGGTCGCCAACGAGGACGGCACCTTCAAGTCCGAGCAGGAGATCAAGGACCTCTACGCCGAGGCCGGTTACGACGAGGGCAAGGCGACCATCGCGTACTGCCGCATCGGCGAGCGTTCCTCGATCGCCTGGTTCGCCCTGCACGAGCTGCTCGGCCAGGCGGACGTGAAGAACTACGACGGTTCGTGGACGGAATACGGTTCGCTGGTCGGCGTTCCGGTCGAGTTGGGAGCTAAGTAATGGCAGACGGCTGCAGCGCACCCGTGCAGGAAGCGACCCCGGCGGACTTCGACACCAACGGCCAGGTCGTGCTGGCCGGCAAGGTCACCGGCGCCGAGGGCCCGGTCGGCGGCGCGTTCGTCCGGCTGCTCGACGGCGGCGGCGACTTCGCGGGCGAGGTCGTCTCCTCGGCCGACGGCGACTTCCGCTTCTACGCGGCCGCCGGATCCTGGACGGTGCGCGCGCTGCACCGCTCGGGCAACGGCGAGGCCAACGTCACCGCGGAAGGCCCGGGCTTGCACCAGCTGGCGATTTCGGTTGCCTGACAACGTTTTTCCGCAGGAAGGCCCCTCGGTTTCCGAGGGGCCTTCCTCGTGTCCGGAGCACGAATACCTTGACCTCAAGTCGGCTTGAGGACCCAAGCTCGCGAGGGTGTCCCAAACGAAAACCGTTGTGCGGAACCCACTCCTGGCCATCGCTGTGTTCGTCGGCAGCTTCATGGCGTTGCTCGACGCGAGCGTGGTGAGCGTCGCGCTGCCGACCATCCAGCGTGAACTAACCGCCGAATTCACTGACCTGCAATGGATTGTCGACGGATACACCGTCGCGCTCGCCGCGCTGATCCTCACCGGCGGCACGCTCGGCGACCGGTACGGCCGCAAGCGGATCTACCTCGGCGGGCTCGCCCTGTTCACGCTCGCCTCGCTGGGCTGCGGCCTCGCCCCGACGCTCGGACTGCTCATCGCCGCGCGTGTGGTGCAGGGCGTCGCGGCGGCCGCGGTCATCCCGGGCGGCATCGCACTCCTCGCGCACGCGTATCCGGAGCCGCGGGAACGGGCCCGGATGCTGGGGGCGTGGGGCGGGGTTGCCGGATGCGCGCTGGTCATCGGCCCGCTCATCGGCGGACCGATCACCGACGCGTTCGGCTGGCCCGCAATCTTTCTGATCAATCTGCCGATCGGCGTCTTCGCGGTGCTCGCCGGTCGTCTGGGTCTTGGCGAGTCGTCCGATCCGGCACACGGTGCGCTCGACCTGCCGGGTCAGGTGCTCGGCGCGTTGTGGATCGGCTCGTTCACCTACGCCGTGATCGCGTCCAACGCTGTGGTCGCGGTGCTCGGCGCACTCGGGCTGGCCGCGTTCATCGTGGTGGAAATCCGCACACCGCATCCGATGCTGCCGATCCGGCTGTTCGGCAAACTCCGCTTCGCCACCTCGATCTTCACGTCATTCGTCCTCGGCTTCGCGTGTTACCCGCTGCCGGTCCTGATCGCCGTCTACCTGCAGCAAGCCTGGGGCAGCACCGCCTCGACCACAGGCGTGCAGATGCTGCCGTACGTAGTAGCCAACGCCGTTCTCGCGTTCTTCTCCGGACGGCTCGCCGCCCGCTTCACCGCGGAACGGGTGCTGCCGATCGGCCTGGTCATCACCGCGGCGGGCAGTTTCGCCTTCCTGCTGGTCGACACCACGAGTCCGTATTGGCTGCTCAGCGTCCCGCTCGCGCTGTCCGGCATCGGGCTGGGCCTGAGCATCACCCCGACCAACGTCGTCGGGCTCGCCGGGCTTCCGGTGCAGCGCACGGGCACCGCGGCCGGAACGGTGAACGCCGCGCGTCAGGTCGGAATGGCGCTCGGCGTCGCCGCGCTCGGGGCGCTTCTCAACCACGGCAGCACGCTCACGACCGGGCTGCGGACCGCGATGGCGGCGGCCGGAGCGGCGCTGCTGACGGTGACCGTCCTCACCGCCGCGACCCTGCGCAAGGCCGGATGAGCGGGGGCGGACTATTGTCCTCGCTGTGGAGACCTTGTTTACGACCCTGTTGATCATCGCGGGCATCGCCACCGTGCTGTTCGCGGTCTTTGTCGTCTACCGGCTGTACGCCGACCAGCGCTGAGCAGCATGACGAGTGGCGACGAGGCCATCGCAGCAGCCGAGGAGCGGGCCGCCAGCACGCGCGACCGCAACCTGCCGTTGTGGGACGACCTTCCGATCCCGAACGACACGGCGAACCTGCGCGAGGGCCCGAACCTGAACGACGCGTGCCTGGCACTGCTGCCGCTCGTCGGCGTCTGGCGCGGCGAGGGCGAGATCGACTACCCGACGATCGACGGGCCGATCAAGTTCGCCCAGCAGCTGACCGTCGCCCACGACGGCCGCCCGTTCCTGTACCACGAGGCGCGCTCGTGGCTGCTGAACGAGGACGGCAGCGTGCTGCGGCCCGCCGCCCGCGAAACCGGGTTCTGGCGGCCGCAGGAGGACGACACCCTGGAACTGCTGCTCACGCACAGCTCCGGCATCGTCGAGCTGTACTACGGGAAACCGCGCAGCCAGACGTCCTGGGAACTCGGCACCGACGCGGTCATCCGCACCGCGACGGCCAAGGAGGTCACCGGTGCGCAGCGGCTGTACGGCCTGGTGAACGGCGACCTCGGGTACGTCGAGGAACGCGCGATGGTCGGCCAGGAAATGCAGCCGCACGCCTCCGCGCTGTTGCGCCGCGTGGTGGGCTGAGGCTCCGGGAGACGCCGTGCGCTGGCGGCGGTACGGCGAACACGCCGCCCTGCTCGACTGCGATTCACTAGGTCAGATGAGCGCGGCCCGGGCGACACTCACCGAAGCCGCGCTCGACGGCGTCGAAGAGATCGTTCCCGGGGCCCGCACGCTGCTTGTGGTCGCGTCCACGGGCGCTCTGGAAGCTGCGCGTTCCTTGCTGGCTTCGGCCGATCTGGACCATCCGCCTGCCGGGGATGCCCGCGAAATCGTTTTGGACGTGCACTACTCCGGCGAAGATCTCTCCCTGGTCGCTGAGGACGCGGGGCTCAGCGTGGACGAGATCGTCTCCCTCCACACCAGCGCGGTCTACACAGTGGCGTTCACTGGTTTCGCGCCCGGTTTCGGTTATCTCGCCGGACTTCCCGCCGAATTGCGGCAGCCGCGCCTTGCCTCTCCGCGGACCCGCGTCCCCGCTGGCTCGGTGGCCATCGCCGACGAGTACACCGGCGTCTACCCGCGGGAATCTCCCGGCGGCTGGCGCTTGATCGGCCACACCGAGACGACGCTCTTCGACCCTTCCGCCGCACAACCGGCGTTGTTCACGCCCGGTCTCCGCGTGCGGTTCCGGAGCGTCTGATGCGCGCATTGGAGATCGTCTCGGCCGGTTCGCTGGCTCTGGTGCAAGACCTCGGGCGGCCCGGTTACGCACATCTGGGCGTCCCACCGTCGGGTGCTCTTGACGTCGCCGCGCTACGGCTCGGCAACCGGCTCGTCGGCAATGCCGAGGACGCCGCCGGGATCGAAACTCTGCTGGGCGGGTTGACCGTCCGGGCTGCGGTTTCCTCCACCGTCGCGGTGACGGGACCGCCGGTCGCGGTGTCCGTGGACGGACGGGAAGCTGGCTCCCACACGCCGATTTCGCTGCGCCCAGGCCAAAAACTGACGATCGGCCGACCCTCTTCGGGGCTGCGCTGCTACCTGACGGTGTCCGGTGGCATCGCGGTGCCGCCGGTGCTGGGGAGCCGGTCGACTGATGTCCTATCTGGACTCGGCCCCGCTCCGTTGAGCGATGGCACGACAGTCCCACTCGGTCCCGTCACCGGTGTTCCGTCCGGTGCCGACGTGGTCGCCGCCTCGCCCGCGCCGTCTCAACTGACTGTGCCCGTCCTGCTCGGCCCTCGCGACGACTGGTTCGCCGACGCCGCGACCACGCTTAACGCACAGTGGACGGTGACCGCGGAATCCAACCGAGTGGGGGTCCGCCTTGACGGGCCACCGCTACGTCGAGTGTCCACTTCGGAGTTACCCAGCGAAGGCGTGCTGACCGGCGCGATTCAAGTCCCGCCGAACGGATTGCCACTGGTGTTCCTGGCCGATCACCCGACCACGGGCGGTTATCCGGTGGTCGCGGTCGTGAGACGGGAGTCACTCGGAGCACTCGCTCAAGCACGCCCCGGAACCTTGGTGCGGTTCCACACGTCCTTGTGAGCGTGGAACGGGTAACGATCACCGGCGGCGCGGGTTTCCTGGAGCTGAACACCGGAGGACGGGCGGAGCTGCCGCAGTCGCTGCGCATCGCGCTCGCGACCGGCCAGGTACGCCTGCCGCTGGCGGACACGCTCCGCGAACTGCTGGCGTTGCTCGTCGACGGCCAGTACCGGGTCAGCGGCCCGCAACGATTCGAGGCGGTGGATCTGGTCCCGGCGAGCGACTGGCCGGACGACGACGATGCCCGGGTCGCGTACTACCGCACGGCAATCCGGTCCGGACACCGTCCGGTGGCGGTGGTTTTGTCCGGTACGCGGCCATTGCTGCTGGACGGGCACCACAAGATCAGCGCGTACCGGGCGGAGGGGATCACGCCGTCGGTGGTCCTGATCAGCGGGTCGTGAGTGTTTATGCCGGTTCTAACCGGCATAAACACTCACGACTCCGCTCAGTACTCGCTCTCGTAAGCCGCCACCAGCTCCCCGTGCAGTGCCGTCGAATCCGGCAGCTCCGTCCCGTTCAGCGTGTGCACCCGGGTCACCTTCCGGACCGACGACGTGAGGAAAACGCCGTCCCCGCGCAGCAAGTCGTCTACCGAAAGCGGCTCGACCTTCACTGACCAACCCGCCTTCTCCGCGCCGCGGAACAACGCGTACTGCGTCGTTCCTGGCAGGATGCCAACAGTGGACGGCGGGGTGTAGAGCGTCCGCTCCTTCGCCAGAACGACCGTCGACGTCGGTCCTTCGAGCACCGAATCGTCGGTAGCGGTGAAGATCACATCTTGGGCTCCGCGACGGGCCGCCTCGCGCAGGGCGGCCATGTTCATCGCGTAGGAAACCGTTTTCGCGCCGAGCAAAAGCCACGGTGCGCGCTCGGCGAGTTCGGGGCCGAAACCGCGCTCCAGGGTCACCACCGAGACGCCTTCGGTGCGCGCCCGCAGCACCTTCTCGTCGACCTCCAGGCCCATCGCGAACGCCGTCGGCTTGCCTTCCGGATCACCGTCGACACCCCGCGTGTACACGAGTTTCAGGGCAATCTCCGGCCCGCCCTGCCACGCGTCGACGACCGCCCGCGCAGCGCGAGCGAAGCCCTCGAGATCCGGGGCGGGCAGGTCCAGCATCGCCGCGGAACGGGCGAGCCGGTCGAGGTGCGGACGCATTTCTCGCGGCTTTTTCACCGCCACGAGGATCGTTTCGAACACCCCGTCTCCGCGCAGCAGGCCGAGGTCGTCCACCCGCAGGTGGGCGGCTTCGGGGTCGGCCAGTGAACCGTCGAGGAAGGCGAGAACGCGCATCCCCACAAGGTACTCACTTACCCTGGGGGCTATGCCGTACAGCTCGCCGCTGCTCGAAATCCCCCGCGCGGTCGCCGCGCCCGAAGGCCATCCGGAAGCCGGAGTTCCGTGGCACTGGGGCGATCCGTTCGCCGAGCAGCGCACCGCCGCCCGAGGAGTGGTCGTCGTCGACCGCTCGCACCGAGAAATCCTCGCCGTCACCGGCGAGGAACGCTTGTCCTGGCTGCATTTGGTGATCTCGCAACACGTCACCGAACTCGCCGGAAACACTGGCACCGAAGCTCTCATCCTCGACAGCCAGGGCCACGTCGACACCCACTTCGTGCTCGCGCACACCGGCGAGACGGTGTACCTCGACAGCGACCCCGATCCGGTCGCCACGAGCGCGTTGCCCAAGGGCGGCAAGCAAACCCTGCGCGAGTACCTCGAAGCGATGAAATTCTGGTCCAAGGTCGAGATTCGCGACGCGACCGAAGAACTGGCCGTTCTTTCGGTGCTCGGCCCGGAGACCGACAGCGTGCTCGGCGTCGAACTCGGCGCCGAGCCGTACTCGGTGGCCGCCCTGCCCGGAGGCGGTTTCGCCCGCCGGATGCCGTGGCCGACGCGAGCGGGTGCGGATCTCGTGGTGCCGCGCGCTCAGCTCACTCAATGGTGGCAACGGCTCACCGACGCCGGCGCGCGTCCGGCCGGCTCGTGGACCTTCGACGCGCTGCGCGTGGAATCGCGGCATCCGCGGCTCGGCGTCGACACCGACGAACGGACGATCCCGCACGAGGTCGGCTGGATCGGCTCGGCCGCGCACGTCGCGAAGGGCTGCTACCGCGGCCAGGAGACTGTCTCGAAGGTGCACAACGTCGGCCGCCCGCCGCGGTATCTCGCGCTGCTGCACCTCGACGGTTCGCCGGAGATCACGCCGGAGACCGGCGACCCGGTGAAGCTCGGCGAGCGCGTGGTCGGCCGGGTCGGCACGATCGCGCAGCACCACGAACTCGGGCCGATCGCGCTGGCGCTGGTCAAGCGCTCGGTGCCGGGCGGGGCGGAACTGCTGGCAGGCGACGAGGACCGAGTGGTCCAGGCCACTGTCGATCCGGACTCGGTGCCGGGCGAGCACGCGGCGCCCGGACGGGAAGCCGCGCAGAGACTGCGGGGCTGAAGTGAACTCGACGGTAGCGTCGTCGCGGAATGTGGAGCAGGATGTGCCCGTGATCGAAGTGCGTCCCGGCGGGCGACGACGGATCGACCGCGTCCTCGGCCCGGGATATCTCACCGGACTAGGCGACTTGCCGCTCCCGGTGCTGCGCGAGCGGCGCGACGAGGCCGCGCAGGAAGAGACAGACCTGTCCTACCTGCGCCGGCTCCTGCACGCCCGCATCGACATCGTGCGCGCCGAACAGGAGCGCCGCTCGTCCGGCGGGGCGGCCAGCATCGTCGACCGGCTCGCGTCGATCCTCGCCGACAACGCGCTCGGCCCGGCCGCGGGTTCGGGCAGGCACCAGCAGCTCGAACCGTCCCGGGCGGGCGAGCACCGAAGGCACGCCGAGGCATTGATCGGCGACACCGGGCTCACCGACGTCGGTTCGCTTTCGGACGACAAGCTCGCCACCGCGCTGGACACGTACGCGAACGAAGAAGTGTCCGTGTCTTCCTTTCGCCGCCAGGTCCAAGGCGTGATGGACACGCTCAACGCCGAGATCGCCGCGCGCTACAGCAGCGGAGCGGCCACTGTGGACCAACTGCTGGACAGCGAACTGGGGCGCGGCGAGGAATGACCGGCCAGCCGATCCTCGTCGAGGTCGTCCGGAACGGATTCGTCGAGAGCGTCCACCGCGGATGCCTCGTCGTCACCGCGCCGGACGGTTCCGTCCAGTTCTCCGCGGGCGACGTGACCAGCCCGTTCTTCCCCCGGTCGGCGAACAAGCCGCTGCAAGGCGTCGGGATGCTCCGTGCCGGGCTCGGCTACGACGGCGCGGACCTGGCGCTGGGCTGCGCCTCGCATTCCGGCGAAACCGGACATGTCGAGCGCGTCGCGGCGATGCTGTCCGGCGCCGGGCTCGATCCGTCGGCGCTGGCCTGTCCGGCCGAGCTGCCGATCGGCGAGGACGTCCGGCGCGCGGCCGGCGAACCGCGGAAGATCACGATGAACTGCTCCGGCAAGCACGCCGCGATGCTCGCCACCTGTGTCGCGAACGGCTGGGAGACCGACGGCTACCAGAAGCCAGGCCATCAATTGCAGGTCCAGCTCGCGAAGACCGTCGAAGACCTCACCGGTGAAACCATCGCCGCGGTCGGGGTGGACGGCTGCAGCGCACCACTATTCGCGTTCTCGCCGATCGGCCTCGCGCGGGCGTTCGGACGGCTCCCGCAGGCCGAACCGGGCACCGAGGAACGTCGAGTCGCGGACGCGATGCGCCAGCACCCGTGGCTGGTCGCGGGCACCGGCCGGGAGGACACCCGGCTAATGCAGGCCGTGCCTGGATTGCTGTCCAAAAGTGGTGCCGAGGGCGTTCTGGCGTTCACGCTCGGCGACGGCACCGCGTGCGCGATCAAGATCGCGGACGGCAACAAGCGCGGCTTGGCACCGCTGGCCATGGCCGTCCTCGCGCGCCTGGGCATCGAGACGCCGGAAGAGCTGGCCGACCTCGCTCACCCGCCAGTGCTCGGCGGCGGCAAACGCCAAGGCGAGCTGCGGGTCAGTTGGAGTGTTCCTTAGCCGCGAGGTCGCCCCAGAACTCGCGCAGCTGCGAAAACAGCTCGGCCAGCTCCTCGACGTTCCCGGTGCGCAGCGCGTCGAGGATGTCGTGGACCTCCTCGGCGGTGGAGTCGGCGTCCAGCAGCGAATCGGCGAACAGCTGCACGAGACCGCCGTAGTCCAGTTCGACGACCGAGTCCGGGTCGAAGCTCTCCAGCCACTGGCGAGTCTGCGAGAGCACCCGGCCGGGGCCGGAGTCGCCGAAAGTCGTCTCGATCAGCTCGCCCGCCTCGGACGCCCGCCGGAGCGCCTCGGACATCGGCGTCCGCCAGGACGCTTCCCGCGTCGGGTCGGCCGGGCCGCTGCCGAGCACGAGCTTGCGCTCGTCCGGGTCGACCAGCGAGAACCACGGCAACGGGACGGTCCAGGTGGTGGTGAGGGTGTGCGCGGCGGCGGCGGTGAGGTCGGTCATCGCGGCCATGGTCTGGGCGCGGGCGCGTTCCGCGGTGACGCCGGCGGAGTCGAGGACCGCGATCCGCAGCGCCGGCTCGGCGTCGGCGAGGAAGGTGCTCAACGCGGCGGCCGAGCGGGCGCGCAGTTCGAGCGGGCACGCGAACGGGCCTTCGGCCTCGTGCCCGGCGGGGACGTCGGCCGGATCGAGCACGAGCACGTCGGCGACGAGGCTCGGCGCGGGCCGTCCGTCGCGCAGCTGGGCGGGCAGCAGCCGCACGGGCGCGGCCGTCTGTGACTTGAGCCACATCCGCTGTTCGCGTTCGCCGATCCCGACCCGGCTGAGCCCGCCCGCGGAAACGGCCTCGACCAGCTGTCGCGCCGGGGGATCGCCCAGCGCGCGCAGAGGTTCGTACACCCGCAGATAGGCCACGAAGGGTCGGAGCACCCGAGCATCGTGGCACGCCGACCAGGGCCGATCGGCATCGACGTGCCGGTAACCGGCGTCCGGCGGACACTGTCGCGACGAGCACACCGTGCCACGTCGCATCCAACCCCCGGGACACGGTACGGTGTCAGCAGGAAAGAACTGTCGAGACGATGCGGGGCCGCCGATTCCCCCGGCCGCCCCGCCCCTGTGCGAGGGGGTCGAGCCATGGGGCGCGGCCGGGCTAAGGCCAAGCAGACGAAGGTGGCGCGCGAGCTCAAATACAGCTCCCACGAAACCGACTTCGATGCTTTGCAGCGCGAGCTGTCAAGTAGTTCCTCGGACAACCACGAGGACGACAAGCGGTACGAGGACCCGTACGACGACGGGTACGACGAGTACCGCCGTTGACGCAGGCACACGACACGCGAGGGCGGAATCGGACTGAGGTCCGAGACGCCCTCGTGCGTTGTGTGCTGCCCGTTTTCTCGGCACGCCGGTGAGGTGACGAAGGAGTTGGACGGGTGAGCGACATCGCACGAGTAGGCGTGGTCGGAGCAGGATTGATGGGCTCCGGCATCGCCGAGGTGCACGCCAGGTCCGGTTTGGACGTGCTGGTCACCGAGGTGAACCAGCCCGCTCTGGACGCGGGCAAGGCGCGCATCGAGAAATCGCTGCAACGCGGCGTCCGCAACGGCAAGCTGGCCGCCGAGGACGCCGAAGCGGCGCTCGGGCGGCTGCGCTTCACCACGGACATCGCCGAGTTCGCCGACCGCGATCTCGTCGTCGAGGCCATCCTGGAACAGGAGCAGGCCAAGATCGACGTGTTCCGGCAGCTGGACAAGATCGTCGAGAGCGAGGACGCGGTGTTCGCGTCCAACACGTCGTCGATCCCGATCATGAAGCTCGGCATGGCCACCGGCCGTCCGCAGCAGGTCGTCGGCATCCACTTTTTCAACCCGGTGCCGGTGCTGCCGCTGGTCGAGCTGGTCCCGTCGCTGCTGACCAGCGAGGAGACCGCCCGCCGGGCCGAGGAGCACGCCACCGGCGCGCTGGGCAAGACGGTGATCCGGTCGCAGGACCGGGCCGGGTTCATCGTGAACTCGCTGCTCGTGCCGTATCTGCTGTCGGCGATCCGGATGATCGAATCGGGCTTCGCCTCGGCCGAGGACATCGACCGCGGCATGGAGCTGGGCACGGCGCATCCGATGGGTCCGCTGCGGCTGTCCGACCTGATCGGCCTCGACACCATCAAGGCCATCGCGGACTCGATGTACGCCGAGTTCAAGGAGCCGCTGTACTCGTCGCCGCCGCTGCTGCTGCGCATGGTCGACGCCGGCCTGCTCGGCAAGAAGACCGGCCGCGGGTTCTACTCCTACTCCTGACCTTAGTTGCGGCTCTTATCAACCTTCCCCCGCTGTGCGCGGCGAGGCGGGTCGCTTGACTGTGCGGCATGACCTCGACGTTCGTCTTCGCCGCCGGTGCCAACGGCGTGTCCGCCGCCCCGCCTGAACTCGTGCTGCGCGGGTATCGCGGGGTGGGGGTGCCGCAGCCGGATGTGTCGAGCTACCGACGCCGGAGGAGTACCTGGGCATGCCCGAGGCCGCGTCGTCGCAGGTCGGGGCGATGCTCGGGTTCATCGCGGCCGACCCGGCGGCGTTCTGTGCGGACGCTACCGACGGCGAGTTCTACGCGCTGCTCAACGCGATGGCTCCGGACGACATCATCGGCCGACTCGCGCGGCACGCCGGAGCGGTTGGGTCGCGTCCCGCGGTGCTACGTCCGGCATCTCCAAGACCGCTTGGTCCCGCTCGCTCTCCAGGACCGGATGATCGCCGAGGCCGACGCGCGCACGCCCGGCACCCGGTTCGAGGTGCACGACATCGACACCTCGCATTTCCCGAACGCGGCCGGGATGGCTCAGTTCGTCGAGGTGCTGGACAAGGTCGGCCAGTCGCTCAGCTGAACGCCGCTCGTCGTGCGGCTCGGCGCAGCACTGTCAGGATCGCCGGGCCCAGCACGAGGATCGCGACCAGGTTCGTGAGCGCGCGACCGGTGTCCCAGCCCAAAGTGGACGTCAGCACGGTGAAGACCAGGAACCGGTGCAGGTTTTCGCCGAGCGGGCCGCCCGGGACGAAGTCCAGTGCGGTGTGGTTCGCCAGGAACGGCCAGGTGAACAGGCTCATCGCGAGGCCGTAGAAGTAGGCGGCGACCACGCCGTAGACCGCCAGCATCGCGATCTCCCACCGGCCTTTCGCCCGGCGCGGCAGCAGCCCGGCACCCAGGCCGACCAGCGACGACGCCAGCATCTGGAACGGCAGCCACGGTCCGACACCGCCGGTGAGCAGGGCGGACGCGAACAGCGACGTCGAGCCGAGGACGAACCCGAAGCCGGGCCCGAAGACCCGCCCGGCCAGCACGAGCAGGAAGAACACCAGCTCGATCCCGCCGGTGCCCGCGCCGAGCGGGCGCAGCGCGGCGTTCACCGCGGACAGCACGCCGAGCAGCGCGAGCGCCTTCGCGTCGAGTCCGCCGCTGGACAGTTCAGCCAGCACGATCAGGATCAGCACCGGCAGCGTCACGAGGAAAACGAACGGCGCGTCGGTCACGTGCGCGGAGGTGCCGACGGTGCTGCGGGCGAGCAGAGGCCAGCAGAACATCGCCAGCCCAACTACGACGGCCGCCGTCAGTACCAGCGCCGAGCGGTGCCGGATGCGAACGGCTGGGCCTAGGAAGTCGGTCACGCGAGCGCCTTCGCCACCGCGTCCACGGTCAGCCACGGCTCCGGCGCGAGAATTTTCGCCACCTGCGGCGCGAACGCGGGCGAGGCTACGACGACGTCCGCGGTCGGGCCGTCGGCGACCACTTCGCCCTCGGCCAGGACCACGACCCGGTGTGCGGCGGAGGCGACGAACTCGACGTCGTGGGTGGCCAGCAGCACCGCGTGCCCCTCGGCGGCCAGGTCGGCGAGGATGGTCGCGAAGTGCCGTTTCGCCGGGTAATCCAGGCCTCGGGTCGGCTCGTCCAGCAGCACGACCGGCGGGGCGGCGGCGAGTTGCACTGCCAGGACCAAGGCGAGCCGCTGGCCTTCGGACAGATCGCGCGGGTTGGTGTCGTCTTCGATGCCGGGCACGAGGCGGTCGAGCACCTTCCGTGCAGTGCCTGGGACGACGTCCGATTCAACGTCGGCTTGGCGGCATTCCGCCTCGACCGAGTCGAGATACAGCAGGTCAGACGGGGTTTGCGGGACTAGCCCGACGCGCGTGCGGGCAGCTCGCGTCCGGAGCGTCTTCGGGTCCGCACCGAGGACGTCAACCGTCCCGTCCGAACGGGGTCCGCTGCCCTGCAACGCCCACAGCAGCGAGGACTTGCCCGAGCCGTTCCGGCCCATCAGTGCGACGACTTCGCCACGGTCCAGTCGCAGGTCAACGCCGCGAACTGCGTTCACTCCGCCGTACCGCACGCGCACGCCGCGCGCGGTGAGAACCGCTTCGCCAGAGCTTTGTGCCGCAGCAGCAGGGCGACGCTCGGCCAGGCGTTCCCGGAGCGGGCGGGCGAGACGGCGGGCGTCGCGGACCGAGAGCGGCAACGGCGACCAGCCCGCGAGTCGGCCCAGTTCGACGATCGGCGGCGCGACATCGGTCTCGGCGAAAACCTCCGCCGGCGGGCCGGACACGACGGTGCCGTCGCCGGGCAGGTAGAGCAGGCGGTCGGCGTACTGCGCGACGCGTTCCATCCGGTGTTCGGCGACGACGACCGTCGTGCCCAAGTCGTGCACCAGCCGGGTGATCGCGGCCAGCACCTCCTCGGCCGCGGTCGGGTCGAGCGCCGACGTCGGTTCGTCCAGCACCAGCACGCTCGGGTGCGCCGTCAGCACCGCGCCGATCGCGACGCGTTGCTGCTGCCCGCCGGATAGGGTCCGAAGTGGACGGTCGCGGAGTTCGGCGATGCCCAGCAGGTCAAGGGTTTCCTCGACGCGCTTGCGCATCACGTCCGGCGCGACGGCGAGCTGCTCCATCGCGTACGCCAGTTCTTCCTCGACGGTGTCGGTAACGAATCCGGCCAGCGGATCCTGCCCGACCACGCCGACCACCGACGCCAGCTCACGCGGCGGATGAGTCGCGGTGTCCAGCCCGGCGACCTTGACGCGTCCAGACAGCGTGCCGCCGGTGAAATGCGGGACGAGACCATTGATCGCACCGAGCAATGTCGACTTGCCGACACCGGTGCGTCCGGCGACGAGGCAGAGTTCGCCCTCCTCGATCGCGAGGTCGACGTCGCGGAGCACCGGGCGGTCCGCCCCGTCATAAGTGACGCTGACGTGGGAAAACTCGATCATCGGGCGACCTCCGACACCAGCGCCGGACGTGGCGCGAACCAAGCGGGCAGCACGCTGATCAGCACCGCGACGGTCGGCAGCAGCGGCAGCTCCGGCCAGGTCAGCGGACTGGCCGGGGTGGTGAGCGAAACCGGGTCGGCGACCAGTACCAGTGCCGCGGTCGCGACGCCGCACAGCGCGACCAGCGTTTCCGGCAGCTGCCACGGATCGGGCCGGTAGGTGGTGCGCCGGATCTGCCGTCCGCCCAGTATGAATCCGGCAGTGGCCAGCACCAGACCGGCGATGAGCATCGGCACGCCGAGCCACGACGCGGACCCGTCGAGCACGCCGTAGACCCCCACCGCGACGCCGACCAGCCCGGCCAGCACGCAGGTCGCGATCAGCATCCGGACGCGTGGTGAGAGGTAGCCGCGCCGTCCGTAACCGCGGGAATCCATAGCCGCCGCGAGCTGCAGCGACCGGTCCATGGCGTCGGCGAGCACCGGCACGAAAATCCCCTTCACGAACCGCAGACCGCGCGTTTTTCCGGCCCGCAGCCGACGCGCGCGGCGCACTCGCTGCACGCTCTCGACCAACTGCGGTGCGACAGACAACGCGACAGTGACCGCCGTACCCACCTCATACAGCGCCCCAGGTACGGCCTTGAGCAGGCGTTTCGGGTTCGCTAGCGCGTTCGCGGCACCGATGCAGAGCACGATCGTGGCCAGCCGGAGCCCGTCGTAAAGCCCGCCGAGCAGCTCCTCGGCCGAAGTGGGACCGAGGAGCTGAATGCCCGCCGCGACGCTCGGCAGCGGGATGGTCGGCAGCGTGAACAGGACGTGGCCGCCGTCCTCGCCGCCGATCAGGATCCGGAACAGCATGCGCGACAGCAGGATCACCCCGGCGATCCAGGCGTACATCCGGAACGCCAGCGCCCAGGGTGCGTCGCCGCGGCGGAGCACCACGACGAACCCGGCCACCGCGATCACCAGAGCGAGCAGAACCGGGTTCGTGGTCCGGCTCGCGGCGACGGCGAGCGCGAGCGCCCACACCCACCACGCGCCGGGATGGAGCGCTCGCGGACTACTCCGCAGCACGCCTGCGGCGCACCGCGACGACCGTCCCGGCCACCACGAGCAGCACGACGACCACGATGCCGAGCACCAGGCCCCACGGGAAACCACTGTCCGAAGTGGACGCCGGAGCTTGAGCAGGCGCGTTGGCCTTGCGCACCGGCTCGGTACGCGGCGGCGGATACTCGGTGTAGGACTTGCCGATCGCGAAGGACCAGCCCTCGAACGCACCGGCCGGTGGCTTCCAACTCTGCGCGCCGACCTGCGCCGAGGCCCACTTGCCGCCGTTGGTGGCGGTCCAGAAGCTCCACGACGCCTTCTCCGGCGGCATCCCGGTGCAGGTCTGGTCGGCGGGTTTGCCCTCGATCTTGCACATCACGGCCAGGCCGTATTTGCCCGCGCCGGCGAGTTCGAAACCGGCGTTTTGCAGGGCGGTGACGCCGTTTTCCTGCTTGCCCGGCGCGCACCGGATGAGGGTTTCACCGCCCAGCCCCTGGAAATCGACGATCACCGTGACGCCGTTGTCGTCCTGGCAATAGCCGTCGGCGCCCTTGCCGGGCGTGGTGGCCGAGGCGGACGAAGCGCCGCCGAGGCCGGTAGCGACGAGAAGAGCGCAGCCGGCGAGGACTCGCCCCCAGTGCCGCGCGTGCACGAACCGCATGTCAGATGTACCTCGCATCGATCGGACCACGACGGGCGATCCGGCTCGCGGTCCCTCGCGGGCCGCTCACGGTTGCGGGCCAGCGCCGGATTCTCACCGGCTTCCCCCGTTCGTGGCGAAGAACTTGTCGACGTTAACGCACCGCAGGCCCCGCAGGAAGCGACCGCGGACACACCTACACTTCCGGGCGTGGGACAGGACCAGTTGCGCGTCGGCCTCGTAGGAACCGGACCGTGGGCCACCACGGTGCACGCCCCCGGGCTCGCGGATCATCCAGGAACCGTGCTCAGTGCGGTGTGGAGCCGACGGCCGGAAGCCGCCGCCGCGCTCGCGCAGGCCTACGACGCCGTGCCGACCAGCGATCTGGACGAGCTGTTCGAGCAGGTCGACGCACTCGCGTTCGCGGTGCCGCCGACCGTGCAGGCCGAACTGGCCACCAAGGCCGCGGAGGCGGGCAAGCACCTGATCCTGGAAAAACCGATCGCCCCCGACCTCGCCTCGGCGCAGCGGCTCGCCGACGCCGTGACGTCCGCTGGCGTCGCCTCGCTGGTGATGCTGACGCTGCGGTTCTCCCAGCAGACGCGCGACTGGCTGGACGGCGTCACTGCCGCTGGCGGTTGGCGCGGCGGCAGCGTGCGATGGCTGTCCGGCGCGCTGCTCGCCGGCAAGTACGCGACCTCGGCCTGGCGGCAGGACCCGGCTGGCGGCGCGCTCGCCGACATCGGCCCGCACGCGTTCGACCTGCTCGACGCCGCCCTCGGCCCGATCACCGACGTCCTCGCCGCGCACCGCGGTCCCGAGGACCTGTGGCAACTGCTGCTCGAACACGAAGGCGGCATCACGAGCACCGCGACGCTCAGCCTCCGCCTGCCGGTACAGCCGACGGTGGTCGAGTACTCGGTCTTCGGCGAGCACGGCCTCCGCACCCTCGGCCGCACCGGCGCGGCGAACGACGCGTACACCGCGCTGCTGGACGATTTCGCCGCGATGGTGTCGTGCGGAACGACCACGCACCCCTGCGACGTCCGGCGGGGCGTGCACCTGGCTCGGATCGTGGACCAGGCGCGCGCCGCGTTGGGTCGTTAATTCGCTTGCCCGGCCTGAGACGCTGAACGGGAAGTTCGTTTCGGACGAAGGAATGCCTATGTGCTCCGCCACGGCCCACTCCGGCCGCGTGGCCTGAGCTGTTCGGCCTGCGCGCCGGTTGTGGGGTTTGCCCTGCCCGGCTTTGTGCTGCATTCCTTCTTTCTCGAAAGGCTTCCACCAGAGATGTCCGCCCTTCAGGCATACGTTCGCGCGACCGCACCGATCGGCCGCGACACCGAGCGAATCGGCCCGTTCCTGGCGACGTTCGCCCAGGCCAGCTCTCATCCGATGGAGAACTACGCCATCCCCGACGACGGCGCGAAGCCCTCGTCCTCTGAGATCGCGAGCCTGATTTCCGCCTACCAGCAACGAAATCTCCTGCCGCGACTGGAGTTCTTCACCGATGCGGCACCCGACGTCGAGAAATCCCTTGTCGGCGCGGGGTTCACCCTGGAACGACGCGTGCCAGTGATGACCTGCACCGCCGAAGACCGCGTCGATTGTGTTGCACCGGACCATATTCAGCTGCGCGAACCGTCGTCCGACGACGAATTCCGCCGCCTGCGGTCCGTGCAGAACGTCGCCTTCGGAGAGCCGCCGGAGGTGTCGGACGCCGATGTCGAACGCAACCGCGACTACCTGACTGTGCTAGCCGAACACGGCGAAACCATTATGGGCGGCGGAATCGCGTTGGACATCGTCTCCGGCGCTACGGAAATCGTCGGCATTGCCGTAGCCGCCGAACACCGCGGCCAGGGCATCGCGGCGGCAATCACGGCGCACCTAACGCGCCTCGCCCACGAACGTGGTGCGCGGACGGCTTTCCTCACACCGGGCGATGTCGGTATCGGGACGGTGTACCGGCGTGCTGGGTACCAAGTCGCCGGTGAATGCGTACACCTGTCACTGACCTAATGCCCGGTCCTTGCCGCCGCAGCAAACTCCCGCGGCGGCAAGGAACAGCTACCCAGTCGTCGCCCACTCGACAGGCACCTCCCGCACGCCGCGAATCACGCCGTAGGTGCGCCGAGGCCGGGCATCCGCCTGGATTCGCATATTTGGCAATGCCGCAAGCAGTTCCTGCAACATGACGCGCAACTCGAGCCGGGCCAAGTGTCGGCCAAGGCACCGATGTGCACCGGAACCCCAGCCCAGATGCGCCGGCCTGACCCGCCCGCGGTCCACCCGGAAGACGTCGCCGTCACTGAAATGCCGTTCGTCGCGATTGGCGCTTCCCAGGCAATCAGAACCGGTCCCCAGCGTCGAGCAGAACTCCGCCCAGCGCGGTCGGCCGGGTGACCGCCCGGCCGGTCGCCGCCACCGCTGGCTCATGCCGAACCGCTTCCTCGATGAAGTCATCCAATACCTTTTGGCTGTCACGCGCTCGATCCCGCAGGTCTGGGTTCTCGGCCAGCAGCAGTGCCATCATGGCTGCCGCGTCAGTGGTAGTCAGCTGCCCGGCCGCAACCATCAGAGACGCGAAGCGCAGCACCTGCCGCTCGTTAACTGTCTCACCGATGTCGGCATGGATCACGTCGGACAGCATGTCGCCCCGCGACGCGCCAGCACGATCCCGGATGTGGCCGAGCAGGAGCTTGGCGTACTCCCGACCGCGCTCCTCCGCTTCCTCCCTGGTTTCGGCACCAACCAGTCTCTTGGCCTGTTCCGCCAGCAACTCCCGACCGCTTTCCGACACACCGAGCAAAGCCGCGACGACAAGCGGCGGAACCACTTGCGTGTAAGCAGTCACGAGGTCGGCTCGGCCGTCCTTGACGAATCGAGCGAGCGTCTCTCGGCACAACCGCCGGATGAGTGGCTCATGCCGCTTCGCCGCGGCCGGAGTGAAATAGGGTCGGAGAATGCGCCGCCAAGCCAAGTGCGACTGGCCATCGAATTCAAATAATGGTGCCCTCGGCGGCGGATTATCGTCAGATCCAGCGTCTTCGGCTACGACATCCGCAGCGCCGAGACCATGTACGTACGAACTGAATACATCGCCACTGCTGGCCGCTTCCCGGATCTCGTCGTAGCCGGTCAGCAGGTGGAACCCGCCATGCGCGGAGCTTTTCGCCACCGGGCAGACCCGCCGGATAGCGCCGAGACGTGCGTAAACGTCTTCGGCGACCGCAGGATCGAGGTGGTCGAAATCGACTTCGACAGAAATTCGCCGTTCAGGATATCCCGTCACTCTTCAGAAATAGCGAAGACGGAAAAGGAACCGCAAGAAGACAATTCAGTGATATCGCGAGGCGAGCCTTCACTCGCAGTGATCAACAACGCTAATCGTCGTACCGACCACCACGGCCGCGCTTCACATCGCTGCGACGCTTCTTCGCCGCCAAACGGCGTTCCTTCGAGCCCCGCGAAGGCTTGGTCGGACGCCGTTTGGCCGGCGGCGGCGCGGAAGCCTTCGTCAGCACATCAGCCAGCCGCTCCCGCGCCGCATCGCGGTTCATTAGTTGGGAGCGGTATTCGCTGGCCGCGATGGTCAGCACGCCGTCGACCAGGCGGGTGCCCAAGCGGGTCGTGATGCGTTCCTTCAGCGCGGGCGGGATCACGGCGGAGCCCGCGACGTCGAACGACAGCTCGACGCGCGAGTCCGTCGTGTTCACGCCCTGTCCGCCCGGCCCCGAGGACCGGGAGAACCGCTCTCGCAGTTCGGCGCCCGGGATCACGAACCGGGCGCCGACGCGTACGTCCTCCGCCATGTCTTCAGTCTCTCAAGACGTGGCAAGCGGCTTTCAGAACCGCGGGTGGTCGCCGGACAGCACCGCGCGCGGGCCGTCCGGGTCTTCGGCGGGCTGGACGTCGCCGAGGATCCACGCGGGCACGTGCCGCGCGGTGAGCACCGCCAGCGCCCGGTCGACGTCCTCGGCGGACACGATCGCGACCATGCCGACGCCCATGTTGAACGTCTTCTCCAGCTCCGCGCGTTCGACCTTGCCGCGCTGCCCGATCAGCGCGAACACCGACGCGGGCGTCCACGTGCCGCGTTCGAGCTTGGCGACGAGGCCGCGCGGCATCACGCGCGCGAGGTTGGCCTCGAGACCGCCGCCGGTGACGTGCGCGAACGTGCGCACCTCGGTCTCGGCGATCAGCGCGAGGCAGTCCTTCGCGTAGATCTTGGTGGGCTCGAGCAGTTCCTCGCCGAGGGTGCGGCCGAACTCCTCGACGTGCCCGTCCAGCGGCATCCGCGCGATGTCCAGCAGCACGTGCCGGGCCAGCGAGTAGCCGTTGGAGTGCAGGCCGGACGAGCCCATCGCGATCACGACGTCGCCGGGGCGGACCTTCTCCGGCGACAGCAGCGCGGACGCCTCGACCGCGCCGACGCCGGTGGCCGACAGGTCGTAGTCGTGCTCGCCCATCAGGCCGGGGTGCTCGGCCGTCTCGCCGCCGAGCAGCGCGCAGCCAGCCTGGACGCAGCCTTCGGCGATGCCGCCGACCAGCGCCGCGATCTTCTCCGGCACGACCTTGCCGACCGCGATGTAGTCCTGCAGGAACAGCGGCTCGGCCCCGGTGACGACGAGGTCGTCGACGACCATCGCGACCAGGTCGATGCCGACCGTGTCGTGCTTGTCGAGCGCCTGCGCGACCGCGATCTTGGTGCCGACGCCGTCGGTGGAGGAGGCGAGGATCGGCTCTTTCCACTTGTCGAGCTTGAGGGAGAAGAGCCCGGCGAAACCGCCGACCCCGCCGCGCACCTCGGGCCTCGTGGCCCGCTCGGCGTGTGGCTTGAGCAGCTCGACGGCCTGGTCACCGGCGTCGATGCTGACCCCGGCGGCTGCGTACGTGGCGCTCGTGGACTCGCTCACGGAAGCGGACTCCCTACTGGACATGCTTGGTTCACGGACGCCGGACGGCGTCTTCGGCACCGTACCCGGCGGCACTGACGGGAGCGGCCGCGCCACCTGCGGCGTCCATGCTTTCCAGCAGGTGCTTGCCGATGAGCGCGTCGTCGGGCAGCGCGATCGGGTACTCGCCGGAGAAGCAGGCCGTGCACAGCCGCGACTTCGGCTGCTCCGACGCCGCGACCAGGCCGTCCAGCGAAATGTAGCCGAGCGAATCGGCCCCGATCGAACGGCGGATGCCGTCGAGGTCGACGCCGTTGGCGACGAGTTCGGCGCGCGAGGCGAAGTCGATGCCGTAGAAGCACGGCCAGCGCACCGGCGGCGAGGCGATCCGCACGTGCACCTCGAGCGCACCGGCCTCGCGCAGCATCCGCACGAGCGCGCGCTGGGTGTTGCCGCGGACGATCGAGTCGTCCACCACGACCAGGCGCTTGCCGCGGATGACGTCGCGCAGCGGGTTCAGCTTCAGCCGGATCCCGAGCTGCCGGATGGTCTGCGACGGCTGGATGAACGTGCGCCCGACGTAGGCGTTCTTGACCAGACCGGTGCCGTACGGCAGGCCGGAACCCTGCGCGTACCCGATCGCGGCCGGGGTGCCGGACTCCGGCACGGGCATCACGAGGTCGGCGTCGACCGGATGCTCGATGGCCAGCTTGCGGCCGATCTCGACGCGCGTGGCGTGCACGCTGCGGCCGGCGATCGACGTGTCCGGACGGGCGAGGTAGACGTACTCGAAGACGCAGCCCTTGGGCTCCGGGTTCGCGAACCGCGAGGAACGCAGCCCCTCGGCGTCGATGGCGATCAGCTCGCCCGGCTCGACCTCGCGCACGAACGACGCGCCGCAGATGTCGAGCGCGGCGGTCTCGCTCGCCACGACCCAGCCGCGCTCCAGCCGGCCGAGCACCAGCGGGTGCACGCCGTGCGGGTCGCGAGCCGCGTACAGGGTGTTCTCGTCGGCGAAGACCAGGCAGAACGCGCCCTTGAGCGTCGGCAGCAGGTCGAGCGCGGCGGCCTCGATGCCCTTGTCGGCGGCGTTCGCGGCGAGCAGGCCGCAGACGAGGTCGGAGTCGCTGGAGGACCCGGTGAGCCCGGCGTGCGGCTTCAACCCCGCGGCGACGGTGCGATCGCGCAGCTCGGCGGTGTTGACCAGGTTGCCGTTGTGCGCGAAGGACAGGCCGCTGCCGGTGTCCGTCGTGCGGAAGATCGGCTGGGCGTTTTCCCAGATCGTGGCTCCGGTCGTGGAGTACCGGCAGTGCCCGACGGCGATGTGCCCCTGCAGGGACTGCAGGACCTGCTCGTCGAAGACCTGGCTGACGAGCCCGAGGTCCTTGAAGACGACGATCTGCGAGCCGTCCGAGACGGAAATGCCCGCTGCCTCCTGCCCGCGGTGCTGCAGGGCGTAGAGGCCGTAGTAGGTGAGCTTGGCGACTTCTTCCCCGGGAGCCCAGACGCCGAAGACGCCGCACTCCTCACGGGGTTCCGGTTCGGGTTGATCTTCGGGTCGATCAGTACTGGCGGAGGGGTCGGAAACCACCGAGGAGCTCCCAGGAAGACGCGGGCGGGCCGAGTCCAAGTGTAAGGGGTGGATCGGGCGGGGAAGCGGTGCGCGGCGTGGTTCTGACCACTACGGGGGAGGAGGTTGTGGAGCGGTGATCTTTTTTTGGAGCGGGGGTCTTGGGGTGGGTTTCGGCTCGTCGCCTGGCGGCGACATTGCGCCCGTTGGTTGCGTGGGGCACCCCGAAGCTGATTGTGCTGACGGTCTGAGGGTGGTTGTCAAGGCGGGAAAGATGCCTTGACAAGCACCCTCAGACCGCAGAGAAGGCTTCGTATCGGGGTGCGGGGGGGTGTCCCTATGTGG
>NZ_PQIA01000096.1 GCF_003385235.1 Amycolatopsis circi | reverse complement strand
TCCCCTCCCCCAACCCCGATACGAAGCCTCCCTGCGGTCTGGGGGTGCTTGTCAAGGCGGGAAAGATGCCTTGACAAGCACCCCCAGACCGCAGGGAGGCTTCGTATCGGGGTTGGGGGGAGGGCTGGGTGCCTCGATTGTTGGGTGCGTTGGTGCCGGTTTAGGGCCGTGAGGGGAACCCTGAGGGACTCTGAGTCCCTCAGGGTTCCCCTCACGGACGAGCTGCGCGCGCGGGGGCGTTAGACGGTGCGGAGTGTGTGGACTTTGCGGCCGCCTAAGGCGGCGCGGCCGTTTAGTGCTCCCAGTTCCAGGACTACTGACACGCCCGTTACTTCTGCGCCTGCGTCTTCCAGGAGTTTCGCGGTTGCTGCCACTGTGCCGCCGGTGGCTAGGACATCGTCCATGATCGCGATTCGCTGGCCTGGTTTTACGACACCGGCGGGGAGTTCGACGCTTGCGGTGCCGTACTCCAGGGAGTAGTCCACTCGCCCGGCTACTGACGGGAGTTTGCCGGGTTTTCGAACCAGGACGACGCCCATGCCGCGGGAGTAGCCGACTGCCGCGGCCAAGAGGAAGCCGCGGGCCTCGACACCGGCCACCGAGGTGGCGGCCGGGTCGAGGGTTTCCGCCAGGGCGTCGGCGACTGCGGCGAAGCCGGGGCCGTCGGCGAACAGCGGGCTGAGATCGCGGAACAGGACGCCTGGTTCCGGGAAGTCCGGCACCTCGGCGATCAGGTCCAGTGCCTCGTCGAGCTTCATCTGGTCAGCGCTTCTTCTTCCCCGACGGACGCTGCTTCGGGTGCCGCGCGGGGACGCCGGCCGCAGCGGCCATTGCCTTTTCCTTGCGGAGTTCGGCGGCCAGCTGGTCCTCGTCGTTGGCGTCGAAGTCGTCGTCCGCTGCCTCGCGCTTCGCGGCCTTCGCGCGGCGGGCGGCCACGCGGTCGGCCTGCTGGCGGTATTGCGGGTCGCGCATCTTGAAGTCGACCAGCAGCGGCGTCGCGAGTGCGACCGACGACAGGACGCCGACCAAGGTACCGGTCAGCTGCACCAGCGCCAGGTCCTGCAGGGTGCCCGAGCCGAGCAGGATGTAGCCGACGATCAGCAGGCCCAGGATCGGCAGCAGCGCGATGAACGCCGTGTTGAACGAGCGCATCAGGGTCTGGTTCAGCGCCAGGTTCGCCGCTTCCGCATAGGTGCGCCGCGAAAGGCCGAGCAAGCCCCGGGTGTTCTCCCGGACCTTGTCGAACACCACCACGGTGTCGTACAGCGAGAAGCCGAGAATCGTCAGCAGGCCGATCACCGTCGCGGGCGTGACCTCGAAGCCCACGAGCGAGTACACGCCCGCGGTGACCACGATGTCGTGCAGCAGCGAGACGAGCGCCGCGAACGCCATCCGGGTGTCGAAGTAGATCGCCAGGAAAATCACGACGGCGACCAGGAACACGGCGAGCGCGATCATGGCCTGGCGAGAGATCTCGTTGCCCCACGACGCGCTGACCGCGCTGTCGCTGATCGCCTGTTCGCCCGACTTGCCGTTGGCGCCGATCGGGCCGAGGTCCTCGAAGATCTGCTTCTTGACCTTCGAGACCTGGTCGGCGGTGAGGGTCTCGGAGCGGGTCTGGATGGTCGACGCGTTGCCGGTGCCGACCGTCTGGGTCTCCGCCGGAGCCTCGCCCAGCGCGGTGTTGAACGACTTGATCACCTGTTCCTGGGTGATCTGGCCGTGCGAGCCGTGCGCGGGCAGCTGGATCTGCGTGCCGCCCTCGAACTCGATGCCCACGTTGAAGCCGCGGAAGATCATCGAGCCGATGCACACCAGGAGCAGCAGCGCGAAGAACAGGTACCAGCGCTTGCGCGAGCCGACGATGTCGACCGCGCCGGTGCCGACGTAGAGCCGGTGGAAGAAGCTTTCCTTCTTGCCGGGCTTGGCCGCGGCGGTGGCGCCGTTTTCCTGGCCGTCCGGGTTTTCCGAGGTGGTGCCCGCGTTCTCGTCGCTCACGTCAGGCCTCCTTCACGTTCGCGCGGCGGCCGGGAGCGGGGCGCGTGGACTTGCGCTGCGCGCCGAGCTTCTGGACGGCGCCGAGGCCGAGATTCCGGGGGTTGGACAGGAACTTCGACTTCGAGGTCGACACCATCGCCACGAGCGGATGCGTGACCAGGTAGACGACCACCAGGTCGAGCACCGTCGACATGCCGAGGGTGAACGCGAAGCCCTGCACGTCGCCGACCGCGATGATGTACAGGATCGCGGCGGCGAGGAAGCTGACCGCGTCCGAGGCCAGGATCGTGCGCCGCGCCCTCGTCCAGCCGCGCGGCACCGCGGACCGGAAGGTCCGCCCCTCCCGGATCTCGTCTTTCAGCCGTTCGAAGTAGATGACGAACGAGTCCGCCGTGATGCCGATCGCGATGATCAGGCCGGCGACGCCCGCGAGGTCGAGCGTGTAGCCGATCCACCGTCCGAGCAGCACCAGCACCGCGTACACGAGCAGGCCGGACAGCACCAGCGACCAGATCGTGAGGATGCCGAGCAGCCGGTAGTAGAACAGGCAGTAGACGAAGACGACGATGAGACCGATCGCGCCGGCGATCAGGCCGGCCTGCAGCGAGGCGAGGCCCAGCGTCGCGGACACCGTGGTCGCGTCCGAGGAATCGAACGAGAGCGGCAGCGAACCGTATTTGAGGATGTCCGCCAGGTTCTTCGCGTCGGTCTGGGTGAACTTGCCGGTGATCTGCGTGTTGCCGCCGAGGATGGCGTTCTGCACGGTCGGCGCGGACACCACGTCCGTGTCGAGCACGAACGCCGCCTGCTTGCCCACGTTGGCCGAGGTGAAGTCGCCCCAGGTCTTGCCGCCCGCGCTCTTGAAGCTCAGGTCGACGATCCACTGGCCGCGCTGCTGGTCGTAGCCGGAGTTCGCGCTGGAGATCTCGGTGCCGGGGATGAACTCCGGGCCGAGCACGTACTTGGTGGCGTCCTTGTCGCCGCAGGTGACCAGCGGCTGGTTCGGCAGGTCGTTGCCCTCCAGCGGGTCGGCGGCGTTGGGCGCGCAGGTGAGCGCGGCGAGCGCCTTCTGCTGCGCGGCCTGCGCGGCGGCGGCCTCCTGCTGGTTCTTCGGGTCCTTCGGCATCAGCGCGGGAGCCTGGCGCACCGCGCGGGCCGCCTCGATCGGGTTCTTGCCCGCGTCCTGGCCGTTGCCCGCGCCCGGGGCCGACGGGGTCGAACCCGGCGGCTGCTGCGCCGGGGCGCCTTCCGCTCCCCCGCCGCCGGCCGGCTTGCTCGGCGCGGTCGGCGGAGCGCTCGGGGCGCCGGAGGCCGGGGCCGCGGGCGGCGCGCCCGGGGTGTTCGGGACCGAGGTGATGACCTCGCGGATCCCGAGCTTGGCGGTCCGGCCCAGGTTCTTCGCCTCGTCGCCCTGCTCGCCCGGCACGGTGATCACGATGTTGTTGCCGTCGAGCACCACCTCGGTGCCGCCGACGCCGATGCCGTTGACGCGGGTCTCGATGATCTGGCGCGCCTGGTTCAGCGAATCGCGGGTGGGCTGGCCGCCGTCGGGCGTGCGCGCGGTGAGCGTGACCCGGGTGCCGCCCTGCAGGTCGATGCCGAGTTTCGGCGTCGCTTTGCCGCCGCCGGTGAAGAACACCAAGGCGTACAGCACGACCACGATCAGGGCGAAGAAGGCGAGATAGCGTCCCGGGCGGAGATGCCCGGCCGATGGTGCCACAGTGCTTCGGTCTCCTCGAACTGGCACGGACTGGATGGACCCCAAGTGGTTCGGGTGCGCGAGCCGGAAGGGGGTCCCCCGGACGCGGCTGGGCGTGAACTATGACGGCGGACACGCACGCAGCACCGAGACAGTACTCGGTGCTGCGTGAGCCCGGCGTTCGCCCGTACCGACTTTCGTAGGCTGTGGGCGGATCACTGCCCGGTGAAGCGCGAAGGCTACTTCTTCCCGTGCTCGAGCGGGGGCGCCACCTGCGCACCGGAGGTCTGGTTCTCCTCGGCCGAGATCGACTCCTGGGCCGGTGCCTCGGAAGAGGTCGCCGAAGCCGACTCGATGCCCGCGACCTCGGTCTCGGCCGAGGCCTCGTTCTCCTCGGTCTCGACGGTCGGGTCGACCTTCTCGCGCACCGCGAGGCGCAGCCAGGTGGTGACGACGCCCGGCGCGATCTCGATGTCGATCGTGGTGTCGCTGCTGGTGTCGGCGACCGTGCCGTACATGCCCGACGTGGTCATCACGCGGTCGCCGGCGGAGATGCTGTTCTGCATCTCCTGCTGAGCCGCCTGCTGCTTCTTCTGCTTGCGGGTGCCCATGACGAGCGGCACGGCCACTACGAGCAGCAGCAGCAACGGCAGCAGTAACTGGTTCATGACTCTCCTCGACGGACGCCTTTCTCGGCTGCCCGCGTCCGGTTTCGACGGATGTGCTGTGTTCGAGTGTGCCAGGTACCGGCGGAAACGCCACCACCCGGGGCGCTGTCCGCCCTTGTCAGGCCTGATCGAACAGCGTCGGACCGCCCTGGTCGGGCCGTACGGCCTCCGGGGGCGGCGCCAGTCCGAGGTGCAGCCACGCGGCCGCGGTCGCGACCCGGCCGCGCGGAGTGCGGGCGAGCATCCCGGCCCGGACCAGGTACGGCTCGCACACCTCCTCCACCGTAGTGGCCTCCTCGCCGACGGCGACCGCGAGCGTCGAAATGCCGACCGGCCCCCCGCCGAATGAGCGGGTCAGCGCGCTGAGCACGGCCCGGTCGAGCCGGTCCAGGCCCAGTTCGTCGACGTCGTAGACCTTGAGCGCGGCCTGCGCGACCTCCAGGGTCACCTTGCCGTCGGCGCGCACCTCGGCGTAGTCGCGGACCCGGCGCAGCAGCCGGTTGGCGATCCGAGGCGTGCCGCGCGAACGGCCGGCGATCTCGGCGCAGCCGTCGCGGTCGATCTCGATGCCGAGGATTTTCGCGGCGCGGCGGACGACCAGCTCCAGTTCGGCCGCGGAGTAGAACTCCATCTGGCCGGTGAAGCCGAACCGGTCGCGCAGCGGCCCGGTCAGCGAACCGGACCGGGTGGTGGCCCCGACCAGCGTGAACGGCGCGATCTCCAGCGGGATGCTGGTCGCGCCCGGCCCCTTGCCGACGACGACGTCGACCCGGAAGTCCTCCATCGCGAGGTACAGCATTTCCTCGGCGGGCCGGGCGATGCGGTGGATCTCGTCGATGAACAGGACGTCGCCGGGAGCCAGGTTGGACAGCATCGCGGCCAGGTCGCCCGCGCGTTCCAGAGCGGGCCCGGAGGTGATCCGGATGGCCGCGCCCAGTTCGGCGGCGACGATCATCGCCATGCTCGTCTTGCCGAGGCCGGGCGGCCCGGACAACAGCACGTGGTCCGGCGGCACCTCGCGCCGCCGGGCGCTCTCCAGCACCAGTTCCAGCTGCTCGCGGACGCGTTCCTGGCCGACGAACTCGTCCAGTTTGCGGGGCCGGAGCGACGTTTCCAGGTCGCGTTCGCCGGTCTGGGCGAGCGCGGACAGGGTTTCGTCGTCGGCCTCGTAACCGCCGGTGTCGAACTCGGTCACTTCGTGGTTCATCGGCGGCTACCGCTTGCGGCCCAGCGCGGCCAGCGCCGCGCGCAGTACCGAGGATGTGGTGTGCCCGTCGCCCTCGGACAGCACCCGGTCCACCGCCTGTTCGGCCTGTTTCGCCGGGAAACCCAGTCCGGCCAGCGCTTCCACCACCTCGCCGCGCAGCGCGCCGGGCGCGGTGACGACCGGAGCGTCGCTGGCGCCGCCGAGCGCGGTGACCTTGTCCCGCAGTTCGAGGCTGAGCCGCTCGGCCCCCTTGCGGCCGATGCCGGGCACCTGGGTGAGCACGGTGATGTTGCCTTCGACGAGCGCCGCGCGCAGCTTGTCCGGCTCCAGCACGGCCAGCGTCGCCAGCGCGAGCCGCGGCCCGATCCCGGACACCGTCTGGAGCAGGCCGAACAGCTCGCGCGCGTCCTCCTCGGCGAACCCGAAGAGGGTCAGCGAGTCCTCGCGCACGACCAGCGCGGTGTGCAGCCGCGTCTGCTCGCCGCGGCGCAGCGTGGCCAGCGTCGCCGGGGTGGCCTGCACGGCGAGGCCGACGCCGCCGACCTCGACCACCACGTGGTCGAGGCCGACGGACAGCACTTCGCCGCGTACCGAGGAGATCATCGTCGTGCTCCTGTTTCGTTCTTCGTGGTGGATCCGGCCGCTTTGGCCGCGGCCGCCAGCCGGGCCTTGTGGGCGCGGACCAGTTCGGCCGCGCGGGCCTCGGCCTCCGCGAGCCGGACCCGCATCGGCTCGCGCCAGAGATGGCAGATGGCGAGCGCGAGCGCGTCGGCCGCGTCCGCCGGCTGCGGTTTGACCTCGAGCCCGAGCAGCCGCATCACCATGGTGGTGACCTGCGCTTTGTCCGCGCGCCCGGACCCGGTGACGGCGGCCTTGACCTCGCTGGGCGTGTGGAAGACGACCGGCAGCCCGCGCCGCGCCGCCGCCAGCGCCACGACCCCGCCCGCCTGCGCGGTGCCCATCGCGGTGCGGACGTTGTGCTGCGCAAACACCCGCTCGACGGCGACCGCTTCGGGCCGGTACCGGTCGAGCCAGCGCTCCACCTCGTCGGCGATGCCGAGCAACCGCTGCGCGAGATCCTGGTCGGCGGGCGTGCGCACGACCCCGACCGCGACCGGGCGCACCGACCGGCCCTTGCCGCCGTCGACCACGCCGAGGCCGCACCTGGTCAGACCGGGGTCGACCCCGAGCACCCGCACCGTTTCTCCTTCGCCCGCGCGAACATCCGTTCGACGTGCAGGCTAACGGTCGCGGCGCGCGGCCCGGCGGACGGACACGCGCAAACGGCGACCGACGTGGACGGCGGACCCGCTCGCGAGCACGATGGCAGCATGCCGGGACCGGAGGATTACGTCGCGCACCTGGGCCTGGAGCCGCTGCCGGTGGAGGGCGGCCGGTTCGCGCAGAGCTGGCGGGCGAACGAGGGGTCCGCGATCTATTACCTGCTCACCGCGCCCGAGATCTCCGCGCCGCACCGCCTTGACCGCGTCGAGGTGTTCGTGCACCACGCGGGCGCACCTGCGCGGATGCTTCTGCTGCATGCCAGCGGGGAGGTGACGCGCCCGGTGCTGGGCAGCGACGTGGCCGCCGGGGAGCGTCCGCAGGTGGTCGTGCCTGCCGGTACGTGGCAGGCGACGGTGCCGCTGGGCGCGTGGAGCCTGCTCGGCACCGTGGTGATGCCGCCTTACACCGACGACTGCGTGGAGTTCGCCCATCCGGCGACGCTGGCCGCGCGGTTTCCGGACGCCGCCGACGACCTGGCCGCGCTGGGTTGATCGGAAGCTGCGGTCAGGGGCCGTCGACGCCGGGGGTCCAGCTCTCCGGGTCCCCGCTCTCGGTGAGCACCGGCTGCCACTGCGCGAAGCCCTCGGGCGCATCGGCGTGCCACGGGAAGTACCCGTCCGGCGTCGCGACGATCATCTGCAGCGCCGGGAAGTCGCCGTCCGGGTAGACGAGGAACGCGGACCCGAAGTACTCCGGGTAGTGGCCTTTCGCGACGCGTTCGAAGATCACCGGCGCGCCGTCGAAGAAATCGTCGTAGCGTTTGCCGACCTCGAAGATCTCGCCGTTGGCGGAGCGGTCGACGTACGCGTCGAGCAGCACCGGGGCCATGTGGTCGGGCAGGCCGATCACGACCGCCTCGGGCACGTTGTGCAAGGCCCACGCGCACGCGGTGAAGCAGTAGCCCGCGCCCTGGTCGTCGGCGGGCACGGCGATGACCGCGTTCCCTCGTTCCCTCGCCTGGGTTTCGATCCAGGCGATGAGGCTCTGCTCTTGCTCGGTGAGGGCGGAGGTCGTCACGGCGGACATTCTGCCCCACCCGCGCGCCCGAGCCCAGTCCCCGCGCCGGTCATTTTCCCGCCGTCCCAAGGATTTTCGCGTTTTCCCTTGCGCGCCAAGGGAAATTGAAACGAAAACGGCCGCGCCCCCGGAGTGCCGGGGGCGCGGCCGTGTCGCGGGCGATTGGATCAGTCCACCGCGGCCATGACCTCGTCGGAAACATCGAAATTCGCGTACACGTTCTGAACGTCGTCGCAGTCCTCGAGCGCGTCGATCAGCTTGAAGACCTTCTTCGCGCCGTCGACGTCGAGCGGGACGCTAACCGACGGCAGGAAGGTCAGCTCGGCCGATTCGTACTCGAACCCGGCCTCCTGCAGCGCCTTGCGCACCGGCACCAGGTCGCCGCCCTCGGAGACGATCTCGAAGCTCTCGTCGAGGTCGTTGACCTCCTCGGCGCCCGCGTCGAGGACCGCCATGAGGACGTCGTCCTCGGTCGCGTCCGCCTTGGGCATGATCACGACGCCCTTGCGGTTGAACATGTAGGCGACCGAACCCGGGTCGGCGAGCGAGCCGTTGTTGCGCGTGAGCGCGGTCCGGACCTCCATCGCGGCGCGGTTCTTGTTGTCGGTGAGGCACTCGATCAGCACCGCCACGCCGTTCGGGCCGTAGCCCTCGTACGTGATGTTCTGCCAGTCGGCGCCGCCCGCCTCCTCGCCGGCGCCGCGCTTGCGCGCGCGCTCGATGTTGTCCTGCGGGACGGAGTTCTTCTTCGCCTTCTGGATGGCGTCGTACAGCGTGGGGTTGCCGTCCGGGTCCCCTCCCCCGGTCCCGGTGCGGGCGGCGACCTCGATGTTCTTGATCAGCCGCGCGAAGAGCTTGCCCCGCTTGGCGTCGAGGTTCGCCTTCTTGTGCTTCGTCGTGGCCCACTTGGAGTGGCCGCTCATCTTTCCTCCATCTGTTCCCGCGGCCGCGTGCCTCCCGGGGCGGCCGCCGCAATCCTTTGCTCAGGCTTTCCGCACGAGCTCGACGAACAGCCGGTGCACGCGCTCGTCCCGGGTGATCTCCGGGTGGAACGCCGTGGCCACCACCGCCCCCTGCCGGACGGCGACGATCCTATCCGCCCTGGGCCCGTCCGGCGGGTCCTCCGGGTCGGGCACGGTGGCCAGCACCTCGACGCCGTCTCCGGCCTTCTCGACCCACGGGGCCCGGATGAACACCGCGTGCAGCGGTCCGCCGGGCACGCCGGCGAACGGGAGGTCGGCCTCGAAGGAGTCGACCTGCCTGCCGAACGCGTTGCGCCGCACGACCGCGTCGAGGCCGCCGAGCTGCTGCTGGTCCGGCCGCCCGTCGAGCACCTGGCGGGCCAGCAGGATCATCCCGGCGCACGAGCCGAAGGCGGGCAGGCCGCCCGCGATCGCCTCGCGCAGCGGTTCGAGCAGCTCGAAGGTCTCGAGCAGGCGCGACATCGTGGTGGACTCCCCGCCGGGCAGCACCAGGCCGTCTATTTCCGACAGCTCGGAGGGGCGGCGCACCGGAACCGCGCGGGCGCCCGCGCTTTCCAGCATCGCGACGTGCTCGCGCACGGCTCCTTGCAGGGCGAGCACGCCGACCGCCGGCCGTGCTCCCGTAGCTGTCGCCACCCGACCTCCCGTGAGACGTTCGCACCAGCTTAGGGGGGCCGCCCGGAACGCAACCGGGCAGGTCAGGCGGGCAGCACCGGGGCCGCCGCCCACCCGGAGGACGCTCCGGCGGCCGGTCCCGCGCCGGCGTGAAGTGGACTGCTGAAATCTGTCGCCAGTGGCCACCTCGAAGGTGGTCTCCACCGGAACCGGTCCGGCCCTCGCACCGCGGACCGATCCCGTCTTCCATGGTAGGCCGTTCCGGAAGCCCCAGGTCAACGCTTCCCGGCGGAAAAGTGACGGAGCCCAAGTGGATCTTCCCGTGCGAAAAGTGGCCTTCCGAGATACCCGCGCAATGGCCTGCCTCAGCGGTCCACCGCCGTCTTACGCTGGAGGGGAAGAAAGCTTCCGCTCCCCCGAGAAAGGCCCGCAAGGTGTCGCAGCAGCAGAACGCCGAACCCCAGACCGTCACCGGCACCGCGAAGGTGAAGCGCGGCATGGCGGAGATGCTCAAGGGCGGCGTGATCATGGACGTCGTGACCGCCGACCAGGCCAAGATCGCCGAGGACGCGGGCGCGGTCGCCGTCATGGCGCTGGAACGCGTCCCCGCGGACATCCGCTCGCAGGGCGGCGTCGCCCGGATGAGCGACCCGGACCTGATCGACGGCATCATCGAAGCGGTGTCGATCCCGGTGATGGCGAAGGCGCGGATCGGCCACTTCGTCGAAGCCCAGGTGCTGCAGTCCCTCGGCGTCGACTACATCGACGAGTCCGAGGTGCTCACCCCCGCCGACTACGCGAACCACATCGACAAGTGGGCGTTCACCGTGCCGTTCGTCTGCGGCGCGACCAACCTCGGCGAGGCGCTGCGCCGCATCACCGAAGGCGCGGCGATGATCCGCTCGAAGGGCGAGGCCGGCACGGGCGACGTCTCGAACGCGACCACCCACATGCGCAAGATCCGCGGCGAGATCCGCCGCCTGCAGAACCTGCCGGAGGACGAGCTGTTCGTCGCGGCCAAGGAACTGCAGGCGCCGTACGAGCTGGTCCGCGAAGTGGCCGAAGCAGGAAAGCTGCCGGTGGTGCTGTTCACCGCGGGCGGCATCGCGACCCCGGCCGACGCGGCGATGATGATGCAACTGGGCGCGGAGGGCGTGTTCGTCGGGTCGGGCATCTTCAAGTCCGGCAACCCGGCGCAGCGCGCGGAAGCGATCGTGAAGGCGACGACGTTCCACGACGACCCGGACGTGCTGGCGAAGGTGTCGCGCGGGCTCGGGGAGGCGATGGTGGGGATCAACGTCGAGGACGTGCCGGAACCGCACCGGCTCGCTGAGCGCGGCTGGTGACGGTCTTTTTTACCCCGTTTTATTTACCTGCGTGAACAGTGGAGGGCACCCCGCCCTTCACCGTTCGCGTCGGCCGACGATCCGATCTTTGGCCATTTGAACCACGGCATCAGAGGCGGGCCGGAGCCGCCCGACGCGCCGCCGTCGCGTCGAACGAGCACCCGTTCGCGGTCCTGTTCGGCTGCTCCGATTCCCGCCTCGCCAACGGAATCATCTTCGACCGCGATCTCGACGACCTCCTTGTCGTGCGCGCCGCGGGCCAGGTGTCGGCTCGGAGGTCCCGGGCAGCATCGAGTACGGCGTCGACCTGTTGCGGGACCACGCTTCCGCATGCTCCCCGGCTGGGAGGCCCGCCGCTACCACCTCGCCGACGGCAGCGCTGACGGCCACCGCGGTGTCCTGACCGGCCCGGCTCGCGGGAAGGTTCAGCGGCGCGGCCCTGCGGCGCGGCGGAGCCGGTTCGCGATCGCGAGGCCCAAGCCGGTCTCTTCCGGCAGGGACGCGACAATGAGGTCGCAGCCCTGCCGGTCCAGCTCGCGCAGGTAACCGTAGAGGCCGCGGGCGTACTCGGCCATCGAAGCCGGAACCGACACCACGGCACAGCCCTCGCCCAGGACACTGTCCTGCGACGGCGGCAGGAAGACACCCACCCGGTGCCCGAGCCCGTGCGCGCGCTGTGCCTCGGCGGCCACCCGGTCGGGTTCGACGAGAACAACCCGCGCCCGCGGCGCGTAATGCGACGGATGCTGGCCGGGCACCCGGATCGGGCTCGCCGACGGCACCTCGAGCGAGCCGCCGAGCACGGCTTCGAGGTCTTCCCGGGGCACCCCGCCGGGCCGAAGAATGCTGAGAGTGTCGCCGGTCGCGTCGACGATGGTGGATTCGACGCCGACCTGGCAGGGGCCGCCGTCCAGCACGAAATCGACCGCATCGCCCAGTTCCGCACGGACATGATCCGCGGTGGTCGGGCTGACCGAGCCGAACCGGTTGGCCGACGGAGCCGCCGCGCCGCCGCCGAAGGCCGCCAGCAGCGCCAGCGCCACCGGATGGCCCGGGACCCGCACCCCCACCGTCTCCAGGCCCCCGGTCGCCGCCGACGACACTCGCGGGCCGCGCCGCAACACCAGGGTGAGCGGTCCCGGCCAGAACTGTTCGGCCAGCAGCCGCGCGGGCTCGGGCACCTTCTCGACCCAGCCGTCCAGGTACTCGGCACCGGCGACGTGCACGATCAGCGGGTGCGTGGGCGGGCGGCCCTTCGCCTGGAAGATGCGCGCAACGGCGGCCGGATCCGAGGCGTCGGCACCCAGGCCGTAGACCGTCTCGGTCGGGAAGGCCACCAAGCCTCCGTCGCGCAGCACCCCGGCCGCCTTCTCGATGTCGCCAGCTGCCGCGGTCACGCTCGCACTCTCTTCTCTGCCAGACGGTTAGCTCATCTCTCGCCGACCAGCCTAAGAGGCGCGTGCCGAGCGCCCTTCACCCGGCGGCGAACCGGGCCTCCACCGTCGAACCGGCCGGATCCGAGTGCATCCGCACCAGATCCGCGAGATGGTTCACCAGCAGCAGCCCCCGGCCGCGCTCTTGCTCCGGGGCGACAGGAACCCGCCCGGCCATCGGATCCGCCAGCCATCCCTCGTCCCGGACCTGGCAGACCAGCTCGCCGTCGGCGAAACCCAGTCGCACCAGAGCGGCCCCGCTGCCGTGTTCCACGCTGTTGGCCGCAAGCTCCGTCACCGCCATCACCGCGTCCTCGACCCGGTCCTCGGCCAGGCCGTGCCGCCGCGCGGTCTCGGCGGTCAGCAGCCGGAGGTCGACGAGGTCGGATTCGGCGACGAAAAGGGAGCGGGCACCGGGCGGGGGCGGCAACTCCCGGTTGTAATCGGCCACCACCGCGTAAGGCGCGTAATCATCGCTCTCGCGCCACTCACCCGCGCCCTCGATCAGCCAGGGATGCGTCCGGAGAGCATCCGCCAGCTCGGTCGCACCCAGCGCTTCGGCGTCGTAAGGACACAGGATGGTCGCCCACCGGCCCTGGAAGGCCAGGTTGATCAACGCCTCGTGCTGAGCGCAGGCCGGGTACTCCGCCGACGACCGGCCGGCCCAGATCGGCTCGCCGACGATCCGCACGTGCCGGTCCGAATGGTCGTCGGCGAACGCGCGCAGCACGCCAGGAATGATCCGGCCCGGATTGCGGCCTGCCTCGCTCATGTCGACCAGCAGCACACGTCCGGCGTCGGAGCCCAGCTCAGCGCGCAGCAAGCTCACCCGCTCCGGCGGCGCGGCGACCGCGACCGGCTCGTCGGCGGCCAGCCCTTCCCGGACGAAGGGGACAACACCCGCGAGGAATTGGCCAGCGGTCCGATAGAACAGCGCCGGATGCAGGAATGCCTGGTCGGCGGGCGTCATTGACGTCGAGCCGAATGCAACGATCCACCCGCGGGCAGCACGATCAGTTCCTCACCTCTGCCGTTCGCCGGAACAGCTCGGTTCCCCTTGCCCGTCCAGGCTAACCCCTGGTGTCGAACCGGAACATTGCCCGCCCGCCCGAGGGCGCCACGAGACGGTGCCGCAAGTCACCCGCCTGGATTTCGTGGACAGAGAGCAACTCGGCCACAGCGCGACACCGGCTCACGCACCACTCCGCTGGGCCGTCCGCCGCCCGGCGGGCACAACACCGTCATGCTTTTCTTTCCGGTGCCGCCGCTCCGCTGCTCGTCGGCGGCTTCACCGCCGCGGTTCCGGGACCCGCAGCGACGTCGTGATCCCGTGCCTGAACGTCAGCCAGTCGAGGGCTTCCTCGACAGTCGGCACGACGCACAACATCCGATCCATCCGGAAGACGCGGATCGGCCGGAGCAGCGCGGTCTGATTCGCCACCAGCACATAGGGCACGCCGGCCTCCCCCGCCGCGCGGTGCAGGTGTGCCAGCAGCCCCAATCCGGACGCCGAGCAGAACGTCACGCCCCTCAGGTCGACGACCAGGGCACGCGAAGCGGCCGACAGCGCTTCGTCCAGGCTGGCGCGCAATCCGTGAACGACCCGCAGGTCGATCTCCGCGACAACCTCGACAGTGGTCACGTCGCGAGCAGCGGTGACGGTAGTTCGCGCTGCGGTGCCGGGCCGATCCGAAGGCCGTTCACTGAGCTTGAAGTTCACGAAACTGTCCTCCTCGCGACGTTCGTCTCGTACGAGGCCGGACCCGCCAGAACGCGGCCCGGCCGCCACGACCAGCCGGCGACGGGTCGAGTCGGTTTCGAACAACGGCACACAGTCTGAACCGATCGACCGTACCTCAGCTGCCGCAGGCCCGCATCCGCTGCGCCCCGCCGGCGCGACAGGGCTTGGCACCAGGCCAACTCAGAAACGATCCCGCCCGAGAAACTGTTTCCTGCCAAAAGAAATCCGCGTCGCTGGCACGTCCGCAGCGAAGGCGCCCGCACAGTCCCGCAGTCCGGGTTGTCGTGCACCCCGGAGCCGGTTTCAAGCTGGCGCAGTCAGGTCTAACGGTTGGTGCCGAGGTCGGCGGGCACGCTCAGCGCTTGGGCGATCGGGCCGCCTACCTCGCGTTTGGCAAGGTAGAAGTTCGCGTTGTGCGGGTGGGTGCCATTGTCGACGGTATAGGTGGTTTCGAGGACCCCGTCGATGCCGGGAAATCGCCGTTGAAGGTCGAGGTCGGCGGCGACGAGATCGTCGCGGTCGGCGACGTTGACCCAGCGCCGCACTGGCCGCGCGCGGAGACACCGCCCGCGCGCGCCGGCTCCTGGACGACATCGGACATCTCGCTGCCGGCGACGGCTCCTACTGGACCGGCCACAACTACGCCACCGACACCGTCTGGCCCGAAGAACGCACCACCTGGACCGCCGGGGCCGTCCTGCTCGCGCACGCAGCCGTCAACGGCGCGTCAGCAACCCTCGCTACGTTCCGGGAATCGCGCGCTCCGTGATCTCCGGACAAACCGGCAAGCACCTCGCCCAAGTCGCACCCCGGCAAGTACTGACGCAGCGGATTCCGAACCGCGAGCCCTGTCGATTTCGAGAACTCACGTCCGACAAGCCGCGGTGCGTCAATTCCTTCGACCCACCGAATGCCGACCGCATCATGTCGGCACGATCCACCTGCTCAGACGAGCCAACGCACGCGGTTGGCGTACTGACACCTCGCCCGGATACTTCTACGGTGATTCCGCAGAGGAGGGGCGGCCACCGGCCCTGCCGGAATCGGGCAGACGCCGTTCTGCCCCGGACCCTGGCTTGCTGCCAGCAGCGAGATGGCACGATGCGAACAGAGTCCCACACCGTCGACCTGTCCCCAAGCGGTTGTCCGGCCCCGCCGCGCCGCGATGGAAGCCCGAACTCGTTCGTCGAACGCGGGCTCGGCCTGTCGGGCACCGGCGCTCAATGCGGGCTGCGACGGCTCCGGTAGGCCGCGACGCTGGCCCGGTGCGCGCAGTTTCGGGTGCAGTACTGCTTCGAGCCGTTGCGCGACAGGTCAACGAAAGTGGCTCGACAATTCAGTCCGGCACACACGCCGAGCCGAGCGGGACCGAGCGTGGCGATCACGGAGGCCAGTGCGCTGAGCGTGGTCGCGGCAAGGTGCGTCGAGCGGCGGTCGGCGCCGGAGGTCACCTCGGTCCACCAGCGGTCGCCCTCGTGGCGCAGCACCGGCGTGGCGCGGCTGCGGCGCAGACCGTCGTTGATCAGGGCCGCGGCTTCGACCGCGTTCGCGCTCGACCGTTCGAGCACCTCTCGCACCGTCTCGCGCAACGCGCGGACTTCCGTCAGGTCGGCGTGGGTTAGCTGCCGCGGGACGGTCCCCGGAGGTTCAGCCGCGGGATGGGCGTCGAGGAAGTCCTGGAGTTGCTCCAACGTCTCGAGCGCGTCTTCTCCCTTGACCGGCCGCAAGGTGTTGGCCAGGTCGACGGCCGTCTGGACCGCCACCGGGTTGTAACACGCATCCTGCATTTGACGTGTCTCCTCGTTGGCCCGTAGCGTTACACTCAAATGAGCTTTCGCATGTCACACCATACCCGGCAGAGGCCGCCGCGGACGGTCCCTGCCGGACGGGCGCCGGACGGGCGTCGGATCGGGCTGACTTTGGGCATGCTGGTGCTGCCGATGTACGTGGCGCTGGGAGCGCCGTCGGTGGCACTGCCCGCCATCGGGCGCGCGCTCGCGGTGCCGTTCGGGGCCACCGCGTGGATTCTCGCCGCGTGGTCGCTGACCTCCGCGCTCGCGATGCCGGTCGCGGGCCGGCTGCTGGCCCACTGGAGCCCGTTCCAGGTCCTCGTCGCCGGGGTCGCGACGCTCGCCGCGGGTTCCGCGCTCGCCGGAACCGGGCCGACGCTGTCCGTCGTGATCGTCGGCCGGCTGATCGGCGGCGCCGGGGCGGGCGCGACCGTGATCGCCGTCTTCGCCGCGGCCACCGCTCTTCCCGGGCGGCAACGGATCCGCGCGCTGGGAATCATCGCGGCCGCTAGCGCGACGGCGTCAGGGTGCGGGACGCTGTTGGGCGGCGCGGTGACCGCCTGGCTTGGGTGGCGTGCTGTGCTCGCGATCCCGGTCCTCGCGTTGCCCCTGCTTCTGGCCGCATTGCCGAATAGGCGCGCGCTGACGCGGAGCAGCGGCGAGCGAAACGGCTCGAACGGGCGGCTCGACATCGTCGGCGCGGCCGTGCTGTCGGTGCTCGCTGGCTCCCTGATTACGTTGCTGCAGGCGCATTCGGTCGGCCTGCCCGCTGCGGTCACGCTCGTTGTGGCTGCCGCCGGGGCGCTCGCCGCTGCGGGACTGTGGTGGCGCGTGCGAAGCACGCCCGACGGGTTCGTGCCTCGGCGGGTGATCGCCTCCCGCGGCTTCCTGGCGGCTGGGCTCATCGGCGGGACAGTCTTCGCCGGCTACTACGGGGTGCTGTTCCGCGCGCCGTCTCTGATCGAGGAGGCCACCGGTGGCGGTCCCCTGGAAGCCGGCGTGCTCCTGGTCCCTGCCGCTGTCTGCTCGGTGCTGGCCGGGCGACTGGTCGGCGCCTTGACCGACCGGTTCACCGGCTGGCAGATGTCGGCCGGGCTCGCGGCGCTCACCGTCGTAGGAGTGCTCGTGGTCGCGGCCTTCGACGGGCCGATCCCGGTTGTCGTCGGTACTGCGTTGACCGTGTGCGGGTTCGCCGGTGCCCAAGCCGTACTGGTGAACCTCGCGCCGGACCTGGTCGCCACGGACGATCGTGACACCGCGCAGGGCCTGTTCAACTTCATGACCGCCTTGGGCGGCGGGATCGGTCCGGCCGCTGTCGCGGGTCTGTCCGGCATCGTGCCGGCCCCAGTGGCCCTCGCCGTGCTCGCGGCACTCCCCCTGGCCGGGCTGGTCCTCAGCCTGACCCGACGCCCCCAGCCGATCCGATAACGCCTTGCGCAGTAAGGAGTCTCGCCATGTCCGCCGAGCCATTCAAGGTCAGCGTCACCGAAGCCGAGATCGCGGATCTGCGTGAACGGCTGCGCCGGACGCGGTGGCCCGAGCGCGAGCCGGTGGACGACTGGTCGCAGGGGTTGCCGCTGGCTTATGCGCAGGAGCTGTGCCTCAGCTGGGCCGAGGACTACGACTTCGGGTTCGCCGAACGGCTAAACGCCTTCCCGCAGTACCGCGACACGATCGACGGGCTGGGCATCCATTTCCTGCACGTCCGCTCGCCGGAGCCGGGCGCGTTTCCGCTCGTGCTCACGCACGGGTGGCCGGGTTCGGTGCTGGAGTTCCTGGAGGTCCTCGGCCCGTTGACCGACCCGCGCGCCCACGGCGGGGATCCGGCGGACGCGTTCCACGTGGTCGCGCCGTCGTTGCCCGGGTACGGCTGGAGCGACAAGCCGTTGACGACCGGATGGGGCGTCACCCGCACCGCGCGCGCCTGGGACACATTGATGGTCTCGCTGGGCTACGACCGGTACGGCGCGCAGGGCGGCGACTGGGGTTCGGCGGTGTCCGGCGCGCTGGGCGAGGTGGCTCCCGAGCGGGTCGCCGGCGTGCACCTGAACCTGGGATCCGTGGCAGCGGGCGCGTTCGACGACCCGACGCCCGCGGAGCTGGCGAATCTCGAGGCCGAGAAGGAAATGCAACGCACCGGCCGGGGATACTCGGCGCTCCAGGCGACCCGGCCGCAGACCCTCGGCTACGGCCTCACCGACTCCCCGGCGGGCCAAGCCGCCTGGATCGCCGAGAAGTTCTGGGCGTGGACGGACAACGACGGCCATCCCGAGGACGCCGTGCCGCGGCAGAAGATCCTCGACGAGATCTCGGTTTATTGGTTCACCGCGTCGGCCACGTCGTCGGCGCGCCTGTACTGGGAGAGCTTCGCCGGCTTCCGGGACAAGGTGACCGCGCCGTCCGGGCTGTCGATCTACCCGCGCGACATCACCCGCCCGTCGCGGCGGGAGGCCGAGCTGCGGTTCACCGACCTGCGCTGGTTCGAGGAACTGCCGCATGGCGGCCACTTCGCCGCGCTGGAGCAGCCGGCGTCGCTGGTCGAGCAGGTGCGCGGGTTCTTCCGTTTGTTTCGCTGACTGTCAACTCAGCTGTCGCTGTGTGACGGCGCAGAGGTCAGGGCATCCCATCCGGCCATCGCGCAGGTGATCACCGCTTCCAACTCGGTGCGGTCGGCGCCGTCACGGGCTTGCACGGAAAGTCCTTGCACCACCGTGGTGTAGTAGCGCGCCGCGGCGTCCAGGCCAGCATCCGACAGGTGGAGATCGCCGTCGGAGACACCGCGCGCGAGCCGCTCCCTGACCGCCGTGAACTGCGAGCGCCGGATGTCGGCCAGGAACTCGCGGACGGCATGGTTCTCGACCGCTCCGGTGGGCGCGGCGAGGATCAGCATGCAGTAGTGCGGCGCGTCGGAGTGAGTGATCTGGTCCGCGGTTGCCCGCAGCATGGCGTGGATCGCGGCGCGAGCGGTCGGATGCTCGACCAGGGCGCGCCGGGGCGGTCCGCCATAGGTAGTCCCGTAAAGCTCCATGACCTGGCGGAACAGGTCCGCTTTGCTGCCGAAGCAGGCGTAGAGGCTGGCCGAGGCGATCCCGGTCGCCTTGGCGAGGTCGCTGAGCGAGGTGCCCTCGTAGCCCCGTTCCCAGAACACGTCGAGCGCCTGCCGCAGGGCGGTGTCGGGGTCGAACGTGCGAGGCCGGCCGCGAGTGGTCATCCGGGTGCGCCTCCGTCATTGTTTGTCGGTCGACAAAGTTTATGTTGACCCGCCGGAGCGCTCGTGACAAGGTTTGTTTATCGATCGACAAACAAATCGGAGGGCGACCATGGCCACGACTCTCGAGGACACGACCGTGCTGGTGACCGGAGCGAACCGCGGCATCGGCAAAGCGCTCGCCGAGGAAGCCCTCGCGAGAGGCGCCAAACGGGTCTACGCGGGCACCCGGCAGCCCTTGAACCACCCCGATCCGCGGGTGACGCCTCTCCTCCTGGACGTCACCGACCCCGCGCAGATCCAGGCGGCCGTCGGCGAGGTCGAGGCGCTGGACATCCTGATCAACAACGCCGGCATCATGCTGCCGGACGCCCCGTTCGACCCCGCTGTGCTTGAACGGCACCTCGCGGTGAACCTTTACGGCTCCAACGCCGTGACCCAGGCCTTCCTGCCCGCGCTGGTCAGCTCGCGCGGGGCGGTCGTCAACCTGTTGTCCTGCGTCGCGCTCGCTCCCCTGCCGATGTTCACGTCGTACTCGGCCTCGAAGGCGGCGGCTTTCTCCTTGACCAAAAGCCTTCGCGCCGCGCATGCCGGGCAGGGCGTCCGGTTCCATGCTGTGCTCGCCGGTCCGGTCGACACGGACATGACCCGGGAACTCCCCATCCCCAAAGCCTCGCCGGAAGCGGTGGCGCGAGCCGTCTTCGACGCGGTGGAGAAGGGAGACGAGGACATTTTCCCCGATCCCGCAACGACTTCCTTGACGGAAGCCTGGGCCGCCGGCGCCGACAAGATCCTCGAACGCCAGTTCGCGCAACTCGCTGCCAGGACCTGAGCTGCCGCCATCCCGTGAACTGCTTTCGACGATCTGGCAAGGAGAACGAGGACATGCCGAGCAAGGAATGGTCCGAGTTGCGCGAGACGTTCGCCGCGTGCGCGCCCAAGGCCGTCGCCGCGACCACGGCGGCCGTCCTGGCGATCGACCCCGGCATCGACCTGGGCGGCGCGGACCTGTTCCACGGCCTCGCCAAGGAGCCGACCGACGTCACCTACGAAGAAGTCACCGCGGCCGGTTTGCCCGCGCTCTGGGCGAACCCGCTGGGGTGCGGCACCGGGCGCGTGCTGGTTTATTTCCACGGCGGCGGCTTCGTCAGCGGTTCGAAGGACAGCTACCGGAAAATCGCCGCGCATCTGGCCAAGGCGGCCGGCGTCCGCACCCTGATCCCGGACTACCGGCTGGCCCCGGCGCACCCGTTCCCGGCGCAACTCGAGGACGCGCGCTCGCTCTACGACTGGCTGCTCTCCCAAGGCTGTTCGCCGTCCGGGATCGCGTTCACCGGCGACTCCGCGGGCGGCAACATCGCCACCAGTGCGGCGCTCTCGCTGCACCGGGACGGTTTGGCCGCGCCGGCGGCGATCGTCGCGTTCTCGCCGTGGTACGACATGGAGGCGAACGGGCCGACATTCGAGTCCAACGCGGACGTCGACGTGGCCATCTCCCGGGAACTGGTGCACAGCTTCGCGCCGATGTTCCTCGACGGACAGTCCCCGGCCGATCCCTTGGCCAATCCGATGCACGCCGATCCGGCCGGGCTTCCGCCGCTGTTTCTGACCTGCGGCGGCGACGAGACGTTGCGGGACAGCGTGGAGCGATTCGCCGCGCTGGCCGGGAAAACCGGCGTCGAGGTCGCCTTGCACGTCGCGGACGGCATGCCGCACGTCTATCAGCTGCTGGCCGGACGGTTGCCCGAAGCCGACGCCAGCATCGCCGAGGCGGGCAAGTGGCTGCGCGGCAAACTCGGCGACTGAAACAGGGTCCCCCGTCATGCGATTCGCGATCTCCCTCCCGCAAACCGTCCAGAGCGGTTCGTTCGATCCGACCGCGATGGACACTTTCCTGACGCACGCCGAAGAACTCGGGTTCGACAGTGCTTGGACCGGCGAGCAAGTGCTCGGCACGCAGCCCCTGCTCAGTCCGCTGGAGACGCTGGCCTACGCGGCGGCTCGCACCCGGCGGATCCGGTTGGGGTGCGCGATGCTGGTCGGCCCGCTGCACAATCCGGTGCACCTGGCCAAAACCGTCGCGAGCGTGGACCAGCTCAGCCAGGGCCGCCTCGAGATCGGGCTGGTCGCCGGCGGCCCGAATCGCATGTTCTCCGCGTTCGGCGTCGACCCCGCCGGCCACGTGGCCCGGTTCGGCGAAGGGCTGCGGCTGATGGAGCAGCTGTGGACCCGGCCGCGCGTCGATTTCGACGGCCGGTTCTGGCAGTTGCGCGACGCCGCGATGGAACCCAAGCCGGTCCAGCAGCCGCATCCGCCGGTCTGGTTCGGCGGCAGCCACCCCAACGCGCTGGCCCGCGCCGTCCGGTCCGCGCACGGCTTCATCGGAGCCGGATCGTCCACGACCGCGGCGTTCGCCCGGCACGCCGAGATCGCCCGGGACCAGCTTCGGCGGCAACAACGCGACCCCAGCAGTTTCACCCTCGCCAAGCGGGTCTACGTCGCCGTCGACAACGACGGCGACAAGGCTCGCGAGTGGATCGCCGACGCCCTCGAACGCAGGTACGGCTACTTCGGGCTGACTGGCCTTGCCGCCGTCCCGGTCGCCGGCACGGTCGACGACTGCGCGGCCGGCCTGCGCGAGGTCGTCGCGGCGGGAGCGCAGCTGCTCCTGCTCAATCCGCTCTTCGACGAACTCGGCCAGATGCACCGGCTCGCCGCCGAGGTGCTCCCGAGGCTGGCTTAACCCCGGCCCCAGCAAGGCAGGTCGACTGCCAATTGTTGTCCGCCCTCGGCCTCTTCGCGCACAGCTTCAGCAAATGAGTCACTCGTCGTCTTCGTCCTCGGGAACCGGGTCGCCGATCCGGTTCAGCTCGACCCACAAGGCCCGGACAGGGCGGACCGACCCGTCTCCGGTGACCGTCATGCGGTAGATGCCGGGGCCTTCGGGGAGGGTGTACGGGCCATGGGCGCCGCCGGTGATCTGGCTGACGAGCACGTCGTCGACGGGGAGTTCGATCGTGACGGTGCCGAGCGCGTCCAGGCCCGCCGGAGCGTCGGCGGTTCCGAAATGGAGGGTGACCGGGTCGAGAGTCTGGCCGGTGCGCAGGTAAGCCGCGTACTCGGTCGCGACCACGACCGCGGCGGGGTCGGCGGACGCCGGGAAATCCAGGACCTCGAATTGGCTGCCGTAGATGCCGATCATCCCGTAATCGGGATACACCTCAAGGGAAGCGGGCAGTGGTGTCATGAACAGAATTGTGCCCGCGCACGTTGCGGCCGGGATCGCCGCTCGGTGCGGGCGGCGAGGGCATTGTCCCCTCGCCGCCCGCGCCGAAGCCGGTCTGTTCGGTCATTCGCGGTGGCGGCCCCTGGCGTAGCTGTAGGACTCCAGCACCACCCGCCAGACGATCTCGATCTCGTCCCGGTCCCGAGGTCCGTACACGAGCTGCGTGTTCTGGATCGGGTGCGGCACTCCCCAGCCCGCTTCGGTCACCAGTTTCTTCGCGATCGGCGGGAGGGTCAGATGGAGACTGCCGTCCTGCTGCGGGTGCAGGTGGGCGAATTCGCGGCTGTGCTTGATGAACGCGTCGTCGGGGCCGGTGCCGAACTCCGGGGCCAGGTGGATCGCCCTGGCCTCCGGGTAGGGCACGTGCGTCGGCGCGAGGTAGACGCCGGCCAGGGAGCGCATCCGCTGCCACAGTTCCTCCTGCAGCGTCGTCGGAGCGATCTGGTTGAGCTGGCCGTGCGGGACCGGGCCGCGGGTGCGCGGGGCCGGGCCGTCTCGGTCGGGGATCTCGAACATGGTTTCCTCCAGAGTGGTTCAGACCGGGCGGGTGCTCTGGTAGCGCCTGCCGTGGTAGACGAGGGGGTCGCCGGGCCGGGTGGCGGCGGCGCGGACCTCGCCCAGTAGGAGGCCGTGGTCGCCGGCGTCGACGGTTTCCCGGCGGCGGCATTCGATGGCGGCCAGGGCGTTCGGGTGCAGGAGGGTGCCTTGGTCGCCCGGTTCGAAGCCGGTGCCGCCGAAGCGGTCGGCGCCGGGCGTCGCGAACAGCGCGGCGAGTTCGGTTTGCTCCGCGGCCAGAACATTCACGCCGAACCGCGAGCAGCGCGAGAAAACCTCGTAGGAACTCGACGTTTTCGCCTGGCAGACAAGCAACAACGGCGGCCGCATCGACACTGAGGTCACCGAGGTCGCGGCGTATCCGCGCGGGGTGCCGTCGTCGTCGAGCGCGGTCACCACGCACACTCCGCCCGCCAGCGCGGACATCGCGTCCTTGAACTCGTCGAGCAGTGCCGTGGTCATCGGGCATCACCCGCCGGAGCGGGGACGGCAGCAGGCTTGAGCCATTCGCCGTCGGGGGCGCCGAAGCCGTGTTCCAGGCGGAAAACCGTGCGGCCCCTCCGGATCGTGCGCGCGACGCGGCCGGTGAACATCCAGCCCGCGTACGCCGTCCAGCCGCATTTGGCTTGGACGTCGCCCGGGCCGAACGACCAGTTTTCCGCCGGGTCGAACAGCACGAGGTCGGCGTCCAGTCCGGGAGCGATCGCGCCCTTGCGGTCGGAAACCCCGAACAGCCGGGCGGGTTCGGCGGCCAGCACCCGGGTGACGATCGGCAGCAGTTCGTCCGGCGTGGCGTCTGGAGCCCGGCGGCACAGCCCGGTGTACAGCGCGGGGAAAAGCTCCTGCACCCCGGGCAGCCCGGGCGGGGCGTCCGGAGCGGCGACCGTCTTGTCCGCGAACGCGTGCGGCGCGTGGTCACTGCCCACAGTGGACACTTCGCCGCGGAACACCGCGTCCCACAACCGGTCCTGGTCGGCCTGTTCCCGGATGGCGGGGCTGAGCCGGATGCGGCAACCGCAGCGGGCGGTGTCGTCCGCGGTGAAGGACAGGTGGTGTCCGGTCGCTTCCCAGGTGACCGGAAGTCCGGTCGCGCCTGCCGCGGTGAGCAGATCGGCTTCCTCCCGGCTGGACACGTGCAGCACATGCGCCGCGGTGCCGTGCCGCCGCGCCAGCTCGATCAGCTTGGCCACGGCGACGATCCCGCCCGAGCGCGGCCGGAACCGCTCGTAGTCGCGGTAGGTCGCCGGGGCGCCCTGCCACTGGTCGAGCAGCGCGAAGACGTCGTCGTCCTCGGCGTGGAACAGCAGCCGCAGGCCCTGCCGTTTCGCGACGGCGAACAGCTCGTCGAGCCGTCCGGGATCGCGCAGCACGTGCGGCGCGGTGTGGTGCCCGGTGAGGAACGCCTTCGCGGTCATCGCCTCCGCCGGTTCGAATGTCTCCAGCGTGTCAACGGCTTCCGGGTCGACACCTGCGTGGAAGCGGTAGTCGACCAGGCTCGTGCCGTGGATTTCCGCGTCCTTCGCGCGGGCGTCGGCCGGGGTGAACGTCGCCGGGCGGGTGTTGGGCATGTCGAACACCGTGGTGACGCCGCCTGCCACCGCGGCGCGCGACGCGTGCGCCCAGTCCTCTTTTTCGGTCAGGCCCGGCGTGCGGAAGTGCACGTGGGAATCGATCAGCCCGGGCAGGACGTGCCGTCCGGCGGCGTCGATCTCCTCGGCGCCGGATACCGTGCTCCCGGCGGGCAGCACGTCGGCGATCTTCCCGCCGGTGACGGCGACGTCGGCGAGGCGGACGCCGCCGGGGCCGGTCACCCGGCCGCCCCGGACGACGAGGTCGTAGTTCTTCACGCGGCCCATGGCAGGCTCACCAGCTCTCGGCTCAGGTCGTTGGTCGGGCCCATCAGCGCGACGGCGCGGGCGTCGCGGGCCATCCGGTTGATCGGGTTCGTCACCACGTATCCCGCGCTGCCGAGCAGCCGCGCGATCGCGGCGACGACTTCCTCCGCCGTCTGCGAGGCATGGATCTTGCTGTGCAGCGTCACCTCGCCCGGGTCGGCGCCGTCGCGGCGGCCGGCCCGTTCGACGAGCGCGCGAGCGGACTCCACCTGCCCGCGCAGGTCCACCAGCCGGTGCCGGACGGCCTGCAGGTCGAGCAGCGATTTCCGTTGTGCCGCTTGAAAACCGAGGTCCCACGTTGCTTCGGCGATCCCAGCCGACACCGCGCCCAGGGTCGCCCCGGACTGCCGGACGCCCGCGATGATCGTGCTCGCGGTGTCGCGCGGCCCGAGCAGCGCTTCCGGTCCGAGGCGGCAGTCCTTGAGTTCCACGAACCCGGTCGCCGACGCGCGCATGCCGACCAGGTCCAGGCTCAAATCCGGCTCGATGCCCGGATTGGTCGCGGGCACCAGGAAGAAGCTCTGCCCGCCGGATCCGTACGCGGCCTCGTCGGACTCCCCCGCCGGCGTGCTCTGCGCGAGCACCAGGTAGATGTCGGTGATCCCGGCACCGGTGGTGAAAGCCTTGCCGCCGCTGACTGTCCAGCTCCCGTCCGGCATCTCGTCGGCGACGGTCGAGAGATTCTTCTTCGCCGCGCCAGCGCCGGACTCGCTCCACGCGGACGCGGCCAGCCACTCGCCGGAGGCGAGTTTCGGCAGCAGTTCTTCGCGCTGGGCATCGCTGCCCCATTCGGCGATCCGGCTGCACACGGCTAGGTGCTGGAACGCGATGATCGCGGTGGAGGGATCGTGCCGTGCGATCCGCGCGATCATCCGGTTGCCCTCCAGGGCATCCGCCCCGGCTCCGCCGTACCGGCGCGGGACGACGAGGCCGGGCAACGGCGAGTTCCGCAGCGCGGCCAGCACCTCGGGGGCCGGGCGACCGGCTTCGTCGGCCGCCGCGGCGTGCTCCGCGAGGACGTCGACCAGTTCGTCGACGCCGAGGCGCGCGGGGGTGGTCAGGTCGACAGCAGACACGAATCCTCCTTCAGGGCATGGGGATCGAACGAATCGATGGTCACCGCGCCGGTGAACGACACCGCCTTTTCCGGGACGCTGACCCAGGACAGCTCGCTGTCCCGGTCGTGGCCGGACACCGCGGCGTCCGAAGTGGTGCAGCCGCCGGCGGTGCGAATGCGCAGCGACGCGGTGCGCCGGGTCTCGCCGCCGGCGAGCTGGAACGGGATGGTGCCGCGGATCCGGCGGGCCGCGCCGAGGCAGACGGCTCCGGTCAGCGCGAGCGTCGGATGCCAGGACGGCACGGAGACCGCGCGCGCGGCCAGCCCGTTCTCGCCGTCCGGCAGGACCGCGGCCACCTTCGGGAACGCGCCGTCGACGGGATAGCCGTACTGCCGCGCGGCCGAGCGGCGGATCGCGCTCATCGTGCGGAACAGCGGCTGCCCCGCGGCGAAAAGCTCCTCCGGGGTGTCCACGCCGAGGTCGTGGCCGGACAGGAACAGGTACGGGTTCCCGGCCGAGACCGCGGAAACCCGGATCGTGCCGTCGTCGAAGGGCAGGTCCGTGGTGGTCTCGCCGAACGGCAGCAGGTGCCCGAGCGGCACCGCGGGGTGGTTGAGGAAGTGTGCGGTGAACGTCGTCCGGTCGCGGACGCATTCGTCGACCTCGCACACCACGTGCTCGTCGTTGTTGAGCACGCGCACCCGGACGCGGTGTTCGGGCGCGAGCCTGCCGATCCAGCCGAGTCTGCTGGCCACGACGACCGACGAGAGCACCGAGTGCCCGCAGCTGCCGCGGAAGTCGAACCGCACCGGATCGCCGGGAATGACCTGCACGAACCGGTAGTCGAGGTCGAACAGCGGATGCTCGGAGACCGACACGAGCGCGATCTTCGTGACCGCGGCGAGGCCGTGTTCGGCGAGCCAGGCGACGCCGTCGGACAGCGCGCCGGCGAGGGCCTCCTCGGACGTCGGCAGCCGCTCGGCGGGCAGCACCAGCGTGGAACTCGGGCTGCCGTGGGCATGGGCGATGTGGGCGAGCATCAGGCCGCGCTCCTTTCCCTGGCGCCGCCGCTCACCAGCTGCTCGCTCCAGATCCGGTGGATGAGCAGCGACCAGATGGCCAGCGCCGATTCGTCGTTCGGCCGGGCGGCCTGCGCGTCGAACAGCCCGGCCACGGCCTTCGGATCGAGCTGCCCGCGGTCGGCGAGCGACGGGCCCGAAAGCATGTCCCGGGCATAGCTGTGCAACGGCTGCCCGGCCGCGAGCATCGAGGTGATCGGCAGCGTGAACGGCTGCTTCGGCCGCTCGAGCACCGAATCCGGCACGAGTCCCCGGCCAGCCGCGTAGAGCGCGCGCTTCACCTCCCGGCCGCGCACCCGCTGTTCGGCGGGCAATCGCCGGGCCAGCCGGGTGACCGAGCGCTGGCAGAACGGCAACCGCACCTCGACCGAATGCGCCATGCTCAGGTGGTCGACGCGGCGCAGGTGATAGGCGGGCAGGCGTTCGTCCACTTCGAACTCCGTGATCGCGGCCAGCCGGTCCGGCCCGGCACCGCGCAGCCGCCGCGTGATCCGCTCGGCCTCAGTTCCGTTGCGCCGCAACAGGTCCCGGTATTCGTCGGTGTACAGCCGGTCCCGCAGCGCGGCGGGCACTGCCGCGAGCGCTTCGACGTATCCGTTCGGCCAGTCTTCGGCCCCGGCCACCGCGTTGCTGATCCGGCGGTAGCCGCCGAAGATCTCGTCCGCGGCGTCCCCGGAGAGCGTCACCTTGAACCCGGCGTCGTGCACGCCCTGGAACAACAGATAGGTGCTCAGCGTGATCGGGTCGGCGTTCGGCTGGCCAAGATGCCACACGACTTCACCGAGCAGATCCGGGAACATCGCCGGGTCCGCTTCGATCTGGTGATACGTCGCGCCGCTGCGGGCGGCGACCTCGCGGGCGTAGGCCTTCTCGTCGAACGGCCAGTCCCCGGTGTAGGCGATGTTGAACGCGTGCACGTGCGGGACCTTCTCCGCCAGCAACGCCGTCACCAGGCTCGAATCCAGTCCCCCGCTGGTGATCGTCGAGATCGGGACGTCGGCCAGCGCGAGCCTGCGGGTTTCGGCGCGCAGCGTGTCGCGCACCCGGCTGCCCGCCTCGGCGAGATCGCCGCCCTCGACCGGGAACGCGCCTTCCGCGCGCCGCGAGATCTTCAACCCGCCCGAGCGCGTGTAGACGGCGGTGGCCGCCCGCGGCAGCACCCGGACCCGGTCGAACATCGTCCGCTCCCCGAAGGGCGTTTTCGTGGTGAGGTAGCTGTCGAGCCCCTCGTCCCGCTGCTCCCATCCGACGCCCGGGACGCTCAGCAGAGCCGGCAGCTCCGAGGAGAAATACAGCTCGCCGCGTTCCGGGTTTTCGTGGTGGTACAGCGGTTTCATGCCCGCGTCGTCGGTCACGAGCACGAGCTTCGGCTCGGCTCGCAGGTCCAGCACCGCGATGGCGTACATCCCGTCGAGGTGGTCGACGAAGTCCAGGCCGTACTTGTGGTACAGCGCCGGGAGCACGTTGCCGTCGCAGTGGTCGTGGAAGACGTAGCCGGCCGCGTGCAGGTCGCGGCGCAGCACGTCGTGGTTGTAGATTTCGCCGTTGAAGACGACCTGGATCTCGCGGCCGAGCCGGTAGGGCTGCTCGCCGCCGTCGAGGTCCACGATGGCCAGCCGGTTGTTGCCCAGCGCCCAGCCTTCGCCCGCCGCGCTGAACCGGGCATCCGGGCCGCCGTGCCGCTGCAGCGCCGAAACCGCGCGCAGATGGTGGTGCGCGAGGCTCCCGCCCAAGTGTCCGTAGATCCGGCACATGACGACTACTTCACCTCCGCGGAAACGCCCGCACGGGCGTAGAGGACAGGGTCGAACGGAGTCGGGCCGCCGCACGTGGCGAACCGCTGCGCGGCCGATTCCGGATTGCGCGTGCCGTGCGGCACGCCGGGGGCGGCGAACAGCACGTCGCCGGGAGAGACGTCGTGCCAGCGGTCGATCAGGTACATCTGACCGTCGCCTTCGAAAGCGATGAAAGCCTCTTCGCTCTCCGGGTGCTGATGGACGTTGAAAGTCTGGCCCGGGTCCTGGATCCCGCAGTGCAGGCAAAGCCGCGCGCTGCCGGTTCCGGGCCAGAAAAGGAAATTCATGACGGCGGTCTTGTCGTCGGCGGCGACCTCGCCGGTGCCGCTGAAGCCGTGCAACTGCGTTTCGGTGTTCCACAGGTCGTTGTCCAGCCGCGGCGCGGTACCGGCGGGTTCGTTGCCCGCCAAGCGAGTTCGCCACACGTAAGCGGTCAAGCCGTCGTCGCCCGCTTCGAGTTCGAGCGTCCGCCCGGTCGGCGAGTGCAGGGCGGAGCCGCGGGCGACCTCCGTGCGATGGCCGGTGACGTCGCCGTGGCCGGAGCCGGCGAAGACGACCGCCACGTTCTCTTCCTCCAGCGCCCAGCCGAGGCGCCACGCCTTCCCGGGCGCGACCTCCACGACGAGCAGGGTGACCTGGTGCGCCCCCAGAGCCGGGCCTACGGGCTCGGCGACGCGGCCCCAGTCGAACGGCGAGAAGACGAAGTCCGCGGCGCGGACGATCGTTCCCTGAATCTGGTCGACAAGCATCCCGTATCCAATCAGGTTGCCGATAATTGCCCAGTGACGGAAGCCGAATTGATCAACGCGATTCAATTCCGCGTTTCGCTTCCGGTGGCGACCGTACTAGCCGGCCGCAGTCCGCCGCAAAGCGCTCCGCGGGCCGGAGAATTGGCGCAAATTACGCAGCGGTCATTGACTGTATCGATCCAGTAAATTTCCCGCTCCGCCAAATGACGCAACCGGGACGTCCACGGGCGCGCCCGGGAAGCCGGACATCCACCGGGGAATTTTCTTGTGAGCGTCGCCACAGTTTAAAGCCGCGAAACATTGATCCGACCAGGACAGATTCCTGAAAGCCATTGCAGCATAAGCACAACAGCCGACTCGCGACCACATCGGACAGTCGGGATCTCCTGTGAAACCGACGCTGGAGACGAGCCCCGAGCAAACACTTTCCGACATGCCGCGCATGATCGACAAGGGAACCAGCAGACCGCCAAGGGCCTTCTTTTCAGCATGAAAAAGAGGCGACCATCCTTGCGATGATCACCTCTTGGCACGGAAATGGAGTTATTCCGGAATGGCGTTCAGCGCGGTGTCGACAACCTGGCCCAGCAACGTCTTGTCGCGGCAGACCGCACTCATCACGCGCAGCCCCTGAATCATCGTCACCAGGAAATTCGACAACGCGGGGATATCGGCCCCCGGCGGCAGCTCGCCCATGCTGCGGGCCAGGTGCAGCGTTCCGTAGAAGGAGTCCTGCAGCGCGGAGATCGCGTCGCACACGATCCGGTTGGCCGCCTCGTCGTGCGGCACCCGCTCGGTGATCGCCATGACCAGCAGGCAGCCCGGCCTGCCCGGCTCCTCCAGCGCGTCGTCGATGCGGCCGAGCAGCAGGTCGCGCATCACCTGCCGGATCGGCACCCGCTGCATCAGCGATTCGCGGGTGGCGTCGGTGGTCTGCCGGACGTACCGCTGCAGCGCGCGCTCGTAGAGGCCGTGCTTGCTGTCGAACGCGGCGTAGAGCGAGCCGCGGCCGAGCCCGGTCGCCTCGGCGAGATCCTGGATCGAGGTGGCTTCGTAGCCCTTGCGCCAGAAGACCTCCATGGCCTTCTGGATCACCTCGTCGGTGTCGAACTCGCGAACTCGGGGCATGTCCCCAGCCTAAGGAACCTGGAACGAAAGGTCAACAATAGAGCGCACTATCTGGACTGAACGTTCAACAATAAGAATCGATGATTTTCGTTTTCCTTTGGCATACAAGGCTTCCGTCGCCTCAGACTCGCTTGATTGCCCGCCTATAGTTTGCCGACCGTTCCAGATTTGGTACGGTCGAGACGACCGCCGGATGCGGTCCGTGTGCGACCGGTCCCGGTGCGCACCCTCCTGTGGCCGGCGGCACCGAAGAGAAAACCGCACTCGCCAGACAAGGAGAGTTCTCATGCCTCACGTGCAGCGCCGGTCGTCCGTCAGCGACGAATTGGCCTGGCGGATCGTCCGCGCCGCCGACGAGGCCGCGAAGGCGACCGACAAGCGGTTCGCCCTCGCGGTGGTGGACGAAGGCGGCAATCTGAAGGCGTTCCTGCGCCAGGACGGCGCGAAGCTCAACGCCGTGCAGGTCGCGCAGGACAAGGCCTACACCGCGGCGTCCTCGGCGATGCCGACGGAGAAGTGGTCCGAGGTGCTCGACGCCGACCCGGTGCTGCGGACCGCCGCGCCCACGGCCATCGACCGCCTGGTCGGCATGGGCGGCGGCCTCCCGATCGTGGTCGGCGGCGAACTGGTCGGCGCGATCGGCGTCTCCGGCGCGCATTGGACAGACGACGTCAAGATCGCCGAGGCCGGACTGTCGGCGCTCGAGTCCTGACCATCGCCCGAACCCTCCGGGAGTCACGATGCCCATCGCCCTGTTCGTGCTCGGGCTGACGGTGTTCAGCCTGGGCACGACCGAGTTCATGATCGCCGGCCTGCTGCCGGAACTGTCCGGCGCGTTCGGCGTCTCCCTGCCGCAGGCCGGGCTGCTCATCTCGCTGTTCGCCGTCGGCGTCGTCATCGGCGCCCCGCTGATCACCGCCGCGACCACGAAGGTGCCGCGCAAATCGGCGCTCGTGGCGCTGCTCGTGGTGTTCATCGCGGGCGAGGTGCTCGCCGCCGCCGCGCCGTCGTTCGGCGTGCTGATGGCCGCCCGCGTGGTCACCGCCGTCGCGCACGGCTCGTTCTTCGGCATCGGCGCGGTGGTGGCGTCGAACCTGGTCGAACCGGGCAAGCGCGCCCGGGCCATCGCGATCATGTTCGGCGGACTGACCATCGCCACCATCGCCGGGGTTCCGCTCGGCACGTTCGTCGGCCAGCATTTCGGCTGGCGCGCGACCTTCCTCGCGGTCGCGATCCTCGGCGTGATCGACCTGGTCGGCGTCCTCGTGCTGGTGCCGCACCAGCCGCGGGCGGGCCATCTCGGCCTGCGCCACGAACTGGCCGCGTTCCGCAACCCCAAGGTGTGGCTGGCACTGGGCACGACCACGCTGAGCCAGGCGGCGCTCTACACCGCTTACACCTACATCGCGCCGCTGCTGACCGATCTCACCGGGTTCTCCGCCGGAATGGTGCCTCCGCTGCTGGCGCTGTTCGGCGTCGGCACGTTCCTCGGCAGCGTGCTCGGCGGCAAGCTCGCCGACCGCTCGCTGATGGGCACGCTGTGCGCGGGGCTGCTGCTGCTCGCGGTGATGCTCGGCGTGTTTTCCCTTACCGCGCACAGCAAACCGGCCATGATCGTCACGCTGTTCCTGTTCGGCGTCGGCAGCTTCCTGATCAACCCCGCGCTGCAGACCCGCGTGATGAACGAGACCGAAGGCGCGCCGACGCTGGCGAGCACGAGCAACATCTCGGCGTTCAACGTCGGCAACGCGCTCGGCCCGTGGCTCGGCGGCGTCGGCATCAGCGCGGGCGCCGGGCTGCTTTCTCCGAGCTGGATCGGCGCCGGGCTGGCCGTGGCCTCGCTGGTCGTCGCGCTCGGCGCGGTGGGCCTGGACCGCCGGACGGGAAAGGAGGTGAACAGCGATGCCGGTCGTGCACGTGAACTGGTGGAAGGGAGCCAGTGAGGCCGAACGCCGCCAGCTCGTCGAGGAGGTGACGGGCACTGTTTCGCGGCTCGCGAAGTGCCCCGAAGCCGCGGTCACGGTCATCGTCACCGACGTCGAAAAGGACCACTGGGGCCTCGGCGGGAAGCTCGCCGGAGACCTCTGATCAGAGGCCGGGACGGCTGTCCGTCCCGGCCTCCCCTTCCGGGAGGAGCCATGACCGGACGCGTGATCGGGCCGGAAGACCCGCGCTACGCGGACTTCACGGCAGGCGTCAATCAGCGCTACACCGCGAAACCGGCGTCGGTGCATCTGCCGCGGAGCACCGAGGAGGTCGCTTCGGCCGTCACCGGCGCGCGCGGGCGGCTCTCGATCCGCAGCGGCGGCCACTGCTTCGAGGATTTCGTCCACCACGAGGGGGTCGACGAGATCCTCGACCTCAGCGGACTGTCCGAAGTGGACTACGCGGACGGCCTCTACTCCGTAGGAGCCGGGGCGCGGCTGCAGGACGTCTACGAGCGGCTGTACCGCGGCTGGGGCGTGACGATCCCGGGCGGCATCTGCTACTCCGTCGGTGCCGGAGGACACGTCACCGGCGGCGGCTACGGCCTGCTGTCGCGGCGGGACGGGCTCACCGTCGACCACCTGCACGGCGTCGAAGTCGTGCTGGCCGACGGCCGGACGATCGTGGTCACCCGCGACTCGTCCGGGCCCGAAGCCGATCTTTTCTGGGCACACACTGGGGGTGGCGGCGGCTCGTTCGGCGTGGTGACACGGTTCTTGTTCCGTGCGCCGCTGGTGCGACCGCCGTCCGAAGTGCTCGTCGCGGCGTTGTCGGTGCCGTGGTCCGACCTCGACGAGCGGCGCTTCGCCCGGCTGCTCGGCGGCTACGCCCGCTGGCACCACGAGCACCGCGCGCCGGATTCGCCGGGCACCGCGCTGTCGAGCCTGCTGATGCTGAACCACCGCTGCAACGGAACCGTGGGCCTGGTGGCGCAGATCGACGCCTGCGCACCGGATGCGGACCGGGTGCTGAACGACTACCTCTCGAACGTGCTCGGCGATCTGGCGACGACCGGCTTCGAGCAAGCGGGCGAATTCGGCCCGATGCCCGGACTCTCCCGCCCGCGGCGGCTGCCTTGGCTACAGGCGACACGGTTTCTCGGCACGAACACGCCCGTGCTCACCGACCCGACGCTGCGCGGCGAGCACAAGTCGGCTTATGTCCGGAGCACCCTCCCGGAGTCGCAGCTGCGTACCGCCTACGAGTATCTGACCCGGCCGGACGTTACTAATCCGGACACGATGCTGGTCGCTTTTTCCTACGGCGGCGCGATTTCCGCAGTCGACCCGGCCGCGACCGCGGTGGCCCAGCGCGACAGCACGTTCAAGCTGCTGTACCAGGCTTTCTGGTCCACAGTGGACGCGGATGCCGCGAATATCGGCTGGGTGCGGGACTTCTACCGCGCGATGTACACGGACACCGGCGGGGTGCCGGTGCCGGGCGAGGTCGCCGAGGGGTGCTACATCAACTATCCGGACGCCGATCTGTCCGATCCGGACTGGAACACCTCCGGAGTCCCCTGGCACGACTTGTACTTCAAGGACAACTACGCGCGGCTGCAGCGGGCGAAGACGCGGTGGGATCCGGAGGACGTGTTCCGGCACCGGCAGTCAGTTCGGCCCGTCTAGCTCGGGACGAACCATGCGACAAGGGCTGCAGCGACCCGCTCCACAGCCCGAACCACCCGACAAGAGCCGCGGCGAGCCCTCCTTGTCCCGCCCCGCCGACGTGCTCCGGCACCACCAAATCAGTTCGGCCCGCCTAACGCGGACCGAGCCACCCGACGAAGGCCGCGACCAGCCGCTCCCCCGCCCTGCCCGACCGACATCCTCCGGCACCACCAGCCAGTCCAGCCCATCCAGCGCAGACCGAACCACCCCACGACAGCCGCAACAAGCCCCTCCGAATCGCGCCCGGCCCATGCCCTCCGGCACCGCCAACCAGTCCAGCCCACCTATCGCGCACCGAACCACCCGACGACGGCTCCGGCAAGCCGCTCAACGCCCCTGTCTCTTATCCCAATCTGAC
>NZ_PQIA01000100.1 GCF_003385235.1 Amycolatopsis circi | reverse complement strand
TGCGCGGGCTGATCGCCGCGTACTCGCCGGCACTCGGTTTCGTTGACGTAGATCCGGAAGTCGCGGCGATCGTCCAGTCGGCAGTGCAGTCGCTCGCCGACGCCGGGTTGCAGGTGGAGCAGGCCGATCCCGGATTCGCCGATCCGAAGGACGCCTTCGACGTGCTGTGGTCGGCAGGCGCGGCGAAATCGCTCGACGCGTTTCCGCCGGGCAGCGAGCCACGGGTCGACCCGGGCCTGCGCCGCGTATGGGAACGGGGACACACCTACTCCGCGGGCGATTACCTCGACGCCACTGCGGAACGCGCCGCGCTCGGCATCCTGATGGGCGAGTTCCACACCCGCTACGACGTGCTGCTCACGCCGACCGTCCCGATCCCGCCGTTCGAGGCGGGCCACGACGTGCCGCCGGGCAGCGGAATGGCCGAATGGCCGGAGTGGACGCCGTTCACCTACCCGTTCAACATGACGCAGCAGCCCTCGATCAGCGTCCCGGCCGGGCGCACCGAGTCGGGCCTTCCGGTGGGCCTGCAGATCGTCGGCCCGCGGCATTCGGACGACCTGGTGCTGGCGGTGGCGAAGCTGCTGGAGGAGGTCCGGCCCTGGGCCGCGCCGTGACGCTCGTTCGGGAGACTCTCGGCACGTTTTCGGGGAAACGAGCTGTGGCAGGCTGTCGCGTATGACCGAGTTCACCGCGCCCATCGACGACCGCTGGTTCGAGGACTACCCCGAGGGATCGGTGTACGAGTTCGGCGACACGACCGTCACCGAAGCGGAGATCATCGAGTTCGCCGAGAAGTACGACCCGCAGAGCTTCCACGTCGACCCGGCGGCGGCGAAGGAGGGTCCGTTCGGCGGGCTGATCGCGAGCGGCTGGCACACGTCGAGCCTGATGATGCGGATGTTCGCCGACCACTACCTGTCGTCGGTCGCGAGCCTCGGCAGCCCCGGCGTCGACGAACTGCGCTGGCCTCGTCCGGTGCGGCCGGGGGACCGGCTGCGGATGCGGGCGACCGTCACCGAGGCGCGGCTGTCGAAGTCGAAGCCCGATCGCGGCCTCGTGCGCACCCGGATGGAACTGTTCAACGGCGACGGCGAGCTGGTGTTCAGCGCGAGCGCGGTCAACTTCCTGTCGGTGCGACCGGTGCCGCGGCCCGGTTCGTGAGCTGCCGGATCTGGCGGCTGCACAGCGCGAGCCCGGTCGAGACGAGGATCAGCACTCCGCACGCGACGAGCACCGGTTCGCGGCCGAAGTGCTGCACGAGGGGACCCGCCGCGATCTGCCCGAGCGGCATCGCGGCGAGCGAACCCAGCATGTCGTAGGAGTACACGCGGGCGAGCCGGTCGGGCGGGATGTGTTCCTGCAGCGAAACGTCCCACGCGACGCTGAACTGCTCCATCGCCAGTCCGGCCACCAGCATCGCGACCAGCAGCGGGACGAGCGACGGCCACCAGCCGAGCGTCAGCACCGGCAGCGCTTCCATCGTCACCAGCAGCACCCCGGCGAACAACGCGTGCCGCGGCCGCCAGTGCGCGGCGACGATCCCGCCGACCAGCGCGCCCGCGGTCTGCGTCGCCAGCGCCAGCCCCCAACCGGACCGCCCGAACGTCTCGTCCGCGACGACCGGCCCGATGACCACGAGCGTGCCGAGCCCGGCGGCGTTGACGAAGGCGAACTGCGCCACCACCACCCACACCCAGGTGCGGGACCGGAATTCGTGCCACCCGGCGACCAGATCGGCGATCGGCCGCCCGCTCGAAGCTCGCTCGGCGCGCGGCAGCCGGACGGCGTGATAGGCGAGTGCGGCGGCGAAGAACAGCAGCGCGTTCACCGCCAGCGCCCAGCCGGATCCGGCCACCGCCACCGCGACCCCGGCGACTCCGGCACCGGCGATGCGGCCGCCGTTGACCAGCAGCCGCAGCAAGGCGTTCGACGGAGCCAGCAGGTCGCGCGGCACGGTCTGCGGAGTGATCGCCGCCGAGGCGGGCAGCGACATCGCCGCGACCGCCCCGTTGACCACGCTCAGCGAGATCAGGAACGGGACCGAACCGAATCCACAAAGGACACTCGCGGCGATCAGCGCCTGGCTGAGCCCGGCCGCGATCTCGGTGCCCTGCAGGATCACCGCGCGCGGCAGCCGGTCCGCGAGCACGCCGCCGAAAAGCAGCAGCAGGATGTTCGCCAGCGACCGGGCCCCGACGACGAGCCCGAGATCGACCGCCGACCCGGTGCGGTCGAGCACCGCGAACGCGAGCGCGACCGGAGCGACCGAGTTGCCGAAGGTGCCGAGCGTCCGCCCGGCGGCGAGGGCGCGGAAACTACGGTGCCGCAACGGCTCCAGGAGGCTCACCGGCCGAGCTTCCCGCGACTGTCAACCGAATAACCATCAGGCGAGACGCGCTCGGCCGGGGGCAGACGGCGTGCTGTGCTCGATTCATGCGGACGACGATTCTTGGCCGCAGCGGCCTCGAAGTGTCCCGGATCGCCTTCGGCACCGGCGGGTTCGACGGTCAGTGGGGCAGCTTCGACGAGGACACCGCGATCGCGGCGATCCGGCGCGCACACGAACTCGGCATCACTCTCTTCGACACCGCACTCGCTTACGGCACCGCCGAAATACTCCTGGGCAAAGCGTTGCGCAGCGAACTGGACCATCGCCGCGACAGCGTGGTCATCGCCACCAAAGGCGGGACGAACCCCGGTTCCGAACGCGTCCGCGATTCGCGTCGGAAATGGCTCGCGCAAGGGGCGGACGACAGCCTGCGCGCGCTCGGCGTCGACCACCTTGACCTGTACCAGATCCATTGGCCCGACCCGCTGACTCCGGCCGCCGAGGTCGCCGGAACGCTGCGGGAGTTCGTGGACGCGGGCAAGATCCGCCACGCCGGAGTGTCGAACTACGACTCCGCGCAGCTCAGCGCATTGAACGACACGGTGGAAACCGTGCAGGTGCCCTACCACCTCTTCCGCCGAGGCGCGGAAACCGATCCGCTCCCGTACGCCCGCGAGCACAACATCGGCGTGCTCGCCTACAGCGCGCTCGGCAGCGGTCTGCTTACCGGCTCGCTGACTGCCGAGACGGTCTTCGATCCGTCGGACTGGCGGTCGCGTTCGTCCGCTTTCCGCGGGGACTCGTTGCGGCACAACCTGAAAATCGACGGCCAGCTCGCCGCTTTCGCCAAGCAGAGAGGCGCAGCGGTGAGCCAGTTGGCCATCGCGTGGACGTTGGCGAAGGTCGACGTCGCCATCGTCGGCGCCCGCCGCCCAGCCAGCATCGAAAACAGTGCGACCGACCTTCAGCTCACCCTGGCCGACCTCGCGGAGATCGACCGGATCGTCGCACCAGCCGTCCCGGTCGGCGGAGCCAGCCCGGAAGGCATCGACTGACCCGTCAAACCCGCGTCGCGAATTCCAGTTCGGCGAGCGCCGTATCCAGATGCGTCAGGATCCGCTGCAAGTGCGGCACACTGCGCCGGCACCCGGTGACCCCGAAGTCGAGGTTGTCCCCGTTGCTGGTCAGCGTGATGTTCAGCGCCTGCCCGTCGAGCAGCACCGACGCCGGGTAGATGCCGTCGAGCGCCGCGCCGTTCCAGTACATCTGCTTGCGCGGGCCGGGGACGTTCGAGATCACCAGGTTGAACGGCGGGCGGGTGTTGCCGACGAAACCGGGGATCGGCGACGCGCCCAGCGGGGCCACGTTGATCCCGGACAGCAGCAGCGTCTGCAGCGGCGTCAGCTGCGAGAACAGCTTCTTGCCGTTCGACATCGATTCGGAGATCGCGGCCAGCCGCTGCGCCGGGTCGGTCAAGTCGGTGGCCAGGTTGCACAGCAGTGCGCCGATGTTGTTGCCGGTCGCGTCGCCGGTGTCGCGGCGGCGCAGCGACACCGGGACCATCGCGATCAGCGGCGCGTCCGGCAGCGCGCTCTGTTCGATGAGGTAGTCGCGCAGCGCGCCGGAGCACATGGCGAGCACGACGTCGTTGCGGGACACGCCCGCGGCGGTCGCGACCTCGCGCACCCGGTCGAGCGGCCAGGACTGCGCGGCGAACCGGCGCGCGCCGCCGATCGGCAGGTTCAACATTGTCTTCGGCGCCTGCATCGGCAGCGTGAGCCGGTGCTCGCGGAACGCCTCGCGGGCCACCTTCGCCGCGGCCGGCGCGATCCCCGCGACCTGCTCGAACGTCTTTCCTACCAGCGAGAATGGCGACGCTGGTGCGCGGCCGTTGTGGTTCGAGGCGGGCTTGTCGCGCGAACCCCACGGCGGCGGGCAGTCCAGGTCCGCCGGGTCGTCCGACAGCGTGCCCTGCAGATGCCGCAGCGCCGAAACGCCGTCCATCAGCGCGTGGTGGATCTTCGAGTACACCGCGAAGCGGCCGTCGCGCAGTCCTTCGATGAGGTGTGTTTCCCACAGCGGCCGGTGCCGGTCGAGCAGCGTGCTGTGCCAGCGCGAGGTGAGTTCGAGCAGTTCGCGAACTCGGCCCGGCTGCGGAAGCGCGGAATGCCGGAAGTGGTAGTCGAGTTCCAGATCGGTGTCCCGCGACCAGCGCACGTGCCCGACCGTGTTCACCGGACGGCTCGGCCGCATCCGGAACACGCTGCGCATGTTGTCCGATTCCAGCAGGCTGCGGCGCAGGTCGCGCAGATAGTCCTCGCCCGCGCCCTCGGGTTTGCGGAACAGCTGGAGCCCGCCCACGTGCATCGGGTGTTCGCGCGTCTCGACCATCAGGAACATCGAGTCGGTCACCGGCATCAACGGCATTGCGCCACCCCTTTCCGCCGCCATGGGGACCTCGGCGTCCCCGGCCCCCGGAGTGTACGCACGAAAAAGGCGGTGTCTCAGATCTCGCGGCCAGGTGGGGGACAGCCGATGACAAACCCTGTCCGGTGACGTGTCTGCAGCTGCTTACGCGAGGCGGATACCATCGCTGGCGTGGCAGGACGGACTGGAGCTCAGCAGCTGGGGGACGCGCTCACGGCTCTCGGGACCGAGGTGGTGTTCGGCCTGCCTGGCGTCCACAACCTGCCGCTGTGGGAGGCGTTGGCGGGCACCGGGATCCGGCTCGTCAACGTCCGGCACGAACAGACCGCGGGTTACGCCGCCGACGGTTATGCGCGCAGGACGGGAAAACTCGGCGTCGCGCTCGTGACCACCGGCCCCGGCGCGGCGAACACGCTCGGCGCGGTCGGCGAAGCGATGGCCTCCGCGGCTCCGGTGCTGGTGATCGCCACGGACATTCCGTCGACGCTGCGCCGTCCGGGGGTCGTGCGCGGGGTGCTGCACGAAACTTCCGACCAGCAGGCGATGTTCGCGCCGGTGACCAAGGCCGGGTTCACCGTGCACCGCGCGGATCAAATCGGCACGACGCTGCACCGTGCCGCCCGGCTCGCGCTGATGCCGCAAAGCGGCCCGGTGTATTTGGGCATTCCGACCGATTTCCTCCGCGAAACCACTCCGCCGCGCGAACCGCCCGCGCCGCCCGCCGAACGTGTGCTCGACCTACCGGACCTGCCTCGCGCGGCCGAACTGCTGGCGTCCGCGCGCCGTCCGCTGATCTGGGCGGGCGGCGGCGCGCTGCGTTCCGAAGCCGGGGAAGCGATCGGGAATCTCGCGCAGCGGCTGGCCGCTCCAGTGCTCACCACGTTCGGCGCGCGCGGTCTGCTTCCGCTCGATCATCCTTGCCTGGCCCCGAATCCGGTGCACGCGCCGGAGGTCGGGCAGCTGTGGGACGAGGCCGACGTGGTGCTCGCGATCGGCACCGACTTCGACGGCCTGATGACGCAGAACTGGCAGATGCCCGCGCCGCCGAAGCTGATCGCGATCAACGTCGACGCTGGTGACGCGGCGAAGAACTACCGCCCGGACGTCACGCTGGTCGGCGATGCCCGCCGGGTCGTCGAATCCCTGCATCTGGAAACGCGGCCTGGTCTGGACGAGCTGACCGCGCGGCTGGCCGGCATCGGCCGCCGGGTGCGCAGGCGCATCCGCGACGAGGAACCGCAGGCCGCCGACTTTCTGTCCACTTTGGAGGAAGTGCTCCCGGCGGACGGAACGATCGTCACGGACATGTGCGTCGCCGGGTACTGGATCGGCGGCTTCCACCGGGTCCGCGCGCCGCGGCGGCTGGCGTACCCGATGGGCTGGGGCACGCTCGGCTACGGCTTCCCGGCGTCGCTCGGCGCGGGCGCGGCGGCCGAGGCGGCTGGCGGCGGACGCGTCCTGTGCGTCACCGGCGACGGCGGTTTCCTTTACGCGGTAGGGGATTTGGCGACGCTTGCCGAGGAACAGCTGCCGGTGACGGTCGTGGTGGTGGACGACGGCGGCTACGGCATGCTGCGTTTCGACCAGGACCAGGAAGGCCTGCCGCACCGCGGAGTCGACTGGGACAGCCCGGATTTCGTCGGACTGGCCCGTTCGTTCGGCGTGCACGCGGACCGGGTGTCCGGCTTCGGCCGCGCGTTTCGCCGGCTGTTGAGCGAATTCGTGGAATCGGACGAGCCGAACGTGCTGGTGGTGCGCGCGAAGCTGAAGCCGCCGCTCAACACTTCGCCGCGGTGGTACCGGAAACCGCGCAGCTAGGCATCGCCGCGTAGGGACCGGGCCATGCTCTGCAGGATCCGGAACGCGGCTGCCTGTTCGGTTTCGGTCAGTCCGGCCAGCATCCTGACCTCGACGGACCGGACCGCCGCGCTCGCTTTCTCCAGGCTCCGCCGTCCGCGCGGCGTGAGCCGGGTGGGAAGCGCTTTCCCGACCGGAGCCTCCGCGGGCCTGGTCACGTAGCCGTCTCGCTCCAGGGCTTGGAGCAGTACGTTCATCGATTGCCGGGTGACGAACGTTCCCCGGGCGAGTTCGGAATTCGACAGGCCCGGCCGTTGCGCCAGCAGTTCGAGGCACGAGTAATGCGTCACGGTCATCCCAAGCGGCCGCAGTACCTCCTCCATCGCTGCCCGCAGCGCGCTCGACGTCTCTTTCAGCAGGTAGCCCAGTGACTTGTTCAGGTCGACACCGCCGCCGTCTTGACTCATGTCAGGATTCTGACATACAGTGGAGCGTGTCAGAAACCTGACACGAAGAAAAGGAGCAATACCGTGCCCGCCATCGGCCCCGACTTCCTCTCGCTCCAGGTCCGCGACCTGGACGCCTCGCAGGCTTTTTACGAGCGGTACCTCGGCCTCGTCCGCTCGCCCGCCGGACCTCCGCACGCCGTCGTCTTCGAGACGAAGCCGATCGCGTTCGCGCTCCGTGACATCGTTCCCGGCACCGATCTCGCCGCCGCTTCCCGGCCGGGCATCGGCGCCGCGATCTGGCTGCTCGCCACCGACGTCCAGGCCATTCACGACGCTCTGGCCGCCGACGGGCACCCGATCGTCTCCGCGCCGATCGACGGGCCCTTCGGCCGGACGTTCACCTTCGCCGACCCCGACGGCTACCACGTCACCCTCCACGACCGTGGCTGACGCGAGCACCCTGGTTTTCGGGGCTACCGGAGCACTCGGCCAGCACGTCCTGGACGCGCTGGTCTTGCGGGGCAGGAGTCCCGAAACGATCACCGCGGCCGGACGGAACCGAGCGCGCCTTGAAGAACTCGCTTCCGCCGGGTTCCGCACCGCTGCCGTCGACCTGTCGGATTCGGCCAGTGTCGCGGAAGTGGTCGCCCGGCACTCGGACATCGTGCTGATCTCGGGTCGCGACCCGAATCGCCTTGCCCAGCACGAGTCAGTCATCGAGGCAGCGAAGAACGCGCAGGTCCGGCACGTTTACTACACCAGCGGAGTCCGAGCCGACGATGATCGGTTCGAGATCAACGCGGACCACTGGGCGACCGAGAAGGCTCTTATCGCTTCCGGCTTGACGTACACGATTCTGCGGAACACGTGGTACATCGAGAACTATGCCCAGTCGCTGGCCGGTCCTCGCTTCACTGGCGTTCTTGCCGCCGCGACCGGCGACGCCGTCGTCGCGGCGGCCAGCCGGAAGGATCTGGCCGAGGCATTGGCCGTCGTGGTCACCACCGACGGCCACGACAATGCCACTTACAGCCTCTCCGGCGACGCCGATTTCACCTACGCCGACATTGCAGAAGCGATGTCCGTCGTGCTGGAGCGAGAGGTCGTTTACCGACCGGTCGCTTCCGAAGAATTGCGGGCGATGCTCCGCAAAACGGGAATGGACGACGAGCTGGTCAGTTTCTTGGCCAGTCTCGACGAAACCATCGCCGCCGGGGTTTTCGCCCGCGTCGGCGACGATCTTTCCCGGCTCCTCGGCAGGCCGACGACCGGTCTCGTCGAAGGGTTGACGGCAAAGTGACCCCTTCCGACCAGCGGTTCTGGATCAACACCGTCACTCTGGACCACGTCGAAGCGGCCGTCGAGGGCGGCTTCACGCAAGCGGATCACGGTGCGGGCAAACGGCTTCGCCAGCCAAGTCCGGGCGACGAGATGATTTTCTATTCGCCGCGTACGAGTTTGCAGGGAGGCAAACCGGTCCGGCAGTTCACCGCGTGGGCCACCATCACTGGCGACAAGCCTTATCAGGCCTATGTCAGCGAAGAATTCCAACCGTGGCGGCTCGCCGTCACGTTCCACGCTTGCCAGCGAGTGGACGCGAAGCCGCTAGTCGAGCAGCTGTCGTTCATCACTGACCCCACGCATTGGGGTTTGCCGTTCCGCCGCGGCTTGTTTCCCATTCCGCAGCAGGACTTCGCGACGATCCACGCGCGCCTGACCGCGTGACGGCACCGCCCCAATGCCGCATTGACGAGACCCTGCGCCCGCAGATGTCCGTGAAGGGCTCCTTGAGGGAATCAGATTCCCGCAAGGAGCCCTTCACGGACCTCCGCAGTCGCGTGCCAGGCCCGTCGGTCAGGCGGAGTCAGTGGTGCGAGTCAGCTTCCCAGCTGAGGAACGCGTCCAGCGTCGCTGACCGGTGCGCCCGCGCGCAGTGCTCGATCCATTCGGCACCGGAACCGGACTGGATGAGATCGAGCAGCTGGTCGTGTTCGGCGACCGAGGCGAGCGCGCGGGCGGGCACGAACGAGAACGTCGAATCCCGGATCGTGGCGAGCCGCGCCCAGCCCTTCTTGACCAGGTCGACCAGGCTGGGGTTGGGGCAGCGGGTGTAGAGCACCTCGTGGAACTCGTGGTTGAGCCGGGTGAACTCGACCGGTTCGAGCTGGTCGAGATTGGCGCGCATCCGGTCGTTGAGTTCGCGTGCCTCGGCGAGGTCGTCCGCCGTCAGATGCGGCGCGGCGAGAGCGGTGGCCGCGCTTTCCACGATCGCGAGCATCTGCATCGTGTGTTCGTAGCCGACCGGGTCTATCGCCGCGACGGTCGCGCCGACGTTGCGCTCGAAGTGCACCAGCCCCTCGGCCTGCAGCAGCCGCACCGCCTCTCGCACCGGGACCGTGCTCACGTCGAATTCCTTGGCCAGCGAACCCAGGACGAGCCGGTGCCCGGCCGGGTACTCGCCGGCGGTGATCCGGGACTTCAGCACCTGGTACGTGTGCTGGCTCTTGCTGAGCCCGCGGGCCTGCTCGTGAGTTGTGGACATCCCTGTCGCCTCCCCTTCGCAGACCCGCCGGGGCGGGGGTGTCCAGGCCACGGTAGCCGGTCCGTTCGCCGTGCTAAATAATATACCATTTGGCCGACGCGGTCGCTGGCTGGAATGCGCGAGCACGCTGCCAGTTCCTACCAATGTAGACAAAAACCCTGCTCAGCTACTACATTGAGGCTTGTGAGGATGGCCACTGATTATATACGATCTGGCACGTCCTGAAGCACCGTCAGCAGGGGAGGCGCGATGCCGCGCACGACCGGGATCAGCAGAGAGCACCGACGCGTCGTACTGGCGGCCATGGTCGGCACGACTATCGAATGGTTCGACTTCTTCGTCTACGCGATCTGCGCCGGACTGGTCTTCGCGACGCAGTATTTCGCGGTGCTCGGCAAGGACGCGCTGATCGTGTCGTTCGCGACGGTCGGGATCAGCTTCTTCTTCCGCCCGATCGGCGCGGTGATCGCCGGACATCTCGGCGACCGGCTCGGCAGGCGCGCGATGCTGATCCTCACGCTGCTGCTGATGGGGATCTCGACGGTGCTGATCGGCCTGGTGCCGAACACCGCGTCGATCGGCGTGTGGGCGCCGATCATCCTGGTGCTGCTGCGCATCGTGCAGGGGCTTTCGGCGGGCGGCGAATGGGGCGGCGCGGCTCTGCTCGCGGTCGAGCACGCACCCGCCGAGCGGCGCGGGCTGTACGGCGCGTTCCCGCAGATCGGCGTGCCGATCGGACTGCTGCTGGCCAACGGCGTCCTCGCGCTGGTCACCTCGCTGACGTCGCCGGAGCAGTTCCTGGCGTGGGGCTGGCGGATCCCGTTCCTGCTGAGCGTCGTGCTGATCGTCGCCGGCCTGATGATCCGGTCCAGGGTCGCGGAAAGCCCGGTGTTCGAGGAGGTCCGCGAGAAGAAGGCGCGGTCGAGCATGCCGCTGGTGCAGTTGTTCCGGCACCACTGGAAGCTGGTCATCGCGGGCGCGCTGCTGTTCGCGGCCAACAACGCCGTCGGCTACATGACCACCGGCGGGTACGTGCAGTCGTATGCGACGAAGACCCTGCATCTCGGCCGTTCGACGGTGCTGATCGCGGTGATGCTGTCCGCGGTCGCCTGGCTGGTGAGCACGCTGCTCGGCGGCTGGCTCGCGGACCGGATCGGCCGCGTCCGCACCTACCGGATCGGGTTCCTCATCCAGTTGGTGTGGATGTTCCCGTTCTTCGCCCTGGTCAACACGGCCAACGTCGGACTGCTTCTGGTGGCGCTGTTCCTGTTCTCGGTCGGGCTCGGGCTCACTTACGGCCCGCAATCGGCGCTATACGCGGAGATGTACCCGACGACAGTCCGCTACAGCGGCGCGGCGATCTCGTATGCGATCGGCGCGGTGCTCGGCGGGGCCTTCGCGCCGACCATCGCCGAATCACTGCAGACCAGCACCGGAACGGTTTACACGGTCGGCGGCTACCTCGCCGTGATGACCTTGATCGGCCTGGTCACGAGCTTCTTCGTCAAGGACCGGAAGGGCGTGTCGCTGAGTTCCGCGCCCGCGAACGCACCGGCGACGACCGTCGAAAACGTCTGAGCAGGGGGCGCGCGATGCGGACCCAGACCCGAAGCGACTACTGCGCTTGGCTCGACGCGGCCGCCCGCGACGCGCACGACGCGATCAACCGGATCCACGTCGAGGCTTACGCCGATCTGGTCCGCACCGCCGAGCTGTACAAGGGCGAGCTGGCGTGCCGCCGCCCGGCGCGGCGGTCCGCGCCCGGTCTGCCCGGCCGGGGACATCGCCATCGGGACACCGGACGGCGGAGTTCCGCGATGGCGCGCGTCGAGGGGTCGCGGTTCGCCGATCCCCGGCCGGGCGGGTAGAAAGGGCGGCGGCGGCCGGTCGCCGCTCCCCGCGGCGCCGGCCGGTTGAGCCGACCCCGAGGAGGAGCAATGCCGGACCAGCAGCCGAACCCGCTGTGGCACCCGTTCGCGGACATGGGCGCGGTCGACGGGAACCGGTTCGTGGTGACCCGCGGCGAGGGGTCCTATGTCTGGGACGACGCGGGCCGTCGCTACTTCGACGCGTCCGCGTCGCTGTGGTACTCGAACCTCGGCCACGGCCGTCCCGAGATCACCCGCGCGGTCACTGAGCAGCTGGAGAAACTCGACGCGTACAACCTGTTCGGCGGCGTCGCGAACGAGCCGGCGCTGAAGCTGGCGTCGCGGCTGTCCGAGCTGGCGCCGGTGCCGGGGTCGAAGGTGTTCCTCGGCTCGGGCGGCGGCGACATGGTGGACACCGCGGTGAAGATCGCGCGGTCCTACTTCGTCCACACTGGACGCCCGGACAAGACCCACGTCATCAGCCGGACCCAGGGCTACCACGGCACGCACGGATTCGGCACCGCCGCGGCCGGAATCCCGGCGAACGCGGAGGGCTGGGGCCCGCCGGCTGCCGATTTCTCCCAGGTGCCGTATGACAACGCGGCGGCGCTGGAGGAGGAGATCCTTCGCGTGGGCCCGGAGCGAGTGGCCGCGTTCTTCTGCGAACCGGTGATCGGCGCGGGCGGCGTGCTGCTGCCGCCGGACGGTTACATCGAGGAAGTGGCGGCGATCTGCCGCAAGCACGAGGTGCTGTTCGTCGCGGACTGCGTGATCTGCGCGTGGGGACGGCTCGGCACCTGGTACGGCATTGACCGCTGGTCGGTGCAGCCGGACCTAGTGACGACCGCGAAGGGCGTGACGAGCGGGACGATTCCGCTGGGCGTACTGCTGGTCGCGCCGCACGTGGCGGAGCCGTTCTTCACCGGAAGTCCGGGCGCCCCGATCCTGCGCCACGGCGCGACATACGCCGGGCACCCGGTCGCTTGCGCCGCGGCGAACGCGACGCTGGACATCTACGAGCGCGACGACATCATCCCGCGCGGCAAGGCGTTGGAGAAGCCGCTCGCGGACGCGCTTTCCGGCGCGGTCGGCCACCCGGCGGTGGCGGAAGTCCGGGCCGGGCTGGGATTCCTGGCCGCGGTGGAACTCGCGCCGGACCTGCTGTCGGCGGACCCGGGCGCGCCCGGCCGGTTGCACAAGTTCCTGTTTGAGGAGGGCGTGATCGTGCGCTCGCTCGGCAAGGGGATGGCGGTGTCGCCGCCGCTGGTGGCGGAAGAGGCGGAGTTGGACTTGCTGGCGGCGGCTGTTCCGCGGGCGTTGGACCGGTTGCTGAAGAACTGACGACGCCGCGGCGGCGCCGGGTTTCCGGTGCCGCCGCGGTTTGTCTGTCTACAAGGGACTATTTGCAGGCGAGTGTTCCGGTGCGCAGCGCGTGGTTGTCGTCGTCGGGCCACGCGACCTGCTTGCTGCCGTTCGCGCACGTCCTGTTTGAGGAGGGTGTGATCGTGCGTTCGCTCGGCAAGGGGATGGCGGTGTCGCCGCCGCTGGTGGCCGAAGAGGCGGAGTTGGACCGGTTGCTGAAGAACTGACGACAACTGCGGCGGCGCCGGGTTTTCGGTGCCGCCGCGGTTGTCTGTCTACAAAGGACTACTTACAGGCGAGCGTTCCGGTGCGCAGCGCGTGGTTGTCGTCGTTGTCGTCGTCGGACCACACGACCTGCTTGCTCCCGTTCGCGCACGTCGACTGCGGCGCGATCGCGAAACCCTCGTTGTTGTAGTTCGACATCCCGGACGGGCGGTCGTACTGCGCGGTGACCGCGAACGCACCCTTCGCATTGACGTCGAGCGTGCTGGTGCGGCCCTTGCACGTGTTGTCGCATTCGGCCCACAGATGGCCGGTCGACGGTTCGTACTCGAGATCCATCACCGCCGGGAACCCGCTGTCGATGGTGGCGACGCGGGTGTACTTGGTGCCGGACTGGTCGAGCGCGTACGCGTAGACCTTCCCGTTGGCCTCGAGCCCGACGAAGTACAGGCCGGTCCCGTGGTTCGGGTAGCTCGCCGGGTCGTAGGCGGCTTTCGTGTGCTCGTCCCGGAATTTGTGCGCGGTGAGCGCCGAGTCCGGCACCCAGGAGATGGCCTCGAGCCCCTTGTTGGGCTCGACCGACGGCAGATCCGAGGTGAGGTTCCACTCCCCGGTCGCGTTCAGCGATTTGCCCGACCCGGAGGTCGCGTACCGGAGCACTGCGGGCTTGCTGGTGTCGCCGTCGTCGTTGTCGCGCTCCGTCGAGGTGAAGACGCCGTCCGGGGTGAAGACGACCCCTTCGGCGTCCGGGTCGCCGCTGCCGTCGGAGTAGTGCATGGACTTGCCCTTGGCCCAGCCGTTGGCGGTGTCGGGCCGCCATTTGTTTCCGTCCTGGACGAGCCGGTACAGGGTGCTCGGGCCGTTCTTCACCGCCCACAGCACGGTGGGCGATTCGTAGGACAGGCCGCTGAGGTTGCTGCCGAAAACCCCGGAGTCGTCGGCGATGGCCACCTTCGACCCGCCGGGCCACGCGGTGGCTTTCGGGGCGGCCGCCGGCGCCGCGTGGGCCGCACCGGCCCCGACCGCGAGCGCGAGGACCGACAACGCGACAGTGACCCGGATTTTTCCACGCCGATGTGTTCCACGCTGATGCGCAAGCAAGGAGCCGCTCCTTCTGTCCGTCTTGGCACGGGTGCAGGACCGTGCCGAGGTGGTCGCTGCTGACAAGCGGCGGTCCCGCGTCGCGGGACTTACAGCAGTGGGTGATCGACAGTGGAGCACAAGGCGTGGCCAGTAAGCAACAAACAGCAGGTGACGTTGTCCCGATGATCGGCACGACGGTTTCGCGCCGCGCCGATCACCGCGGTTGTCAACGGGTAATGCTCATCGGGCGACGGTTCGCCACACCGGCACGTTGACGACCGCCGCCGGCATCCCGGGCGCGCCGCTGTCCCCGGGGACGATCGTGAACCGCCATTTGTCCACGCCGCCGCCCATGATCTCGGCATAGCGGCGGGCGCCGTCCGCGTTCGCGAAGCGCACCTGCTGACCACTGGCGAGATGGGTGATCTTGACCGCCACATTGCCTCCTGGGATCGATCGAGGGGACAGGGTTGTGCCTGGGTGCCGGCCTCGGAGCTTCCCCCTCCGGGGCCGGCTCGACCAGTAGAACACGTGTTCGATTCGCGGGGCAATCCAGGTCCCCCTCCCGAGCGACCCGGGAGCGGATCAACCAGCTGATCGTGGACATGTGGGCCGCCGTCGAACGGAAAGGCCCCCGCTACGACGAGTCCGAGCTGACCAATCAGCAGCACCTGGCCCGCCTGGAGCAGGACGGCTGCCTCTCCCGGAGAAAAGCCCGCCGACGGGCGAGTGCAGGTCTTCCGGCCCCGCGACCACGGCATCGCTTACCAGCACGCCATGGAGCACCGCTACCTCGAGGACTCCTGCGCCGCGAGTCTCACCCCGGCGGAGATGGAACAGATCGCGGCGTCGCTGGAGAAACTGAAGCGAGCCTTCGAAAACTAGACCGGGATTGGCCAAGGTCCCTTATGTCACAAGGAAGACGTCACCGAGCCCGCACCATCGCCACCCGCGGCCACCGGTCCAGCCCCCGCGCGATCTCCGTCCGCCGGATCTCCCTCAGTGCCGGTCCTTGCTCCTCGTCGGCCAGCACGCGGAACCCGAGCCGCTCGTAGTAGGGCGCGTTCCACGGCACGTCCGCGAACGTCGTCAGCGTCAGCCCGGACAGCCCCCGCTCCGCGGCCCACGCGGCGACCGTCTCGATCAGCGCGCGCCCCAATCCGCGGCGGGCGTGGCTCGGCAGCAGCGAAACCTGTTCCACGTGGCCGAAACCGTCGACTTCCTCGGCGAGCACGTACGCCGCGATCGTCCCGCCGTCGTCCCAGACCCAGCACCGGCCCGCGGACTGGAACACTGCGAGGTCCTCGACCGAAGGCGGTGCGTCGTCGGCGATCTCGGCCATCCCTACGGTCCGGAACGGTTCTCCGGCGGCACGTTCGAGGTCAGGCAGCGCGGGAAGGTCGGCGGGAGCGGCGAGACGGATCACCGGCCCGATTTTACGACTACACGGAGTACTCGGAAATCGCTTTTCCGATCTGCTCCGCGTAAGCGCGCAACGCCGTGATCGCCCGCTCGCGCTCCGCGTCGCCGATGCGGGTGGCCGGTCCGACGAAGGTCAGCACGCTCGGCCGGTGCCGGTCGACCTCGACCGGCACCGAACAGCACCACACGCCGTCCTCGATCTCGCCCCAGCTCTGCGCGTAGCGGTTGGCCAGCGCGAGCTTGAGGTCGTCGCGCACCTCGGCACCGCGTTCCCGGGCGATCCGGGAGACCTGGCGTTCGCGTTCGCCGTCGGGAAGCAGCGCGAGCAGCATCTTCCCGGTCGCGCCGACGCCGAGCGGGATCGAATGCCCCGGCTGGAACGTGAACCGCATCGGGCGGTCGCATTCCACCCGGTCGCTGCAGACCGCGACGTCGCCGAAGTGCTGGAAGAGCAGGACGGTCTCGCCGAGTTCGGCCACGGCCTCCTCCATCACCGGCCGCGCCGCCCGGGCCAGGTCGTTCGCGAGCCGAGCGGCGCGCGCGAGCGGCATGACGCGGCTGGTGACGTGGTAGCGCCCGGAGCGGGACTCCTCGAGCAGTTGAAGTTCCTTCAGCAGCTGCACGTAGCGGTAGGTGGTGGCGACCGGGCTGCCGATCGCCTCGGCTAGTTCCGCCACGCTGGCCTCCCAGCGCTGTTCGGTGAACGACAGCAACAGCTGGAGCACCTTGCGGGAACTGTTGGCGCCGGCCGTACGACGGAGTCCTGGTTCCGACATCCTGAACCTCTCCGTGGAGATCACCGAATTCAGTTGCGAACGCGTCGGTAAATTACCACAGTTCAGGGTTTTTCCGGCGGGGCAAGAAACGGCGTCAGCAATCCGGGTACGGCGGAGTCCGCGAGCGCGAGCCCGGCGCCCTCCTCGATGTCCAGCACCCGGTAGTGCCCGCGACCGGCGGCGACCGGCGCGATGACGGTCACGAGCCCGGCCCGCCGCTGGAACAACGACCGGTGCACGACGATGCCGGTGAGCCGGTCACGCCGGACGGCGACTGTCGCCCTGGCCAGCGACCCGGAACGGGTCACCAGGTACCGGCCGGTGATCGCGTGGCCGAGCGAGCGGTACCGGTCGAAGCCGACCAGGACGGCGAACGGCAGGAGCACGAGCGCGGCCTGCCACGGCCATTCCGGCAGCACGTCGAGCCGGGCCAGTGCGAACAGCGCGGCCGACAGCGCCAGCACGGCGAAGACGGCGCGGGTGATCCGGCGGGTCAGCGCGCGCCGGGAATGCCGCACGAGGGGGACATTCGCGAAGTCCTCGCCGAGCACGTCGCTGGCGATCTCCCGGGCCTTCGTCGCCGGAGCCGGCGGCAGCAACAGGCCGCCGCCGCGGTCCGCGCCCTTGCCCTCGCGCAGTCCGGCCGCGACCGCGACGCATTTCGCGCCGCCGACCATCCGCAGCGGCAACGGTTCCTTGATCTCGACGCCGCGCAGCCGGTCTTCCTCGATCGACACCGACCGCGTCGTGATCAGCCCGCGCCGGATGTGCAGCGTGCCGCCCGGTTCGCGAGTGAGCCGGAAGTTCCAGAACGACAACACGTATCCGCCGACCGACAGCACCGACACCAGCACGAGCAGCCCGGCCGCCGCCAGCACCACGGTCAGCCACACCGGTTGTTCGAGCGCGCGGGCGGTGAGGTCGCGCAGCGGTCCGAAGCTCGTCGGGTCGAAGTGCAGTTCGTGTGCGAAGTGATAGACGGTGCCGAGGATCGCGGCGACCACAGCGAGTCCGGACAGCGTGAACGGCGCGTAACGCACCCACCGCTTGTCGACCGCGGCGACGAGCGACTCCGGCGGTTGTGGCGCTTCGGATTCAGCCGGTTTCCGGTGCAGCAACAGGGTCCGCAGCCGTTGGGCTTCGGCGCGAGTGACCGCGTCGAGCACCAGCTGGTCCTTGCCCGGGCCTTTTCCGTGATCGTGCCGTCCGGTACCGATTCGTACTGCGGAAAGCGAGAAAAGCCGATGTTTCGGTTCCGAAACCACGTCTACGGTACGGATTCGGTCGCGCGGAATCGCGCGTTGCTTGCGCAGCAGCAACCCGGTGTGCCATTCGATCTGGGTCGCGGTGACGCGGTAGCGCGAGGTGAGGCAGTGCGAAATGCCGACGCCGATCGTCACCGCGGTGGCCACGAGACCGAGCCACTGCCAGTAATTTCCGTGGCCGAGCAGCAGCGCGCCAACGAGCACCGGAAGAGACTTGACGAGGTCGAGAACCGGGCGGATCAACAACATCCGGCGGTCGAGGCGATGCCAGGGCGCGTCGCCGGTGCCTTCGGCGGCGACCGGCACGGAGGGTGCGGTGGCGTTCACGTCGCGTCCCCGCGGGCAGCCTGGGTGGTGCGGGTCAGCTCGTCAGCCAGCGTGACCGCGACCTCCCGGTCGAGCCCGGAGATGCGCAGCGGCCCGGCGGCGGACGCGGTCGTGACGGTGAGCCGGGCCAGCCCGAACAGCTGCTCCAGCGGGCCGCGTTCGACGTCCACCGTCTGGATCCGCGAGATCGGTGCGATTCGCCACTCCTGCTTCAGCCAGCCGGACTGGGTGTAGACGGCCTCGCCGGTGACTTCCCAGCGGTGCACGCGGTAACGCCACTGCGGCATGACCAGCAGGTGCAGCGGGGCCAGCACGCAGGAGAGCACCAGCGTCACCGTGAGCCACGACGGCGGGTCGTCCGCGGTCGCGACCACCACCGCCTGCACCGCGAGCACGATCAGCCAGCCCGCCCCGGCCGAAGCTGCCCAGTGTCCGATCGCCCGGCGGCTCACCCGGTGCTCGGGCGGGCGCAGGCGCAGGTGAAGAGTGGTGGATTCCTCGGTGTTCACCTGCTCAGAGTGCCCGACCGGACGGGCCGATGCCCACGACAAGTGTCACGAAGCCCCGATCCGGGTGGCCGGCGAGTGCGGGGCGTTACTATTTCGGCCGCGCGCGGGATGGATTCGCAGCCGGGCCGCGTTGTACCGCGTACGTCCGTGCAAGCGAGCAGCAGGAGGATCCGGTGGGACTCGATCCCGAGGAACTGTACGAGGTGGACTCGGACGTCCCCGACCTGGACGGAGCCGTGCTCCTGCACTTCTTCGAGGGGTTCATGGACGCGGGCTCGGCTGGGCGGCTGGTCACTGACCACCTCACCGGCGAGGTCGAGAACCGGGTCGTCGCGCGTTTCGACGTCGACCGGCTCATCGACTACCGGTCGCGCCGCCCGACGATGATCTACGCGGTCGACCACTGGGAGGAATACGAGGCTCCCGAGCTGGTCGTGCGCCTGCTGCACGACGACGACGGCATCCCGTTCCTGCTGCTGTCCGGCCCGGAGCCGGACCGCGAATGGGAGCTGTTCGCGGCCGCCGTGCGACAGCTGGTGGAGCGCTGGGGGGTGCGGCTCGCCGTGGGGTATCACGGGATTCCGATGGGAGCCCCGCACACGCGCCCGCTCGGCGTCACCGCGCACGCGACCCGCGAGCACCTGGTCGGCGAGCATCAGCCGCTGCCCAACCGCATGCAGGTCCCGGGCAGCATGGACGCGCTGCTGGAGTACCGCTTCGGCGAATGGGGCCACGACGCGATGGGCTTCGCCGCGCACGTGCCGCATTACCTGGCGCAGTCGGCCTATCCGGCCGCCGCGCTGACCATCCTCGACTCGATCGGCAAGGCCACCGCCCTGCGCCTGCCGGACGGCGAACTCCGTACCGCGGCCGAGGTGGCCAAGGCGGAAATCGACCGCCAGGTCGCGGAATCCGAGGAATCCGCTGACGTGGTGCGCGCGCTGGAGCGTCAGTACGACACGTTCACCGAAGCGTCCGGGCACAGCCTGCTCGCCGAATCGCAGGAACACATGCCGACGGCGGACGAACTGGGCTCGCAGTTCGAACGGTTCCTCGCGGAACAGGGCGGGGACGGCTCCGAACGCTGAGCCGAGAGGTAGGCAACGCCTGCGGATCGGACCGTCTGCCAGGCCCACCAGAGCCGGGCTGTCATGATCGCCACGCCGGACATGGTGCGGCCCGCACGTTGCCGGAAGGCGGCGGGGGCGAGTGTGGTGGGTGACATCTGCGTTCAGGCTAGCCGGTGCGCCGCCCGCGGCAACCGGGGGCGCCGCGGTTCTGGGGTCAGCCCGGCCAGCCCGCCAACTGCCGCAGCGCCTCGCTGGTCGGCCCGAACGCGTCGCCTAACAGCTTGTGCAGTTCACGGTTGAACGACTCGATCACCGGCCGCAGGCGGGCGAGCGTCGCGTTCCCCTCCGGCGTCAGGTCCAGCACCAGCGCCCGGTGCTGTTCGGGGTGTTGCTGCCGGACGATCAGCCCGGCCTCGATCAGCCGCGCGGTCATCGCGGTGATCGCCGATTCGCGCTGTCCCAGCTCCGCGGCCAGTTCACGCTGGGTGAGCCCCGGCTGATCGTGCACCGCGAACAGCGCGCCGAGCTGCGAGGTCGTCACGCCGGCCGCGGCGAGGCAGCGCCGGTCGCCCTCGACGCGCAATCGGTGCGCCGCGCTCTGCAGCAGGAAGAAAAGACGTTCGTCGGCGGCCATGCGGGGATCTTGACAGTGTTCTCCTCCCGCCGCCATCCTCACTTCACTACTGAAGTACTTCACTACTGAAGTGAGGATGGCGAATGGACCTGGACTTCGCGCGCTCCGGACTTGCCGCACAACCGTTCAGTGTTCTGCTCGGCGCGAGAGTCGAGGAATTCGGCGACGGCCGCGCGGTGCTGGAGTTGGACGTTCGCGACGACCTCCGGCAGCAGAACGGCTACCTGCACGGCGGCGTTCTCGCCTACGCCGCGGACAACGCGCTCACCTTCGCCGCCGGAACAGTCCTCGGCCCGCAGTTGCTGACGAGCGGCTTCTCCATCGACTACCTCGTTCCCGCCGACGGCGTGCTGCTGCGCGCGGAAGCGACGGTCGTCCAAGCGAGTCGTTCGCGGGCCACCTGCCGCTGCGATCTGTACACAGTGGACGGAGAAGGAAACGCGACGTTGTGTGCGGCCGCTCAGGGATCCGCGGTGGTCCGGCGGTCGGCTACTCCTGGGTAAACCGGGCCGCGCGGGGCGGTGTCCGGTTGTCCGCTATCGTCCCGGGATGAACCAGGAAAGCCAAGATCGGCTGACGACAAGGACTTTGGGCCCTGCGCTGCGCCGGAAGGCCGGCCTGGTGCTGCGCCGGGCCGCGGCCCGGCTGCACGATCCGCTCGCCGACCAACTCGCCGACCAGTTCGCGCAACTGCGCGCGGAACTGGAGCGGACGCGGGAGGAACTGCGGTCCGAGGTGGTCCGGCAGGGGGATCGGCTGCTGGACCGCGTGGTCGAATTCGAGATCCGCAGCCGTCGCGACATCGTGTACGCCGGCGATCAGGACGCGGCGTTGGAGAGCAACGTCTTCGCTCGCGAAAGCCTGATCGGGGCACAGCATTTCGGCAGCCCGAAGGAGACGCTGGAGTACGCGCTTTCCCTCGCTCCCACCGGCGGGATGGCGCTGGAGTTCGGCGTCGCGACCGGCAACAGCCTGCGCACCATCACGGCCGCGCGCGAGGCGACCGAGGTGTACGGCTTCGATTCGTTCGACGGCCTGCCCGAGGCGTGGCTCAACGGCATGCCCGCCGGCGCCTTCGCCCGCGACGACCTGCCCGACGTTCCGGGAGCGGAACTGGTCGTCGGCCTGTTCTCCGACACTCTTCCCGGATTCCTGGAGAAGCACTCCGAACCGGTCGACTTCCTGCACATCGACGGCGACCTCTACAGCTCCGCGAAGACGGTGCTGGACAACGTCGGCCCGCGGCTGCGGGTCGGCAGCATCGTGCAGTTCGACGAGTTCTTCAACTTCCCGGGCTGGAAGCGGCACGAGTACCGGGCGTGGACCGAGCATGTCGAGAAGACCGGGGTCGAGTTCGTTTACGAGGCCTACACGTACAACGACAACCAGGTCACCGTGCGGATCACCGGCGGTCCGGGGCTTATGGAGTGAAACAGCCGTTTTCGTTGAGCGGTCCGATCGCGGGAAGGATCAGGCCGCACAGGTAACCGTCGATCCACCGGCCGTTTCCGGTGAGATTCGCGGCGAATCGGACGAGCGGGGCCATTTTCAGGATTCCTTCACCGAGTGCCGCGCGGTTTCGTTCGAGCATCGCGGTCAGCCGGTCGAGCTGAGTCAGCACCGGGCCGAGTTCGCGGTCGTTGTCGGCGACGAGCCCGGACACCTCGACGCCTAACTGACGGGCTCCGGCGAGCAGCGCCTGAATGGCCGACTCGCGCTTGCCCACTTCGTCCAGCAGCTGGTTGCCGTCGGTGAGAAGCCGGGTCAACTGGGCGTCGCGGTCGGCGAGAGTGGTGGAAACCGTGCGTGCTTGGGCCAAAAGGTGAGCCAGTTTCGCATCACGGGCGGAAAGGGAGTCCGACAGCCGCGACAGCCCGGTCAGCGTGCCGCGCACGGCGGCCGGTGTGTGCGCGAAGGTCTCGGAAATAGCGTGGAAGCTGCGCGACAACTGGTCGGTGTCGATGGCGTCGATGGTCGTGGCCAGCTGCCGGAACGCGGGCAGCACGTCATACGGAACAGCGGTCCGGTCGCGCGGGATCGGCGTATCCGGATCGAGTGACCCGGATCCGGCCGGGTCGAGCGCGAGATATTTCTGGCCGAGCAACGTTTTGATCCGGATCGCGGCCGATGTCCGGTCGCCGAGCCACGCCCCCGACACCCGGAAAGACACCCGGACGGACGCGCCGTCGAGGGAAACCTCAGCCACCCGGCCGATTTTCACCCCGGCGATCCGCACGTCGTTGCCGGTCGCGAGCCCCGCGGCTTCGCTGAACTCGGCGGCGTACGCGGTGCCGTCGCCGATGATCGGCAGATCCGGTGCTCGCACTGCGGTCAGGACGCCGAGGACGAGCACAGTCATCCCGACGAGAGCGGTGCGCACGGGGCGCCGGTCGGGAGACACAGCGTGGATAGTGGCTCGCCCAGCCGGGTGAGGCCAGCCATGCCACCCGAATGGGCGCTTTTGTCTTGTGTCCACTTAGGACGATGGCCGCTCCCGCCCTGCGCACGCCCCCTTTTCCGGTACCGCACCGGCCGCTCCCGTCGTGTGCCATTCTGGCCTGGCAGGCCGACGTGACCGGAGTCATCGGAACATCCGGTGCGGCTCGGCCGTTGAAGGGGTGTGCAGCGAGCGCGGAAAACCCGCGCCGACGCCGATCGGGGAGGAGCCACCATGCGAGACCTGACCACCGGATTGCACCCGGCGCCGGACCTCGTGGACGACACGGACGCGGCCCGGCAGGAGGAACGTCGTCGCAAGGCGGCGCTGGCCGTCGCGTCCCGTTCCAAGGACGCGCAGGAATGCGCCCTGCTGCTGGACATGCTGGGGCTGCACGCTCCAGGCGGCAGCCGGACCGAGGTCGCCTGAGGCGCTTTCGGTTCCGCCGAGGTGTTGTCCGGGGGAAGAACACGCCGCGACCGGGGTGCGGACCGGCCGCGGGTTTTGCCAGCTTCGCGCCAGTCTGACCCTGGGGAGGGCCGGGCTGGTCGCGGCTGAGCGGTAACGAGCTGGACGGCTCGGCTGTGTTGGCGGCCGGGCTGTTTGGTGTGGGGTGAGTGGTTTCGGCTCTGGTTGACCGGGGAAACCCGGCGGGGCGGCCGCGCGGCGCTCCGGCCGGAGTTGGTTGTGTCCAGGTGACTCTGCGGTGTCTGGCCTTCTCGTGGTCGGGTTTCATCGCCGCATCGCCGCATCGCCGCATCGCCGCATCGCCGCATCGCCGCATCGCCGGACCGCCGCATCGCCGGACCGCCGGACCGCCGGTGGCCGCACCGCCGGTGGCCGCACCGCCGGTGGCCGCACCGCCGGTGGCCGCACCGCCGGTGGCCGTGTCCAACCAGCTCTGCGGTGCGTAGCTCTCTCGCGGTCCGATTCCTTCCCCGCGACGCTCCGGCCGTAGCTGCCGTGTCCAGTCGGCTCTGTGGCGCCTGATCTTCCCGCGTTCAGATTCCATTCCCGCAACGCCGATCCCACTGTCGGCCGAATCGCGCAGGAGCGTACGCGGTCGCGAGCGGAAGCGGCAGCCACCTCAGAGCAACTCGCCTCCCTCGGCCCCGTGCCCCCGATTGGGCCGAACGGGTGAAATCGCCACCAGAAACCAAGCTGAGAAACGGCCTCGCCAGAGGCAACCGAAGCGCACCCCGCCCGGAGGCCTGCTCCGTTTGGGCGGTACAAGCCCTTGCCATGAAAGCGATTCGCGACCGTCGCCCGTCGCGAGCCGTGCGCTGTCCACATGGGTCAGTCGACCTCTGATGCGGATTCCGCAGCGACTTACCCCGCCCGCGTCGGCAACCCAACCCAAGCCGCGAAACCAATGCGGAAATCGCTCCGCGCCACAAAGCCCCGCGAACCCCGTCGAGACTCCCGATTCCCGAAATGCCACAAGAATTCCCGGGCTTGCACGGTCGGGTACTGTCGATGCCCCTGGGTGATATTTTGCTCCGAACGGCTGAGTGCCGACGACGTATCTGTCACTCTGGTGGAGCATCCTGTACCGGGAAGCGGCCTGGGTCGGGACCGGGCGCAGGGGAGGAAACGCTGTGCAGTACCTGCGGGAAGACGAATACCTCACTCGCCAGCAGCGAGCGCTGGCGGAAATGGTGCGCCGGGGACGGCGGAAGCGCAGTTTTCAGCTGGCGGAACATCTGGCGGCGGAGGGCGGGGTGCACCGGTCGGACGTACTGGCCGTGACGGCGCTTTTCCTTGCCTGCCAGGCATTTCGGCGGGGCGACGCCGTCGCCGTGCAACGATTTTCGAGCGCGTTTCGCAGTTGTGAACGAAGCAGCGTGGATCTTGCCCGGCAGCTCATGCGATTGGAAGCGGGCCGGGAACAGGGGTGGCTTCCGCGCGTGCATTATGACGAGCTTTTTTCCTACGCTTGGCGAGAAAACCGGCCCGACATTCTGGTCAAAGCCTCGTTGATTCAGCCGCGCGATGTTCCGGCGGCCGGATGGTGGGCCGAGATGGAGCGGAATCTCAGCCTGTTATCGGTCTGAACCGCGTTCACGGCCAGTCGATCCGGCTGAACAGGCCGCGCAATTTCGCGCCGCGGGTTTCGTTCGTGGCGCTGATCCACGCGATCCGGCCCAGCAGGTGCGCACGGAAATCCGGGTGCCCGGCGCGGTTCTGCGGCGCGGGGCCGGTCCGGACGCAGTTGTGCAGCACCGCCCGCAGCTCGTCGTACTCGGAGCGAGCGACCGCTGGCGCGGCGTTCACCACCAAGCCCGCGACGCGTTGCTGCCGGTAGGCCGGTTTCACTGACGTCTTGTCGTCGCGCAGGCGGAAGCCCTCGTCGGTCACGATCCGCCGGACGCCCGGCAGCAACCGGTGCAGCGGCAGGCCCGCGTCGCCGGAGAAGGCGAGATCGTCGGCGTAGCGGGTGTAGTTCGCGCCCAGCACGGCGGCGAGGCCGGAGATCCGCCGGTCCAAGCGGTTGGTGACCGCGTTTGCTACTGAGGGCGACGACGGCGCGCCTTGCGGGAGGTGCGTGCCGGCGAGGTGGCTCAGCATCCTCGAGCGCGCGGGCGCGGAACGCAGGACGTCGACCGGAGTGCGGGTGGTGAGGATTCCGGCGACGGCGGCGGCGACGGCCGGTGGGTATCCGGCCAGATCGAGCAGCGAGCGCACCCGGGACGCGGAGACCGTCGGGAAGAAGCCGGCCAGATCCAGCCGCACCACCAGGTCTTGTCCGGCGTGCGGGCGGGCGCAGGTGTGGATCGAGCGGCCGCGGCGGAAACCGTGCGCGGCCTCGTGGACCGGCAGCGCGTCGAGCACGTGCCTGCGGACCCGGCGTTGCACCTCGGCCAGCCGGGGCTTGGGCCGTTCGATCAGCCGGGCACCGCCGGTGGCCGTCGGGATCCAGCGGTAGCTGTAATGCCGCAGCACCGGCCGGGAGCGCCGGTGCCAGCCGCGTTCGTCGGCGAACCAGGACAGTTCGCCGGGAGTGAGGTCGAGGGCCGCGGCGCATTCGTCGAACGTCGTCCACCGGGCGACCGGCCAGCGCCACACCGGCATCGGTTCGAGGAGCGACGCGGAGGCGACTCGTTCTCCGTTCATCCGCGCTGTCTTGCACGCGGAGCGTGCCGCCGCTGCGCGGGGCGCTGTGGGTACGTGTCGTGCTGCTCCCCGGGGTTGCCCCGGAGTGGGTGGTCCTCCACCAGCTCACCTCCGCGTCGCTCAACCCCACCCTAGCCAAGATCACCGACAAAACGGGCGGCCCGGGGAAGTCGCCCGTGACCGAGCCCACCCTTGACCCGGGGCCTTGCCTATAGCAACTTTTGCACTATGCAAGCTTTGGCGGACGACGTGGCCGATCTCGAGCAGCTGACTCGCGTGCTCGTGGCCGTGGCCTGGGACAGCGCGCACGCTGCCCCGCGCGGCGTCACCTTCCCTCAGGTGCGATTGCTCGTGGTGCTCGACAGCCTCGGACGCGTGCCGTGTTCACGGCTCGCCGAGGCGATGGGTGTCAACGCTTCCTCGGTCACGCGGCTGGCTGACAAGCTCGAGGCGCACGGGTACGTCGTGCGCGGCGAGGACGAGCACCGCCGCACGGTCGTGACGATCGAGGTCACCGCCGCCGGACGCGAGGTCGTCGCGGGCGTGGTGGATCGACGGCACCGCGCGCTGTCCGAGCTGCTGGCGGAAGTGCCGGCCGCGCGGAACCAGGCGGTTTCGACGGCGGTCCGCGACCTGGTCGCGGCGGCGGAATCGGCACCGGGTGTGCCCACGGCCGGACCGGGCCGGCTGTGAAGATCCCGGCGCGGGCCGCGCACCTCGGCGACTTCGCAGTCAATCCGCGAATGCTCCTGATCACCGCGATCGCGCTGCCGGTCGGCGGCGCGGCGGCGGTGGCGGCGTTCGCGTTGCTCAAGCTCATCGGCTTGATCACCAACCTGGTCTTCTACCAACGCGTCGCCACGGATCTCGTCGCGCCGGGCGCGCAGCACCACCCGTGGTGGCTCGTGCTGCTCGCGCCGGTCGTCGGCGGGCTCGTGATCGGCCTGATGGCGCGCTACGGCTCGGAGAAGATCCGCGGCCACGGCATGCCGGAGGCGATCGAAGCGATCCTCACCGGCGGCAGCCGGGTGGCCCCGCGCGTCGCGGTGCTGAAGCCGGTTTCGGCGGCGGTCAGCATCGGCACCGGCGGTCCGTTCGGCGCCGAGGGACCGATCATCATGACCGGCGGCGCGGTCGGTTCGATCCTCGCGCAGCTGCTGAAACTGTCCGCGGACGAACGCAAGACGCTGCTCGTCGCCGGTGCCGCGGGCGGGATGGCGGCGACGTTCAACGCGCCGCTCGCGTCCGTCCTGCTGGCCGTGGAGCTGTTGCTCTTCGAATGGCGGCCGCGCAGTCTCGTTCCGGTCGCCGCCGCGGTGTCGGTCGCGACGGTGTGCCGCGGCTTCCTGCTCGGCACCGGACCGGTTTTCGGGGTCCCGTTCACCGGAACCAACCCCGGCCCGGCCGCCGACGGTCTCGCCCTCGTGCCCGGACTCACCGGCGGGTTGCTGGCGATCGGCGCGACCGCGCTCGTCTACTTCGCCGAAGATCTTTTCGCGCGGCTGCCGGTGCATTGGATGTGGTGGCCCGCGATCGGCGGCCTGGTGATCGGCATCGGCGGCTTGATCGAACCGCACGCGCTCGGCGTCGGCTACGACGTGATCGACGCGTTGCTCACCGGGCACGCGACCGCGTCGCTGATCGTCGGAATCCTGGTCGTGAAGACGCTGATCTGGGCGCTGTCACTGGGATCCGGGACCTCTGGCGGCGTGCTGGCGCCGGTGTTCATGATCGGTGCCGCGCTGGGTGCCGCGGAAGGCGGTTTGCTGCCGCAGGTCGCGCCGGGATTCTGGGCGACGTGCGGGCTGGCCGCGGTGGTCGGCGGCGTGATGCGGTCGCCGTTCACCGGGATTGTGTTCACTTTGGAGCTGACTCACGCGTGGAGCTACCTGCTGCCGCTCGTCGTCGCGTCGTTCTCCGCGTACGCGCTTTCGGTGTTGCTGCTCAAGCGTTCTGTGCTCACGGAGAAGATTGCGCGCCGACGTCTGCACCTCACTCGCGAGTACACGACTGATCCACTTGAGACGTTCTTCGTGCATGAAGTGATGACGCACCAACCGGATGTGCGGATGTCGGCGGATGTCATCGTGTACGCGGACGACACTTTGCGCGACGTCGCGAACGAACTGGCGCTCGGCCATACGACGCAGGCGTTGGTGGTCGACCGGCATGATCCTTCACGGGTGCTCGGCAAGGTGACGTTGGCGCAGTTGCTGCACGCGCGGCGGCGCGACCTGCACGAGGAGCATCACCGGGAACGGCTGCTGGGGCCGTCGGTCAGCGCCTGAGCCGCTGTTTGTCCACTTTGCCCACCGGAGTGAGCGGCAGCTCGTCGCGGAACTCCACAGTGGACGGTACGAAATGCTCGCCGCCGAGTTCCTCGCGGACCTGGTGGCGGAGTTCGTCAGCAGTTGTGTTGTCTGCGACCACTACCGCGTGCAGAAGGGTTCCGTCCGGGCTGGCCGCGGGGACGACGGCGGCGGCTTTCACCTTGGGATGGCTGAGAAGTGCGTGCTCCACTGTGGTCGAAGAGACCTTCGTGCCGTGCTCGCCGGTGACGATGACGTCGTCGATCCGGTCCTCTAGATAGAGGTAGCCGTCGTCGTCGAAGCGGCCGAGGTCGCCGGTGTGCAACCAGCCGTCGCCGATCGGTGGTCGCCCGTGGTATCCGTCCATCATGGACAGTCCGCGCACGAGTACTTCGCCGTTCTCGATCCGGGCTTCCATGCCTGGCACGATGCGCCCGACCGATCCGAGAAGCTCCGGCCGGGCAAGGACTTCGTCCGCGGAGATGCTGGCGATCATCGGCGCTTCGGTGAGCCCGTAGCCCTGTCCGACGACCGGGCCGAACACTTTGAGCGCCTCCGCCAATCGGCGGGGCGGCAACGGCGCGGCTCCGAGGGAAAGCTGCTGCACGCTCGATACGTCCGTAGTGGACAGGTTCGGATGGTCGAGAACTGCGGCGAGCCGGGGCGGGGTAAGGGAAAGCGTCGTGATGCGATGGCGCTCAACATCGGCGAGAAGCGTTTCGGCGTCGAACTCCCGATGCAGCACCACGGTGTTGCCGCAGCAGAGCGCGCCGAGGACTGCCGCGTTGCCGGTCATATGCGTGAGCGGCGCGGTGACGAGGGCGGTTTTGGTGCCGTCCGGCTGGAAAATGTGAGCCACGCCGTCGTAGATTCCGCTGTGCCGGATCAGTTTCGGGGTTCCGGTGGTGCCGCCGCTGGGGAAGATCGCGGTTGCCCGGTCTGGCAATATGTCCGGAATGGACGGACGCGCGAGGGCGAGCGTGTCGAGTTCGGCGTCAGTGAGCAATGTCGCTCCGGTGGCCGCCAGTGTCGCAGCCCGCGCCGGACGGCTCGCGGACGCCGCGATCAGCACGACTTCCAGGCCGCGTAGCTGCGCGGCAAGCTGGGCGAGCACCACTTCCGGCCGGTTGGCGGCGTCGATCGCCACCATGCCGCGTGCTTCGGCAAGCCCACTGTACAGCCGCGACAGCAGCTCTGACGCCGCCCGGTACGTCATCGCGGTGTCGTCGTGGCGGAACAACACGGTGTCGCCGCCGTCGCGGAGTGCGGAAAGGATGCGGGACAGGAAAAAGCTCACGCGGCACACCGTAGTCGCGTGTTGGCCGAGAACGGCGATCGCGGCTAGATTCGCTCTCATGACCGCTCCGCCCGCGATCGACGCGGACTCGAAAAGCTGGCGCCGCGCGTTCGCCGACCTGCAGGCCGGACTGCGTGCCCGGGAACTGTGGGCGTTGCTCGCGTGGCAGGACATCAAGCAGCGCTACCGCCGTTCGTCGCTGGGGCCGTTGTGGATCACCGTCGGGATGGCGGTCACCGCTCTTGCGCTGGGCGTGGTGAACTCCGCGCTGTTCGGTACGTCGATTTCGACGTTGCTGCCGAGCATCACCACCGGTCTCATCCTGTGGAACTTCATGAACGGCTGCATCGTTGAGGGCTCGGAAACGTTCATCGCGAACGAGGGGATGATCAAACAACTGCCGGCGCCGGTGTCGGTGTACGCGCTGCGCACAGTGTGGCGGCAGGCGTTGTACCTGGCGCACAACCTCGTCGTGTACGTAGCGGTGCTGGCGATCTTCTTCGGCAAGCTCTCGCAGCCATACCGCTTGGTGGACAAGGCAGGCGCGCTCCTGCACCCCGGGCTCGGCTGGGGAATGCTGCTCGCGGTGCCCGCGCTGATGCTGGTCTTGCTGAACGGTGCGTGGGTGGTGCTGCTGTTCGGCGTGGTGTCCACGCGGTTCCGCGACATCCCGCCGGTGATCCAGAGCTTCATCACGATGCTCTTCTACGCGACGCCGATCATGTGGTCGATGGACCAGGTGCGCGCGATGAATCAGGCCTCGCACGAAGGTTTTGGCTCCATCGCGGTGAATTTGCTGCAGCTCAACCCGGTGTACCACTTCGTCGAGATCGTGCGCGCGCCGCTTGTCGGGCAGCAGCAGAGCTGGACGCACTGGCTCGTCGCGGGCGTCGTGACGGTGATCGGCTGGTCGCTGGCGTTGCTGGTGCTGCGCAATTACCGGGCGCGGGTCGCTTACTGGGTCTGATGTCCACTTCGGACTTCGGCCTCGTCTCTGAGGTCCGGGCTGATCGTCACCTCCGCGTCTTGGCCTCGCCGCTGTCCTGTGCGCAGTGAGCACACCCGCTCGCCGAGGGTTAGCGTTGTACCACGACCCGCGCGCGAACGGAGGTCCCATGAAGCGTCGAAAGGCATTGCTGGCTCTGGGCGTGACGGTGCTCGCGATGAGTACGATCGCCGCCACCCCAGCCGACCTCACCCCACGGCAACTGGCCGGACAACGGGTGATCTACTCCTATCCCGGCCTGACCCCGCCCGCCGGGTTGCTGCAACGAATCCGCGCCGGAGAAGCAGCAGGCGTGATTTTCTTCGGCGAGAACATCTCGAGTCCGCAACAGATTACCGACGTCATCCGACAATTACGGGACGCGAACGCGCAAAGCCCGGTGCACCGCCCGCTGCTGCTGATGACCGATCAGGAAGGCGGCAAAGTCCGTCGCTTGCCCGGCGAGCCGGTTCTGTCGGAGAAGCAGGTAGCGCAATCCGCGGACCCCTCCGCCGCGGCCAAAGCCGCTGGTGCTGGAGCGGGCCAGAACCTCGCCGGGGTCGGCATGAACGTGAACCTCGCGCCGGTTCTGGATGTCTACCGCCAACCGGGCAATTTCATCGACAAGTACGGCCGGTCCTACAGCCAGGACCCACAGGTGGCCGGTGCGCTGGGCCGGGATTTCGTGACCGCCCAGCAGTCAACCGGCGTCGCCGCGACGGCCAAACACTTCCCCGGTCTGGGCGCCGTCCCGGCCGGAAGCAACACGGACGTCGGCCCGGTGACGCTGAACGTGCCGTTGCCGGAACTGCGCGCGAAGGACGAGGCTCCCTACCACCCGGTGGTCGACGCGGGGGTGAAACTGGTGATGCTCTCGTGGGCCGTATACCCGGCTCTGGACGCTTCCCTTCCTGCGGGACTTTCGCCGACGGCAGTGCAGGAACTCCGCAACGGCACGAATTTCTCCGGAGTGACGGTGACGGACGCTCTGGAGGCTGGTGCGCTGAAGTCCTATGGAGGGCCGGGAAACCGTGCGGTGCTGGCGGCGAAGGCCGGGATGGATTTGATCCTGGCTTCCGCCCGGGATGTGAGCCAGGGTGACGATGCTGCTTCCGCGCTGGCGACGGGGTTGTCAGACGGATCCCTGCCGAGCGGGGAGTTCACGGCGGCGGTGGACCGGGTTTCGGCGTTGCGGGATGGGGTGAAGTAGGGGCTTACGCCGGTGGGGTCGCGGGTGCGTTGGTGAGGCCGCGGGCTCTGTTTCGCCGATGGGCATTGTCGGTCTCCTGGCGGGGCACGGGTGCTTTCGTCGGTGGAGTTGTCGGTGCCTCGGTGCGGTGCGGGCGCTGCTTTCGTCGATGAGCGTTGTCGGTGCCTCAGCGAGCTGCGGCGCTGCTTTCGGTGAGCCTGATCCTGGCGGCGAGCTACGGGGCATGGCTCCCAACGCGCGTCCCCACCCACCAGAGCTTCAGGCATCGCTCCCGGGATCTCTCGCCATCCGGCTCCGCGGCGCGGCATCCAGTCAGCGGTGTCCTTCCTTCGAGTTGGATGCGAGCCTGGTCGTCGCGCGGTCTCTGCTAACGCTGTCGTAGCCGGGACCTGCACGGCACCCGACCTGCCCTCTGCGATTGCCCAGCAGACAAACCCCCGTTCCGGTGACACCCGGCGGTGTGGACATCGCGCTGTCAGCGGGCCGAACGGGCACCCTTGCGTGCGACCCACCCACGACGGGAGGACGAATGCAAGCTTGGTGGCTCCTGGTGGCCGTCGCCGCGGTGTTCGTGGTGCTGGCCGTGGTGTTCCTGCGTCGCGCCGCCCGCCGCCGCTCTGCTGTTCCGCCGCCGGCCGCTCCTCCGACTGCCCCGCCGGACGTCTCCGCGCGCCGCTGGGTCTCCCCGTCCGACGACGTGCCCCGCCGCGCCCGCCACCGGCTGGACGAGGCGCATCCCCTGGCGCGCTACCCGGTCGCCCGGCAACGCCCGGTGCGGCATCCCCGGCCGTCGACGCAGGAGGATTCCGCACGGGAGCGGCGAGACCCGTAACTCGAGGTCTGGCGACGAGCCGCCGAGGAAGTAGTGCTGGCGGGCAGTTCCGGCGGATGGGTCGCCGAATGCGCGGCCGAGAGCGCCAGTTGCCGGAAACTCGCCCTGGCCGAAGCTCTGCCGAAGATGCGCTCGGGCGGCGATTCTGGGCACGCCTGGAGATTCACCCGAGGCCCGGCGCGAGATCTGCTCCGGCGCAGGTTTCTGGACATTCACCTGCGTCCAGACGGGAGATCCGCTTCCGCGGATACGGTGCCGATTCCGGTCCAGTACAAGGCTGCCAACGGTTTTGTCTGCGTTCATCCCTGTGGGGGAACGCCAAGCGCCGTTTTTTGTCGGTGCCCGCTGGAATGCTTCCGGCATGGTTCCCGCACTGCTTCTCATCGACGTCCAGAACAACATGCTTCTCCCGCCCACCCCGGTGCCCGCCGCGGACCGAGTCGCCGCCGCGATCTCGCGCGTCCTGGAGCGGGCGCGGGCCGCGGGCGCCCAGGTGGTGCACATCCGGAACAACGGCACCGGCGAAGACCCCGACGTGCCCGGTACCTCCGGCTGGGAACTGGTGCACGAGGTCCGTCCGGGTGAGCACGTAGTCGACAAACAGACACCCGACTCCTTCGCCGATACCCCGCTGGGCTCCCTGCTGCCGGAGTCAGCACAGTTGGTCGTGGCCGGAATGCAGAGCGACTTCTGCGTCCGGGCCACGTCCTTGGCTGCTCTCAAACGGGGTCATGAGGTCACGCTGGTCCAAGACGCCCACGCCACATACGACGACGAACTCTCCGCCGCGGAGGAGAGCGCTCGGGTCGATGAGGAGCTGTCCGCGGCAGGCGTGAAGCTGGTCGGAAGCGAGGAGGTGGTCTTTGCCTGATTCCGGCGCCGTCAAGTTGGCGGCACAGCCGATGCGCTTCCGCGGTGGCCGATCGATTTCATCGCTGAATCGCAGCGAAAACAGGTGTTGGACTGGGTGGTCGGCGCGCGCCAATACTCAGCCCATGACGTCTGCGCCTGGCGATTCCACCGAGAGTTCCGGCCGAAACGACGATCGACGCATCGACGGTTCTGTGTCGGCGGACCGGTCCGCCGACACAGGGTCTGGCCTGGGCGCTTCGGCAGCCGATGTCGAGTCGGTCGACGGAGAGACTCGCGACGTCGTCCGGTTGTTGCGGAGGTTTGGCGGGCGCGCGTTCGCGTTGGCGTTCGTCGCTGGGATCACCGGGCTGACGACCGTCGCGCTGGTCTTGGGCTTGGTCGGGTTTGCGTTGGTGCTCGCGCCGGTGCGCGGGGTCAGGCGAGGAGGTGGGCCAGCAGCGCGCGTGCCGCCGGGTTGGTGAGGTTTGCCGAGCGGCCGGTCAGGTAGATGGTGCGGGCCAGCGTCGGCTGGGTGAGGTGGGCGTACGGCAGCCCGGACCTCGCGGCGACTTGCTCGGGAACCACCGTGACGCCTAGGCCAGCTGCGACCAGGTCGACTAGCAGCGGGACGTTTGTCGCCTCACAGACTTGGTCGCGGCGGACTCCGGCTTCGGTGAAGGCGCGGTCGACTAAGGCTTGCAGGCCGCTGCCGGTGAAGTCTACGAAGGGTTCACCGTCCAGTTCTGCCAGCCGGACTCGGCGGCGGGTCGACAGGCGGTGCCCCGGGTGGGCGAGCAGGACCAGGTTTTGCTGCCAGCTGGCGAATTCGGCCAAGTCCTCCGGGAGCGGACCGCCCACATAGGACAGATCCAGTTCGCCGTCGGACACCGCGGCGGTCAGTCCGGGGATCGTGCCTTCCCGGACGCGCAGCCGGATTCCCGGGTAGCGGGCGCGGAATTCGCCGAGCTTCGCGGGCAGGTCGATGACGGTCAAGGTCTGGATGGTGCCGATCGACACTCGGCCGCGCGCGAGACCGGTCACGGCGGCTACCTCGCCTCGGGCGGAGTCGACATCCGCGGCGATTTGGTGGGCCAAGGGGAGCAGAGCCTCGCCTGCGGGTGTGAGGGTGACTCGGCGGGTGGTGCGGTCGAACAGCTCCGCGCCGAGGTCGGCTTCCAGTTTCCGGATGGAGGCACTCAGCGCGGACTGCACGACGTGCACGTCCTGGGCGGCGCGGGTGAAGTTGCGGTGCCGGACTACGGCGAGGAAGTGTTCGACCTGCCTCAGCTCCAATCGGCTTCGCCTCCGTCTCGCCACCGGAAGAGTGGTGCCCGCCGAACGTACCGCGCGAGCCGGTTCGCGACGGTGGATCTAGGCAGAGGCGGGGGTCACGGCAGCTGGGCCCGACGCTGCCAGGGGAGGCGGTGGGTCAGCGCGGGCTGTGGTTGCCGCCCTTGGCGGCGAGTTGTGGTGGCTGGAAGCGGCGGGTGCGCGAGGGCGAGGGTGGTGAGTTGAGGTGGCGGAAGGCAGTGGGTTCGCGCGGGGAGCTGGTGCCGGGCTCGGCGGTGAGTTGCGGCGGCTGGATGCGGTGGGTTCGTGCGGGCCCGGGATGCGGGACTCGGCCGTGAGTTGCGGTGACTGGCAGTGGCGGGTTCGTGCGGGCCCTGTCTCTTATAAACAACTGAGGCTGCCGGAGAATAGAGGAGGAGAGATCTCGGGGGTCGCCGTA
>NZ_PQIA01000097.1 GCF_003385235.1 Amycolatopsis circi | reverse complement strand
GGTGTGCTCGGTGCGTTCGGACTGACCGGTACCGCCGGGGCTGCCCCGGCGGTACCGGTCAGTCCGAACGCACCGAGCACACCACTGCCCGCGACGGCAACGCCGCCGGACAGGAAACGCCTGCGATTCACCTGGGTCACGTCGCTCCCGAAGCCTCTCACTGACAACGTTGTCAACCGCGCTTGAACCCTATTATTCGGTTGCCCGCGGGTCGGATGTCAAGCGACCTCAGGAGGTTTCGCGTGCGCGCGGGGAATCTGTCGGGCGGACAAGGGACCGCGACGCCCCAGAGTGACCGCTCGCTGCGCCATCGGAAGGAATATTTACAAAGCCGGCGGGAAATCGGCCCGCGCCCCTGGCGACCGGCCGCCTTGCGCTTTTAGGGTGACGGCGTTCGCGGCGGGACGCCTGCCCCGCTCACCGGTGCACCACCGAAGGAAAGCGAGTTTCCTCATGCCTGAAACCGCCGAAATGTGGACCGCGCCCGACTTCGTCGAGTACGAAACCCCGATGGAGGTCACCGCGTACGCGGCCCGCCGGGAGGAGTGACCCGCCGGACGGGGCCGATTCGCTCGCGGTCCCGTCCTTCCGGAAAACCGTACCGCTCAGTGAATCCCGGAGTACGCGAATGTCCACTGTGCACCCGATGACCCCGGCGGAATTCACCGGTGCCCTGCGCGGCCTCGCCCATCGCTACTGGGGCAGCCACCCGTTCCACCAGCGGATGCACGCCGGCGAACTGACCCAGCACGAACTGAAATTGTGGGCCGCGAATCGCTGGTACTACCAATGCCAGCTGCCGCAGAAAGACGCGGCCATCATCAGCAATTGCCCCGTCCCGGGAATCCGCCGGATCTGGCTCGACCGGATCGTTTACCACGACGGCGCTGTCGAAGGCGAGGGCGGAGCCGAACGATGGCTGCGGTTGTGCGCCGCAGTCGGCCTCGGCCGCGCCGAGGTTCTCGATGAACGGCACGTCGCTCCGGGCGTCCGGTTCGCCGTCGACGCCTATGTCACCTTCGCGCGCACCAAACCCTGGGTCGAAGCCGTCGCCTCCGGTCTGACCGAGATGTTCGCCGGGCACCTGATGCAGCAGCGCGTGGCCGACGTCCTGGCGAACTATTCGTGGATCTCCCGGGCCGATCTGGCGTATTTCACGAACCGGATCGACAAGGTCTCCGGCGAGGGCAAGGACACTTTGGACATTGTCGTGCAGCACTGCGCCACCCGCGAACAGCAAGAGAAAGCGGTTGCCGCGTTGTCGTTCAAGTGCGACGTCCTGTGGTCGATGCTCGACGCCATCGAACGCGCCGCGGCCAAGGAGTGAGCCGATGGACACCATCACCACCGCGTCGGTGCCGAAACTGCGCCTCGGCGTGCGTCTGACGTTCGATCACGTGCGCGGCGTGCACGTGCTGTTGTTCCCGGAAGGCGTGCTCGTGCCGAACTCCACCGCCACCGCGGTCCTGGAACTTTGCGACGGCACCACGTCGGTCTCCGGCATCGTCACTCTGTTGAGCAGTCGATACCAAGGCGTCCAGGAGAGCGACGTCCTGGCCGTGCTGACCCGGTTCGGACAACGGCGGGTGATCGAATGGACGTGACCGCACCGCTAGGGCTGCTCGCCGAGCTGACGCACCGATGCCCCTTGCACTGCTCGTACTGCTCGAATCCCCTGGAACTCGTGACCCGTGCCGCGGAAATGTCCGCTGAGGACTGGACGGACGCGTTTTCCCAGGCCCGTGAACTGGGTGTGCTGCAGGTCCATCTCTCCGGCGGGGAACCGCTGGCGCGCCCGGATCTTCCGCAGCTGGTCACCCATGCGAGCGGCCTCGGCTGCTACGTCAACCTTGTCACCTCCGGCCTCGGCCTGACCGAGCCACGGCTGAACGATCTGGTGGAGCGAGGCCTCGCCCACGTCCAACTGTCCGCGCAAGCCGCGACCCCAGAGCGCGCGAACCTGCTCGCCGGAGCGAAAGCGTTCGACCGCAAGCTGGCCGCCGCCGAGCTGGTGAAAGCGGCAGGGTTGCCGCTGACCGTCAACGTGGTACTGCACCGGCAAAACCACGACCAGCTAGCCGAGATCATCGCCCTCGCCGAGTCGATGGGCGCGGACCGCCTCGAACTGGCGAACACCCAGTACTACGGCTGGGCCTTGCGCAACCGCGCCGCGCTGATGCCCACCCGCACGCAGCTCGCTGCCGCCGAACCCGTCGTCCGCTCAGCTGTCGAGCGCCTCCGCGGCACGATGGAGATCATCTACGTCGTCGCCGACTACTACGAGCCGTTCCCGAAACCGTGCATGCACGGCTGGGGCGCGCGACAACTGACGATCGCCCCCGACGGCACCGTGCTGCCCTGCCCCGCCGCGAGCGCGATCACCACGCTAACTCTCGACAACGTCCGAGACACCGCGTTGGCCGACATCTGGTACCGCTCGGAGTCCTTCAACGCCTACCGCGGCGAGGAGTGGATGAGCGACCCGTGCCGCACCTGCGACCGCCGCACCACCGACTTCGGCGGCTGCCGCTGCCAAGCGTTCCAACTCACCGGCGACGCGGCCAACACCGATCCCGTCTGCTCCCGCTCCCCGAACCGCGGCACAGTCCACCTGATCCTTACTGAACCGTCCACTTCGGACCTGGTCATGCGTGGTCCAGCCCGGTGAAAGTCATCCTCCTAGGCACCGCAGCCGGCGGTGGGTGTCCACAATGGAACTGCGCCTGCGCCCAATGCACCTCCGATTCTCCCCCGCGTACGCAGGACAGCGTCGCGTTCAGCACGGACGGCCGCACCTGGCACCTGCTCAACGCCTCGCCGGACGTCCGCGCCCAAATCCTGACTACGCCAGCTCTCCGTGCCGGACCAGGCCCGCGCGAGACACCGCTGCGCACGGTCCTGCTGACCGACGCAGAACTAGACCACACCCTCGGCCTGCTGATGCTCCGCGAGGCAACCGACCTGACCGTCCACGCTCCCGCCGCCGCGCTGCACGCACTGACCGACCATTTCCCGGCGCGCACCATCATCGGCGAGTACCACAGCTGGAACTGGCTGCCCGCCACCGAAACCACCATCGACGGCTTGCAGATCACCTCCCTCCCGATCAGCGACAAACAACCGAAATACGCCCGCGCTTCCACCCACCCCGGCCCGTGGGTCGTCGCCTACCGCATCCACGACCCGACGACCGGCGGCACGCTCGTCTACGCCCCTTGCCTGCGCACCTGGCCGCCCGGCTTCGACGCGTTCACCGACGACGCGAGCCTCGTCCTGCTCGACGGCACCTTCTACCGCAGCACCGAATTCACGACCGCGACTGACCATGCCAACCCAGCCGCCCAGCACGCGATGGGCCACGTGCCGATCACCACGACACTGCCGCTGATCGCGAACCGCCCGGGTTCCACGAGGTGGGCTTACACCCACCTGAACAACACGAACCCAGTCGTCGACCCGGCCGGTCCGGAGCACGCCGCAGTTCTCGCCGCGGGAGCGGAATTGCCGCCGGACGGAACCGAATTCACGCTGTAAGCCGCAAGACCGGGCGGATCTCCTCGACCAGGTCCCGGCAAGCGCACACCGGAACCACACGCCGTCGACCCGACTGGCCCGGAAAGCACCTCCATTCTCACTACAGAGCTGAACTGCTGTCGGACAGAACCGCGTTCGCCCTCTGCGGCATGACCAGACGGATTTCTCGGCGGGGTCTCGCAGCTGCGCATCGCGAACCAACCAGTCACCACCCCGGTCAGCTCGGAACACGCCGCCCTCCAGGCCGGACTCACACAGAGACCAGCCAACTCGGCCCAGCGAGTCGCCGCGGGACAACCGTGCGCGTCCGAGCCGATCCGACCACCCGGGCGCCTCCGGTTCGGACTTCCTCGACAAGGCTCCAGCACGGATGCACCGCGAACCAACCAGTCATCGACCCGGCCGGTCCGAAACGCGTCCCTGGACGACCGTGCGCGCCCGAGCCGATCGACCACCCGGGCACTTCCGGCTCGGACTTCCTCGACAAGGCTCCAGCACGGATGCACCGCGAACCAACCAGTCATCGACCCGGCTGGCCCGAAACGCGTCCCAGTTCTCGCCGCGCACGGAACTCCCGCCTGACGAAACCCGCGCTCACACCGCAAGCCCCACCACCAGGCGGACTTCCCAAAGAAGTCTCAGCAGGCGCACAGCGGCGACAAGCCAACCGGCTCAGCGACCGCGAACAAGGCCGCCACGTCTCCAGAACACGCCGTCCGAATCACCCCAGGAATCGTCCGCGCAAACCGGCCGAGGCACCGGCTAGGTCCGGATATCCCCCACCAGCAACGATTCCTCCAGCATCTCCGACGTGAACACCACCCCAGTCACCTCGGCCGCCACCGCGAACGCCGCCGCGATCGGGTTGGGCGGCCGTTCGTCCCCCTCCGGGTCCAACCCGGCCGCGCGGAGCAAAGGCGTCAACCGCTCCGGTTCGCTCCCGTACCGCAGGCTCGGCAGCCGCGGCGCGAAGCCCGTGACCACCGCGCCGTCGACCGCGTAAACGAAGCGCGCCTCGGCGTAATCATGCCGGTTGACCGATACGACCTCGCTCGATTTCGACAGCCCGGCAACGACTTCCGGCAAGTTCCCCTGCCATCCCCACGGTTCGACCGCCACGCTCCACCCGCCGGACTGCACCACACCGACGTACCCGCCGCCGTTCCCGCCTTGAGTCTGCTCGACGTACTCCGCGACCAGGCCGTTCAGCTGCTCGAACGACATCTGCTCGCCGTCGGCGGCGCCGAACCGCCGCACCACCTCGGGCGGATCAAGCCCGTGCACGAACGAAACGCAGAAGATGTCGTGCAGCGGCCTGTAACTCTCCAGCCAGGCCAACTCGGTCAGTAAATCCGTCATCACGCCTCCAAGATCGACTAAGGCCATGATGACAGGCACCACCGACAAAAACCGGAGCCGGAGCTTCACAAGTCCATTGTGGACACAGCGAGTCAGCTCTGCGGAGGCGCCGCTTGCAGAGTCCCGGCAGGCAACCGATCCGCTCCCCAGCTCCGTTCGAGGTAACCGATGATCCGCGCGACATCCTCGGCGGGCACCTTCTCCGGCTCTCCATGCTCGCGAGGGTCGACATGGAAGATGTACAGCCGGGACGCGAACTGGTCGAACGGCAGCGACGCCTCGCCGAACCGCTCTCCGTTGCCCGCCGTCGAGACCACGACGCCGTCGCCCCAGTCCTGGCCGCTGTCGTTGTTCGGGTTGTAGAAGTACACCCGCATGACGTCCTCGGGATCCGGGGCTGTGCGCAGGATCGTGATGGCGTGCCAGCCGACGTAGCGGGCCGCGCTGTCGGTGACCGCGACCCCGGCCGGCTGCGGGTGGATCAGCGGCTGTTCGCCGTTGTAGGTCGGGTGGTAGCTCGCGTGGAACTGGCGCAGGAAATCGTCGAGGTCGACGAGTTTGCCGGTGGCGACGTCGACGTTGATCCGGAACCCCCGCGACGCCCACCAGCCGTGGAACTCGGGGTTGACCCAGCGGTGCGGGTCTCCGGGACGGTCGGCGCAGCGGCGGCCCATCTCGGCGTAGATCCGGTCCAGGTGCGGCACGACGAGCGACGACACCGGGTCCAGGTCGGCGGGCAGTTCCGCGGACAGCCCGGCCCCGCTTTCCCGCGACGAGACCGGCTGTCCTTCGAAGTGCATGACGACCTCGTCGTCGCGCGCCGCCCAGACCACGACCTGCAGCAGGTAGTCCGGGTCGTTGTAGGCCCACATCGACAGCGCCCGCGCCGACTGGCAGGTCGGGTTGTCGCCCTGCCCGACGCCGAGGGGCTGGCCCAGCATCGACAGCACGCCCGCGAGCAGCCGCGCTTCGGGCCTCGGCTGGTCGCCGAACACGAGCGTCAGCCGCTCCCGCGCGGCGGTGGACAGCTCGAGCGCCAGCTGCCGCCACAGCGCGGGCACGACCGGCGGTTCGTAGAGGATGCCGCGGTCGAGCAGCAGCGCGAGCCCGTAGACGCACTGCGCGGTCTGCGTGTGCACGGCTTCTTCGACCAGCCGGTGGACCAGGTCGTGGTAGCGCAGCAGGCAGTTGCGGCCCACGTCGGACAGGCCGAGCGCCTCGCCGAGAAGGTAGTCGCTTTCGTGCGCCAGGTACCGCAGCAGCTCGGCGTGGTACGGCGACACCAGGCCGGTGTCGTGCATGGCCCGGGCGAACCCGGCCGCCTCGTACTGCAGGGCCGCCGCGTCCATCGCCTCGAGCCGGGACCGGAAGACCTCGACGCCCGGGTCCTCCCGGCAGGCCTCGGTGGTCCCGAACAGGCTGGTGATGAGCCGGTCGAGCCCCTGCACCGACGAACCGCCCAGGTCGACGTCCGGGTCGCCGCGGTAGATCGAGATCCGGGTGATCAGCGATTTGACCTGGTCGACCTGGATCGGGCGCTGGCGCAGGATCCGCCAGATCTCCTCGACCACCCTGTCCAGGATGCTGTCGTAGCCGATCTGGTCGGCGAGATACCGCAGCAGGTCCCGGATCAGCTGCGCGGTCCGGCCCTGCCTCGTCCGCTCGGCCTCGCTGGGCGGGGTGAACAGCAGCTCCAGGTTCGCCCCGAGCACCTGCGACAGGAAGACGCGCGCGTCCTCGGCCGACAGGGTCGGATGCTCGTAGTCGCCGCACGCGACCGCGAGCATCCGCAGCTCGCTGGTCGCCTCGATGACCACGGTGTCGGAGTTCCCGCTGTGCAGGCCGGGGCCGACCAGCGCGGGGATGAGGATCTCCGGGGTGTCCCAGTCGGTGTCCTGGAAGACCCCGGCCTCCTCCAGCGCCCGCGCCCGGGCCCGGACCGCGGCGGCGCCGTCCGGCTGGAGCAGCACCCGCCGCAGCGCCTCCAGCACCCGCCGCAGCTTCGTGTGCTTGCCGAAGTCGCGGGCCTCGGCCATGGCCCGGACGGCATCGTCTAGCGAGGCCACGCGTTTGGCCAGCGTCGTGGTCGCGCCGGTGACGTCGGCGTTCGGCTCCAAGTGCGTCCTTCGGTCGGGGTGGCGGACTCGTCCTGGGTCAGACGTAGAAGTCCAGTTCTTCCTGTTCCTTCAGCAGGTCGCGCATCCGGTACGCGTCGTCTCCGAAGAAGTACAGCAGACCCCAGTGCGTGCCGAACGCGGTCCTCTTCGTAACGGTCTCTTCCAGCGGCGCCGTCAGGTCGTGCGACTCGTAGTAGTCGTCGTCCTCGGTCTGCTGCGGGATCCGCAGCTCGCTGACCACGCGGCGGCGCGGGTAGACGCCGAAGCAGCCGGCGACGCCGGTCGCGTCGACCACCTCCCGCGGGAAGAAGGCGTCGATCTCCTCCTCGGTCGTCTTCGGGTCGAAGGACAGGACCAGCGCCTGGTAGGCGTTGAACCCGTAGGCCCGTTCGAGCAGTTCGAAGACCTTGAAGCCCGGCGGCCGGTAGGCGACCTCGCCGAAGTACATCTCGCCGTCGCTGGTGACGAAGTACTCCGGGTGCACGAAGCCGAACTCGATGTCGAAGGTCTTGACGAGCTTCTCGATCTGGGCGGTGATCTGCGGCCGGTATCTCTCCAGCTCCGGGGTCGCCGGGACGAACACCGAGTACCCGAGCGTGACGTACTCCGAGATGTTCAGGAACTTGACCTTGCCGTTGTGGATCCACGCCTCGACGGCGAATTCCCAGCCGTCGAGATGCGACTCCATCAGGACCGGGAACTCCTCGTCCGGGATCGAGTCGATCTCGTCCGGGGTGCGGATGACGCGGTGCCCGAGGCAGCCCGCCTTGTCGAACGCCTTGAGATGGATGGGGTCGTTCGGGTCGCCGTCGAGCTTGAGCAGCGTCTGGTTGACCCGCTTGAGGAACCGGACCACGTCGTCGCGGGCGTGCGCCTCCTCGAAGATCCCCACCCGGATGCCGCCGAGCTGCGCGCGCCGCTTCATCAGCGCCTTGTCCCGCAGCAGCATGGCCTGCCCGAACAGGCGCGGGTTGTCCATCAGCACGGAGTTGATCGCCCCGGCCCATTCGACGGTCTCCTCGAACAGCGGGATGGCGACGTCGACGCCCTCCTCGTGCAGGATCTCGGCGATCTCCATCGACCGGTCGTTGAGCCGCTCGAAATTCCACGACACGTACGGGATGTCGTGCTCGACGCAGTACTTCTCCGCCCAATCCGGGGCGACCACGACGTAGCGCCGGTCGAACCGGTCGAGCGCTTCGACCGCGTTGAGCGACCAGCCGAGCAGCGCTACGTATCCCTTGTCCGGATCCTTCGCGACCGGCTCGGACTCCTGCATAGGGCGTTCCTCCGTTCAGCACGCGCGACCCGCCACGGCGCGGCGGCCACAGCCGTGCCGAAGTCATATACCCGAAACCGGCGGAATGAAACGGATCCGTGCCGCCCGGCGAGGCTGCGCGTGCGGAAGCTGTTGCGCCATCAGGGATTTTCTTCGGACTACGCGACTCCGCCCGCCTGACCGAGCAGCGCGCAAGCCGTCGCGAACGCGCCCGCCAGGTCGTGTCCCATCCCCGCCACCACGTCGTCCAGTCCGCGCAACCCGGCCCGTTCCAGCAAGGTTTTCTCGTTCGTCACCCACTCCCCTCGCGCGGCCAGCACCGCGTGCCCGGCCTGCATCGCCGCCACCCCCACCGAAGCCGCAGTTTCGACTACCCGGCCGTGCTGCACATACGCCGTCTTCGCGTACTCCAACGTCCGCGCCGCCGAAGCGCGCCAGAACTTGGGGGCGTTCTCCCGCAACAGTTCCGGAAACTCCGGCCGCGGCAGCTCCCCGCGCAGAACCCGGTTCAGCGCCAGTTCCGCGACCAGCAGATAGGTCGGGATCCCGGCCAGGTGGAACGCCAGCGGCTCCCAGCGGACCCGGCCCTTCTCCGCCTCCGCGAGTTCGTGCTCGACCACGTCCAGGTCCCGGTAGTGCACGTCCACCGGCCGCCCCAGCACGGTCAGCCACGCGCCGCCGTTGAACACGCCGCCGCCCCATTCGCCCAGGCCGGACACCTCGCCGGGCAGGCCGAGCGCGCGCAGGTCGTCCGGGTCGAACGCGCCGCGGTAGTACAGCGCGCAATCCCAGTCGCTGTCCGGGCGATGCGTCCCGCGCGCCCGCGAACCGCCCAGCGCCACCGCCTCGACTCCGGGCAAACCGGACAGCAGCTCGGCCACGTGGTCGGCGAAGGTTTCCTCGTCGTTTTCCTGCATCAGGAGAACATGCCATGAATCTCTGCCAAGATCGCCAGTATTTCGCCGGTTGTCCAGCCGACCTGGGGGTCTGAATGCACCGTTTCCGCACGATCGCGCTCACTGCCGCGGCTGTCACCGCGCTCGGGGTCGCACCCGCGAGCGCCGCGCAGCCCTTCTCCGACACGATCTTCGCCGCCACGCACAACAGCTACTCCGGCAATGTGGACGGTGCGAAGGGAGCCATCTCCTATCAGCTCGACCAAGGCGTCCGGTTCATCGAATTCGACGTCCACGACAACGGTTACGCCACCCGCCACGACTACGGCATCGGCCACAGCTCGCCAGGCGACCTCGTCGACCACGCGGGCAACCCGGCGTCCGACAGCCTCCGAGACTGGCTCGCCGTGGTGAACACCTGGTCCGCCGCGCACCCGGACGCCGCGCCGATCGTCGTCATGCTCGACCTGAAGGACGACCTCACCGACAACGACTCGTTCGCCGCCGGAAACCTCGGCGCGGTCAATGCCGAACTGAGTGCCGCGTTCGGGCCGCGACTGCTCTCCCCCGCCGCATACCACACCGGCGCGACCACGGATTCCTTGCGCGGCAAGGTTCTCCCGCTGCTGTCGGGCGACGGCGGCACGCGCGCCGCGTATCGCCGGGATGTCGGATACCACCCGGCGGTCGCGGTCAACAGCCGCGGCCAGGTCGTGGAGGTGCACGACTCGGGCGGCGGCGCGCTCTGGTACTGGACCGGGCAACTAGGCGCCGACGGACGCGTCGCCTGGCAGCGCCACGGCCGTTACGACAGCGGCCAGACGCCCGCGATCGCCCTCGACGACTCCGGCCGGATCGTCGAGGTGCACCAGTCGCAGAGCGCCAGCACGCTCTGGTACCACACCGGACAGCTCGGCGCGGACGGCGAAATCGCCTGGTCGGCAAGCCATCAGTACGACAACGGCGTGCTGCCGACGGTCGCGTTCACCGGCTCCGGGCTCCGCGAGATCCACCGCAGCCAGACGAGCAACCAGAACTGGCAGTGGCGCGGCACTCTTTCCGGCGACACGGTGACCTGGACCGGCAACGCGAAAACGGCCGATCCTCGTTACGACAAGGCAAACGCGGGGCGAATCTCTGTCACCACCGGCGCCGACGGTTCCACGCCTGCGCAGACTTTGCGCTACTCCACCGATCTCGTCACCGGCGGCCGGGTGCAGTACCAGCAGGTCGCGTTCGACGAATACCAGCAAGGCGATCCGGCGGAACTCCAGGACGGGCTGTTCTACGGGGCCCCGGCGAAGGAATCGGCTTTTCTGGTCGCTGCGCGCAAGAGCGGCCACGTGGTCCGCGGCTGGGACTTCGACAACGCGGGCCTCGCCACCGATCCGCTGGTCAACTACCCGGCGACCAACCACCCGTACGACGACTGGTACCGGCAGCTCACCAAGGACGCCGCCCGGTAGAGAAGGGCTGCTTTCCCGGCCTGGCGGAGGTCACCGGGCGCGGTGGCTCATCCGGTCCACCGCGTCCTTGGCTTCCTTCAGGCCGGCCCCGGTGACTTCCCGGTAGCGTTTGATCGCCGCGATCGTCTTGCCTTCGCGCAGCAACGGCTCCAGTTCCGCGACGAGATCGCCGGTCGGCTTCCGAACGCCCAGGTGGTCGAGCACGAGGTCGAGCTTGCGCTCCAGCCGGGTCATCCGGCGCTCGAGCGATCTGGTGCTCGAACCCCAGCCTGTGCTCAGCACGATTCCCAGGATCAGCAGCGCGACGATCAGCCACAGCAATTCGAGGTTCACCCGCCGCAGCGTACGTGTCCGTATTGTCCGGGAAGGGCAACGGGGCGGAGTGCTGCCCGAGTCCGCCCTGATACGAAAGGGGCCCGCGCTCTCCCACCCCGACGGGGAGAGCGCGGGCCTTCGCCCACCGGCTGGAGGGTCGGTGTTCCTCCCAAGAACACCGGCCCCTCCGGCCTGTGGGCGTTCAGGCGGTCCGCTGCTTGAGCCGAGCCGCCCCGACGGCTACGACCGGCATCGACGCTTCCCGCAGCGCCGCCCGTTCGACCGGTCGCCGGACCGCCCCGCCCGGAGTCCGCAGGCAATATCGCTCCACGGATTCCATCAGCACGGCGGCGACCATCACGACCACGGGCGTTGCCAGCGCGAACCACATGGTGCCTTTGGTACCCAGCCGCGCGGAGAACCAATCGCCCTTTCCCCGAGCGGGTGGCGATTAGACTGGCGGCGTGCGCACGCGACCGACGCTGACCTGGGCCGGACCCGGCGAACCGCTTCCGCGCACGGGCACGGTCGCCGACGTGGCCGAGGTCGTCTCCGGACGGCGGGTGCTCGTGCTCAGCGGCGCGGGACTCTCGACCGAGTCCGGCATTCCTGACTACCGTGGCGAAACCGGCAGTCTCCGCAGGCACACGCCCATGACGTACGGCGAATTCGTCGCCAGCGAGGCGGGTCGCCAGCGCTACTGGGCACGCAGCCACCTCGGGTGGCGCACCATCGCGCGGGCGGCGCCGAACGACGGGCACCACGCCGTTTCCGCGCTGCGGGCGGGCGGCTGGCTTTCCGGCGTCATCACGCAGAACGTCGACGGCCTGCACCGCGCGGCCGGCACCCCCGGCGTGGTCGAACTGCACGGCAACCTCGACCGCGTCGTCTGTCTCGATTGCCGCCGCACCACCGCGCGCGAGGACCTCGACGCCCGGCTGCGTGCGGCCAATCCGGATTTCGGCGGCACCGCAACGCGAATCAACCCGGACGGCGACGTCGAGCTGGCCGAGGACGTCGTCCGCACCTTCCGCACGGTGCCCTGCACGAGCTGTTCCGGCGTGCTGAAACCGGACGTGGTGTTCTTCGGCGAGAATGTGCCGCGTGCCCGCGTGGAGCGGTGCTACCGGCTGGTCGACGAAGCGTCCGCCGTGCTGGTGCTGGGATCTTCGCTCACGGTCATGTCCGGGCTGCGGTTCGTCCGGCGCGCCGCGAAGTCCGGCAAACCCGTGGTGATCGTCAACCGCGGCCAGACCCGCGGCGACGAGCACGCGGCGGTCCGGGCCGACCTGCCGCTCGGCCCGGCACTCACCGAACTGCTGGCCATGCTGGAAATCTCGTTGCCCGGCGCGAGCGCCGCCGGATAGGCTGCGGGCACTCCGACGGAACGGTCCCCGGAAGCACGCCGCAGAACGGACCGGCCAGCCTGAAGACATCCAGGTCCAGGAGCGGGCGGCAACCCTGGTAACTGTCGACCCGTCTTTCCGGAGGTTCTCCGATGTCCATCGGCATTGGCCTGCCCATCAGCGACCCCGCCGCCCTGCTCGACTGGGCGCGGCGCGCGGACGCCGGCCCGTTCAGCACGCTCGGCCTGCTCGACCGGCTCGTCTACCACAATCCCGAACCGCTGACCGCGCTCGCCGTGCTGGCCGGCGCGACCAACCGCGTCCGGCTGCAGACCGAGGTCCTGCTCGCCCCGCTGCGCGAGACGGCGCTGCTCGCCAAGCAGGCCGCCACGCTCGACCGGATGAGCGGCGGCCGGTTCACGCTCGGCCTCGGCGTCGGCGGCCGGGAGGACGACCACCACGCCGCCGGCACCCCGCTGCGCGACCGCGGCCGCCGCTTCGACCAGCAACTCGCCGACCTGTGCCGGCTGTGGTCCGGCGAACCGCACAGCGCCGAAGCCGGTCCGATCGGCCCCGCCCCGGCCCGCGAAGGCGGTCCGGAGCTGCTGATCGGCGCGTTCAAACCCAAGGCGCTGGCCCGCGTCGCCCGCTGGGGCGACGGCCTGCTCGCCGCCGCTCCTCCCTCGTGGGCGGGCGGGCTTTTCGACACCGTGCGCCGCGACTGGCAGGAACTCGGCCGCAAGGGCGAGCCGCGGCTGGTCGCGCAGGCGAACGTCGCGCTCGGCCCGGAATCCCTCGTGGACGAAGCCCGAGCGACCATGAGCGCGTACTACGAGTTCACCGGAATGGCGGAGCAGATGGTCAGCGGAATGCTCACCACCGCCACCGACATCCGGGCCACGATCCGCGCGTACCGGGATCTCGGCGCCGACGAGGTGATGCTGTACTGCTGGGGCGGCGACCCCGAGCAGGTCGACCGGCTCGCCGACCTCTGCTGAACAACTGACCGAGGCTGAACAGCTGACCTCGTCTGAACAACACTGGAAGTAAGCTCGCGCCATGCAGGCAGCGACGCTTTCCGGGGGCTCGTCCGCGCCCCGCCCCGGACCTGCCCGCCGGCGGGGATGACGGGCGAGCCAACCGGGCGGGCCCCCTGGTTATCCGCGCACCCCCGGCGAGGTTTCCTGCTGGGGGCCGGCGCGGTGATCGCCGGTTCGGGCGCGCTCGCCGCCGCGCTTTCCCGTCCCGCGCCCCCGGTGGCGCGGGACGGGTTCGGCGCGGACTGGCTTTTCGGCCCTTTCGTGCCCGGCAGCACCGATCCGGACTTCGACGACAGCGAGATGGCACTGGTTTCGGTGCCGCACTGCGTCGTCCCGCTGTCCTGGCAGGACTGGGACCCGTCGGACTGGCAGCAGGTCTGGGTGTACCGGCAGCATTTCCTCGCGCCCGCGCAACTGCGCCGCAACCGGGCGTTCCTGCAGTTCGACGGGGTGCTCAGCGCCGCGACGGTGTACCTCAACGGCCGCCGCGTCGCCGAGCGCAGCGGCGGATACCTGCCGCTGCGCTGCGAGGTCACCGGCCTGCTGACCGACAAGGACAACGTGCTCGCGGTGGTCGTCGACGGCCGCTGGCAGCAGAACACGCCGCCGGATCTGCCGGAATTCCCGCACCCGACAGCCATCGACTTCTACCAGCCGGCCGGGCTGTACCGCGAAGTCCGGCTGACTGGCGTGCCGCAGACCTATCTGTCCGATGTGTACGCACAGCAGATCGCCGTGCTGACGCCGAATCGCGAGGTGCTGCTGCACTGCACGGTGGACTCGGCGAAGGCGGTCAAAGGCCCGGTCCGGCTCGCCGCCGCGCTCAGCCAGCACGGCGCTGAGGTCGCGTCTTCGTATACCGATCTCACTGGGCTGCCGAAGGGCAACACCGAGGTCACGGTGTCGTTGCAAGGCCTGGAAGCGGTGCAGCTGTGGGATCTGGACGACCCGGCGTTGTGCGACATCCTCGTCACGCTCGCGGTCGACGGCCGGAAAGTGCACACGTACCCGGTTCGCACCGGGCTGCGCGACGCTCAGTTCACCATGGACGGTTTCCGGCTGAACGGGAAGCCGCACAAGCTGTTCGGGCGCAACCGGCACCAGTGGTACCCGTTCGTCGGCGGCGCGATGCCGGATCGGGTGCAGCGCCGTGACGCTCAGCTGTTGAAGGACGAGCTGAACTGCACGATGGTGCGCTGCTCGCATTATCCGCAGGCCACGGCGTTTCTCGACGCTTGCGACGAACTCGGCATCCTGGTGTGGGAGGAGTTGCCGGGCTGGGATCACGTCGGCGACACCGCTTGGCAGGAACTCGCGGTGCGCGACGTGCACGACATGATCGTGCGCGACCGCAATCATCCGTCGATCATCGTGTGGGGCACCCGGGTGAACGAGACGCTCGGTCAATACACGCTGTACGGAAGAACGGACCAGCTCGCCGCGGAACTCGACCCGATGCGGCCGTGCACCGGTGCCGTCGCCGGCGAACGCGGCTACGTTTCGCCGCTGTACCCGGTGAGAGCGGCGGGCGGCGTGTTCTCGTTCAACGACTACAGCCGCCCGCATCCGCCAGGTTCCCCTCCCCCGCTTCGCCCGCCGCGCCGCGGAGTCCCTTACCTGGTCAGCGAAGCGATCGGCACGCTCGTCGGCTCGGCGTACTTCCGGCGGACGGATTCCCTTGCGGTGCAACGGGAACAGAGCATGCTGCACGCCTGGGTGCACGACCACGCGGCGGCCGATCCACGCTACAGCGGCCTGCTCGGCTGGTGCGGTTTCGACTACCCGTCGGGCTGGTACCACCACTATCGCGGCGTGAAATACCCCGGAGTGATGGATTTCTTCCGCATCCCCAAACTGGGCGCGGCGTTCTACCGCGCCCAGCGCGATCCGTCCCGAGGCGCGGTGATCGAACCGGCTTTCTACTGGGATTTCGGCCCCGGCTCCCCACCGGGCGGGCCGGGCCGCGACGCGATCATCTGGTCGAACTGCGAGGTGCTGGTGGTGACCGTCGCGGGCAAGCGCCCCATCACCGTGCGGCCGGATCGCGCGCGGTTCCCGCACCTGGCGTATCCGCCGTTCGCGGTGGATCTGCGGGTGGACGGGCGGTCGCGCCCCGAGCTGACCGTCGAAGGCCGGATCGGCGGGCAAACCGTGCTGCGCAGGCGATTCAGCGCGGACCCGGCGTACGACACGATCGCGGTGACCGCCGATGACAGCGAGATCGTCGCCGACGGCGCGGATACGACCCGGGTGGCTTTGCGTTCGCTCGACCGCTACGGCGCGCCGCGTCCGCACGCGCGCGGGGTGCTGGCCGTCACGGTGAAGGGCCCCGGCGTGCTGATCGGCGACCCCTACCTGGATTTCGGCGCACTCGGCGGCGCGGCGGCGGTGTGGATCCGGTCGATGCGCGGCACTCCCGGGACGATCACCGTGAGTGCCACGCATCCGTTCGTCAACACCGGGACTGCCACGATCGAGTCCTCGTGAGCGCCTATGCCGGTTCTAACCGGCAACGCCACGCACGACCCTCACCACTCCACCGGCACCTGCGAAACCCCGCCCGTCAACCGGTTGGCCCGTACCTCCAGCTCATCCGCGGGCACGGCCAGCCGGAGGTTCGGGAAGCGGCGGAACAGCGTCGTGAACACCACTCGCAGCTCCGTGCGCGCGAGGCTGGCTCCGATGCAGAAGTAGCCGCCATAACCGAAAGCGATGTGGGAGTTGGGTTTGCGGTCCGCGTCGAACTCGTGCGCGTCCGCGAAGACCGACGGGTCGCGGTTTGCCGAGGCGGTCGAGATCATCACCGCGTCGCCGCGCGGGATGCGGACGCCGCCGATCTCCACGTCCTCGTGCGCGTACCGGAGCAGCCCGAGCCCGCCCGGCGCGGACATCCGCAGGATTTCCTCCACGGTGGCGTGCACGCGCGCTTCGGGATCGGCGGCCAGCGCGTCGCGGCGGGCGAGGTCGGTGAGCAGGAACAGCACGCCGAGGTCGATCCGGTTCGACGTGGTCTCGTGGCCGGCGAACAGCAGTCCGGCGGAGAGCCTGCCGAGGTCGTCGTCGGTGAACGTCGGGTCGTCGGCCTGCGCGGCGACCAGGTCCGACACGACGTCCTGGCCCGGGTTCGCGCGTTTCGCGTCGGCGAGGCCGGACATGTAGGCGCTGAACTCGGTCATCGCCACCTCGGCGTCGCCGCCGCTGTCGAGCACGCCGATGCGGTCGGAGAGGTCGCGGAACTTCTCGCGGTCCTCGTACGGGACGCCGAGGAGTTCGCAGATCACCAGCACCGGCAAGGGAAACGACAGATGCTCGTGCAGGTTCGCCGGCGAGCCCGCGGCTTCCATCCCGTCGAGGCACCGGTCGGCGAGTTCCTGGATCCGGCTGCCCAGCCGGCGCATCCGGTTCGCCGAGAACGCCGGGACCAGCAGGCGGCGCAGCCGGGCGTGTTCCCGCTGCTCGGTCTCGAAATCGCCCTGCGGCCCGTTCAGCACCGCGGCGTCGGAGACCGTCGAGGCGTCCTCGGGATGCGGGTGGGAACGGCCGAACCGGTTGTCCGCGAACACTTCCCGCGCTTGCTCGTAGGCGGTGACGAGCCAGGCCGGGTCGCCCGCCGGGGTCGTCACCGGGACGATCGGGCCTTCGCGGCGCAGCACCTCGTACAGCGGCGCGATGTCCAGGACGTTCGGCCTCGCGAACGGCAGCTGGGTAGGGGTCGACATGCGGGGTCCTCCTCGGGTCAGCCCGCCCGCGTGCGCAACGACGCGAGCCAGTCCTGTTCGTTCTCGGCGCGGCGCTGGACCTCGGCCAGCACGAGCCGGCTCCACGGGTCGGCCTGGTCCGCGCCGAGCTTCGCCAGCCGGTCCCGCTGCGCCTCGACGGCGGTGCGGCGGGCGTCGAGCACCCGCAGCCGTTCTTCCGGGGCGAGCCTGCCGAATCCCGCGAGCCGCGCCAGGAACTCGGCCGGATCGCCGGCCAGCTCCGGCGGCAGATCGGCGAGCAGATCGTGCAGCAGCTCCCGCCCGACGTCGGTGATCGTGTAAACGTGCCGCGGCGGACGGCCCTCCTGCGGCTCCGCGGTCCGGGTCACCGCGCCCGCTTCGGCGAACCGGCGCAGCGCCGGGTAGAGCGAGTTGTTCGACAGTGCGCGACCGCTGGATTCCTCGACCTTCTTGCGCAGCTCGTACCCGTGCCAAGGCCGCTCGGCGAGCTTCGCGAGCAGGAGCACGTCGATCCACACATAGGTCACCGTAACCTAGGGTCGGGTTACCCGGCAACGGCCGAACGGCGGATCCCGGAAGAAGATCTCGGGCCCGTTTTCGCCGGTCCGTCCCGATACGGTCGGCTTCGACCGATCCAGAGGGGATCTCCAGCGCTTGACCCCGATCGCCCGCACCTGGACCGCGCTCGCGCCATGGATCTTTCGCTGACGATCGTCGATGCCGGTCCGCTCCCGGATCGAGGGTCAGCCGGGATCTCGCGGGGCAGCAGGAGCCCGGCGCGGCGGGAACCGCTCAGCCCCTCCGACCCGGCACTCGACCCCGCCCAGCGGCCAAGCGGCCCGCCAGGCCAGGCCGCCCACCACCGAAACCTGCTCGACGGAACCGCTCAGAGCCTCGCCTGGTGCCGCAGCCTTCGCGTGCAACGGATTCTCCGCCGCCCCCCGGCAGAACCCCCGCCCGCGGCCAGATTGCTCTTCTTCGAACCCACATTTGCCGAGCCGGTCAGAGACTCACCCGGCACCAGAGCCTCGCACGCAACGAAACCTCCGCCGACAAGCCCCCGGCCACGACCCGAATGCCCTCCTTCGAAACCCGACCGGCCAGAACCTCACCCGACCCCGCAGCCCTCGCGCACCGGATTCTCCGCCGTCCGTCAACGCTCCCCGGTCGTGGCCGGATTGTTCTTCCTCCGCACCGTATTCGGCGCGCGCGCCAGCGATCTCCCCCGCGGTCGCCGGATCGTTCAACAACCCTCCCGCCTTCTCCGCCCTGTCCCAGCGGCACCCGGCGCCCGCGGACGCCCGGTCGCCGGTCATCCCCCGTCGGCGGCTTCCCTGAGCGGCGAAGGAGAGCTACCGTGGAACGCGGTTGAGCCTCCAGCCACCGTGATTTCGTCCCGCGCGCCGGGATGCCCGGTGCCCGGCCGGTCCGGCATTCCGCCGCAGCCCAGTGCGCGGCTCAGAAAGAGTGTCGTGATGAATGCCGCGCACAGTGCCCGACTGCCCGTACTGCCGTCGCCGGACCCGACGGGGATGCTCCGCCTGCGCGTCCGCCATCCCGCCCCGGGGACAGCCGTCGTCGAGGTCGCCGGTGAGGTCGACTTGGCCACGGCTCCCCGACTGGCCGAGGTCGTCGAGTCGCGGCTGCGCAGCACCGTCGGCCTGGTGATCGTCGACCTGCGCCGCACGACTTTCCTCGGCGTCGCGGGCCTGCGCGTCCTGATCCGGTTGAAGCTGCTGGCCGCGGGCGCGGACAAGGACTTCTACGTCGACCCTGGCACCGCACCCGCCGTCCGGCGGTTGTTCTCGCTGTTCCCCCTGGACTGCGCACGGTCCGGTGCCGCCGAGGGGCTCGCGGAGATTCCGCTGCCCCGTCCGGCCGCGAAGGCTTGACCGTCCACAGAGGACGCTGAGGACACTGCGCCCCGAACGCGAGCCGGGTTCCGCCAAGCACCCGCATCGCCCGCACGACCCCGCCGAACACCTCTCCGCGGCCGAGCGGGCAAGTCCTCGCGCCGAGCGAAGCCCAAGTCTCAGGCGTCCGGATCGCGGAAGTCCTCCGGGCTCACGTCGTCGAGCAAATCCCGGAACCGCCGGATCTCGTCCTCGTTGGCCTCAGCCGGTTCCTCCAGATCGGCAGCCGCGTCGAGCGCCGAGCCGAGGGACGCGTCGTCGCCCGCCGCCACCGTCACATCCACTGCCGCCTCGTCCAGCACGGCCTCCGCGACTTCCAGCGGAGCATGCGTCCGCAGCCCGATCGCCAGCGCGTCGCTCGGGCGGGCCGACACTCGTGCGCCGCCGGACAGGACGAGGTCCGCGTGGAAGATGCTGTCCAGCAGCTGGGTGATCTCGATCCGCTCGACGCGCTGGCCCAGCGCCGCCAGCACCTCGATGATCAGCTCGACCGTCCCGGGCCTCGCCGACACGACCTGTTCCTGCGCGGCGGCCAGTTCCTGTGCTTCCGGCGCGCCGATGGTGATGGCGAGCCACCGGCGCGAGCCGGATTCCTCGCGCAGCAATACGACCGGTGCCGACTCCTGCGCCACCACGGCCAGTCCCTGCACCCGCACCTGCACCATGGGGGTCACCCCGCTTCCGAAAAGGTTCTCCCTGCTGACTACCCAACGTCCGGCGATTTGTCACGCGAAATCGCCGGACGCCTCACCGGAGATTCACGCACCTGAGCCGCCGGGCAGACCGTGCGCGGGCGAGGCCCGGCGGCAAACGTGCGCCTCGGCACATTCCGGGTATCGCGCCGCACGTGTCGATCGGGCCTCGCCTGGGTATGCGGGAGCCATGAACGACGAGGGACCCGGCAGCCGCGCCAGCGGCGGCATGCCAGCCGTGGACCGTTTGCTCGACGAGGTGATCGAGCTTCGGCTTCCGGCGGAGACCTACCAGATCCCGCTTGTCCGCATGCTCGCGCAGGCAGTCGCCGCGCGGGCCGATTACGGGCTGGACGCGATCGCCGACGCCAAGATGGCCGTCGACGAGGCGTGCGCCCAGGTCGTCTCGACGGCCGCCCCCGGCGCGGCGATGACCTGCCAGTTCACCGTCTCGCCCGACGGGATCCGGTTCGGCGTCAAGACCCGCACCGAGCACGCCGAGCCGCCGAGCGAACGAAGTTTCGGCTGGCACGTGCTGACCACCCTCGCCGCGAACGTGTCGGCGCGCTGCGTGCCGGACGCGGCGGAAGGCGGATACGCGCTGACCCTCGACCTCGACCTTCACCGGGAGGGAAGCGGGTGAACCAGCAACCGGCCACCCGCCACCGTGACGAATACGCGCACACCGCGCCTCTGTTCGAACAGCTCGCCGCTCTGCCCCCCGACGACGGGCAGCGGCCGCGGCTGCGCGAACAGCTCGTCACCGAATTCCTGCCGGTCGCCGAGCACATCGCGACCCGGTTCACCGGACGCGGCGAACCGCGCGAGGACCTGGTCCAGGTCGCCCGGATCGGGCTGATCAACGCGATCGACCGGTTCACCCCGGACCGCGGCCCGGACTTCCTGTCCTTCGCCGTGCCCACGATCATGGGCGAGATCCGCCGGTACTTCCGCGACACCGGCTGGTCGGTCCGCGTTCCGCGCCGGCTCAAGGAACTGCACCTCGCGCTCAGCCGCGGCTCGGCCACGCTGTCGCAGACGCTCGGCCGCGCGCCGACGCCCACCGAACTCGCCGAGCACCTCGGCCTCGAACTCTCCGAGGTCCACGAGGGGCTCGTCGCGGGCCACGCGTACCAGACGCTGTCGGTGGACAAGCCGGTGCACGACGACGCCGAGCCGCTGCTGCTCGCCGACACGCTCGGCAGCGACGACCCGGAGATCGAGCACATCGAGAACCACGAGGCGCTGCAACCGCTGCTGCGCGAGCTGCCCAAGCGGGAGCGCGCCATCCTGGTGATGCGGTTCTTCGGCGGTCTCACGCAGACGCAGATCGCCGAGCAGGTCGGGATCTCCCAGATGCACGTGTCCCGGCTGCTGTCGCAAACTCTCGAACAGCTGCGCGACAAGCTCACCGGCGACCCCTGAGGATTCCCGCGAGGGGGGTCGCCCGACCGGGCTTGACCCCGTTGTCGCGCCCTTTCAGAGCTGCGACGATTCGAGTCCGTCCAGTACTTGAGGAGGGCCCGATGGCCTCGAAACTCAACCCGTACCTCAGCTTCGCGGGCAACGCGCGCGAAGCGATGGAGTACTACCACGACGTGTTCGGCGGCGACCTCGCGCTGAACACCTTCGGGGAGTCCGGCGCACCCGCGGGGGCCAGCTACGCGGACGGCATCATGCACGCGATGCTGGAAGGCGACAACGGCTTCACGCTCATGGCCGCCGACGTCCCGCCCGGCACGGAGCACAACCCGGGCACGAACATCTCGATCAGCCTCAGCGGCGACGACGGCGAACTGCTGCGCGGCTGCTGGGAAAAGCTGTCCGACGGCGGAACGGTGACGGTTCCGCTGGAGAAGCAGATGTGGGGCGACGAATTCGGCGCCTGCACCGACCGGTTCGGGATTTCCTGGATGGTCAACATCGGGCAGCCCGGCTGAGCCGTCCCCTCAGCCGCGCACCTCCACCTTCGCCCCCACCGGGAGCCGGTCGAAGAACAGCGCCGAATCCTCCTCGGTCAGGTGGATGCAGCCGTGCGACGGCCGGTCGAGCGGTCCGGCGTGGAAGGCGATGCCGCCCGCGGCGAAGAAGACCGAGTTCGGCATGTCGTCGCCGTACTCGTCGCTGCGGTGCACGCGGTCCTTCCACGCCACCCTGAACGTCCCGGTCGGGGTCGGCTGGCCGGGGCTGCCCGGTTCCATCGGGACCGAGCGCACCACCACGCCGTCGTCGATCAGCCATGCCCGCCGCAGCGAGAGGCTCGCGCACGCGCCGGTGCCCACTGAGCACGGCGGGCTCGGCGGCGTGTGCGTGACCCGCGGCACGGGCAGTTCCGGCGACGGCGCCAGCGGCTGCCCGGCCGCCTGCGCCTCCGGTTCCGCCTCCGCCCCGCACCCGGCCGCGACCACGGCCGTCCCGGCCAGCACCATCGCGACGATTTTCCCGCGCATCCGTCCGCTCCCGCCTTTCGCTCCCCCTCCGCTACGGGCGAGCGGGCCGAAAGGTTGCGAACGATGACGCGTCAACAACCGGTATCGTCGGCGGGCGACGACGAGGAAGTGAAGCGATGGAACTCGGCATCTACAGTTTCGGCGACCGGCCCGCCGACCCGGTGACCGGCGAGCAGGTCCCGGTCGCGCAGCGGCTCGCCGAAACGCTGGAGCGGATCCGGCTGGCCGACGAACTCGGCCTCGGCTTCTACGGCCTCGGCGAGCACCACCTGGAGCAGTTCGCGATCTCGAACCCGGCGACCGTGCTGGCCGCCGCGGCGAGCGTCACCGAGCGCATCACGCTGTCCAGCGCGGTCACCGTGCTCTCCACCGAGGATCCGGTGCGGGTGTACCAGCAGTTCACGACGCTGGACCAGCTCAGCCGCGGCCGTGCGGAACTGCTCGCCGGACGGGGTTCCTTCACCGAGTCGTTCCCGCTCTTCGGGGCCGACCTCACCGAGTACGACGAGTTGTTCGAAGAGAAGCTCGCGCTGCTGCTGCGGCTCGACCGCGAGGACCCGATCACCTGGTCCGGCCGGTTCCGCCCGCCGCTCACCGACGCGCATGTGTACCCGCGGCCGTACGGGCGGCGGCTGCGGATCTCGGTCGGCACCGGCGGGCATCCGGAGTCGTCGGTGCGCGCCGGGCTGCTCGGCCTGCCCGTGGTGTACGCGGTGATCGGCGGGGAGCCGGAGCGGTTCGCGCCGCTCGTGGACCTCTACCGCCGGGCGGGCGAAGCGGGCGAGCACTCCCCCGGCGACCTGCACGTCACGATGAGCGCGATCGGCCTCGTCGCGGAGAATTCGCAGGACGCCAAGGAGAGTTTCTACCCGTACTGGCTGGAAACCATGAAGTACGGCGCGCGGGCCCGCGGCTGGCAGATCCCGACCCGCGCGGAGTACGACGAATACACGCGGGACGCCAGCGCGCTGTTCGTCGGCAGCCCCGACGAGGTGGCCGACCGGCTGATCGCCGTCGGGAAACTCACCGGGGCCGACCGCTACGCCATGCAGATGGACTGGTCCGGCGTGCCGCACCGCAAGGTCATGAAGGCGATCGAACTGCTCGGCGCCGAGGTCCTTCCGAGGATCCGGAAGGAATTCGGCACCGCCTCCTGACTGTCCATTCAGGACTTTTTACCGCCGAGAACCTGGTGCAGCGCCGCACCGTCCGGCACCCCGAGCCCGGTGCACGCGTCCCATCCCGCCGCGGCGGAGTACGCCCCGTTGCCGCCTTGGGTGATGTCGCGGAACCCCGGCTGCGCGTTGCCCGCGCCGACCCCGGCGTACAGCTTGCTGTGCACCAGCCCGAATCCGCGCCCGGCCACCTGCGCCAGCCGGGCCAGCAACGCCGACCACAACGGCGAAACCGCGCTCGTGCCGCCGACGACGATCTGCTGTCCGTCGACCAGAACCCGGTACCCCGTCGACGGATCCGCGTTGCCCGCCACGTCCGGGACGCCGCGGCCGGGTTTGCCGTCCCCCGCCCGCGTCGGCACGCCCGCGGCCTTCTGGAAGTCCGGCACCGGGAACGCGTCGCTCACGCCGCCGCCGGTCGCCCCGCCGCCGGAGGTGTTCCAGACCGTTTCGGAGTTCACTGTGGACGGCGGGGTGCCGTCGAGCTTGGTGCCGCCGCAGGCGAGCGCGTGCGGGCTCGACGCCGGGAAATCGACGTGCTGCGCCCCGTCGGTTTGCCCGTCGGCGCTGCCGTTGTCGCCGGACGCGCAGCACACCGTCACGCCGAGCGCGGCGGCGTCGGCGAACGCCTGGTCCATCGCGGTGCGGGCCTGCGGCGTCCACTGGTCCTCGGACTGGCCCCAGCTGATGCTGACCGCGACCGGAGTGGGCGTCGCGTGCACCGCGGTGCTCACCGCGTCCAGGAAACCCTGGTCGGTGTTCGGCGCGAAGTAGACCACCTGCGCGGCTCCCGGCGCGAGCGCGCCGATCACCTCGATGTCCAGCAGCACTTCCCCGTCGGCCGAGTTCGGGTCGCCGGTCGGCGCGTTCTTGCCGCCGTCGACCCCGGCCGCGGTCACCTTCGGTTCGGCGATCTTCAAGCCGGCGAAGTACTTCTGAAGGTCCTCCGGCTTGTACCCGCCGCCGAGTTCGATCACCGCGACGGTCTGCCCGGTGCCGTCGGCGTCGGCCGGGAACCCGTACAACTGGCCGACCTGGTCCGGCGTGTAGCCCTGCCCGGCGGCTTCCTTGTGCAGCCGGAACTGCGCTCGCGCCTGCGGCCGCTCGTCCAGGCCGAGCACCGCGACCACGACGTCGCCGAGCGCGGCGGGCAGTTCCAGTTCCCCGGTGCGCGCGGCGAATTCGCCGCCCTCGCCGTGGCGGACCCGGTTCAGTTCGGTCTTGAACGCGGCCGTCATCGCGCGCGCCGGGCCCCGGACCGAGACGCGGCGCGATCCGGCGTGCGCGTCGGTGACGGTGAGCCCGGCGTCGGTGAGGACAGTGCGGACCAGGTCGAGATCGTCGGCGGCGGCCCCGTAGCGTTCGGCGAAGTCCGCGGGAGCGAGCGGTTCGCTCAGCGCGGCGACGTCCAGTTCGGCGCGCCGCCGCAGCACGACGGTCGCGGTGACGGTGGCGTCCGCGTCGAGCGGGCCGAGCACCTCGGCCTCGGCCAGCGCGGGACGCAGACTTCCGGATAGCGATACCCATTGTGTATCTGTCATCACTCTATGGTGAACCCCTTCCGGCAGGTCCACCACCGTCGTATCCCCCGTCCGGAGGCAGAACCTGTCCGGTTTTCTGTCGACCCGATGACCGGGACCGCGGATGCCGCGGCGCGCGGGCGCGCGCACAGTGTCTCCATGAAACGGATCCTGACTCTGGGCGTGGCGGCCGTGCTCACGCTGGGCGCGGTCACCGCGTCGGGCAGTGCCGAGGGCGACCTGGCCGCGCACGGCTGGGTGGGCACGTGGGCGGCGGCGCCCGCGGCCGCGGTGGCGAACACGCCGCAGGGGTATCCGAACTACTCGATCCGCAACGTCGTGCACACCAGCGCGGGCGGAAACCAGGCCAGGGTAAGGCTTTCCAACACCTTCGGCACCGCGCCGCTCACCTTCGGCCACGTGACGCTCGCCGTCGCCGCCGACGGCCCGCGCGCGGTCAGCGGCACGATGCGCACACTGACGTTCAGCGGACAGTCCACTGTGGTCGTTCCGCCGGGTGCCGAGGTGCTGAGCGACCCCGCGTGGCTGCGCGTTCCGGCCGACGCGGACCTCCTGGTGACCACTTACGTGCCGACGCCGTCCGGCCCGGTCACCTACCATCCGCTCGCCCAGCAGACGTCGTTCTTCACCCGCGCCGGCGACTTCGCGGGCGAGGAATCCGGCGCGTCGTTCACCGAGCAGACCGCGGTGTGGCACTACGTCAGCGAAGTCGACGTCCGCGGACCGGCGCGCGGCACGGTCGTGACGCTCGGCGATTCGATCACCGACGGTGCGCACTCGACGCCCGGCGCGAACCGGCGCTGGCCGGACAAGCTGAGCGACCGGCTGCACGGACGGCTCGGCGTGCTCAACGCCGGGATCAGCGGCAACCGGCTGCTGCTCGACGGCGGCACCTCCGGCCGCAACGCGCTCGCCCGGCTCGCCGACGACGTGCTGACCAGCGGCGACGTCCGCACGCTGATCGTGCTCGAAGGCATCAACGACATCCAGCAGAACCCGCACCAGACCGATCCGGCGATGATCGTTTCCGCGCTGCGGCAGATCGTCGCGCAGGCCAAGGCGCAGGGCATCCGGGTCATCGGCGGCACGCTGACGCCGTTCAAGGGCTGGAAGATCTACGACCCGACGCTGGAGAAAACCCGCCAGGCGGTGAACGCCTTCATCCGGACCAGCGGGATCTACGACGGCGTCGTCGACTTCGACGCGGCCGTGCGCGATCCCGCCGACCCGCTCGCGATGCTCCCCGCCTACGACTCCGGCGACCACCTGCACCCGAACGACGCCGGGTACCAGCGGATGGCCGACGCGGTGCCGCTCACTCTCCTGTGACCGGCACGAGCGGTGTGCGCGGGAACGCCAGCACGGCGAGGAGACTGAGCACGCCGACGCCCACCATGTACAGCGAGACGGACAACGACGTCCCGGTCGAACTCTGCAGGGAGGCCGCGATCAACGGGGCGAACCCGCCGCCCAGCACCGCGCCCACGGCGTAGGCGAACGACGATCCGCTGTAGCGGAACCGGGATTCGAACAGCTCCGAGAACAGCGCCGACTGCGGGCCGTACGTCGCGCCGAGGCCGATGTTCAGCACCACCACCGCGACGATCAGCAGCCACGGCTGCGCGGTGTCCACGAGCAGGAAGAACGGGATCGACCAGACGACCAGCAGCACGGAACCCGCGAGATAGACCGGTTTCCGTCCGACCGAGTCCGACCAGATCGCCGCCGCGACGATGCTCGCCAGCCACACCACGCCGCCGACGATCACCACGACCAGCATCGTCGTGCTGGACAGCTTCAGCACCGAAATGCCGTACGACAGCAGGTAAGCGAAGAAGATGTAGCCCAGCGCGGTGTTCGCGATGAAGCTGACCGCCGCCGCGAGCACCTGCTTCGGCCGCGCGCGCAGCACCTCCACGATCGGCAGCTTGCTGCGCTCGCCGGTGCTGCGCAGCTTCGCGAACACCGGGCTTTCCTCCACGCGCAGCCGGATCACCAGCCCGACCGCCACCAGCACGAGGCTGACCAGGAACGGGATCCGCCAGCCCCACGACCGGAACTCCTCCGGCGAGAGCGAGTTGTTCACCGCGAAGAACACCAGCTGCGCCAGAATCAGCCCGGCCGGGACGCCGATCTGCGAGAAGGACCCGTACCGGCCGCGTTTGCCTTCCGGAGCGTGCTCGACCGCCATCAGCGCCGCGCCGCCCCACTCCCCGCCGGCCGAAATCCCTTGCAGCACCCGGAGAACGACGAGCAGGACCGGCGCGATCACGCCCGCCTGGTGGTACGTCGGCAACGCCCCGACGCCCGCGGTCGCGAGCCCCATCAGCACCAGAGAGGCGACCAGCATCGCCTTGCGCCCCACGCGATCGCCGAAGTGGCCCCAGACGATCCCGCCCAGCGGCCGCGCGACGAACCCGACGCCGAGCGTCGCGAACGCGGCGAGCGTGCCGGACGCCGGAGAGAGCGACGGGAAGAAAAGCTTGTTGAACACCAAGGCGGTCGCCGTGCTGTAGGCGAAGTAGTCGTACCACTCGATCGTCGTCCCGATCGCGCTCGCGAGCGCCACCCGCCGGACCCGCCCCGCCGTGTTCACGTCCTGCTCAAGCACCACTGCCGAGCCCCCTTCTCGTTCAGGCGGCGTCATCTTGGCACGGCAGCTCCCCTCCGGTCGACCACCGGAAGGCGGGCGCTTCACCCGCCCAGCAGCGTCAACGACAGCCTCGAGTCCGCCACCGCTTCCACCGCGTGCGGCATCGACGGCGGAAGGTGCACCAGCCCGCCCGGCCGCAGGTCGACGGTCTCCCCGGCGGCGGTGACCCGGAGATGGCCGTCGAGCGCCTGCAGCAGGAGCGCGCGGGGTGCGCGGTGTTCCTTGAGCACGTGTCCCTGCTCGAATGCGAGCACGATGACCCGCGCGCCTTCGGTGTCGAGCACCGTGTGGTGCCCCAGCTTTCCGGCCTCGATCGGGGCGAGGGCGAGCAGGTCGTCGATCACCTTCGGTTCGGTTTCGCGCATGGGACCATTCTCTCGGAAACCCGGTTCCCTCTGTGTCTTCCGGTGTGCGAGGGTCGGCCGGTGCCCGATTCCTTCCTCGAACTCCAGCGCTGGCAGTTCGACCTCGCCTGGTCGCTGTTCGAGTACCACCTGGAGCGTCTGGAACCCGGTGATTTCGGCTGGGAGCCCGCTGCGCGGTGCTGGACGATGCACCAGGCCGACGACGGAACCTGGACGCCGGACTGGGCCGACAGCGAGCCCGATCCCGTTCCGGCGCCCACCGTCGCCTGGCTGAGCTGGCACCTCGGCTGGTGGTGGAGCGCCGCCCTCGACCAGGTCCGCGGCCACGAACCGCGGGAGCGGACCGCCATCGTCTGGCCGGGCCCGGGCGAACCGGCCATCGCCTGGCTCCGCGGCCTGCGCACGGATTGGCTTGCTGCCTTGGACCGGCTCACCGACGCCGACCTGGCCGCCGCCGTCCCGTTCCTGCCGGACGGTGACCCCCGGCGCACCATCGGGCACCTGATCGCGTGGGCGAACGCCGAGCTGATGAAGAACGTCGCGGAGATCGGCCAGCTCCGGCTCCTGCGAGCTGCGCGCTGAGGGGAACCGCTCAGCCCGCTTTGGCGATCAGCTCATCGGCGACCCGCTGCGCGACCTCGGTTGGAAACGGCGCAGACAGCCCGAGCACGACGTGGCTGGACCTGGCTTCCAACGCCTCCCCGACCGCCGAGGAAGGCACCTAACCTGCCTTCGCGACCAACTCCTCCGCCGCCCCAACCGGAAACGGCGCTGGCAGCCTAAGCACGACGCGGCCGAACCCCGCTTCCAACGCGTCCCCGATCACCGACCGCCGAAGAAGACGCCTAACCCGCCCTCTCGATCAACTCCTCCGCCACCCACCCCGCAACTCCGGCCGGAAACGGCGCGGGCAACCCGAGCACAACGTGGCTGAACCCGGCCTCCAGCGCCTCCCCGATCGCCGCCCGCGTAAGGGCGGGCTGGTCATACGACACCGCCAGGTGGATCGAGCGCGTGATCTCCGCCGGGTCGCGGCCGATTTCCGCGCAGTACTCGTCCAGCATCGCGCTGCGTTCGACGACGTCCGCGATGTCCCCGCCCGGGATGTTCCAGACGTCGGCGTGCTCGGCGACCACCCGCAGCGTCGCGCGGGCCCGGCCGCCGATGACGAACGGCGGATGCGGGCGCTGCACCGGCTTCGGATTGCCGAACGCGCCGGTGAGCTGGACGTGCTTGCCGGCGAAATCGAACGGCTTGTCCTCGGTCCACAGCTTCCGGATCACCGTGCACGCCTCGGCGAACCGGGCCACCGCGTCGGCGGTTTCCAGGTACGGCAGGCCGTGTGCCTCGTACTCCCGGCGGGCGATCGGGTGGCTCGGCCGGGAGCCGACGCCAAGGCCGAAGTCGAGCCGTCCGCCGGACACGACGTCGACGGTCGCGGCGATCTTCGCCAGCATCGCGGGCGGGCGGAAGCGGTTGCTGGTCACCAAAAGCCCGAGCCGGAGCCGTTCGGTTTGCGCGGCCAGGGCCGACAGCAGCGTCCAGCCCTCGAAAATCGGCCCGTCCAGTTCTCCGGCGATCGGCAGGAGATGGTCGAACAGCCAGGCGTGCTCGATGGCCGGGATCGCGTCCGCCTCGCGCCAGACCTGCTGCAACGAGGTGTAACTGGTCTGCATCGGCGCGGTCATGATGCCGAACTGCGGTTTCGTGGTCATTTCGGGAAGTCCTTTCACTCGTGCGATTCGACGCGGCCGAGCGGGCTGTCCTCGATCCCGGCCCAGCTGTCGTCGCCGGGGATGAGCGCGCTGCGGAGGTACGCCGTGGTCAGCCGCTGCTGCAGGGCGACGCGTTCGGGGCTTTCGTCGGTGGTCTCCTTGGCTTCGTAGCCGGAGATGCCGCCGAGCGAGTGCTCCGCGCCGAAGAGCGTCAGCAGGCTTTTCTCCCCCGGGCTGAGCCGGTACGCGTCGGTGAACCAGTCCGGGCCGCGCACGGACAGCATCGAATCGTCCTGGTCCCCCGCGACGATCAGCGTGGGCGCCTTCAAGCCGTCGAAATTCGGGCTCATGAACGGGAAATGCTCGGCAGCGAACGGTGACAGGTCCGCCCCGCCAGTGCCGGTGATCGCGAACAGAACCCCGGCCGTCACCCGAGAATCGGACAGATCCTCGCCGACGCTGCCATCGGCCTCAACAATGCGCGCGCCCAGCAGCATGCTCGCCGACTGCGCGCCCCAGGAATGCCCGGCGACCGCGATCCGGCTGCGGTCGACGCGCCCGCTCAGCCCGGGCAGCGCCGCTTCGACGGCGTCGAGCTGGTCGATGACGTGCCGGAGGTCCTCGACGCGCAACCGCCAGATGTTCGACGTGCGCGGGTCTTCGGCGGGCAGCGCGCGGGTCCGCGAATCGAGGTGAGTCGGTTGCACGACAACGAATCCGTGCGCGGCCCAGTAGTCGGCGAGCGGGCCGTAACCGTCCAGGGACGAGCCGAAACCGTGCGAGAACACGATCACCGGGAGGTCCCGTCCGGTCGCCGGGGCGGACACGCGCACCGGCAGGTCCTCGCCGCGTCCCGGCGCGTCGAGCCGCGCCGGCTTCGCGGAGACGACCGGAGCCGCGGGCTGTACTGCGGTCATGGGAAGTACCTTCTTTCGCCATCGGGCGCGAGGGTGTGGTGGCCGGCGGCCCGATCTGGCATCATGAGCAAACGGAACGTTGCTCCGGTAACTATACGGAACACTGTTCCGCTTGTCTACCGGCGGCACGCGGAGGGAGCGGCACGTGGGTGAGAACGCGGGAGCCCGCGCGAAACGGGCGGACGCCCGGCGCAACGAGAAAACCCTGCTCGACGCGGCGGCGGCGGTGTTCGTCGAGTCCGGAGTGGACGCGCCGGTGCGCGACGTCGCGACCCGGGCGGGCGTCGGCGTGGGCACGATCTACCGGCACTTCCCCACCCGCGCCGACCTGATCATCGCGGTGTACCGGCACCAGGTCGAAGCGTGCGCCGACGCGGGGCCCAAGCTGCTGGCGGACAACGATTCCCCGCACGCCGCGCTCGCGCAGTGGATCGACCTGTTCGTCGACTTCCTCGTCACGAAGCACGGGCTGGCCGGAATCATGCAGTCCGACCACAGCGGCTTCGAGGCCCTGCACGCGTACTTCCTCGAGCGGCTCGTCCCGGTGTGCACCGAACTGCTCGACGCCGCCGCGAAGGCCGGGGAAATCCGCACCGACCTGGAGGCCGTCCACCTGATGCGCGGCGTCGGAAACCTGTGCATCGGCGCGGAAGCCGACGACAGCTACGACGCGCGCCGCCTGGCCGGGCTGTTGATTACCGGGCTGCGGCAGGGTGAGTGAAGGTTTCCTCGAAGGCTTCGAGGTCGCTCTCGGGCAGTGAAGCAACGCGGGCAAGCCGTACGCAGATCTCCTCGACGTGGCCGGTCCGATCGACCACGACCTTTCGGCGGTGCTCAGGCCGTGCCGCCCGTGATCAGCGGGAACAACGACTGCTGCGTCCGGGGACGCCAGCGACTTCGCCTGGGCCGCACGCCCCGGCTTCCAGTTGCGCCCAGGCGTAACGCCCGAATTCGCGACCGATCATCTCCGCGCGGGGATCAGTCGCCTGCAGGTTCGCCCGATGCGTCCACTGTGCGCACGCAGTTTCTGCGACAGTGCCGACGAGTTGAGCGGCGCGTCGACCACCTGGGCGCTGTTCGCATTCACCGGGCCGGAACTTTGACCTCGTCCGGACGCCGTTCCGGACGCAACCCGCGCCAGGCCGTGTGCCGCAACCGGCCGTCCCCCGGCGTGAGGCGGCGGTACACGACCTCGCCGACCACCTCCGGATTCAGCCAATGCGCGCCGCGCGCCCGGTCGCGCGGCACCTGGTCGGCGAACGGGCTTGTCTTGCGCTCCAACGGAACCAGCTGCGCCTGAAGGTCCTGAAGCATCGCGTCGGTGAAGCCGGTGCCGACGTCGCCCAGGTACCGCAGCTCCCCCGAATCCGGGTCGTGCGCGCCGAGCAGCAGCGCGCCGATCGTGCCCTCGCGGCGGCCCTGGCCCGCGCGCCAGCCGCCGAGGATCACCTCGGTCGTCTGCACCAGCGGGTGTTTGAGCCATTCCGGACTGCGCCGTCCCGGGTGATACCGCGACGTGCGGGCCTTCACCATCAAGCCTTCGAGCATCATCGTCCGCGCGACGTCCAGCAGACCGGCCGGCGTCATGCCGTCCTCGGCGAGGTCGCTGTGCCGGTACCAGGGCGTGATCGCGACCAGCTGGCGGTCCGGCGGTTCGATCTCGGCGAGAATGCCGCGACGTTCCTCGTACGGCGCGTCGAGCAGGCTTTCGCCGTCCAGGCTCAGGATGTCGAAGGCGAAGTACGCGACCGCCTTCCAGATGCGGTTCTGCAAGAGGCCGAAGTCGGGACGGCCGTGCTCGTCCAGGGCGACGATCTCGCCGTCGAGCACCGCCGGGCGGCCGCCGAGCGCGTCGCCGAGCGCGCCGGACAGCTGCGGGAATCTGGCGGTGAAGTCGTTGTCGTTGCGACTGGTCAGCAACGTGCTCCCGTCCGGCGCGACGCGCATGGTCGCCCGGTAACCGTCCCATTTGAACTCGTAGGCGTACGCCGGGTCGTCGCGCAGCCTGCCGCCGTCGGGCGACGCCAGCATCGGCTCGATCGCGGGCGGCATGCCGCGGGCCACTTCGGACATTCGGGCACCTCCGCGCACCACCGTAAGCCGAACCCGCCGGATCCGCCGCCGTAAGATGGCGGCGTCCACGATGGAGGGGGCCAGGACCGGTGCCGAGCAAGGATTTCGAACGGATCATCCGCAAGCTGCGCGAAGTCGAACGCGGCAGCGGCCGCGACTACACGTCGTTCAGCGTGCGCGGCAAGCGTTTCGGCTACCACTGGCCGCGCACCGACACGGTCGGGCTCAAACAGACCGTCGCGGAACAGCAGGCGCTCGTCGCGGAACGCCCGGACGTTTTCGAGGAGCAGTTCACGTCCGGCGGGTTCGGCTGGGTGGTCGTGCAACTGGGCGGCATCGCGGCCGACGAACTGGCCGAACTCGTGTACGAGGCGTGGCGGCTTTCCGCCCCGGACGACCTGGCGGCCGAGGTTCCGCTGCCGCACCTGTGACAATCCGGCATTTCGGGTAACGACCCAGCGGGGTCCGGACGATCTTCTTGTTCCGGAGGAGGGGGTCTGCGGTGTCGCGACGGTCGGTGCAGGTGCTGGTGCTGGTGGCGTTCGGGGTGCTGGCCGTCGGGCTGTTCCTGCTGTGTCAGCCGCTCTTCGCGGCCGGGCGCGGCCGCGAGCGCCTCCCAGGCCCGGACCAGCCCGCTTCGTGCGGCCCGGCCTACGCCAACCCGGCGGAGTGGGGCAAGGCTCTGGCCGTCGGGGCGATCGTGGCGCTGCTCTACCTGCGCTACCTGGCCGACCGCAAACAGGTTCGGTAAGCCGGAGTCCGCTTCGGACCGATCCCCTCGTCGCGGCGCCCCGGCCTCCCTGAGTCCCCATGCCAGGGACTTAAGGCGGCGCTGTGAGTGCGGTTCGAAGTGTGCCTGTCCTGGTCGCGGGTGTTGGCGAGGCCGACTGTCCGTGAGGGGAACCCTGAGGGACTCAGAGTCCCTCAGGGTTCCCCTCACGGACGCCCGGAAGCGTGAGGCCACGCCGCTTAAGTCCCTGGCATTGCCCTAAGTCCACATCGGACTGTCCACGAACGACAGTGCGCCCCGACCGCGAGGCCGGGGCGCACTGAGGGTCACCAGGGGTTGTTGTCCTGCTCGTCCGGGTCGATGCCGCCCGGACGGCGGCCCTGCGGCGGCGAAGCGGGCCCGCCCGGCGCGGGCGGCGCCGCGGGCGGACGAGGCGCACCGCCTGCCGGGGGCGTCGACGGCGGCGGCGTCTTGGCGGGCGGCTCCGGCTCTTCCTCCGCGCTGTCCTGCTGGTCGGCCGGGTCCGGATCGGGGTCCGGGAAGCGGTTGCGGAGCGAATCGAGCATGACGGCGCGGGTGTCCGGGTCCTCGTCGCCCAGGCTGCGGCCCATGACCTCGGCCACGCGGTCGGTGATGCCCGACTGCGCCTTCCGCATGGTCTCGAGCACCATCCTGGAGAGCTCCTCCGGCGGGACGGTGCGCGTGCGGGAACTGAACACCAGGTCCGACACGACCCCGTCGGCCCCGACGGTGACCTTGACGGTCCCGTCCGGGCTCGTCGCGGTCAGCCGCAGCTGTTCGGTTTCCTGCTGGGCCGCCGCGTAGCGCTCCGCCTTGCGGGCGAACCCGGCCGCCCATTCGTCCATTCGCCGGATTGCGTCGTCGGGGTCCCTGATCAGGTCGCCCAGCCCACCCGCGCTGGTCATGCTTTTCGTTCTCCTCGAATCCCGTCACCCGCGCCGTTGCGGGCGGGTCTCATCCTCGCCGCGACGGGCACCGTCATCTGTCGACCGTACCCGCCCGCCGCGACGCCGCGAGAGCGCCACCGCTTCGTTACGTCTCGTCCGGCGAAACGCCCCGGTTCACCGGCAACGAAGCGCCGACTCGTTCCCGCGGCTGCAGCGGCTCCGCGCTGTCGTACCGGGCCTCCGCGGGCACGGCGTCCCGGTTGAACGGCACGTTCTGCCCGGTCGGAGCCTGCACCCCGACCCGGAACCGCGACTTCAGCTCCTCGCCGTTCTCCTTGCTGAGAAGCCCTTCGGTCGCCACCTTCTTGAACGGCTTCGACTGGCCCTCGTCGCCCTCCTGGTAGGACTTCGCGGCCGTCCGGACGTTGTCCGAGGTCGCCTGGACGCCCTCGATCGCGCCGCTGATCGCTTCCTTAGCCTTCTCGCCGGTCGGGTTGATGATCGGCGGGAGGAAAGCGCACAGCAGCCCGTACGCGTCGTCGGACATCGCGTAGTTCGCCGCCTGCGCCGCGGTGTTCAGCCGGTCCACCAGGCCGTCCAGGTGGCTCGCGTGCGCCACGAGGTCGTCGGGTTCTACGCGGAACCCCTGTGCGCCTCCGCTCATCGCCGCCTCACTTCCAGTCCTTGTTCTTCCAGTCGCCGATCACCGGCGGCGCGACGACCTCGTCCGGAGCGAAGAACGACGGGTCGTCCGACTCGACGAAGCTCGCGACCTTGTGTTCCTTGTCCTCCGGGCCCTTGCCGCCCTTGCCGCCGCCCATGGCTCCCATGCCGGGAGCGCCGGTCGCGCCCTTGCCGCCCGCACCGCCCGAGCCGGGGCCGCCGCGCCCGGCGACGCCTTCCTCGGCCGCGCCGGAGCCGCCCGCGCCGCTGAACGCGCCGCCGGAGCCCGGACCGCCCTTGGCGCCGCCGAGACCGCCCGCGCCGCCGCCGAGCCTGCTGCTGATGCTCTCGCCGTTGACGCCGCCGACCTTGCCGATGCCGCCGAGCTTCTCGCCGCTCGGGCCGGTGCCGCCGCCGGGGAACAGCGGTTTGCCGTCCGGGCCGATCTTGCCGGGGTTGAACGGCTTCGGCTCGTAGGGCTTGATCCCGCCGGGGCCTTCGGGGATCGAGGGCTTGAACGGCTGCGGCTTGTACGGGTTCGACTTGTACGGATCCCCGCCCTTGCCGGTCGGGATGGTCGGGATCGGCGGGATGTTCGGCGGGGTGAAGCTGGGGCCGCCGCCGGGGTTGCCGCCGCCGGGGATCGGCGGTTTGCCGTCCGGGCCGATCTTGCCGGGGTTGAACGGCTTCGGCTCGTAGGGCTTGATCCCGCCGGGGCCTTCGGGGATCGAGGGCTTGAACGGCTGCGGCTTGTA
>NZ_PQIA01000006.1 GCF_003385235.1 Amycolatopsis circi | reverse complement strand
GTCGCCGCACAACTCAACCGCCGCCCACGCAAAACCCTCGACTGGGACACCCCAGCCGAACGCCTCGCTAAACTCCTGACCGAAACCAAATAACCACCCGCGTTGCAACCACCCCTCGAATCCACCCAGAGTCCCTCAGGGTTCCCCTCACGACCAGCCGCCGTGCGTGAGGGGCCCCTTCACGGCCCCAGATTCCCTCAAGGAGCCCTTCACGGACCCACCCGCCGACCCAGCCGCAGCCGATGCACCCAACGAGCGAGGCACCCACACCACCCCCGCACCCCGATACGAAGCCTTCTCTGCGGTCTGAGGGTGCTTGTCAAGGCATCTTTCCCGCCTTGACAAGCACCCTCAGACCGTCAGCACAATCAGCTTCGGGGTGCCCCACGCAACCCACGTGCGCAATGTCGCCGCCAGGCGACGAGCCGAACCGAAACCGCAGCAGCCCAGACCTCAGTCAGTCACGATCGGAGCCCACTCCGGCCCAGTCTCCCCCAACTTCGGATCCAGCTTCGTAAACAACGGCGTAGGCTTCTCCAACGGCCGCCCAACCTCGATCGGCTTGGACTCCCACTTAGCCTGCTCACCCGCGTAATCCCCGGTGAGAATCGGATTAACCCGCCCAGGCAGGTCAAGATCCTCAACCTCCTGCAACTCAGGCTGAGCAGCCCAAACCCCAGTCCCGCCCAGCGCCTCATGCACCTTCTGCGCCGAATGCGGCAGGAACGGCGTCAGCAACGTATTAGCGTCACTAACGACCTGCAACGCCGTGTGCAACACAGCATCCCGCCGATCCGGATCCTCCTTGAGCTTCCAAGGCTCCTGATCCGACAGATACCGGTTAGCCGCCGTAACCACCCGCATCGCCTCAGCCGCGGCCAACTTGAACCGCGACCGAGCAAGATGCCCGCCAGCCGTCTCAAACGCCTGCCGAGACAGCGCCTTCAGCTCCTCATCCGCAGGCGCAGGCGCAGTAGGAGCAGGAACCGCTCCATTGTTCTTGTGCGCCATAGAAATCGACCGGTTAACGAGATTGCCCCACTCGTTAGCCAGCTCGAAGTTCGTCCGCCGAACGAACTCGTCCCAGGTGAAGTCAGTGTCCTGAGTCTCCGGACCGGCCACCGAAATGAAGTACCGCAACGCGTCCGGCCCGAACTCCCGCAGGAAGTCGTGCACGTAAATGACGGTCCCCCGGGACGTGGAGAACTTCGACCCGCTCATGGTGAGGAACTCGCTGGACACGATCTCGTCCGGCAGGTGCAGCTTGCCGTACTTGCCCGCCTCGCCGCCGCGGTCGCCGTCGCCGTTCTGGCCCAGCAGCAGCGCGGGCCAGATCTGGGCGTGGAAGGTGATGTTGTCCTTGCCCATGAAGTAGTAGGCGCGCGCGTCGGCGTTGGCCCACCACTCCTGCCACGCGTCCGGCGTGCCGTTGCGGCGCGCCCATTCGACGCTCGCGGAGAAGTAGCCGATGACCGCGTCGAACCAGACGTAGAACCGCTTGAGCGGCTGGTCGCGCCAGCCGTCCAGCGGGATCTTGACGCCCCAGTCGAGGTCGCGAGTGATCGGTCGTGGCCGCATGTCGTCGATCAGGTTGCGGGTGAAGTTGAGGACGTTGGGGCGCCAGTCGGTCTTGGTGCCCAGCCAGTCGCCGAGGGTCTTGGTGAACGCCGGAAGGTCGAGGAAGTAGTGCTCGGTCTCGACGAACTTCGGCGTCTCGCCGTTGATCCGCGACTTCGGGTTGATCAGCTCGGCGGCGTCGAGCTGGTTGCCGCAGTTGTCGCACTGGTCGCCGCGCGCGCCGTCGTAGCCGCAGATCGGGCAGGTGCCCTCGATGTAGCGGTCGGGCAGCGTGCGCCCGGTGGACGGGCTGATCGCACCGCGGGTGGTCTTCGGGACGACATAGCCGTTGCGGTTGAGCGCGAGGAAGATTTCCTGCGTCACCGCGGCGTGGTTGCCGGTGGTGGTGCGGGTGAACAGGTCGTAGGAGAGGCCGAGTCCTCGCAGGTCCTCGTCGATCTGGCGGGTGTACTTGTCCGCGGTCTGCTGCGGGGTCATTCCCTCTTTGTCGGCCTGGACGGTGATCGGCGTGCCGTGCTCGTCGGTCCCGGACACCATGAGCACCCGGTTGCCGGCCATTCGCTGGTAGCGGGAGAAGACGTCGGACGGGACGCCGAATCCGGACACGTGGCCGATGTGGCGGGGGCCGTTGGCGTAGGGCCAGGCCACCGCGGTCAACACAGGGGTGCTCATACCTGTTTAGCCTACGGATGCGCTCCAGTGCGTTTTCTGGTGGTAGGGGAAGGGAGAGCCGGTGTCGGCGACGCGTCTGCTGGTGCTCGGGGTCGTGCGGATGTTCGGCCGCGCGCACGGCTACCAGGTGCGCCGCGAACTGCTGTCGTGGTCGGCGGACAAGTGGGCGAACGTCCAGCCCGGTTCGATCTACCACGCGCTCAAGAAAATGGCCGCCGAGGACCTGCTGGAGAAGATCGACGTGGAACCGGGCGACGGCGGTCCGGACCGGGTCGCCTACCGGCTGTCGCCCGCGGGCGAGCAGGAGTTCCAGGTGCTCATCGCGAAAGGGCTTTCCGACCCGGGCGCGAGCAACGCGGAGTTGTGCGCGGCGGTGAGCCTGATGCCCGCGCTTCCCCGCAAGTACGCGATCAGCCTGCTCAGGCAGAACCTGATCCACTTCGAGGCGGAGGAACGCCGGTCGCGGCTGAGCCTGGAGGACGACACCTGGGGCAAACCGCCGCACGTGTCGGAGCTGTTCCGGCTGTGGGGCGGGATCGCCAGCGCGAGCCGGGAGTGGCTCGCCGGGCTGATCGAGCGGCTCGAAGCGGGCGAGTACGCGATGGCCGACGACCCGGACCCGGCGTTCGGACCGCAAGCCTCCGAGTAATCAAATTTGACTAACCGCTCCTTCCTCGGGCACAGTGTGCGCGTCAGCTAGTCAAGCTTGACTAGCTGATCTTCTTGGGAGGAGAGGGTTATCCATGATCACGGCACGCGGACTCGAGCGGCGGTTCCGCCGCAAGGGCCGAGCCGGTGGCGAGGTGCACGCGGTGAAGGGGGTCGATCTCGACGTCGAGGCGGGCGAGCTGGTCGGCTTTCTCGGCCCGAACGGGGCGGGCAAGACCACCACGCTGCGCATGCTCACCACCTTGTTGAGACCGACCGCGGGCACGGCGACCGTCGGCGGGCACGACCTGCTCGCCGACGCGGCGGGGGTGCGCCGCAACATCGGGTACGTCGCGCAGGGAGGCGGTACCGCGCCCGAATCGCGCGTCGGCGAAGAGCTGGAGCTGCAGGGCAGGCTGTACCGGATGAGCAAGGCCGACGCGATCGCGCGCGGCAAGGTGCTCGCCGAACAGCTCGACCTGACCGGGCTCGAGCAGCGGGCCACGAAGACGCTGTCCGGGGGTCAGCGGCGCAGGCTCGACATCGCGATGGGGCTGATCCATTCTCCGGGGCTGGTGTTCCTGGACGAGCCGTCCACCGGGCTCGACCCGCAGAGCCGGGCGAACCTGTGGGAACACATCCGGCGACTGCGCGCCGAACAAGGCGTCACGATCTTCCTGACCACGCATTACCTCGACGAGGCGGACGCGCTGGCCGACCGGCTGATCGTGATCGACGACGGCCGGATCGTCGCCGAGGGCCATCCGGACGCGTTGAAAGCGCAGGTCTCCGGAGACGGCGTGGCGATCGAGGTGGATCCCGGATCCGCCGCGGCCGCCGCGGACCTCGCCCGGCAGCTGCCCGGCGCGCACGAGTTCGCGGTGTCCGACGGGTCGATCCGGTTCCGGGTGCCGCGCGGCGACACCGCGATGCCGGAGCTGCTGCGCGCGCTCGACTCCAAGGACATCCCGACGACCGCCATGCAGGTCACGCGGCCGACCTTGGACGACGTATTCCTTACTCTCACCGGCCGGTCGCTGCGCGAAGCCGAGCAGCCCGCGCCGGCGGAACCGGAGGTGTCCGGTGTTGCATGACACCTGGCTGATCTTCCGCCGCGACATGGCGGGCGCGCTGCGGAATCCGACGTGGCTGATGATCGGGCTCGCGCAGCCGTTGCTGTACCTGTTCTTCTTCGGCCCGCTGCTGGTGAAGTCGCTCGGCGCGCAGGGGATGTCCGAGGTCGACGGCTGGATGGTGCTGACGCCCGCGCTGGTCGCGCAGCTGGCGCTGTTCGGCAGTTCGTTCGTGGGCTTCGGGCTGATCGCCGAGTACCGGTCCGGCGTGGTCGAACGGCTGCGCGTCACGCCGGTGCACCGGTCCGCGCTGCTGCTCGGGAAGGTGCTGGCGAACGCGCTGCAGGCGGTGGTGCAGGCGGTGCTGATCATCCTGCTCGCCTACCTGGTGTTCGACCTGAACGCCCCGTTCGGCGGGGTGCTGCTGAGCCTGCTGATCGTGTTCCTGCTCGCGCTCACGCTGGCATCGTGCTCGTATGCGCTGGCGCTCACGCTCAAGAGCGAGGAAGCACTCCCGGCGCTGCTCAACGCGGTGCTCATGCCGTTGCTGCTGCTGTCCGGGATCCTCATCCCGATCACCGCCGGGCTCGCGCCGAAGTGGCTGTACACGATCTCGCAGATCAACCCGTTCCGGCACGTGGTCGACGTGGAACGCAACAGCTTCCGCGGCGACTTCTCGATGGACTCGCTGTTCACCGGCGGGGTGATCGTGCTGGTCATGGCCGTTTTGGCGGTGTGGTGGGGAACGCGCACCTTCCAGAAGGAAAACGCCTGATCAAAGCGTATCGACACGCCGGGAAGCCTCACCCCGCTCCGGATTTCCGGACGTAGGGTGGCCTTTCACCCGTCGTGGGGCTTGTCAGGGGTGCGTGGTGGCGGAACCGGAGAGTGGGCGCGGACTCACGCTCACTCATCGCGAGCAAGTGCTCGATTGGGCGGCGGTGCGCGGTGCCGACGTGCGATTCGCTTCGGTGACGATCAGCGAGAACGTCAACTGGAGCGATCCCGGCGCGGAGCGGACGCTCGCCGCGGCCCAGCACGCGGGCATCCACACCGGGGCCCGGCACTACGCGCGACCGGGGGCGGTGCACGACCAGGCCGACCATTTCGTCCGGACGGCGAGCAAGCTCGGCGCGTTCGCTCCCGGCTCGCTCGCCCCGGCGCTCGAGGTGGACGCCCAAAGCGTCGACGACCGGTTCGTGAAGGCGTGGATCAAGCACGTGCGGCACGCCGCGAAGATCCGCCGGGTGCTCGTGTACGCCGGGCACGACTGCTGGGCGCACCGGCTGCACCCGGACCGCTGGGCCGATTCCGAGGTGGTGCTGTGGCTCGTACGGCACAACGGCATTCCCGGACGGCCCGGTTGGTTCCATTCGCGGCTCGGGCTGCACCAGCACGCCTTCGCGCCGGACGTGCCCGGAGTCGACGGGCCGGTGGCGCAGGACGCGGTGGTGTATCCCTTCGCGCTCTCCGATGTGCTGCTCTGATCACCTTTTCCGCTGGTCACCGCTGGTTTCCGGCACAATGGCGCGATGCGTTTCCAGCGGCTGCGGACCGACCTGTCACCTTCGCGGGTGCTCGTTCTGCTGTCCGCGTACGCCCAAGCGCACGGCCTGCCCGAACCGGCTGCGGTCTGTGGGGACTGGTTCGGGTCGCGGGCGGTCGTGGCGCCGTTCCTGGCGGTGACTCCGCGGCCGTTCCCGTCGGTTTCTCCGACTTCGGGTCCTTCGGGTCCTTCGGGCCGGGTCGGCGGCGGATGGTTCGGGTTTCTGGCTTATGACCAGGCGGACCCGTCCGGCCGGTCCACCGGGGTTCCGGCGTCGGCCTGGGGCTGGGCGGATCACGTGCTGCGCTGGGACGCGGCGGGAGTGTGCTGGTTCGAGTCGCTCGAAGGTGACGCTGACGCTCAGCTTGTTGTGGTGGAACGAGCGCTGGCCGGGTCTGCGGAATTGTCGTGGTCGGCAAGTGCTTTGCGACGACCGCCCGGGCACGAGCAGGCGGTGAAGGCGTGCGTGCACGAGATCGAGGCGGGCGAACTGTTCCAGGCGAACATCTGCTCGCGGTTCACCGGGACGTTCGAGGGATCCCCGGCCGCGCTGTTCGCCGAGGGAGTGCGGCGGCTGGCTCCGCAGCGGGCAGCTTACGTCGCCGGTGCGTGGGGTTCGGTGGTTTCACTGTCGCCGGAGCTGTTTTTGGAACGCCATGGCCGCCGCGTGCGATCGTCGCCGATCAAGGGGACGCTGCCCCGCCGCGGTCCGGCGGACGACGGCAATGCGCTCCGGCTGCGGCAGTCGGCGAAGGACGTCGCGGAGAACGTGATGATCACCGATCTGGTGCGCAACGACCTCGGCCGGGTGTGCGAGGTCGGGAGCGTCGTGGTGCCGGAGCTGCTCGCGGTGCGTCCCGCGCCGGGAGTGTGGCATCTGGCGTCCACTGTGGAGGGTGTGCTGGCGGACGGGGTGACCGACGCCGGGCTGCTGGCGGCGACGTTCCCGCCGGGTTCGGTCACCGGCGCGCCGAAGATCCGGGCGCTGGACCTGATCGCCGAGCTGGAACCGGCCGCGCGCGGCGGGTACACCGGCGCGGTCGGGATGGTGTCGCCGCTGGCGGGGCTGGAGCTGAACGTGGCGATCCGGACGTTCGAGATCGCCGGGGACCGGATCGCGCTCGGGGTCGGCGGCGGGATCACGGCGGACTCGGACAGCGCCGCGGAATGGCAGGAGTGCCTGCACAAAGCCGCGCCGTTGGAGTCCTTGCTGGCCAGCCCTCGTGAGTGCTGATCACGGTTAGAACCGGGATCAGCACTCACGACGCCTACCTACGCGGGTCGAGCAGCAGTTTGCCCGTCGTGCCCCGCGACCGCAGCGCCTCGTGCGCCTTCCGTGCGTCCTCCAGCGCGTACTCGCCGCCCGCGATCGCGCGGAGTTTTCCGTCCAGCACCATCGTGAACAGGTCGCTGAGCGCGGTGCCGAAAACGTTGCCCGGCAAGCGGAACACGTGCGGCAGCCACATCCCGGCCACGGTCGTGCTGTGGCCGAGCAGGTTGCGCAGCTCGATCGGCTTCGGCGAGCGACGCCCGGCCATGCCGTAGAACACCAGACGGCCGAACGGGGCCAACGCGACGATGCTCTGGTCTGTCGTCGGGCCGCCGACCATGTCGAGCACGACGTCGACTCGCTTGCCGCCATTGGCTTCCCGGAGGACCTCGGTCATGTTCTCCGCGCGGGAATCGACCGCGACGTCCGCGCCGAGTTCGATCGCCAGCGCGCGCTTTTCCTCGCTGCTCGCGGTCGCGATCACGCGGCCCGCGCCCCACGCGTTCGCCAGCTGCACCGCGATCGACCCGACGCCACCCGCCGCGGCGTGCACGACCACGGACTCGCCGGGTTCGAGGTGGGCGTTCTTGCGCAGCATGATCCACGCGGTCGCGCCCTGGACCAGCATGGACAGCGCGTTCAGGTCGTCGACGCCGTCGGGCACCGGGAAAGTCATGGCCTCGTCGGCCGCGACGCGCTCGGCGTACCCGCCGCCACCGTTGAGCAGCGCGACCACGCGCTTGCCGTCCGCCGTGCGGCCGACGACCTCGCCGCCCGGCACGAGCGGCAGTTTGCTCGGGGCGAGATACGAGTTCTCCGCCTGGTGCGTGTCCGCGTAGTTCAGCCCGACGCGGTCGACCTCGATCAGCACCTGCCCCGGCCCGGCCACCGGATCGGGCAGCTCGACCGGCTTCAGCACCTCGGGACCGCCGAATTCGGTCACCTGCACAGCACGCATCTTCGCGGCTCCTCTCGTCGTGAGACATTCTGCCATATGTCTCATCCATGGGACACTCTCTGCTAACGTCGCACCCATCGACACACCACTGTCCACCCGCACCTCGCGACCCGACGCCGTCGCGGCCTTCCGTCTCGCCCGCGCCCGGTTCCTCGCCGGAGACCGCGTCGACATGCGCGACCTGGCCGCTGACCTCGGCGTCAGCCGCGCGACCCTGCACCGTTGGGTCGGCAGCCGCGATCACCTGCTGAGCGAAATCCTGTGGGCGGAGACTGCGTCGGTGCTGGATAACGTCAGTTATGCGGGCCGTGGCGGCGACGGCATCGCGGAGGCGATCGGGGCGTTCGTGCGGACGGTCAACGCGTCCTCGCCTTTCCGTGCGTTTTTGCGCCGGGAGCCGGAGCGCGCGCTGCGACTGTTGACGACCAAGGCGAGTTTGGTGCAGTCGCGGACCATCGAGAAGGTGGGCGGTTTGCTGTCGGATGAAGTGGCGGCGGGGCGGTTAGAGACACCGTTGCCGGTGGCGGATCTGGCGTATCTGCTCGTGCGGGTCGGTGAGTCGTTCATCTACACCGATGCCATCACCGGCGAGGAGCCGGACGCCGAGAAGGCTTTGGTAGCGGCGAAAATGCTGTTGCGCAGTCGCTAGAGTCTTCTGGTGACTGTTGTCCAGGCCATCGCCTGAATCCCCACCGCTTCGATCGGCAAATTGGCGGATCATCCAAAACTGTCGCTCGTCGCCGGGATCGACCGGGACCGGCCCGCGGTGCACCTCTACTACGCCGAGCGAGTGCTTCGCAAAATCGGCGCGGTGGGCGCGGATTCCCCGGAGTACGAGTAGTTCGGCCGCTGGCCCGTCGTCGCCTGGCATCCGGAGCAGCCGGGACTGGCCGTGTCCGTCTGCGGGGAAACGGTGCGCTGGACCCGGTCCGGCATCTCCGCGCTGGACGTCGCCGACCCACCCGATTCTTACGACCGTTCGGACGTCATCGACCTCGGCACCGGCATCGCCGCGCATCCCGCGGGCGGACTGGTCGCCACGATGCAGAGCGACCAGGGCGCGACCTTGGTTCTGTTCTCCCGCCCTGGCGATTCGCGGCGACGACCCCGGACACCTGGCGCTGGTGTCCGAGTTCCCCTCGCTGCGGCGGGTCCGGAAAACCACGTTCTACATTCCGGCGCGAGACAGCCTCGACGACATGAAATGGATCGACGAGTATCGCAGCTGGTCCGCGCACAACATCGCCTTCGGCGCGCGACCCGGCGCACTGTGGATCGGGACGCCGTCCGGCACCTTGCTGGAGTTCGACGTCGCGCGCGACCGAACCACGGAACACAAACTGCTCCGCTCGGCAGTGACCGCGCTGGCCGCGACGTCGGCCGGTGACCTCGTCGTCGCCGGAGACGGCGAGCTCGCACTGGTGTCCGTTGCCGCTTCGCGCACCGTCGCCGATCCGTCCACCGTCGCTGAGTTCCTCGCCAGCACCACGGAAATTCCCGACGACGGCCTGCCGGAAGACCATGCCGTGCGCACCGACGGTGTCGGCACTTGGCGACCGGAGGAACTGGCCACGATCACCAAAACCGCACCTAGCGACCCGAGGTGGCTGCAGTTCCTAGCCGAAGACAACGCCCGCCGGAACTAACTCACTTCCGAGCCGCGAGAACCGCCGCGTAAAGCTCCTTTGTAGACACCCCGGCCGCACCGGCGACCTCGGCCGCGACGGTCTTCAGCCGCTCCCCCGAAGCGACCCGTTCCGCCACCTCCGGCACCAGATCCGACACCACCGCTTGCCGAGGAGCCGCGCCCTCCAGCACCACCGAGATCTCGCCGCGAACCCCATCCGCCGCCCATTCGGCAAGTTCCGCGAGAGTGCCGCGTTTGACCTCTTCGTACGTCTTTGTCAGCTCCCGGCACACCGCGGCCCGCCGCGACCCGCCCAACGCGGCGGCGGCGTCCGACAGCAGGGACGCGATCCGGTGCGGCGATTCGAAGAACACGACAGTCCGACGCTCGTTCGCCAACTCCGCGAACCACTTCGACCGCTCACCGGGCTTGCGCGGCGCGAAGCCCTCGAAGCAGAACCGGTCGCACGGCAGCCCGGACAACGCGAGCGCCGTCGTCACCGCCGAAGGGCCGGGAAGGCAGGTGATCGGCAGATCCTCCTCGACACAAGCGGCCACGAGACGGAACCCCGGATCGGACACACTCGGCATCCCGGCATCGGTCACGACCAGCACCGTCTCGCCGCCGTGCAGCGCCTCCAGCAGCTTCGGCAACCGGGCAGTCTCGACGTCTTCGTAGAAGCTCACCACCCGGCCGGAGGGCGACACGCCGAGCGCGGAAGCGAGGCCTCGCAGGCGCCGGGTGTCCTCGGCGGCGATCACGTCTGCCGAGCCCAGCGCCTCGATCAGCCGGGCGGACGCGTCGCCGGGATCGCCCAGCGGGGTGGCGGCGAGCACGAGCCGTCCGGACGCAGAAGTCATGGCAGTCAGCCTAACCAGACGCCACCAGTGGATCAGGCCATACTATCGGGCCCCGTGACCGCGCTGCTGACCCGTGCCGACGACGAGAGCGTGCGGCCGGACCCGGTCGACGCGCGCCGTCCTCCGACCGACCGCGAAGCCACCCTGCTCGGCCGGGCGATGCCCGCCGACCGGCTGCGCGGCTGGATCGTCACGATCGTGCTGACCGTGATCGGCGGCGTCGTCCGGCTGCAGAATCTGGGCCTTCCCACTGACCACGGCAGTCCCGTCTTCGACGAGAAGCACTACGTGCCCCAGGCCGCGCAAATGCTGCGCAACGGCGGGTACGAGGACAACGCCGGGTACGAGCTGATCGTGCACCCGCCGCTGGCCAAGGACTTCATCGCGTTCGGCGAGTGGCTCTTCGGCTACAACGGCTGGGGCTGGCGGCTGATGTCGGCTGTGGCCGGCACGTTGATCGTGCTGCTCACCGTGCGCATCGCGCGCCGGCTGACCCGCTCGACGCTGCTCGGCGGCATCGCGGGCGTGCTGGTGATCTGCGACGGCGTGCTGCACCTGCAGTCGCGGATGGGGATGCTGGACATCTTCATCGCGTTCTTCGTGCTCGCCGCGTTCGCCTGCGTGCTCTGCGACCGCGACCAGGTGCGGCAGCGGCTGGCCGTCGCGGTGCGCGAGGGCTGGATCGGCGAATCGCAGTGGGGCCCGAAGCTCGGCTTCCGCTGGTGGCGGTTCGCGGCCGGGCTGATGATCGGCCTGACCTTCGGCGTCAAATGGTCGGCGCTGTACTACATCGCGGCGTTCGGCCTGCTCACTGTGTTCTTCGACGTCGCCGCCCGGCGCGCGGCCGGTGTCCAGCGGCCTTGGGTCGGCACGATCCGCCGCGACGTCGCGCCCGCGCTGTGGGCGATCCTCGTGGTGCCGGTGCTGATGTACCTGGCGGCGTACTGGGCGTGGTTCGCCAGCGAAACCGCGACCGACCGGCACTACACCGAGATCAAGAACCTCGACCCGGGCATGTTCGGCTGGATCCCGCCCGCGCTGCGCTCGCTCGGCAGCTACACCGCCAACGTGCTGCATTTCCACGAAACCCTGCTGACGCCCAAGGACAATCCGCATCCGTGGGAGTCGAAGCCGTGGACGTGGCCGATGGGCCTGCGGCCGATGCTCTACTACTACGACGGCAACGTCACCGGCTGCGGCGAATCGCGCTGCCTCGGCGCGACGATGCTGATCGGCACGCCCGCGATGTGGTGGCTGGCCGCCCCGATGCTCGGCTGGGGCCTGTGGCGCTGGTTCTTCCGCGCGGACTGGCGCTACGCCGCCGTGCTGACCGGCTACTTCGCCGGCTACCTGCCCTGGTTCACCAACATCGACCGGCAGATGTACTTCTTCTACGCCACGCCGATGGCCCCGTTCCTGGTGCTCGGGCTGGTGCTCGCGCTCGGGCAGATCCTCGGCAGCGCCAAACGCGGGTTCGAGCGCAGAGGCACCGGTCTGCTCGTCGTGTCGCTCTACGTCGGGCTGGTGGTCGCGAACTTCGCGTGGCTGTGGCCGATTCTCAACGGAATCCCGATCACGAACGCCCATTGGCAGGCGGAAATGTGGTTGCCTTCGTGGCGCTGAAGTAGGCGCCCGGCGGCATCCCGACCGCCCGGCGGAAGGCGGCGACGAACGCGCTGGCCGTCGCATACCCGACCCGGTGCGCGACGGTCGTCATCGGCATTCCCTGTGCCAGCAACGGCAATGCCGCGCGCAGCCGCGCTTGCGTGCGCCAGGTGCCGAACGTCATCCGGCAATCGCGGACGAACGCGCGCGCCAGGGTCCGCTCGCTCGCACCGACTTCCCGGCCCAGCTCAGCCAGGCTGCGCGAGTCCGCAGGGTCGGCGAGCACGGCGTCGGCGACGTCGCGCGCTCGTGGGTCGGCGGGCGCGGGTACGACGATCGGTGCCACGTCCATCGGCTCCAGCAGGTCGAACGCGACCGCCTCGGCGCGGCGGCGCGCGTCGTCGCTGATGCCGTCTGCGGACAGGTGCTCCAGCAGTTCCCGCAGCAGCGGCCGGACGAGGACGATCCGCGGGGACGGCCAGTCGACCGGGCATTGCTCCGGATCGGCGTAGATGCCGCGCAGTTCGACGTTCCCGGCCGCGCCGGTGCGATGCCGGACCCCAGCCGGGATCCAGAGCGCGCGCGTGGACGGCAGCACCCATTGCGCGTCGCCGACCATCACCGCGGCGACCCCGCGCGCGGCCCAGACGAGTTGGTGCGCCGGGTGCTCGTGCCAGGGGAACCAGGCTCCGGCCGCGATCGGCAGGTCGCCGAGCAGCATCGCGCCGGTTTGACCGTACTGCGACATGAGGTGACAGCCTATCGTCTTCCGGTCAACAGGGCTCGTCCCTAGCGTCGGAACCATGCCGATGAACCTGATGCACCGGAAGCTCTGCAGCTCGGAAAAATGGGCCGCCGCGGTGGCCGAAGTGCTGCCGGACTGGCTCGCCCGCTTCGAACTGGGCGACGACGTGCTGGAAATCGGGCCGGGTTTCGGGGCGACCACGCGGGTGCTGGTCGACGCGGTGCCGCAGCTGACCGCGCTGGAAATCGATCCGGCGTCGAACCGGCTGTTGCAGGAGAAATACGGCGACCGGGCGGACATCGTCAAGGGCAGCGGCGCGGAAATGCCGTTCGAGGACGGCCGGTTTTCCGGGGTCGTGTGCTTCTCGATGCTGCACCACGTGCCGACCGCCGCGCTCCAGGACCGGATCTTTGCGGAAGCGTTCCGGGTGCTGCGGCCCGGCGGCACCTACTGCGGGGTGGACAGCCAGCTCAGCTTCGGATTCCGGCTCCTGCACATGGGGGACACGATGAACGTCCTCGACGCGGACACCCTGCCGGGGCGGTTGGCGGCGGCGGGGCTCGCGCGGGTGCGCGTGGGGGTGGAGCGGAAGCGGCTGGAGTTTTCCGCGGTGAAGCCCTCGTGAGCGCTAATCCCGGTTAGAACCGGCGTAAACACTCACGAGACTCAGCGAGGCGACCGGCGCGGCACGATCTGCGTGACCGGCCCGTCCAGCGCCTTGCCCTGCCTGCCCAGCCAACCGCGGCTCCAGATCCAGCGACGCCGGATGAACGTCCTCGATGCGGACACCCTGCCTGGGCGGCTGGCGGCGGCGGGGTTCGAGCGGGTGCGCGTGGAGGTCGAGCGGAAGCGGCTGGAGTTTTCCGCGGTGAAGCCCTCGTGAGCGCTAATCCCGGTTAGAACCGGCGTAAACACTCACGAGGCTCAGCGAGGCGACCGGCGCGGCACGATCTGCGTGACCGGCCCGTCCAGCGCCTTGCCCTGCCTGCTCAGCCAGCCGTCCACCTCGCGCCGCACCGAGTTCAACGTCGGACGACGACGCGGCTCCGGATCCAGCGACGCCGCCAGGATCCGGGCGTGCACCGAACGCTGCGGCAGGTGCGTGACCGGATCGGCGCGCGCCGCGGCCATCAGCGCGGCCATCGGCGTCTCGCGGGTGCCGCGCGGCGGCTGGCCGGTCAGCGCGTAGCTGACCGTGGCGGCGAGCTGCCAGGCGTCCGACGCCGGGCTCGCCGGGGAGCCCATCGCCTGCTCCGGCGCGACGAAGTCGGGCGTGCCGATCATCATCCCGGTGGCGGTCATCTTGGAGTCGCCCTGGCTGCGGGCGATGCCGAAGTCGATGAGGTGCGCGATGCCCGCCGGGTCGAGGATGACGTTGGACGGCTTCACGTCGCGGTGCAGCACGCCCCGCTCGTGCGCCGCGACCAGCGCGCCCGCCATCGTCGACCACAGCCGGCCGGCGGCGACGTCGTCGATCGGGCCCTGTCCGTCGACCACCTCGGCGAGCGGGCGGCCCCGCAGGTACTCCATGACGAGCGCGAGCCCGTCCGGTTCCTCGGCCAGGTCGTACACCCGGACGCAGTTGGGGTGGTTCACCACGGCCAGCGCGCGGGCCTCGCGCTGCATGCGCTCCTCGGTGTCGCGGTCGGGCGCGTGCGCGATCTTGAGCGCGACAGTGCGGTTGAGCTGCGTGTCGACGGCTTCCCAGACCGTGCCGAACCCGCCGGTCCCGAGCTGGCGGACGCGCCGGTACCGGCTGCTGCCCGCGTTGCGCGAGCCAGGCGGCGGCGGAATCATGCCGGGCGCGGCGGCCAGCGCCCCGGCGGGCGGCGGCTCCGGAGCGGACGCCAGCGCGGTGGCCGGGTACGCCTTGTTCTGCGGCGGCGGAGGCGGCGGCAGCTGCTCCCGGCGCGGCGGAGGCGGCGCGGCAGGCGGTTCGTCGCGCCGCGGCTCCGGCCGGTTGATCACCGACCACGGCGGCGGGCCGACCAGCGCGACCGGGATCAGTCCCAGGATGCTGAACGGCAGGAACCCGAGCCAGAAGTGCACCGCGGTGTTGGCCGACATGCCCGTCGACGCGACCGCCATGACCACGAAGGGAATCCAGAAGAACCGCGACGGCCACTTCGGCCCGCGACGAAAAGCGGTGCGCGCCTGCAGCATCACGAACAGCAGCGAGCCGACCGGCAGCACGGTGAAGGCGAGCAGGTACAGCGCGTAGGAAAGCTTGAGGCCGCGCGGGTAGAAGAGCGTCTCGAAGACGTTCGACCCGCCGCCGAGGTAGGTCTGCTGCACGCCGACGAACGAGCAGTACTCCTTGCTGAGCGTGGCCGCCCCGGACAGTCCGGTCGCCTGGCCCGCGTTGGCCGCGCGGAAGGTTTCCGAAATACCCGACGAGATCAGCCACGGGAACACCAGCACGCTGACCACGCCGATGAGCCCGAACACGGTGAGCGTGGTCGCGTCGTACCGGTTCCCGGTCCCCTTGCGCACGATCGCCACGATCAGCGCCCCGGCCGCCGGGAAGAGCGCGACGAGCGCACCCGCTGTGGTCGTCGCCCACACCCAGTCGCCGGGGCAGAACCCCGGGTCGAACAAGGCGTGCGCGAGCGAGAGCAGCGCGCTCCCGATTCCGCTCACCGGCTGGTTCCCCTCACTGTCAGTGTCGTCTTCCTGCCGCTGCGCGGCCGTTCCCCACGGTCCAGCTTAGGACGCACACGGCCTCGTCGGGGTTGCCGGGTCGCGCCGGGAACGTGATCCACTGCATCGATCTGGCCCAGCGAACGATCTTCGCTGCTGGCCGCCGATTCGAAAAATCCGCACACGTGGTGATCGCCACCGTGCTACGTTCTGCGCTCGCACGAACACAGTCCCGCGTGGTGATGCCTGGGGAGGGTCACGTCATGCCGGCGACCAGTACGCCTGTTGCGCGTCGCCTCGATCACGAGCCTGCCGAAATCCGCCATGCCCCGGGTCTGCCATCCCGAGCCCGCCGCCGCGTGCTCGCCGCCGAATTGGTCGGAGACCCCGATTGACCCAGTCGACCCAATCCGTCGCACCAGCGGTGCTGGCGACAGACGACAGCACCCGATACCTGGTCGCAGCTGCCCATCTTGACCGCGAGTACGCGGAGGACGCGGTCCGCGAGTTCCTCGTCGAACCGACCCGGCAGATCCCGCCGTCCCCGGGTGTCGACACCGCGACCGTCCTGACCGAAGCGCTCGCCGCCCGCACCAGACGGAAATACCGGGACGCGCTGCTCGCCGTGCTGGGCGCGGTTTTCGTCTGGTGCGGCCTGTTCACCGGTTTGCTGACCGCCTGGCTCGCGGTGGCGTTCGTGGTCTACGCGGTCCGGTTATGGCGCAGAAACCGGGACGGCAGCGCCCGGAAGGTGCTCGTGACCGTCGTGAAGATCGTGGCGCTCGGGCTCGCCTCGCTTCCGCTGGCGATCATCGCCGGTTTCGGTTTCTTCGCCTTTTCCGAGCTGTCGGACCTCAGCAGCGGTTTCGGCTACGGCGGACGGAGCTATTCCGGCCTGCCCGATCTCGACGTGTACTGGGCCGTCTCCGTCTGCTGCGCGCTGGCGATGCTGATAGTTCTGGTCGCGGACCGGATCGCGGTGTGGCATCTCCTCACGACCTATTTCGGCAGGCTGGCGAGAATCCCGGGCGGCGCGCCTAAGCCGCCCGCGGACCGGTTGTCGTTCTCACTGGCCCCGCCGCGATTCCGCGCGGAACTCCAGCGCCATCGGATCGGACGCGTCCCCTCCGGGCCGGACGCGCTGACCCCGCTGATCGTCCACCGAGGCGCGAATCCCTTCGTCGGAGCGGGCGAAAGCACGAAGCCGTGGTCGATGGTGATCCCGTTGACCGCCGATGCCGACGCGGACGAAAAACCACGGCTGACGGCTCGGCTGCTGTACCGGCGCATCGCCGAGAAAACCGCCGAGCTGCGCGAAAGCGGCCCGCTCGCCCCGGATTGCCGGCTGCGGGACCTCGTCGTCACCGGACGCGTTTTCGCTCCGGCCGACAAGCTTCTCGATCACCTTCACCTCCCGGAAATAAGGCATTACCTGCCGCACCTGAATACGGCCCCGCAAGCGTTTCTCCACGACGTCGAGGCGGGACACGTCCACGACCAGGCGCGCGAATGGTCCCGCTACTACCTCTGCATGGAGCTGGAGACCTGGGACCGCGACCTGGTCGTCTCGGCATTCGTCCACTGCGCGGTCGGCGCCAACGAGCTGTATCTGGAATGGACGCCCTGTGTCCTGCCGCCGATCGCGGACGAGTACCGCGCCCTCGACAAGATGGTCAACAACGGCGTGCGGCCGCTGTGGGAGGGTTTCGTCCGCTGGCTCCTCCTGCCGGTGACGTCGTTCGGGCGGATCGCCAACGCGTTCCGGATGCGCCTGCCGCTTCCCCACGACGCGCACCAGCTCAACCCGGACCGCTACGGAGCTGGGCGCACGCTGCGGGAACTCGCCTCGATGCGGCATCCGCGCAACTACTTCCAGACCGTCGACGCCGAACGCTACGTGCGTCTGCTGGAAAGCAAGCTGGTGCCCGCGGTGGCCGCGACGCTTCAGGAGTGCGGATATTCGAGCACGGTGTTCGAACGACGAGCTGACGCGCAGATGATCAACAACATCACCATCAGCGGAACGAACAACGCCCCGATGATCTTCGGCGGCGAAAGCCACGGCGACATCAGCGGCCCTTCCGGACCGGCCGAGACGACAGCGAGGACACCATGACCGGACCCACGAACCACATCTCCATCACCGGGATCAACAGCGGCCCGATGGTCTTCGGCGGGACGAGCCACGGGGACATCAGCGGCGGCACGGTCAACGCGGGCCCCGCCGCGGACGCCCAGTTGCTCGACCTCCTCGAGCAGTTGCGCGCCCAGGTGCGCGAGCACGGCCTCCCGAAGCAGGAGATCATCGAAGACGCGCTCGACGAGCTGACCGACGCGGCCCGGGCCCCCGGCACGGCCGCTCCAGCGGTGCCGGTCAGCCGGTGGGAGAAGGTCAAGACCCTCCTGACCGGCCTTTCCGACTTCTCCGGCCTCGTTCTCAAGATCTCCGAGCAGGTCGGGAAGGTGTGGCCGGGCTGACCTGCGACCCGACGAGGGAAAGGCCATCATGAGGGCAGATTCGGCCGTCTGAAGTCAAAGGAGACCTCGTGGGCGCGTACACCGAGACGTATCGGCGCAGTCTGGACGACCCGGAGCACTTCTGGCTCGAAGCCGCCCGGGCGATCGACTGGACGCAGCGGCCCACCCGCGCGCTCGATTCGTCCGCCGCGCCGTTCTACCGCTGGTATCCCGACGGCGAGCTGAACACCTCCTACAACGCCCTCGACCGGCACGCCGACGGCGGCCGCGGCGCGCAGGACGCGCTGATCTGGGATTCGCCGGTCAGCGGCCGCAAACGCCGCTACACCTACGCCGAACTGCGGGACGAGGTCGCGACCTTCGCCGGCGCGCTCGCGTCGCTCGGCGTCACCCGCGGCGATCGCGTGATCCTCTATCTGCCGATGATTCCGCAGGCCGTCATCGCGATGCTCGCCTGCGCGCGGATCGGCGCGGTGCACTCCGTGGTGTTCGGCGGGTTCGCACCGAAGGAACTGGCCGCGCGGATCGAGGACGCGAAGCCGAAGCTGATCCTCGCCGCGTCGTGCGGGATCGAGCCGACTCGGGTGGTCGAGTACAAGCCGATCATCGACGCCGCGCTGGAGACCACCGAGCACCAGCCGGACCACGTCGTGGTGTTCCAGCGCGAGCAGGCGCGCGCGGAACTGTCCGGCGCCGACCTCGACTGGAACGACCTCGTCGCCGACGCCGACCCGGTCGATCCGGTTCCGGTGAAGGCGACCGATCCGCTGTACATCCTCTACACGTCCGGCACCACCGGGCGGCCGAAGGGCGTGGTCCGCGACACGGGCGGGCACGCGGTCGCGCTGGCGTGGTCGATGGGCGCGCTGTACGACGTCCACGCCGGGGACGTGTGGTGGACGGCTTCCGACGTCGGCTGGGTCGTCGGGCATTCGTACATCGTCTACGCGCCGCTGCTGGTCGGCGCTACAACCGTGCTGTACGAGGGAAAACCCGTCGGAACTCCGGACGCAGGCGCGTTCTGGCGGGTCATCTCCGAGCACGGCGTGCAGGCGCTGTTCACCGCGCCGACGGCGTTGCGCGCGGTCAAGAAGGTGGACCCGGACGCGGACGAACTCAAGAAGTACGACCTCTCCCGGTTCCGCACCCTGTTCATGGCGGGCGAGCGGCTCGACCCGGAGACCTACCACTGGGCGCACGACATCCTCGGCACGCCGGTCGTCGACCACTGGTGGCAGACCGAAACCGGCTGGCCGATCGCGGCCAATCCGCGCGGTCTCGAACCGATGCAGGTCAAACCCGGGTCGGCGACGAAACCGGTGCCCGGCTGGGATGTGCGCATCCTCGACCAGGCGGGCGAGGAACTGCCAGCGGGCCGCGAGGGCGCGATCACGCTGAAACTGCCGCTGCCGCCGGGTTCGCTGCCGACGCTGTGGGGCGACGACGAGCGCTACCGCGAGGCGTACCTGTCGCGCTATCCCGGCTACTACCTGACCGGCGACTCGGGCTACCTCGACGAGGACGGCTACCTCTTCGTCATGGGCCGCACCGACGACGTGATCAACGTGGCGGGGCACCGGCTGTCGACCGGTTCGATGGAGGCCGTGCTGGCTTCGCATCCGGCGGTCGCGGAATGTGCGGTGATCGGGGTCGCGGACCAGCTGAAGGGCCAGGTGCCGCGCGGTTTCGTGGTGCTGAAGTCCGGAGTGGACGTGCCCGAGGACCAGCTGCGGGACGAACTGGTCGCGCTGGTTCGCCGCGATATCGGGCCGGTCGCGGCGTTCCGGGACGTGTCGGTGGTCAACGCGCTGCCGAAGACGCGCTCGGGGAAGATCCTGCGCAAGACGATGCGCGGAATCGCCGACGGTCGCGACGAGGCGGTTCCGTCGACCATCGAGGACCCGTCAGTACTCGACGCGTTGCGGGCGATCCTGCGGCCCTGAGCGCCGCCCCGGTGGGGTTCTCTCGGTAGCGCGGAAGGTCCGTGAGGGGAACCCTGAGGGACTCTGATTCCCTCAGGGTTCCCCTCACGGACCTCGGCACCCCCGCGCGCTATGGCACCGGGGCGGGTGCGGGCATCCCGGCGAACGGGACATCAGTCGTCAGCCGACCCTTTCGGGCGTTGTCAGCGTCCCCGGTAGTGGTCTATACCTCTTGAAGTCCGCCTTCTCCGCGACGCGACCGGAGGTATGCCGTGAGGAAGACCCTGTCCAGGGCCGTGCTTGGGGTGACCGTGCTCGGGCTCGCCGCGGTGGGAGTGCCCGGGCCGGCCGCGGCGAGTCCCGCGCCCAGCGAACGGCAGGTCACCGACCTCGTACCGGTGCCGGTGCACGCCGTGGCGAAGGCGGACGCCACCTTCCGACTCACCCCGCTGACGGTCATCCGCGCCGGGCACGGCACCGGCGACGTCGCCGCGTACCTGCGGGGACTGCTGCGGCCCGCGACCGGATTCCCGCTGCCGGTCGTCCCGGCGAGCCCGGGACTGTCCGCGATCTCGCTCGACCTCGGCCACGCCGATCCGCGCGTCGGCGACGAGGGATACCAGCTCGACGTCACGAAGAGCGGCGTCCGGCTGCTCGCCAACACCGCCACCGGGCTGTTCACGGGCGTCCAGTCGCTGCGGCAGCTGCTGCCGTCGGCGATCGAGGCGAAGTCCGTGCAGCACCGCACGTGGACGGTCGCTGGCGGCAGTGTCCTCGACTACCCGCGCTTCGCCCACCGCGGCGCGATGCTCGACGTCGCGCGGCATTTCTTCACGCCTGCGCAGGTGAAGAAGTACATCGACCAGATCGTCCAGTACAAGATCAACACGCTGCACCTGCACCTCAGCGACGACCAGGGCTGGCGCATCGAAATCAAGAGCTGGCCGAAACTGGCGACCGAAGGCGGCAAGACCGCGGCGTACGGCGACCCCGGTGGTTACTACACGCAGGAGCAGTACCGCGACATCGTCGCCTACGCCGCGAGCCGCCACATCACCGTCGTGCCGGAAATCGACATGCCTGGGCACACAAACGCCGCGCAGTCGGTCTACGCCGAACTCAATTGCGACGGCAAGGCAGTCCCGCCGCGCACCGACATCGAGGTCGGCTACAGCTCGCTGTGCATCAATTCGCCTACCACGTACCGATTCGTGGAGGACGTGATCCGCGAACTCGCCGCGATCACGCCCGGCAAGTACATCGGCATCGGCGGCGACGAAGCACATTCGACGCCTGCCGAGGACTACAAAACCTTCTACGAGAAGGTAAGTCCGATGGTCGCCAAATACGGCAAACTGATCACCGGCTGGCACGAAATCGCGAAGACGCCGCTGCCGACGTCCGCCGTGCCGCAGTACTGGGATCAGGGCGGCCCGAACGCGGACGTGGCCGCCGCTGCGGCGCGCGGGAACAAGTTCGTCATGTCGCCCGCCAACCACGCCTATCTCGACATGAAGTACACGGAATCGACCAAGCTGGGCCAGGATTGGGCCGGTTTGGTCGAAGTCCGCGACGCCTACGACTGGGATCCGACGACGCTCGTCCCCGGCGTCGAGGAGAAGTCCGTCGCCGGTGTCGAGGCTCCACTGTGGACGGAGACCATCCGGACCACCGACGACATCGAGTACATGGCCTTCCCGCGCCTGCCCGGCGTCGCGGAAATCGGCTGGTCGCCGCGAGCGTCCCGAACCTGGGACGGCTACCGGGAGCGAATCGCCAAGCAAGCGCCGCGCTGGGAAGCCCAGGGAATCGACTTCTACCGCTCACCCCAGGTCGACTGGAAGTGATGCCCTGGCTCGGTCCACTTTGGACTGGATGCCCTTGCGGTAGCCCTCCGGCAACGTCTCCGTCGACAGCACGCGCTCAGCCAGCTCCAGCATCGGTCCCGGCTCAGGCAACTGCGCGTAATTCGCCGCGGCGACCAGGAACGTCTCCCCGACGGTCGGCCCCTCGGCCCGCTCCACGAGGTCGATCGGCCCGGCCGTCGGGACCGTGCCCGGCCGCAGCACGCGCAGATACCAGCCGCAGCGATTGGTGCTGATCATCGCGGGCACGACGTCCTTGCGACCGGTGCGCATCGCGAGCTTGAAACACGGATGCCGCGGCTGCGCGATCTGCACGAGCGCGTCGCCCCAGGCCCAGATGTCGCCGATCCGCGCATCGCTCTCCAGCGCGCCGTGCACGGAAAGGTTCTCGCCGAAGTCGCCGTGCGCGACGGAGTACCCCTCGGCGGTCCACGTCGGATAGTGCTCGACCGGGTAGACGTAGACGGCTTTGTCCGGGCCGCCGTGCACCGAGAGGTCGGCTTGGCGGTCGCCAGCCAGGTTGAGTTCGGACAGCACCAGCTCTCCGTCCGTGACCCGGGTCTTCCGGATGGCGCTCAGGACCGGCTGGTCCCGCTGGTGGCCGAGCACAGTCGGTTCGCCCACGTAGACGTCTTTCAGCGACAGCATGAGTTGAACCTAGCAAGTGCGCTGGGCTATTTGGACGGGTCGGGGAAGCCAGAGGCCAGGCTCCGCACGTAGACCGTCTCCTCGCTGCCGGGTTTCACGAATACCTCGAACTTCGCGTGGTACGGCGTCTCGAGGTGGGTGTAAAGGTCGGCCTTCGCCTTGGGGTCGTACGTCCAGCCGAATTGCCGCATCTCGTCCGCGTCGCCGCAAACAAAAGTGCCAAGGATTTTCGATCGGCCGAGCGGACGGTGCCCGGTGAGCGGGCGAACTCACCGAGCACCGTAATCACCCGTTCAGCTCCGCCGACTCCTCATCGCTGAGCAACCGAGACCGAATCAGAAACCGCACCCCCTCGGGCGCTTCGAGAGAGAACCCGCTCCCCCGCCCGGGCACCACGTCGATGGTCAGATGGGTGTGCTTCCAATACTCGAACTGCGGCCCGGACATCCACACCGGCACCGTGTCGATGCCCTCCACCGTCAGGTCGCCCAGGTGCACATCGCGAGTCCCGACCCGGAATTCGCCTGCCGGGTAACACATCGGGGCGCTGCCGTCGCAGCATCCGCCGGACTGGTGGAACATCACCGGCCCGTGCACTGGCACCAGCCGCCGCAGGAGGTCGGCGGCGGCCGGTGTCAGGTCGACCCGCTCACTCATCAGAAGAAGCCAAGCGCCTGGTCGGAGTAGGAGACCAGCATGTTCTTCGTCTGCTGGTAGTGGTCCAGCATCATCTTGTGGTTCTCGCGGCCGATGCCGGACGCCTTGTAGCCGCCGAAGGCCGCGTGTGCCGGGTAGGCGTGGTAGTTGTTCACCCACACCCGGCCGGCCTGGATGTCGCGGCCCGCGCGGTAGGCGGTGTTCCCGTCGCGGGACCAGACGCCGGCGCCGAGGCCGTACAGGGTGTCGTTGGCGATCTTGAGCGCGTCGTCGTAGTCGTCGAACTTCGCCACGGACACGACCGGGCCGAAGATCTCCTCCTGGAAGATCCGCATCTTGTTGTCGCCCTCGAACACCGTCGGCTGCACGTAGTAGCCGCCGGACAGGTCGCCGCCCAGGTCGGACTGCTCGCCGCCGGTGAGCACCTTCGCGCCTTCCTGCTTGCCGATGTCGATGTAGGACAGGATTTTCTCGAACTGGTCGTTCGAGGCCTGCGCGCCGATCATCGTCTCGGTGTCGAGCGGGTTGCCCTGCTTGATCTTCTTCACGCGCTCGACCGCGTCGCCGAGGAACCGGTCGTAGATGCCGGACTGGATCAGCGCACGCGACGGGCAGGTGCAGACCTCGCCCTGGTTCAGCGCGAAGAGCGCGAACCCTTCCTGTGCCTTGTCGTAGAACGCGTCGTTGGCCGCGGCGACGTCGTCGAAGAAGATGTTCGGGCTCTTGCCGCCCAGTTCGACGGTCACCGGGATGATGTTTTCGCTGGCGTACTGCAGGATCAGCCGTCCGGTCGTCGTCTCGCCGGTGAACGCGACCTTGCGCACCCGGTTGCTCGACGCGAGCGGTTTGCCCGCCTCGACGCCGAAACCGTTGACGATGTTCAGCACGCCCGGCGGGATCAGGTCGCCGATGATCGACATCAGCAGGTGGATCGACGCCGGGGTCTGCTCGGCGGGCTTGAGCACGATCGCGTTGCCCGCGGCCAGCGCCGGGGCGAGCTTCCAGACCGCCATCAGCAGCGGGAAGTTCCACGGGATGATCTGGCCGACGACGCCGAGCGGCTCGTGGAAGTGGTAGGCGACGGTGTTGTCGTCGATCTGCGAGATGCCGCCCTCCTGGGCGCGCAGCGCGCCGGCGAAGTAGCGGAAGTGGTCGATCGCGAGCGGGATGTCGGCGGCGAGGGTTTCGCGGACCGGCTTGCCGTTCTCCCAGGACTCGGCGACCGCGATCTTCTCGAGGTTCTGCTCCATCCGGTCGGCGATCTTGAGCAGGATGTTCGCGCGCTCCTCGGCCGAGGTGCGGCCCCACGCGGGCGCGGCGCCCTCGGCCGCGTCGAGCGCCCGGTCGATGTCGGCCGCCGTCCCGCGGGCGATCTCGGTGAAGGTCTTCCCGGTCACCGGCGTCGGGTTCTCGAAGTACTGTCCGCCGGCCGGCGCGACGTATTCGCCGCCGATGTAGTGGTCGTAGCGGGTCTCGTAGTCGACGACGGAGCCGTCGGTGTTCGGTGCGGCGTATACGGCCATCTTGCCCTGCCTCGTTGCTGGTCGGTGACGGTCGGCGGCGACCGTAGGCCGGGCAACGTTGCGCCAACGTTGCAGCCTTGTGACCAGGGTCTCTACTCTCATTCACGTGGCGGAGCTGCCCGAACCCGATCTGCTGCGCGATCCGGAGTCGTACGCGCGGCTGCTCCGGCATGTCCGCGAAGCAGTGCTGTCCGGATCCACCGCGCCACGCTCGCCGCGCTCCGTGGTGTCGGCTTCGTGGGAACGTTCACTGGCCGCGCACGTCGACCCGGACGCCGGTGAGGCCCCGCTGATCTTCGAGGCGAACGAACTCACCGACCTGCGCGCGGAGCACCCGCTGGCCCCGGTGCTGCCGTTGTTGCGCGAGATGCTGGTGAGCATCGCCGACGACGCCGAGCACATGATGATCGTGACCGACGCGAACGGGCTCATCCTGTGGCGCGAGGGAGCGACCGGCGTACTGCTGCGCGCGGACCAGGTCGCGCTCACCGAGGGCACCCGGTGGAGCGAAGAGGCGATCGGCACGAACGCGATGGGCACGACGCTCGCGACCGGTCAGCCGGTGCAGATCTACTCCGCCGAACACCTCGTACGCCGCTATCACACGTGGACCTGCGCGGCGGCCCCCGTGCGCGACCCCGACACCGGTGCGCTGCTCGGTTCGATCGATGTCAGCGGCCCGCTCCGCACAGTGCATCCGGCAATGTTGTCGCTGGTCACGGCCACCGCGCAGCTGGCCGAGGGACGGCTGCGAGCCCAGCTGGCGGTCCGCGACGAGAAGGTGCGGCGGGCGAACATGCCGCACCTCGCGTCGTTGCGCGGCCGCCCCGGCGCGCTTCTTTCGGCGGGCGGACGGGTGCTAGCCGCCGAGGCGTGCACGCTTCCGTCCACTGTGGAGGTACGCAAAGGCGGCGGCACGGTGACGCTGCCGGACGGCCGGGTCGCCACTGTCGACCCGCTCGACGAGGGCTATCTCCTGCGGATCGCCACCTCCGGCTCCGCGACCCGCCGCCGGTTGTCGCTCGAATACCTCACCGACGGTCCCGGATCGACCATTGTGGACGGTCGAGACATCCCGTTCACCTTGCGGCACGCCGAATTGCTGACGCTGCTCGCGCTGCAGCCGCGCGGTTTGTCGGCGGAGAAGCTGGCGCTGCAGCTGTACGGCGAGGCTGGCAACCCGGTGACTGTGCGCGCCGAGATCCACCGGTTGCGCACCCAGCTCGGCACCGGGGTGTTGCAGACGCGTCCTTACCGCCTCGCAGCCACCGTGGACGCGGATTTCCTGCGCACCAAGGCTGCCCTGCGCACCGGAGACGCCGCGGCGGCGGTCCGGTCGTTCCAGGGCCCGCTGCTCGCGGAGTCGGAATCGCCCGCGATCCTGGAAGAACGCGAGTCGATCAGCGCGCAGGTCCGGCAACTGGCGTTGAACAGCGGGGACCCGGACACGTTGTGGTCGTTCTGGGAAACCTCCTGCGGCGCGGACGATCTGGCCATTCTGGACGCGTTGTCCGCAGTGCTCTCACCGTCCGATCCGCGGTTGGCCGCAGTGCGGACTCACCGCGCCCGGCTGGGCTGATTCTCACCGCGCAGCAACGGTTTCCCGGATCGCCTCGTCCACCGGAGCCGGATAGTTCAGCTCCAGATACAACTCCCGCAACAACAACCCGTCCATGTGCTGCACCGTCAACCCCGGCTGCTTTCCGGTCAGCCCGTCGAGGAATCCGCCCAGCTTGAACGCACCGCGCACCGGCCAGGACGGCATCGAGCGCACCCGGCGCGGGCGTCCCGCCGCCGCGGCCAGTCGGGCGAACATGTCCGTCCACGGCAGATTTTCCTCCGCCACCGGGATATCCGCGCCTGACGCCCGCTCCAGCGCATCCACCGTCGCGACTCCGACCCCGCGCGCGCTCGTCGCCGCCGTCCCGCCGGGAGGCGCGAAGAGCGGCGAGTTGGAGTGGACCCACTTCACGATCGGCACCGACCACTGCGGTACCCGACCCTCCGCGACACCGAAGACAAACGGCACTTCGATCACCGCCACCGGCAAGTCCGGCCCCGCCGTCTCGCGCGCGACGCGGGCCTGCTCCAGTCGACTGCGCACGTACGGATGCTTCGCGGCCAACCCCCACTCCGGACGTACGCGGTCGAAGTACGTGTAATACGACCCAAGCACCGCAGCCCGCGTACAGCCTGCTTCGCGCGCCGCGCGCAACAACGCGGCGACAGGTGCGACGTTGCCCGCGCGCAGCCGAGGCTCGACCGGTCCGCGTCCGACCGCACGATCGTCCATGCCGCCAGCGAAGACGACGCCGTCGTGCCCATCGAGCGCTTCGCGCAACTCGTCGTGCGAAGCCTTCGAGACGTCGAGCGTCCGGTCGACTCCCTCACGTGCCGTACGCGCGACCGCAGTCGCCTCGTGCCCGCGTTTCCGCAGCTCATCGAGCACGTGCTGGCCCAACAGGCCGCTGCCGCCCACCACCAAGATCTTCATGCCGAGTCCGTTTCCCTGGAAGGCGAAAGCGCGAACGTCCAGCCAGCAGGCCAAACGGTCGACGACCGAGTTGTCCGACCTGCTCGGCGGTTTCTCCGTGGAGATCCGAACTGGGCCGCCTCCGCGAGTTTGGCACGGAGGGCGCGCGAGCCGGGAGCACGGTGATCAGCAGCGAGGTCCGCTGGCCTGATCACCACGAGCCGCTTCCCGTGGTCGCCGAGAATCTCGCCGCGGAGATCAAGAACGCCTACCTCGTCGCTCGAAGGACGACCCGAGGTAGACACCGTCTACATACTTTGATAGACAATGTCTACAAGATGAACCAGGGGTTACGGAGAGCGGAATGGGTTTCCACACGTTCGTCGCCGTCGGCGACAGCTGCGCGGAGGGGCTGGACGATCCCTATCCGGATCACAGCCAGTACCGCGGCTGGGCGGATTACGTCGCCGGGCGGCTCGCGCGCGACGAAACCGCGTTCCGTTACGCCAATTTGGCCGTTCGCGGACGGCGGCTCGACCAGATCGCCGCGGAGCAGCTTCCGACGGCCGAGCGGCACGAGCCGGATCTCATCGCGTTGTTCGGCGGCGGCAACGACGTGATGAGCCGCGGCTGGGACGCCCGCACGGTCGCGCGGCGCGTGGACACCGCGATCCGGCAGTGCACGCAGATCGCGCCGAACGTCGTCACCTTCACCCTGAGCGACATCGCGCATCGCATGCCGCTGGGCGGGCGGATGCGGCCGCGGGTCACCGCGCTCAACGACGCCATCCGCGAAGCTTCGGTCAGCTACGGCGCGAAGCTCGTCGACCTGTGGCCGGACCAGGCCGCGCACGATTCGCGTTACTTCGGGCCGGACCGGCTGCACCTGTCGCAGGCCGGGCATCTGCGCGTCGCCGGGCACGTGCTCGACCGGCTCGGCGTCGCGCACGACGGCAGTTGGCTCCAGCCGTTGCCCGGCGTTCCGACCCCGGACAGCGCGATCGCCGACTTGCGTTGGCTGTGGCGGGAAGTGCTGCCGGTGGGGATCACGCGGCTGCGAAACCGGCTCATCGGCCGGTCTCCTGGCGACGGCTTCCTGCCGAAGCGTCCGGAGCTGCTGCCCGTGGCCTTCTCCGAAGCTCAGGTATGAGCGCGCGTCAGCGATTGATCCGCACCGCAGCGGACTTGCTCGTCGGCTCCGGTGTCGAGGCCGTGACGTTGCGCGGTATCGCGAAGGCGGCAGGTGTGTCGCACGGTGCGCCGCTTCGCCACTTCTCGGGACGCGCGGAGCTGCTGTCGGCCGTAGCGACGCTTGGCTTCACACAGCTGCTCCATCGGGGCGCACAGTTGCCCGACGGCACTCCGCGCGAGCGCGTCACGGCCGCCTGTCACGCGTACGTCGACTTCGCGGTTACGAACCCGGCCATGTTCGAGCTGATGTTCCGTCGCGACCTCATCGACCCGGAGGAACCGGGGCTTGTCGCGGCCAGCAGCGCGGTCTTCGACACCTTCGCGGAGCTAGTACGTCTCGACCGTGCCGAAGCGGACGACGACCGACTGCGTCCGGGTACAGATCCTCGGCTCGTCGCAGCGTCGCTGTGGGCCGCGTTGCACGGTCTCGCGCAACTGTGGCTGTGGGGCGGACTGGCTGGAGCGAGCTTCGCGCCTTCGCCGGAATCGGCGTTGGCGGTGACGCTGGACGCGTATCTGGGCTGAATGCAGGGCCTCACCACCATCCAACGCCTCACCCGTCGGCGAGGCGTTGGATGGTGGTGCTCAGCCAGGCCTGGAGATCAGCGGGGTCGCCGAGTTCGGAACGCAGGACCCGGCGGCGGGTCGAGACGCCGAGCACGAAGGCGTCGATCGCCGCGGCTCGGCTGCGGGCGTCCGCGTCGTCCAGGCCGCTGTCGCGCAGGTAGCGGTGCAGTTTCTCCAGCGAGTTCGCGTCGAGGAAGGCGGCCAGCGCCTCCGCCGCCTCCGGGCGTTCGCCGGACGCGCGTTGCAGCACGAGCAGCGGATCTTCCCCAGGGGTACCGAACCAGCGCTGGACGATGCTCGCCGCGAGGCGTGAACCCAGTGCGGAACGGTCGCCGTCGAAAGAGTCGGAGACCGGGATCTCCACCTGGGTCGCCGCTAAGAAAAGGCCGTCCTTGCCGCCGAAGTAACGCGTGATGAGGTTCGGCGACACCCCGGCCGCGTCGGCCACGCCTTTGACCGTGATCGCGGTGTATCCGCGCTGGGCGAATTGGCGTCGCGCGTGCTCCAGGATTCGCTGTCTGGTGGCGGCCGCGTCGCGAGCAGTCATGTGTACGAGCATACACATCATGTGTACGCTGATACACATGAGCGACGAGATGCGGGAACGACTCCAGCGGACGCGGCGGGTCACGATGCCGTGGAGTGCCGACGGGACGCGCGGCATCAGCGGTACCCGCCTTGACGAACTGCTCGAACGCTGGGCGAACGGGTACGACTGGGGCGAGCACGAGCGCCGCATCGGTGAGTTCCCTTGGGTGACGGTGCGGACGGGAGACGCCGACCTGAGGGTCATCCACCAGCGGTCCGCGGATCCCGACGCCCCGGTCATCGTGCTGTTGCACGGCTGGCCGGACTCGGTGCTGCGTTTCGAACGCATCCTGCCGTTGCTCACGGACCTGCACGTGGTGGTTCCCGCGCTGCCGGGCTTTCCGTTCGCGGCTCCGCTGCCCATGCAGGGGATGTCGGCCAACCGGATCGCGGGAATCGTCGCGGACGCTCTCGACGAACTCGGCTACTCGCGGTACACGGTGTCCGGCGGCGACGTGGGCGGCACCGTCGCGGAACTTCTCGCGGCCGAACACCCGGACCGGGTAGCTGCTCTGCACCTCACGAACGTCGCCCCGCAGCACGCGTTCACCGCGGACCCGGCGAAGCTCGCGCCCGACGCGGCGGCCTACCTCAGCCGAGCGGCGCAGTGGTTCCGGACCGAAGGCGGGTACATCGCGGAGCAGTCGACGCGACCGAACACGCTCGCCGTCGCCCTCGGCGATTCGCCAGCCGGCCTCGCGGCGTGGATCGTCGAGAAACTGGAGTCCTGGTCCGACGGTCCGGCCTTCACTACGGACGAACTTCTCACCTGGGTCACCGCCTATTGGGTCACCGGCACGATCGGCACTTCTTTCGCCACCTACGTCGAACCCGTCACCCTCCCCGACCGGATCGAGACGCCCACCGTGCTCTCCGTGTTCCCGCACGACCTCAAACCGGAGCCGCGAAGCTACGCCGAGGCGTTCCTGAACATCAGCGATTACGTGAAACACCCTGCCGGCGGCCACTTCGCAGCATGGGAACAGCCTGAGGACTACGCCGATGACTTACGCCGCGCGGTCAAACTGGGCGGCTGAAACAAAGCTTGCGGATGCGCCGCCGCTGCGACTTCGCGCGTCCGGCGTGGCATCCTCCCCACCCCCGGCTCTCCGCCGAACAGCGGGAATGGATGACCATTCGGACCGAACGTAACCGCTCGCTCCCTCCCTGGGAATCCCCCTTCGCCGCAGCCGCCGGTAAATCCTGGCGGTAGGCGGCCTGCCACGACTGCGGCAGGAAGTTGGGAAACCGCCGGTCAGGAAGGTAGCTTCGGGCGCGCGATGCGGGTCTTGCGAGCGTCCTCATTGGACACTCAGTCCACCTTCGCGGGCTCGCCTTGCACGCGCCGAGTTGGCGGCTGTGGAAGAGCGGCTGCGCATCGCGCGCGAGCTGCACGACGTCGTCTCGCATCACCTGTCGGTGATCTCCGCGCAGGCCAACCTGCACGGCGCGCTCGACACGACCACCGAGGCGCTGGACGAACTCCGCCGCCTGCTCAGCGTGCTGCGGCCATCGCACCACGAGCCGGGCGCAGGCGGTAGTGGTCGCTTACGAAACCGGATTGGTCCGGCCGGGACGGTAGCCGAATTCGTTGCGCAGCACGCGTTCCGCGGCGTGCTGACCAGCCATTCCGTGCACGCCCGGACCGGGTGGCGTCGCGGCCGAGCACAGGTAGACGCCGCGCAACGGAGTCCGGTACGGGTCCCAGCGCAGGACCGGCCGACCCAGCACCTGGCGCATGGTGACCGCAGCAGCAGCGATGTCGCCGCCGACGTAATTGGCGTTGTACGCCTCGAAATCGCTCGCTGGGATCGCGCGCGAGGCGAGGATCGTGTCGCGGAAGCCGGGCGCGAAGCGTTCGATGCGGCGGATGATCGCGGCCGTCGGATCGAGCGGATCTCCGTGCGGGACATGGGCATACGCCCAGATCGGCTGCTTATCGGGGAGACCGCGGGACGGGTCGGCGGCCATCGGCTGGGAGAGGAGGACGAACGGGTCCCTTGCCCGCTTCCCGGCAGCTACCGCGTTTTCCGCCGCGTGCACCTCGGCTCTTGTCCCTCCGATATGGACAGTTCCGGCTTGGGCGAGTTCGTTTTCGCGCCAGGGGATTGCCTCGGAGACCAGGAAGTCGACCTTCGCCGCCGCCGGTCCGTAACGGACTTTCTCCAGCGCTCTGCGGTACGGCGTCGGCAGGAGTGGCCCGGCTAGGTCCAGTACGCCTTTGGGCGCTAAGTCCAGCAGCACGGCGCGCGCGTGCGCCAACTCGCGTACGTCGGTGACGCGCGCGTTGGTGCGTACGCGACCACCGTGTGCCTCGATGTCCGCGACGAGGGCGTCAGTGATGCGTTGCGAACCGCCGCGGGGAATCGGCCAACCTGTGGTGTGCGCGAGGTGGCTCAGCAGTACCGCGATACCGCCGCCGATGAGTGAGGGCAGCTTGCCAAGCGCGTGCGCCTCGATCCCAGCTATGAGCGCCGCTGCTTCCTTGCCCGTGAAGGAATTCACTGTCGCCGCGAGAGCGCGCGTCGCGATGTACGCGGCCGAACGCGGACGCGGTGGGTGGCGGAGGTCGCCGAGGAGGACGTCGGTGATCTCCGTGCTGTGCTCGATCAGTGGCGTCATGAAGCGCCGCCACCTCGCACCGTCGCTTCCTAGCCGCGCACAGGTGCGCTCGAGATCCGGGTACGCGATGGCAGTGGTCTTCTCGTCGATCGGCTGCGCGTACGGGATTTCGGGATGACAGAGGTCGAGATCGAACTGCCGCAGAAACGGCGAGGCCGCGGCCATCGGATGGACCGCCGAGCAGATGTCATGGATAACGTCGGAGTCGAACAACCGCTTCGACCGCGCCCCTCCGCCCGGCTCGGCCGCCGCCTCGTACACCTCGACCGACAGCCCGGCCCGCGCGAGCACGACGGCCGCGGCCAAGCCGTTCGGCCCCGAGCCGACGACCGCGACGTCCAGCGTGACGGGCGGAGACACGTCCCGATCGTAGGGCTGCGACGAACCCGGCGCCCAGTGTCACTCCCGAACATCTGATCGAATATTGTCGTACCCCACGCCTACCGTGCACCCCATGCCGGTCCGCACGGGCCGCGCCTGCTGGAGAGGGGGGTCATGCCCGACCACGACACGTTGCTGGAGCGCGTGCGGAAGCTGCTGGCCAAGGCCGAGGACCCGGCCGTCACGCCCGCCGAAGCCGAGCTGTACAACACCAAAGCGGCGCAACTGATCGCGCGGCACGGGATCGACAACGCGATGCTCGCCGCGTCCGGGCAAAGCGGCGACGACATCACGGTGCTGAAGCTGCCGATCTCCAATCCGTACAGCCGCGACAAGGCCAGCCTGCTCACCAGCATCGCGTACCCGTTGCGCTGCCGGACCTTGCTGCACCGGATCGGCCAAGGGGTCGAAGAGGTCACGGTGTTCGGCTTCCGCACCGACCTCGCGCGGGTCGAGCTGCTGTTCACCAGCCTGTTGCTGCAGGCGAGCACACAGCTCACGCGGGTGCGTCCCGAGGAACGGGTGTTCCGCGAATCGCTGGCGGCTTACCGGCGGACGTGGCTGCACGGTTTCGCGCGGGCGGTGCATGAGCGGCTGACGGTGGCGGAGGAGAACGCCGCGCGGACGTACACCGATGTCGCCGGCGGGAAGTCGGCGGAGCTGGTGGTGCGGGACCGGACGGCGTTGGTACAGCAGGCTTTCGACCGCGAGTACGGAGACCTGCGCTCGGCCGCCCCACGGCGGTTGTCGGGGTCGGGATACCGGGAGGGGCATCGGGCCGGGACCCGGGCGAATCTCGACCCGGCGGCGTTGGGAAGGCGCAGGTCGGCACTCCCCGTGCGGTGACCTTGATGCCGCTTTCCGGTCCGTGAGGGGAACCCTCACGGACAGGCGTGCCGGGCAGCGACGGGAGAACGCATGATTCGCGTCGAAGACCTTGTCACCCGGCCGGAGCTGCGCATCCCCGCGCTCGAGCTGGGATTCGTCGGCGGAGAGTTCCTCGGCCAAGGCTTGACCGCCGGGCTCGCCAGCTCGAAGCGGCTCGCCGCGCACTGGCCCGAGTTCTTCCTGGTACTCCTCGACGACAACGTTCCCGTCGCGCGAGCAGCGGCGATACCCGTCGTCTTCCCGACCCCGGAACGAGCCGAGCTGCCCGACCACGGCTGGGACGGCGCTCTCGTCTGGGCCGCCGAAGACCACCTCGACGGCCGCGAGCCGACCACGCTTGTCGCGCTGGAGGTCTACGTCGCGGAATCCGCGCGCGGGCAAGGGCTCGCCGCACAAGCACTCGCCGAGTTGAAGAACCGAGCGCGCCGGGCCGGGCTTTCCCGGCTGGTCGTACCGGTGCGGCCGACCGGCAAGCCACCCCTGGAGTCCATTGTGGACTGTCTCGGCCGGGGCACCGATCCGTGGCTGCGCAGTCACGAGCGGCTCGGCGCGGAGTTCCGGAAGATCGCGCCGTTCGCGATGACCGTCACCGGCACGCTCGCGCAGTGGGAGCAATGGACCGGCGTCCGCCTCGAAGACGGACACACCGTCGTGCCCGGCGGAATCGCACCGGTGCTCGCGTCGACGGAGCAAGATCTGGGCGTCTACGTCGAGCCGAACGTCTGGTACGAACACCCGCTCTGACTACGTCTGTTCCCAGCTGGGCAGCCAAACCCCGTCCCCCGGCTCCGGCCCCGTCACCAGGTAATCCCGCAGCTTCCGCACATCCGGATGCGCGGGCTCCCGCCGCCACAGCAGCGACATCGGGTACACCGGCGTCGGGTCAACGACCAGCACTCGGCGGAGGTCGTACTCGTCCGGCCAGAAGTAGCGCGAGCCAGCACCCACGAAGGTCGACAGATCCGGTGACATCGCGAGTTCGTCCAGCATCGTTTCGTTGCCGAAGACCGGGCCGGACACGTCGATGGTCAGGTCGAACGCCTCGGACAGCTCCGCGTAGTACGCGCCCCATTCCGTGCTCGCCGACAGCCCCGGCATCCAGATCCGGTGACCGACCAGTTTCGCGATCGGCACCGACGGCAGGTCGGCGAACGGGTGGCGCGGGCCGACGAGCAGTTCGTGCGCGTCGTAGTCCACGACTCCGCTGGTCACGCCGCCCGGCAGGTCGCGCTTCGGCACTCCGCGGAACGCCGCGTCGACCGAACCGGCCGCGACCGCGGCAACGGCGGCGTCGAAGCTCAGCTCGGCGCCAGTGGTCACCACCTGCAGCTCCACCTCAGGGAACGCCCGGTGGAAACCCAGCGCCAGTTGCGCCGACTTGGTCCGCCGGTTCAGCACGTCCACTCGCAGCGGGCGCTTCTCCGGACGCACCGCGGCGAGCGCGCGTTTCTCCGCGTCGAGCAGCACTCGCGCGTGCGGCAGAAACGCCTCGCCGTCGCTGCTCAGCCGGGCCCCGCGAGCGGTCCGGGTGAACAACTGCACCCCTAGCTCGCGCTCCAGCGCCCCGACGCGTTTGGACACTGCCTGCTGCGTGATCCCCAGCTCCGCGGCCGCTTCCTGGAACTGTCCCCCGTCCACGACGGCGACGAAGGTCCGCACGAATTCCAGCTCCACGGGCCAATCCTAAGCGCTCGCGCCGACCGCCGCGGACACTGAACCCAACCCCGCTACTTGTCTGAGGAGTTGTGTTACGCTCCGCCACGATGTTCACGCGCTTCCTTCTCCTTCGCCGCCACGGCGGGGCCTGACCGGACCGGCCCCCCGCCGTGGGGCGAGCACGCGCGCCGGTCTGCTTCCGACCTCCCGAGAAGGACCGCAGATGAACACCGTGTGGAACCGGCAGCGAGCCTCCCGCATGCCGTCGCACCGCTACCGCGACGTCTACCAGCGCGTCGACGTCCCCAACACCGGCCGGGCCTGGCCCGGAAACCGGATCACTGAAGCCCCGCTCTGGGTGCCGGTCGACCTGCGCGACGGCAACCAGGCGCTGGCCGAGCCGATGGACCCGGCGCGCAAACGCCGGTTCTTCGAGCTGATGATCACCATGGGGTACAAGGAGATCGAGGTCGGCTACCCGTCCGCCTCGCAGACCGACTACGACTTCGTCCGGCTGCTCGCGGACACCGACCTGGCCCCGGACGACGTCACCATCGTCGTGTTCACCCCGGCGCGGCGCGAGCTGATCGAGCGCACCGTGGAGTCCATCCGCGGCATCCGCAACGACGTCGTGATCCACCTGTACACCGCCACCGCGCCGACCTGGCGCACGGTAGTCCTCGGCCACGATCAGGCGTCGCTGAAAGAACTGATCCTCGACGGCGCCCGCGACGTTCTGCGCGCGGCCGGCGACCTGCCGAACGTCCGCTTCGAGTTCTCTCCCGAGGTCTTCAACCTGACAGAACCCGACTACGTGCTGGAGGTCTGCGACGCGGTCACCGACACGTGGCAGGCGAGCCCGGACCGCCCGGTGATCCTGAACCTCCCGGCCACCGTCGAGATCGCGACGCCCAATGTGTACGCCGACCAGATCGAGTACATGCACCGCAACCTCGCCCGCCGCGCTTCGGTGATCTTGTCCGTGCATCCGCACAACGACCGCGGCACCGGCGTCGCGTGCGCTGAACTCGCCGTGCTGGCCGGGGCCGAACGCGTCGAGGGCTGCATTTTCGGCAACGGCGAACGCACCGGGAACGTCGACCTGGCGACGCTGGCGCTCAACCTCCATGCGCAAGGTGTCGACCCGATGATCGACTTCTCGGACATCGACGAGATCCGCCGCATCGTCGAGTACTGCAACCGGATCGAGGTCCACGCGCGGCATCCGTACGTCGGAGACCTCGTGCACACCGCGTTCAGCGGCACCCATCAGGACGCGATCAAGAAGGGCTTCGCCGAACATCACGCGCGTGCCGCGGAAACCGGCGTGCCCGCGCACGAACTGGACTGGCGCGTTCCGTATCTGCCGATCGACCCGGCTGACCTCGGTCGCGACTACGCCGCCGTGATCCGGGTGAACTCGCAGTCCGGCAAGGGCGGAATCGCCTATCTGATGGAAAGCGAGTACGGCATCACGCTGCCGCGGCGGCTGCAGATGGACTTCGCGCGCCGCGTCCAAGACCACACCGACAACTCCGGCCACGAGGTGACCGCCAACGAATTGTGGCAGCTCTTCGAAGCGGCCTACCTCCAGCCGAACCCGGCGATCGCGTTGTCTCGCTTCGAAAACTCGGCCGACGAGCACACCAGCATCACCCTGCGCGTCGACGGGGCCGAGCACACCAGCACCCACACCGGAACCGGTCCGGTCGAAGCGCTCACCGCGGCGCTCGGCGAGCACGGGCGGAAGGTTGACATCGTGGCCCTGCACCAAACGAGCATCGGCTCCGGCAACGACAGCGAAGCGTTGACGTTGCTGGAATACCGCACCGACAGCGGTACACAATGGACAGCTGGTCGCGACCGTTCCGTACTCGCGGCCAGTCTGACCGCAGTGGTGAACGCCGCCTGACCGCAGCAGCGGTGCGAGCGCAGACTGTGCTGCGCTCGCACCGTTTCAACCACCACCGCGAAGAAACGCCAGCACCGCCAGCACTCGCCGGTTTCCGTCGTCCGTCGGCGGGAGGTCGAGTTTCGACAGGATGCTCCCGACGTGCTTGCCCACGGCGGCGTCCGATACCACCAGCCGCCGGGCGATCGAGGCGTTGGAATGCCCCTCGGCGATCAGCGACAAGACCTCCCGCTCCCGCGCCGACAGCCGGGCTAGCGGGTCGGCCCGTCGCCGCAGCAACTGGCGCACGACCTGCGGATCCACCGCCGTCCCGCCGTCGACGACCTGGCGGAGCGTCCCGACGAATTCCTCGACGTCGACCACCCGGTCCTTCAGCAGGTAGCCGACCCCGCGCCCCTCGGCGGAGTCGAGCAGGTCAGCCGCGTGGTGGTGTTCGACGTACTGGCTCAGCACCACCACGGCCAGCTCTGGCCGCGTACGCCGCAACTCGACCGCAGCGCGCAGCCCTTCGTCCGAGTGTCCGGGCGGCATCCGGATGTCGGTGAGCACCAGGTCCGGATCGTGGTCGCGCACGGCTGCGTGCAGGGCCTCGGCATCGCCGACCGCGGCGACGACCTCGAAACCAAACCGTTCCAGCAAACCGCACAATCCCTCGCGCAGCAGCACCTCGTCCTCGGCGAGGACGACCCGCATCGACTCTCCCCTCAGCACGGCAACTCCGCGCGGACGACGGTCGGCCCGCCGACCGGACTGCTCACCCACATCCGTCCGCCCAGCACGGCGATGCGGTCGCTCAACCCGGTGATCCCCGTGCCGCGCGCCGGATCAGCACCGCCAGCCCCGTTGTCCCATACCTCAATAGTAAGGAGCCGACCGACAATTCTGGCGGTCACCGACGCGCAGCTGGCCGCGGAGTGCTTGGCGACATTGGTCAGCGACTCGGCCACCACGAAGTACGCGGTGGATTCCACCGACTCTGGCAACCGCGCAGGCACCGCGACATCAACGGTCACCGGCACCGCGCAACCGTCGGCGAGTTCCTCCAACGCGGCGGGCAAGCCAAGTTCAGCGAGCGCCCGCGGATGGATCCCGTTGATCAGCTCACGCAGCTCGACCATCAGCTTCTTGGCCTGATCATGCGCGTCCGACACCGCCTTCGCCGCCTCCGAATCCGGCGGCAGATCGACCTTCGCGAGCCCGAGCTGCAGGCTCAGCCCGACCAGCCGCTGCTGCGCCCCGTCGTGCAGATCGCGTTCGATGCGCTTGCGTTCCGCGTCGAACGCCGACAGCAGCCGCGTGCGTGATTGCGACACCTCGGTCAGCTCGCCGCGAAGCTTCTCGGCGGCACTGTCGGTGAGCAGCGCACGGGCCAGCATCGCGTGCAGGCCGGCGCATCCGGACAGCAGATAGCCCGACAGAACGAGCAACACCACCCCGGCCAGTGCGAACGGCACAGCTCCTCCAGGAGTGGAAACCTCAGTGAAGCCAAGGGAAATCGTGTCGTTCACGTTGACGAGCAGCGGACTGGCCACCAGAACGACAGCGAACAACGTGACCATGCCAGCCACCGCGTACAACGCGGGAATCGCGGTGCACAACAGAACCGCGTACCCGAGTTCGCGCCACGACGCCGGTTCGGTGTACCGCGCCCGCATTCGGGGCCACCAGCCCGGTTCGCTGGACGCAAAGGGGACAGCCACCGGATTGAGATCGACCATGCGCAGCCGCTGCCGTTCGACCCCGGCCACCACCGCCGCCCACGCCGGGCCCGCGCTCAGGAACAGCAGCATCCCGAACACCGAAAACACCGCGACGAGCGCCAGGTCAGAGGTCTGCCCGTGCACGACCCGATTGACCAGGACCGCGAGCGGCAGCAGGCAGAACCCGAACGGCAGCCCGAACAGCAGCGTCATCGGACCGGTGCTGAGCCCGTACAGCAATGCTCGCCACGGCCAGGAGGAAATCAGGAATGTCCGACGCGCCAACGCATCCAGCACGGTGCGCGGTTTCGCGGTTGGAGAGACGGTAGCCACGAGATCCAGATTAGCCAGCGCGCTGTCCGGCTTCGATCGGTTTACCCGTAGTCTCGCAGGTAGGGCTAGGCATACCAAGGCGGCGGAGCACCGACGCGCTCACGAAGATTCTCGGTGCCATCCATCTGCGGCTTCCTGCGTCCGAACTGGACGGACTGGCGCAGCTGTATCACTCCGTGCTCAACGGCGCGTCCCTGATCTGGCTCGCCGCTCCGACCGCTGACCACTTCCAGCACGCGATCGCGGCATTGACTTCGAGTTAGGTTGAAGTTCTACCTTCGGCGTCGTGACCGAAACGACTGACGCCGGGGTGCGGCGCCCACCAAAGTCCTTGCTGGCGACGCTGCTCGGCGTCAGCACCATGACCATCATGGCCAGCGCCACCATCACGCCGGCGCTGCCCGGCATGCAACAGCACTTCGCCGCCGAACCGCACGCGGAACTTCTCGTCCGGTTGGTTCTCACGTTGCCCGGGCTGGCGATCATGGTGTCCGCGCCGTTGCTGGCCAAGCTGAGCGGCCGGACCGGACGTGTGCCGGTGCTGCTCGGCTGCCTCGCCCTGTACACCGTCGGCGGCGGATCCGGTCTGCTGCTGGATTCCTTGCCCGCGTTGCTCGTCGGACGCGCCGTGCTCGGGATCGGCATCGCCGGGATCATGACCACGTCGACCGCGTTGATCGCTGACCACCACCATTCCGACGAACACGGCCGCGTGCTCGGATTGCAAGGCGCGGCAATGGGTTTCGGCGGCGTCGTCGCCCTGCTGCTCGGCGGTTTGCTGGCCGCCGCGGACTGGCGGGGGCCGTTCGCGATCTACCTGCTGGCGATTCCGATGCTGCTGCTTGTGCTGCGCTTCGTGCCGGACGCGCCCGTCCAGCCAGTCGATCCGGCGGACACCACCACGGCCGCGTCTCCGTGGCAGCCACGGCTGCTCGGGTTGTACGCGCTGATCTTCATTGGCGTCGTGGTCTTCTACACCGTTCCGACGCAAGCCCCGTTCTGGCTGGCCGAAGTCGGCGGCGCGGGACCGGCCGTGGCGGGAGCCTTGATCGCCGCGGTCAACCTGGTGATGACCTTGGCGGGCTTGAACTTCCGTCGCCTCCGCGCCCGCTGGTCCTTCCCGATGCTGGCCATCGCGATGTTCGCCGCGTTCGCCGTGGGACTGGTCGTGCTCGGCACCGCCGGTGCATTGTGGACTGCCGCGCTCGGCATGGTCGTGGTCGGGCTTGGCATCGGGCTGCAAAATCCGACCGTCAACGGCTGGCTGGTCTCGACAGCAGCACCTGGCACGCGAACCCGATCGCTCGGATTGCTGACGTCCGCGTTGTTCCTCGGCCAGTTCTCGTCCCCGCTGATCGCGCAACCGGTGATCGACGCCGTCGGAATGGGGACGACGTTTGTCCTTTCCGGAGCTTTAGCCGCAGTCGTCGGCATAGTCGTGGCGGCTATCCACTGGCGGCGATTTCCGAAACGTAGCCGGCGACTTGAGCGTGCGTAGCGAACCAAACCCCGTCCTGCGCAGCGATGTGTTCCAACAGCTCGGTGAGAATCGCGATGCGGGAACGATGTCCGATGACGTGCGGATGCATGGTGAGCTGGAAGAGGCCGCCCTCCGCAAGGGCTAGGTCGAACTCGTCGCGCCAGATCGACAGCACTTCCCGCGGCGAGGTATACGGACGCTGCGAGCCGAAGCGATTCATCGTGAAATACGGTGCGTCGTCGCGGATCCATTCCACCGGAAGCTCGACCACGCCGGTCGGCTCGCCGTCGGCGAGGATCTCGTAACAGTCGTTGTCCGCCATCAAGGACGAGTCGTATGCCAGGCCCAGTTCGCGGATGATCGAGAGGGTGCTTTCGGAAAAGTCCCAGGACGGGGTGCGGATGCCGACTGGCCGCGTGCCGGTGAGCCGTTCCAGCGTGTCCGCGGCCCGGAAGGTGAGATCACGTTCGGCCGAGGGCGGCAGTTGAACATTGCTTTCATGGATCCAGCCGTGCAGCGCGACCTCGTGCCCGGCGTCCACATAGGACTGGGGCTCGCCGTCGTGCAGCAACGCCGACACCGCGGGCATGAAGAAGGTCGACGGTACCCCGAACCGCTCAAGCAGCTTCAACACCCGCGGCACTCCAACGCGCGAGCCGTACTCCCCTTGCGACAGCTTGCCAGGCAGCACCTGGCCGTCGCGAAGCGCGAGCGTCTCGTGGTCGGAGTCGAACGACAACGCCACCGCTACCCGCGCCCCGCCCGGCCAGGATTCCGGTCGCAACGGCCGCCCGGCCCGCACGTGCGCGACGTGGTCCCGCCAGGTTTGTTCGCTCCACTGCCACGGTTCGGTCATGCTTCCTCCCGCTGCGACGCGAGTCCTCATCGTATCGCTGTGCCACGATGAGGCACATGCACGACGAAGAGGCCGACAAGCCGGCCGGTGTCCGGTCGATGAACAGCGTCCTCAGCACGCTGCGAGTATTCGAGGAGGTCGCCCAGCGACAGCCGGTCGGCGTCTCCGAACTGGCGCGCTGCACAGAGATCCCGAAGAGCACCGTGCAGCGGGGGCTGATCACGCTTCAGCAGGCGGGATGGCTCAAGGTCGTGGACGAGGAACACGCGCGCTGGGGGGTCGCACCGAGGGTGCTGGCGCTCGGTTTGCGCGACTGCGGGAAACCGGATCTCAAAGAGGTCGCCGACCCGATCGTCAAGCGGCTCGCCGCCGAGACGAACGAGACCGTCATGCTGGCCGAACGCGACGGCGACAGTCTCGTCATCGTCGCCAGCCAGGACACCGACCAGATCGTGCGAGTCGTACTGGACGTCGGCACCCGGGTGCCGTTGCTCGCCACCTCCGGCGGCACGGCGATCATGGCACTGCTCGACGAATCCGAGGTCGAGGAGCTGTTCACCCACGAACTTCCCGAGTTCGCCCAGTCCCCGGCACCGGATTTCGCCGCGCTTCGCCGTGACATCGCCCAGGCCGCGAAGCGCGGATACGCGCTCAACGGGTCCTCGTCGTGGTTCCGCCCGCAGGTGTCGTCCATCGGCGCGGCCATCACGAACCCGGCCGGAGAGCCGGTGGCGACGATCACCCTCGCCGTTCCCGACATGCGGTACACCCGCGCGCAGGAGAAGACCTTCGCGCCGCTGGTCGTGGCGGCAGCGGCCGAGGTCAGCGGTTTGCTGGCCACCAGCTGACCACCACGTGTGCCGCAGCGCGGAATGAGGCGTACCGTATTACGGCATGAGTGAGTTCAGTGCGTCCAGCGCGGAGTTCCCGGAGACGACGCCGTTGCGCTTGCGCGACGTCACCTTCCGCAACCGCGTCTGGATGTCCCCGATGGCGCAGTACGCGGCGGGCCCGGACGGGCTGCCGACCGAATGGCACCTGGCGCATTACGGCTCCCGTGCGATCGGCGGCGTCGGGCTGGTCATGGTCGAGGCCACCGCGATCAGCCCGGACAACCGGTGCACGGCGGCCGACCTCGGCCTCTGGAACGAGGAACAGGCGCTGGCGCACCGGAAGCTGACGTCGTTCGTCGACGGCCACGGCGCGGTGCCCGCGGTGCAGCTGAACGCCGTCGGCCGCAAGGGATCGCACCAGGTCCCGTGGGTCGGCGAGGGGCAGAACGGACCGGTGCCGGTCGCCGACGGCGGCTGGGAACTGATCGCGCCGTCGGCGATCCCGTTCGGCGATCTGTCGATGCCCCGAGAGGCCGCCGAGGCCGACCTGGACCAGGTCGTCGAGGACTTCGCGCACGCGACCCGGATGGCCGAGCTGGCCGGTTACCAGGCCGTCGAAATCCATGCCGGACACGGATATCTGCTGCACCAGTTCCTTTCCCCGTTGGCCAACCACCGCACCGACGAGTACGGCGGGAGCCCGCAGAACCGGATGCGCTTACCGCTGCGCGTTGCTCGAGCCGTTCGAGAGGCATTCCCCGAGGACAAGCCGGTGTTCGTCCGCATCACCGCCACCGACTGGGTCGAGGACAGCATCACGCTCGACGACGCCGCCGAGTTCGCCAAGGAACTGGCAGCCATCGGGATCGACCTCCTCGACGTCACCTCCGGCGTGCTCGTGCGCGATCGGGGTGCCCGGCCGCCGGACCGGAAGGGGTTGAACGTCGATTTCGCCGCCGCGCTCAAGGAAGCGTCCGGGCTGGCGGTCGCGCCGGTCGGCCAGATCACCGATCTGTCCGCGGCAGGCCAGATCATCCGCGAGGGCAAGGCCGACGCTGTCCTCATGGGACGTTCGCTGCTGCGCGATCCGTACCTCGCCTTGCGAAACCAGTCCACAGAAGCCTGGCCCGTTCGCTACCAGCGCGCTTTCTGAGACCGCCGGAAGAGGAAGATCACCGTGAATCGCGAAACCAGCCGTCCGGACGGCACGAGAATCCATTACACCGCAACCGGTCCTGCCGTCGGTCCCGCGCTGACGCTCATCCACGGCTGGGGCTGTGACCGCGGGGACTTCGACACGATCGTCCAGCATCTCCCGTCCGGTGTCCGCGTACTGGCCGTCGACCTCGCCGAGCACGGCGACTCACGGTCGGATCGCGACACGTGGACCATGGAGGAATTCGCTCGCGACGTAGCCGCCGTACTGGCCGCCGAGTCGGTCGATTCCTCCGTCGTAGCCGGACATTCGCTCGGCGGAGCGGTCGCCATCGAGACCGCACGCCAGCTTCCGGACACGGTCACCCAGGTGATCGCGCTCGATGCGGTGCACTACTTGAGCTTGTTCCCCGCGCAGAGCGAGGAGAACGTCCAGGAGTTGCTGCGGCCGTTCCGGGAGGACTTCGCCGGGGCGATGCGCGGGATGGTCGAGGCCGGCTCGCCCGAAGGCACCGATCCGTCCTTAGTGGACTCGTATATCAAGAAGATGGGTTCCGTACGCCAACCCGCCGGCCTGCACTCGCTCGAAGGCCTGGCGCGCTGGGACATGGACGCGGCGCTGCGCGAAGCCGCCCAGCCGGTCGTGCTGTTCGCCGTGCGCTCGATCATCGCCCAGGAGGCGATCGACCGCTACGGCGACCGGGTCCGGATCGAACTTGTCGACCTCGGCAGCCACCACTTCCACGTCGAATCCCCGGCGGAGACCGCCAAACTCCTGACCGGGGAACTCTAGGAACTACGCCCGTCGTCCGCCATCGACCGACAGCGTGGTCCCGGTGATGTACGACGCGGCGTCCGAGCAAAGCCAGACCACGGCCGCGGCGGCTTCTTCCGGCGTGGCCAGCCTGCCGAGCGGAGTGATCGCTTCCTGCCGGGCGATCATGCCGGGGTCGCCGGCCCATTTGTCGAACCCCGGCGTCCGCGTCGGCCCCGGGCACACCGCGTTGACGCGGATGCCGTCCGCCGCGTAGTCCACCGCCGCGACCTTGGTCAGGCCGACGATGCCGTGTTTCGCTGCGACGTAAGCCGGAGCATTCGGAATCGCGTACAGCCCGCCGTTCGACGCGACGTTCACGATCGCGCCGCCCTTCAGGTGCGGCAGTTCGTACTTCATGCAGAGGAAGGTCCCGGACAGGTTCACTTGCACGACCCGCTCGAACTCGGCGAGCGTCAGCTGGTCGACGCGTTTGTGGGACGACAAACCGGCGTTGTTCACCGCGAAGTCGAGCCCGCCGTACGCCTCGACCGTCTGCTTGACCGCGTCCTGCACCGAACGCTCATCGCCGATGTCGACCCGGACGGCCAGCGCTTCCCCGCCGTCCTTCTTGATCAGCTCGACGGTCTCCGCTGCGGCGGCTTCGTCGATGTCCAGCACGGCTACCGCTGCCCCGGTTTGGGCGAACTCGATCGCCGCCGCCCGGCCGATCCCGCTGCCCGCTCCGGCGACGAGCCCGCTTCGCCTGTTCACGAGAGAGACTCGTGGTTCGCCCAGGCCACGCGGTACGAATGCCGCGCCTGCCACCGTTCGATCACCTCGTGCAGTTCGGGCGCGGTGAAGCTCTTGGCCAGGGTGTCGAGGTCGGCGACGGTGACCTGGACGATCGCCGACGCGATGAGCGCCGGGATGGCGTCCTCACCAGGGATCGGCAGGTGGCGGCGGGTCTCGACCGACTCGGCGAACCCGGTTGCCAGCATGGCCTGTTTGATATCGCCGAGGTACTGATCCAGCTCAGGGTCAGGGACCGGCTGGTCGAACGAAACAATCATCGTGTGCGTGATCATGCTTCAAGTTTTGCCCGGCTTTCGGCCGGACGTCCAAGACCGGTTCGCTATTTAGCGATAACCTGGAGGCATGGCTGAGCTGGAGACGCGCGAACTCGAGTACTTCCTGGCGGTCGCCAGCGAACTGCACTTCGGCCGCGCCGCCGTGCGACTGTCGATCGCCCAGCCAGCGCTGTCGAAGGCGATCCAGCGCATCGAAACACGGCTCGGCGTGCAACTGTTCGCCCGCTCCAGCCGCCACGTCGAACTGACCGCGGCCGGCGAGGCGCTGCAGGAACACGGACGACACGCGCTCAACGCGGTCAGCGCCGCCGCCCGCAACGCCCGCCGCGCCGGTGAGAGCCACCTGCGCCTGGTGCTCAAACCGGGCGGCGACGCCGGATTGCTGTCCGGAATCCTCGCCGAATACTCCCATCATCCCGAGGCCCACCAGGTCGACATCCTGTTCAGCGGCCCCGCCGACCGCACCGATTTCCTCCTCAGCGGACGCGCGGACGTCGGCCTCCTGTTCATCCCGTTCGACGACCTGACCGGGCTCGCCTACGAAATCCTGCATGCCGAAAACCGGGTAGCCATCGTCCCCGCCGCGCACCGGCTGGCCCAGCACCCAGCGGTTCGGCTGTCCGATTTGGACGGAGAAACGATGCCGTCGTGGAAAGGCGTGCCCGGGGTCGAAGGAACGGGACCGGAGGTGGCCGACGTGGTCCAGCTGCTGCATCTCATCTCGCTGGAACGGATGATCGGGGTGCTGCCGCGCTCGCTGGTCGACCAGGTCCCGCCGGGCGTCGTCTGCGTGCCGATCGAGGATGCTCCGCCCAGTCAACTGGTGCTCGCCTGGAACGAGCAGGACCGGCGGCCGCAGGTGGCTTCATTCGTGAGCGCGGCGCTCGATTCGGTTCGGTGAAGCCCAGCGTCGCCTGCCGGACTAATTGCGTTCAGTCCCGCGGCCAGGAGTGTCATGCTGGTCTGGTGGAGGACATCATCGCCGGGATCGGCCCCCGGCTCCGGCACTTCCGGCGGCAACGGAACCGCACCCTGGACGAGCTGTCGACCGCGACCGGCATCTCCATCAGCACCCTCTCCCGCCTCGAATCCGGCCAGCGCAAGGCCACTCTCGAACTGCTGCTCCCCCTCTCCCGCGCCCACCGGATCCCTCTCGACGAACTCGTCGGCACCTCCCCGCTGCAACCGGTCACCCGCAGCGACCGGACCGTCGTGCCGCTCACCCGGCAACCCGGCCGGCTGCAATCGCTCAAAATGATCTTCGACGCCACCCGATGCGAGCCCGCCCCGCGCACGCACCCCGGCCACGAATGGCTCTACGTGCTCAGCGGCAAGGGCTGGCTCGTCCTCGGCGAGGACGACGTCGTCCTCAAAGCGGGCGAGGTGGCCGAATTCGACACCCGGATTCCGCATTGGTTCGGCAGCACCGGCGACGGCCCGGTCGAAATCCTCAGCCTGTTCGGCAAACAGGGCGAACGCATCCGCGTCCGGGCCCAGCCGCGCTGATTGCTCCACTTGGCGGCATAACCCGCGACCCGAGGGAAAACCTATGCCCTCGCTGAGCTGCACTGATCCGAATACACCGTCGAAAGTCGGTGCCTAGCACCAAAAACCCCGTCTTAACATCCGTGTCCCGCGGACGGACACCCTTTTCCCTCCGCGCGTTTCCTTCGCTCACGACGAGGAGATGCATCGATGCGGAAACTCTTTGCCCTGCTCACTTCCGCCCTGGCGGCCGCGGCCGTCGTCGCCGGCAGCCCGCCGGTTTCCGCGGCCCCGGACAGCGGGGTGGTGCCCGGGCTGACCGGTGCCGCCGCGAAAGCCGCCGCCGGGACCGCGGCGGACAAGTTCCTCCAACTGCGCCGCGAAAAGGCCGGTCGCCGCGTCAAACCGCGGATCGACGCGCAAACGCACACCTTTTGGGGCCCCGAACCGCAGCTGTCCAGCGGCGCGGACGGAATTCTCGTCACGCACAGTGTCGTCCCCGACCTCCGCCTCTCGAACAGCGCGGACGTCGTCTACGCCCCGACCGTCAAGCCCACCGGCCATTCCTGCATCGAAGTCGTCACCGCGTACGGACTCGACCAAGGCGGTCAGGTCTGGGCCTGGGACTGGTGCGGGACAGTCGGACCCGCGAAGGTAGTCCCGCTGGACAGCTCGTTCCTCTCCAACTACACGTCCACAGTGGACGGACATCCGGCGTTCACCGTCCAGGAAGTCCAGACCGACGCGGGCGCCAACAGCTGGACGGCCTCGCTCTACAACGTGAAGACCGGCAAGTGGGACGACCTGTTCACCCAGAGCGGCAGCGACCAGAGCACCCTCAACGAGGGCTGGGACATCTTCGAGCTGTACTCGACCGTCGACCCGTCGACCGGCCAGGCCTACTACTGCTCGGACGCGAAGGGCAAGGTCTTCGAATCCAGCCAGCTGCAGCTGCGCATCGGCGGCCAGTGGACGCCGGCGACGGAATCGAACTCTCCGTTGCAGCCGACCGCCAACCCGAACCCCAGCGACTACAGCTGCTCGTCGTTGCAGTTCGAGGTACCGACGCCGAACAGCAACTGGCGCGTCACCGTCTAGGCCCAGCCCCGGCCGGCAGGAGTGCGTGCCACCAGCGGTCAAACGCGGCACTGCACCCCTGCCGGTTGGCGTAATCACCGGCCACCTTCTGAGATATCTCGCCGATCCGATCCGCGACCGCCGTGCCCGGCCGGTAGCACAACCGCAGCTCCTGCCACAGCGGCGCGTCCTCGATCGACCGCACCACGATCCCGCCCTGCCGATCCTCCCGAGTCGCCAACGCCGGTGCGACCGCCATCCCCTCGCGCACCAAGTCCAGCAAGGTAGCCAGACACTGCGGCCGATGCGGCTGATCGAGCACGACCCCGCGCTGTCGGCAGACCTCCTGCAAGTACACCGACCACCGAGTCGTCCACGGCGGATCATCCGCCCACGGATACGCGGCAAGCTCCTCCAGCGGTATCTCCCCGACCGAGGCCAGCGGATGATCTTCCGCCAGAATCACGAAAACCGGCTCCCGCGGCTGCAGCACGACACTCTCGACGCCTTCCGGAAAGACCCGATCCGGAAGCGGCGCAAGGTAAACGAGCGCGAGATCAAGTTCACCGTCCGCGAGCGCCGCCAGCGTACGAGCCTCGTCCTGCTCCTCGTGCACCCGAACCGACGGACACCACGGCTGATCCCGCAACCACCTCGCCAACGCGAGATGCAAGAACCCGCTGTACCCGCCGACCCGCACCGCCCCAGCCGACTCCCGCCGCGCGTCAGCCCGTTCGGTCAACGCCGACATCCCCGCCAACACCGCGCGCGCGTCCGCGACCACGTCCTCCCCGAGCGCCGTCGGCACACAACCCGTCGGCGAGCGCGCGAACAAGCTCCCGCCGACCGACCGCTCGACGCGCCGCAGCAACCCGGACAACGCCGGCTGAGAAACGTGCAGCGTCTTGGCCGCGCGGACGAGACTGTGCGCGTCGGCGATGGCCACGAGCGCGCGCAGGTGGCGCAGTTCCAGCTCCATGACTCCTCCGGCCGCAACCCCTCGCCTGGTCACTGTAACGCCGAAGATCGTGGGGAATTACCGACGCGAGTCGGTACTCAGCCGCTCCCGGCGAAGCGCGTGCAGCGCGATGCCCAGGCCAGCCACGGTGAGGACCGCGGCCAGCAGATAAATCGACTGCGGCTCACGGCTGATCACCTGCCCGCCCAGCAGTCCCGCCACCGCGGCAGCCAACTGGAACCCGGACGCGTTGACCGCCACCGCCAACGTCGGAGCGCTGCTCCCCGCGGCGATAACCCGCGCCTGCATTCCCGGGACGATCCCGAAGGCAAGCATCCCGAGCACGAACACCAGCCCGATCATCACCGGTTTGACCGGACTGCCCAGCCAAGCCGCCGCCAGTGCCACCACCAGCGCCGCCAGCATCCAAGCCAACGACGGCAGCAGCGCCTTGTCCGCCCACCGCCCGCCGAGGTAGTTGCCCGCGACCGCGCCGACCCCGTACAAAACCAGCAGCACCGGAAGCAGCTCGCTGCTGAATCCGCTGACGTCGGTGAGCAATGGCGCGATATAGGTAAAAACAGTCACCACACCCACATTGCCGAGCACGGTCAGGCCGATCGCCTGCCAGACGTCGCGATCGGCCAGCACCCGCAACTCCCCGCGCACCGACCCGGTCGCGGCCTGCGCGGGAACGAAGCGCAGCACCAGCAGCAGCGCGATCCCGCTGATTGCCGCGACCGCCCCGAAAGTCGCCCGCCAGCCAAGATGGTGGCCGAGAACGGTGCCGAGCGGGCTGCCCGCGACGATGCCCAGGTTCAACCCCATGGTCACCTTCGCGATGGTCGAAACCGCCTTTCCCGGCGGCGCCATCGACACCACGGTCGCGATCGCGACCGCGAAGAACGTCGCCACCACCAGCCCGGCGACGAACCGCGACACGACCGCGAGCGCGTAGCCCGGAGCGAACGCCGACCCCAGATTGCCCACCATGGACACCACGATCAGCCCGGCGATGAGCGGTTTGCGCGGGACCCGCGCGGTAGCCAGCGTGACCAGCGGCCCGCCGACGATCATCCCGACCGCGTAGGCGGTGACGAGCAGTCCAGCCGACCCCACCGAGACCGACAACCCGGCGGCGACGTCAGGCAGGATCCCGGCGATCACGAACTCGCCGGTGGTGAGGCTGAAAACAACGAGCAGCAAGGAAAAAACCGAGAGCGGCACGACACCCCACAGTAGTTCTAGTTCGAATGATTCGAACTAGAACTATCACAACTCGAATCAGTTCCGCTAGACTTCCGGATATGGCAGGGACTCCGGGCGTGGACCGCGACGTATGCAAGCTCGTCCACCACCTCGCGCACACGCTGGACGTCCACGTGCGTCGCGTGGCCGAGCAGATGGGCCTGACGCCGAGCCAGGTGATCGCGCTGCGCGAGCTGTCCGAGCCGATCACCGCCCGCGAACTGGCCGCCCGGATGGTGTGCGAGGCCTCGAACGCCACCTTCGTCCTGGATCGGCTCGAAGAGCAGGACCTGATCCAGCGCCAGCCGCACCCCGCCGACCGCCGGGCGAAGCAGATCGTGCTGACTCCTGCGGGCAAACGCCGCCGCACCGAAGCACTGCGCCATCTGGACGCGCGCTCCCCGCTGGCGCCGCTGAGCCCCGCACAGCAGGAATCCCTGCACGACCTGCTCCGCGCACTGACGCCGGACAGCACGGCCTGAGGAAAGCCGACTTTCGTCGGTCAAATAGGTCTGGACAACTTGAGGAGTGGTCTAGACAATATCGAGCACGGGGGTCGCATCGGACCGGAGGAACCGCAATGAAGCGTGCTCGTTTCCTCGTCGTGCTCCTGCTAGCCGCAGCCGGACTTGTCGTCGGCGGGCCAGCGCAAGCGGCGAACCTGCTCGCCAACCCCGGTTTCGAAGCCGGTTCGACCTCCGGCTGGACCTGCCCAGCGGGTGCGGCCGTGAAGATGCCAGTGCATTCGGGAACCTACGCCCTAGCCGTCACTCCCGGCGCTTCCGACCAGGGCCAATGCACCCAAACCGTATCCGTGCGCCCAAGCACGACCTACTCGGTTTCCGCCTGGGTCCAAGGCGCGCCGGTCTACCTTGGCGTCACCGGCGGCTCCTCCACTTGGACGAACGCCTCCGCGTACAGCCAGCTCTCGCTGTCCTTCACCACCACCGCGAACCAGACGTCCGCAGAGCTGTACCTGCACGGCTGGTACGGTGCCGGCACGTACTACGCCGACGACGTAGTCCTAGACGGCCCCGGCGGCGACACCCCCGGCGCACCCGGCGTCCCCGGAAACCCGACCGTCGGCACCGTGACCAACACGTCGATCGCCCTGAACTGGGGCGCTGCCGCGGGAACGGTCACCGGCTACCGCGTCTACGAAGACAACACCCTGCGCGCCACCGTGACCGGTACGTCCGCGACGCTTTCCGACCTGACCGCCTGCACCTCGCACAGCTACTCGGTCACCGCGTACAACGACCAGGCTGAATCCGCCCACACCCCCGCAGTCTCCGCGACCACCAGCGGCTGCACCAGCACCGGCCTGCCGAAACACGCCCTGATCGGCTACGTCCACGCAAGCTTCGCGAACGGCTCGGGCTACCTGAAGCTCGCCGACGTCCCGGCCGCGTGGGACATCATCGACCTAGCCTTCGCCGAACCAACGTCGGTGACCTCAGGCGACGTCCGCTTCAACCGCTGCGCGACCACCGAATGCCCAGGCGTGGAAAGCGACGCCGACTTCATCGCGGCGATCCGCGCGAAGCAGGCGCAGGGCAAGAAGGTCCTGATCTCGATCGGCGGCCAGAACGGCGAAGTCCAGCTGACGACCACCGCCGCCCGCGACAACTTCGTCAACTCAGTCGCGGCGATCATCGACAAATACGGCTTGGACGGCCTGGACGTCGACTTCGAAAGCCAGTCGCTGTCCCTGAACTCGGGCGACACGGACTTCCACAACCCGACCACGCCGGTGATCGTCAACCTGATCTCGGCTTTGAAGACCCTGAAAGCCCGCTACGGAGCCAAATTCGTCCTCACGATGGCCCCCGAAACGTTCTTCGTCCAGGTGGGCTACCAGTTCTACGGCGGCGCCGGCGGTGGCGACAGCCGTACGGGTGCCTACCTCCCGGTGATCTATGCCTTACGTGACTCGCTGACGGTGCTGCACGTCCAGGACTACAACTCGGGCCCGGTCATGGGATTGGACAACCAGTACCACACCATGGGCGGCGCGGATTTCCTGATCGCGATGACCGACATGCTGAAGTCCGGCTTCAAAGTCGCGAACACCGGCCAGACTTTCCCAGGCCTCCGCGAGGACCAAATCGCCGTCGGCCTGCCCGCGGCTGTCAGCGCAGGAAACGGCTACGTCTCCCCGCCCGAAGTCCAAAGCGCCGTAACCTGCCTAGCCCACGGAACCGGCTGCGGCTCATACACCCTGCGCGGCGGGCCTTCACCCGCGCTGCGGGGGCTGATGACTTGGTCGGTGAACTGGGATCGGTATTACGGGTGGGCGTTCCAGAACGCACACCGCCCATTCCTGGACGGACTCGGCTGAGCCCGTAACCGCGGCAGAGACCCCGGCGGTCTATTCGCCCGCCGGGGAACCTAGCTATCGCCACCCGGTTGTGCTTGAGGACATACCCCGCTCCGTCGACAAACTCTGACTTCGCCGCTGGCGGGCCGAATCATCTCCGCGAACGCCTGTGCGCCGAGTCGGTCGGAACCTTCCCGCTGACCCGATTCAGCTCGCTGTCGATGCCCTTGCCGCCGAAGGTCTCTCGCTCGACGAGTCCGCGCAACGCATCGTGCGTGCGTTGAGTGTTCGAATCGAGCGGCATTAGACGGGTCGGATCAAGAAAGCGATCCGGCTCGCACAGTGCCGCCGTTTGGCAAAAACAGTTCAGCCAACGATCTTTGCGCAGCGCGGGAGCTGGCGCGAACCTCGGAAGCTTGCGGAGATGCAGGTGCCCGCCACGCCACTGTCCATCACGACCGCCGTGCCGCGTTGCTGTACTTCACTGCGGTACGGACAGCAAAAAGGCCCTTCCCGAATTTTGGAAAGGACCTTTGACTTGCTGTGGAGCTGAGGGGAATCGAACCCCTGACCTTCTCGATGCGAACGAGACGCGCTACCAACTGCGCTACAGCCCCTAGGAGCGTGAGCCCCTGTTGTTCAGTGCTTGGAAAGCTTAGCAGCGCCCTCCAGGCACCGAACAGCGGGGGTCACTCTCCGACTGCCCGGCGGTACGGGCCCGCGGTCGGCTCGGCGAGTTCCTCGAACGCGGGGTCCTCGTCGTCCAGGTCGACCACGACTGCCTGGCGGCGGACACGGGACATCGGGGACGGTTTGCGCTCCACGATGTCGCGCGGCACCTCGGGGGCGACAACCTCGACGTCCTCCTCTTCCTCCTCGAAAGAGTCGTACGCCTCGTAAGAAGGAGCAGGAGCTGTCGTCGCGTAGCGGGCCATCCGGCGCTGCCGGATCTCGTCCTCGATGCGGACCTGACGGCGGAGGTACACGAGGTAGCCGACGAGGGCGATGTCCACGGCGGCGTGCGCCCACCAGGCGAGCGAGAGCGCGAATCCGGCGATCGCGGCCGTGACGACGGCGGCGATCAGCAGGATTACGACCACTCGCTGACGGAACGCGTACTTGGCCTTGGCCGCGATCTCCGCCGCTTCCGGGTCGAAGCCGCCTCGGCCGGGCCGGTAGCTGCGGCGTTCGCGGCGCGGCGCGGCGGCGCGTTCGGCGCGCGCGGGCTGCGGGAGCGGCTCCGGCTCGGGCTCCTCGTCCAGGTCAGCGTCGAGTTCCGCCTCGAGTTCGGCGAGGTCATCCTCCACCGAAGGATTCGCGTTGTCGGACACGGCGTCGTCCTCCTGTCCCTCGTTGCGAGCACTGCCCCTTCGCACTACCCGAGCGGCCAGCGCGGAGGTTGGCGTCCGCGCGACTTGCTGGCGTTTGCGAGCCACCATGGGCACGAGAACGACGAGCCATGCCGCGGCGAGCGCGACGATGATCACCGAGCTGGGCATCTCCCGTCACCTCCCCCGATCCTCTGCTGTAGTCACGCTAGCCACAACAGTCACACAGGAGGCGCAGACTCGCCGGGTTCGATCACGAAAATGCATCACCGCATTAGGTGAATCTCACAGGATGTGGTAACGCGTGATCGGTTTAGAACGCGTAGTCACCGTCAGGCCAGGTCGGCGCGTCCGGAGGCCACCAGGCGGGACACCAGGCCGTCGCCGGTCTCCTCTTTCGTCACGGCGAAACACAGGTGGTCACGCCAGGCACCAGCCACGTCGAGGTACCGCTCGAACAGCCCCTCCTGCCGATATCCGGCCTTGGTGAGCACGCGGATGCTGGCGTTGTTCTCCGGGCGCACGGTCGCTTCCAGCCGGTGCAGGCCGGCGACATCGAAAGCGTGATCTGTCACGAGCGCGACGGCCGCGGTGGCCACGCCTCCCCGGACGATCTCGGACGACACCCAGTACCCGATCCAGGCCGACCGGAGTGCGGCGCGGATCACATTACCGACAGTGATCTGCCCCGCGAACTTTCCGTCAACCGTGATCGTGAACGGCAGGCACTGGCCCCGCCGCGCCAGTCCGCGCAGCGCCGCCCACTGCGACGGCCACGACCAGAACGCGTTGCGATCCGCCCACGGCCCGATCCCGGTCGGCTCCCACTCCTCGAGGTGCTCGCGGTCGCGCAGCCGGACGCGGCTCCACTCGCCCGCGTCGCGCAACCGCACCGGGCGCACGGCGAGTACGCCTGCCGGGATCCGCAGTGGGCCGAGCGTCGCAGGCCAGCCCGGGTGCCGGTTTTCGACCGAGTCTGCGAGTGCGGCCACGGATCAGGCGCGCTGAGCGAGGAAGGTGACCTTGACCTGGTCGCCCGCGGCCACCTCGGTGAGATCCTCCTCGACGGTGATGAGGCAGTTGGCCTCCGCCAGCGACGCGAGCAGGTGCGCGCCCGACGTGCCGAGCGGCTGCACCAGGTACTCGCCGTTCGCTTCATCGCGGAGCAACTGGCCGCGCAGGTAGCCGCGACGGCCCTTCGTCGACGTGATCGACGACAGCAGCCGCGCCCCGACCACCCGACGGTGCGGGTTGCGGGTGCCGCGCGCGGTACGGATCAACGGCCGCACCAGCACCTCGAACACCACGAGCGCGCTCATCGGGTTGCCCGGGATGAGGAACGTCGGCACCGAGTCCGGGCCGAGCCTGCCGAAGCCCTGCACCGAACCGGGGTGCATCGCGACCCGGGTCAGGTCGATGTGCCCGAGGTCGGACAGCGCGGCGTGCACCTCGTCTCCGGAAGATCCGCCCGCCCCGCCCGCGACGACCACGATTTCGGACATCAGCAGCCGTCCTTCGACGACCTCGCGCAGCCGTTTCGGGTCACCCGGCACGATGCCGACCCGGCTCACCTCGGCGCCGGCGTCACGCGCGGCCGCAGCGAGCGCGTACGAGTTGACGTCGTAGACCTGGCCGACCGACGGCGTGCGGTCGATGTCCACCAGCTCGTCGCCGACCGACACGATCGACACTCGCGGCCGCGGGTAGACCAGCACCTTCGCGCGGCCGACCGCAGCCAGCAGCCCGACCTGCGCGGAGCCGATGGTGTCGCCCTTGCGCACCGCGACGTCGCCGATCTGCACGTCCTCACCGGTCCGGCGCACGTAGCCGGCGGACGGCACGGACCGGGTCACGGTGACCTTGGCCTGGTGACCGTCGGTGTAAGCGGTCGGGACCACGGCGTCCGCGAGCGTGGGCAGCGGCGCGCCGGTGTCGACCCGCACCGCCTGGCCCGGCTGCAGCCGTCGCGGCTGACGCGAGCCAGCCGGGATCTCGCCGACAACCGGCAGCTGGACCGGTTCCTGTCCGGCCGTGCGCACGTCGACGCTCCGGACCGCGTATCCGTCCACCGCGGCCTGGTCGAACCCGGGCAGCGCGTGCTCGGCGACGACCTCCTCCGCGCAGAGCAGGCCCTGCGCCTCGGAGATCGCGACGCGAACCGGCCGCGGGCGCACGGCGGCGTCGAGGGTCAGCGCGATCTGCTCGTCGACCGAGCGGAAATCTCCGGGCTCAGCGGATTCTTCCGTCGGGACAACGATCTCTGCCGATTCCGCCGCGGCGACGGCCTGAACCACCGGTTCAGTCGCCGCGGCCTCTTCGGTCGGGATGGCCGGGGTGGAATCGAGGGAGTCCGTCATGGGCGATCGTTTCCGATCCGTTCGGTCAGCCAGGCGCGCAGCGACGGCCCGTAATCCGGGTCCTCGAGCGCGAAATCGACAGCGGCGCGCAGGAATCCGCCCGGGTTGCCCAGGTCGTGCCGCCCGCCGCGGTGGACGACGATGTGCACCGGGTGTCCCTCCTGGATCAGCAGCGCGACGGCGTCGGTGAGCTGCAACTCACCGCCCGCACCGGGCTCGATCCGGCGCAGCGCGTCGAAAATCGCCCGGTCGAGCAGGTACCGCCCGGCCGCGGCGTAGGTCGACGGCGCGTCCTCCGGCTTGGGCTTCTCGACCATGCCGTGGACCTGCTTGACGTCCGCGTCGTCGGTCTCGGTGACGTCGAAGACGCCGTACGGGGAGATCTGCTCCTTCGGGATGTCGAAGGCGCAAAGCACGCTTCCGCCGTACTGGGCGCGGACGGCCGACATCCGGTCGAGGACCCCGGCGGGCAACACGAGGTCGTCGGGCAGGAGCACGGCGACGGCGGTGTCCTCGTCGGTGAGGTTCGGCTCGGCCTGCGCGACAGCGTGCCCGAGCCCGAGTGCCTGCTCCTGGATCGCGACCTCGACGTCGAGCAGTTCCGGGCCGCGGCGGACCTTCGCCAGCAGCTCGGTCTTGCCCTTGTCCTCGAGCGTCTTCTCCAGGTCCGGCTTCGCCTCGAAGTACCGGACGACGGCTTCCTTGCCCGGCGAGGTGACGATCACCAGCCGCTTCGCGCCCGCACTCGCCGCCTCGGCCGCGACGATCTCGATCCCCGGCGTGTCGACCACCGGCAGCAGCTCTTTGGGCACCGCTTTCGTGGTCGGCAGGAATCGCGTGCCGAGTCCCGCGGCAGGCACGATGGCGGTTCTGAAGGTCTGGGTGGTTGAGGCGCCCGTCATGGGCGCAAAGCCTAACCTGGTCTCATGCACGAGCCGGGCAATGAGACCCCGAGCAAGGCGGAGTGGCGGACACGAATCCTTCGCGCCCGCGCCGAACTGCCCCCCGAAGCCCATGCTCGCGAGGCAGCCGCCCTGGCGACCGCGGCGTCGTCGATCCACGCGGAAACGGTATGCGCGTACCTCCCTTTCGGCACCGAGCCCGGCCAAATCTCCCTGGTGAACGCCCTGGCCGCGACCGGCGCGCGCGTCCTGCTGCCCGTCATCCCAGACGATCCCGGCCCACTCGACTGGGCCGAGTACACCGGCCCGGACGCTCTGATCCCCGGCCGCCTCCGCGACGTCCTGGAACCGTCAGGCCCACGACTGGGCACCAGCGCGGCGACGTCGGCGCAGGTGCTGCTGATCCCAGCCCTGGCCGTCGACCGCCACGGCAACCGCCTCGGCCGCGGAGCTGGCTACTACGACCGCACCCTGACTGCCGCGGCTGGCACCGCCCGCGTGGCTGTGGTGCGCGTAGAGGAGGTCGTCGACCGTCTCCCGGCCGAACCCCACGACGTGCCCATGACCGCGGTCCTGACGCCCTCCGGCCTCATCCAGCTGCCGACCGCCGCCGCGGTCCGGTGATCCAGCTTCCGACCGCCGCCGCAGTCTGGTGAGGAGTGGTCAAGACCACTCGATCGGTCCGCCGCGTTCGGTGTCGCCGCCCGAGGCGGATGGCCGCCGCCGTGACCCTCACCCGAACCGACTGACCGCAGCCACGACCCGCCGTGCGACCAACTGACCGCAGCCATGAGCCGCTGTCCGTCCGAAGGCCCCAGTCGATGACCGCCGTCCGCACCGAAGATCCCGACCGGCGACTAGCGCCCGGACCGGAGGCCCAGCCGCCGAGGCTCAGCAGCGGTCACGCCGCCACCCGTGCCCTCACACCGCCAGCGTCTGCCGAGGCCGAGGACTCTGCCAACGCCCGCTGCCTCTGGCGATGCCCAGCATGCACAGTCGACCTGCAACCCGAGCCACCAGCTCCGCCCAGTCCGCCCGCGAGCACGCCGCGCACTGTCAGCTGGACACGGAGCCAACTCCGCCCCAATTCATCCGCCGCAGCACTCAGCGCGAACCACGCAAACCGCTCAACCCACGCATCCGCACCCAACCCACGCCAGCACCCGCACCCACAGCAGCCGAAACCGGTGCCCACGCACCCTGCCCACAGGCACCGCCAGGCCCCGCCAACCAGCCCAGCGACGCCCCAACCGACCGGACCAGCCGCAGTCCAGCCACCCAGCCGCACCCGCCTAGGACGTCCTGACCAGCGCCAACCCGCCACCGCCCCTTCCGCCGCAGCACTGTGAGCAAGGGGTAATTGCGCTGAGGGAATGTCGTCCAGCACAATTGGGTTAGCACTCTTGTAGGTCGAGTGCCAGTGCATGAAGGAGCTTCAGTGCCCACGTACCAGTACGCCTGCAAAGAATGCGACCACCGCTTCGAGGCGGTGCAGTCCTTCTCCGACCCCAGCCTGACCGTTTGCCCGCAGTGCTCCGGTCCACTGCGCAAGGTCTTCAGCTCGGTCGGCGTGGTCTTCAAGGGCAGCGGGTTCTACCGCACGGATTCGCGTGATTCGAGCAAGTCGAGCGCCTCCGCGACCCCGGCCAAGACCGAGAGCGCCAAGTCCGACTCGTCGTCCACCACCTCCTCTTCGTCGACGTCTTCTTCGTCCTCGAACACATCCTCCACCTCGAGCACGACAAAAACGGCTTCCACGCCCTCCTGACCCCCGAGTTATCCACAAGGGGCCAGTTGTCCACAGGTTCGCGAATCGGCCCTTTCGGCCGGTTCGCGACGTCCTTAACGTCGGATTCGTGCGGCATCCCGTCGCACCGGAACCGACGAGGGGACAACCGTGAACACCTTGCTCAGCCGCCTTCCCGCGCTGCCTGACGTCCGTCTGCCGCGCGGTCGGCGAGCCCGGCTGCTCCGCCGGTGTCTCGCGGCGGCCTTGCTTCTGGTCGGCCTGATCGTCCTGTTCCTTCCGCCCTCAGCGCGGGGCGCACCTGCCACCTCCACCGTGGTCTCCGCACGCGACCTGCCCGCGGGCTCCCTCCTGCGCGCCGCTGACGTGCGGACCGTCGCGCTGCCCGACGACCTCCGCCCGTCCGGCGCGCTCTCGGCGTCCGACGCTGCGGTGGGCCGGCTGTTGTCCGGCGCGGCCCGGGCCGGTGAACCCATCACCGACGTCCGGCTCCTCGGCAACAACCTCCCCGTAACGGGTGAACCCGGTGCGGTCACGGTCGCCGTCCGGCTAGCCGACGCAGCGGTTGCCGAGCTGCTTCAGCCGGGTCAGCGTGTTGACGTCGTCGCGGGCGCGGATACCACAAATTCCGCATCGGTGCTGGCCAGAGGGGCCACGGTGGTCACCGTCCGGCGTTCCGACGACGCTGGGAACCGCGCGCTGGGCCCGCCGCAGAAGGGTCCGCTCGTCCTTCTCGCGCTGCCGACGCAGCTTGCCACGCAGGTCGCTGCTTCCTCGCTCGAACGACCGGTAACGGTTACTCTCCGCTAACCCGACCCTGTTCCGACGGGCGACGGCTGTCTCACGACGGCCAGACGCTTGTCCCAAAATCCCCTGGGAGCAGCAGTGCTGAAAGGTTTCAAGGACTTTCTGATGCGCGGCAACGTCGTCGACCTCGCGGTCGCCGTCGTGATCGGCGCCGCGTTCACCGCGATCGTCACGGCGTTCACCAACGGCCTGATCAAGCCGCTGATCAGCTCGATCGGAGGTTCCGACGCGGCGCAGGGACTCGGTTTCCGGATCCTGAAGGAAAACGGCTCGACGTTCATGGACTTCGGCGGCGTGATCAACGCGGCGATCAACTTCGTGATCGTGGCCGCGATCGTCTACTTCCTGGTCGTGCTGCCGGTGAAGCACCTGCAGGAGCGGCGCAAGCGCGGTCAGGAACCCGGGCCGGCGGAGCCGACGGACGTCGAGCTGCTCATCGAAATCCGCGACCTGCTGCGCGCGCAGCAGGGCAACGGCCCCTCCAGCCGCGACAACTGAGGGGTCACCGATCGTGATGCGGGGGCCGGTTCTCGAGGTACCACGAATCCGGCGTGGTCTCCGGGCCCCGGCCCCGCTCATCGGACGTGGTCTCCGGCAGGACGTCGCCGAAGATCTCGTCGACCCGGCGGCGGCGCTGGGCCTCGGTCACGCGGGGACGTCGTTCCTCGTGCGGCATGGGTCCATCGTCCCACCTGTTGTTTGACAAGTGCAGAGAGACATCCGCCGCGCAGCGGCCGGGCTCAGACCTCTTCGAGGCCGGAGAGCTCGTCGATCACGTGCGGAACCAGCGACGAGAGGGTCGCCATGCCGTCGCGCACAGCCGCGCGCGAACCGGCCAGGTTGACCACCAGCGTGCTGCCCGAGACGCCGGCCAGGCCGCGGGAGATCCCGGCGTCGACCGCGCCCGCGGCGAGTCCCGAGGCACGCAGGGCCTCGCCGATGCCCGGGATCGGGCGGTCGAGAACGCCCGAGGTCGCGTCCGGCGTGCGGTCGCGCGGCGACACTCCGGTGCCGCCGACCGTGATCACCAGGTCCGCCCCGCCGATCACCGCCGTGTTGAGCGCGTTGCGGATGGCCGCGGTCTCGGCCTCGACCACGACGACTCCGTCGACGATGAACCCGGCCTCCTCGAGCAGCTCGGTGACGAGCGGCCCGGAGGTGTCCTCGTGCTCCCCGTGCGCGACCCGGTCGTCCACAATCACCACGAGTGCCCGGCCCAGCCGCTGTGCGCTCCGTTCCATGCCGACACCGTATCCGGTTCCGGGCCCGCTCCGCCGCCACGGGCCCGGTGATTTCTGACGATTCGGTGACGTGGTCCGCGCAGGCCGCGCGCATCCCAGGGCGGGCGGCCTAACGTCGGCGAGGTGCGAGTGCTCCTCACCGGCGGCGCCGGGTTCATCGGGTCCCGGATCGCTGACAAGCTGGCCGACGACGGCGACGAGGTCGTCGTGCTGGACAACCTGCTGTCCACCGCGCACGGCTCCACCACGCCGCCCGAATACACCCGGCGGCACCGCTTCCTGCGCGGTGACGTCACCGACACCGAGATCGTCGCCGAACTGCTTGACGGCGTCGAGGCGGTCTGCCATCAGGCCGCAGTGGTCGGGCACGGTGTGGATCCCTCCGACGCGCCCTCGTACGCGCTGAACAACGACTACGGCACCGCCGTGCTGCTGGCCGCGATGCACGCGGCGAAGGTGCGCAAGCTCGTGCTTGCCTCGTCAATGGTGGTCTACGGCGAGGGTCGTTATGCGTGTGCGGAACACGGCGTCGTTCCGCCGTCACCTCGCCGGCAGTCCGATGTGGACGCCGGACGATTCGAACCCACTTGCCCGCACTGCGGTGGCGAGTTGGGCTGGCAACTCGTGCCCGAAAACGCGCCGCTGTTGCCTCGAAGCACCTACGCGGCAACAAAACTGGCGCAGGAGCATCTCGCGGGCGCATGGGCGCGGCAGACCGGCGGCACGGTCTGGGCGTTGCGCTACCACAACGTCTACGGCCCGCGGATGCCGCAGAACACGCCGTACGCCGGCGTCGCATCGCTGTTCCGTTCGGCGCTGGAACGCGGCGAAGCGCCGACCGTGCTGGAGGACGGGCGACAGCAGCGGGATTTCGTGCACGTGGACGACGTGGCCCGCGCGAACGTCCTCGCGCTCCGAAGCGACTTTCGGGAGGCAGACCTCACGCCGCTGAACATCTGTTCCGGACAGCCGCACAGCGTCGGCGACCTGGCCCGGGAACTGGCTCGCGCCTGCGGCGGGCCGGAGCCGCGGATCGTCGGCGGCGCACGACCGGCTGACGTCCGGCACGTGGTCGCCGACCCGGCCCGAGCACGGGAGCTGCTCGGGTTCCGGGCGGAAACGTCCTTCGCGGACGGCATCACCGCGTTCGCCACCGCGGAACTGCGCGCACCCGTCACCCGATGAGGTGAAGATCACTTTCCGGAATGAATCGGCCGTACCGGATCTTGATGCTGGGCATGCGTTCCATCGTGGTGGGGGACATCGAAATCCACGCACTGACCGACGGACGGCTGCAACTGCCGTCGTCGTTCTTTCCGGGACTTCAGGGCAAGCGCTCGGCACCGAGCACGGTGCCCGTGGTCATCGGCGCATTCCTGATCCGTACGGGCGGCCGAACGGTGCTGGTCGACGCCGGTTTCGGTCCGCGTCCGTCCGGCGAGCCGCATCTGCCGCAGCACTCCAAAGAGCAGCTGCACCCGGTGGTCAGCGCTGTCGAAGCTGAGCACACCGGCGGCTTGCCCGCAGCGCTCGCCGAAGCCGGGATTGCCCGCGAAGGCGTCGACACTGTGGTGCTGACTCATCTGCATGCCGACCACATCGGATGGGTCGCGCCGAACGGCGAGCCGTACTTCCCTAATGCCGAAGTGCGGTACGGCGCGCCCGACTGGGCGGCGTTCGTCGAACCGGCAGGGCGGCATGACCGCGGCCGCGTGGCGCTGGAAGCCCTTCGCGCCCAGGGCAAACTGCGTCCGATGCTGGACGGCGAAACAGTCGCGTCCGGCGTCACCGTTCGACACGCTCCCGGGCACACGCCGGGGCATTACGTGCTGGAAGTCGCGGATCAGGATCGTCGCGCCGTCCTGCTCGGCGATGTCTTCCAGATTCCGGAGCAGATGGCCGATCCGACGATCGGCGCGGTCTCCGACACCGATCCCGGGCAGGCGGAGCGGACCCGCCGCCGCTGGCTCGGCGAGGTGGTCGGCACCGGCACGATCGTCGCGGCCGCGCATTTCCCGGACGAGCCGTTCTTCCGGATCGCAGCCGACCGCAGCGTGGAGCCGGTCTCGGCGGTCGCCGCTTCCTGACTGTCCACAACAGACGGTTCAGGACGCCGCCAGCGGCAACCGCACCTCGAAGCGGCATCCTGGGCCGTGGTTCTGGACGCCGATCCGCCCTCGGTGCGCCTCCACCAAGCCCTTCGCGATCGCCAGGCCCAACCCGCCGCCGCTGGTGGTGCCGCTGCGGTCGGGGGTGCGGGCTTGCGTGCCGCGGAAGGCGACGTCGAAGACCCGGCTGATCTCATCGTCCGGAATTCCGCCGCAGCCGTCGTCCACGGCCAGCAGCGCCTGGTCGCCGTCGATGCCGATCTGCACGGCGACCGTGCCGTCCGGTGGAGTGTGCCGGATGGCGTTGGACACGAGGTTCCGCACGATCCGCGCCAGCTCCGGATCGCTGCCGGATACCACCGGCCACGCCGACGCGTTTTCCAGCACCCGCACGCGTTTGCGGTCCGCTACCGGTGCCTGCGCGGCGACCGCGTCGCTCACCACGTCGCGCAGCGGCACGGCCGACATGCTCAGTTCGAGCGCTCCTGCGGTGATCCGGGACAGCTCGAACAGGTCGCCCACCATGCCGGACAGCCGGGTCGTCTCGCCGCTGATCCGCTGGGCGTAGTCGGCCACCTCGGCGCGTTCCGAAACCACGCCGTCGGCCAGCGCCTCCGCCATTGCCTGGATCCCGGCCAGTGGGCTGCGAAGGTCGTGGCTGATCCACGCGACCAGTTCGCGACGCGACTTCTCCGCCGCGCGTTCGCGTTCCCGGGCCTCGCGTTCCCACACACTGCGCCGCGCGATGACCCGGCCCAGCACCATCGCCGCGGGCACCGCCACCAGGGCCACGAGCAGGCACACGAGCAGTTCGGTGGTCAGGGCCTCGGTGAACATGAAGCCGCTCACGCCGAGGATTCCGACCAGCATCGCGGCGATCGGCGTCAGCACGAGCGTGGTCATCGTGGTGGCCAGCGATCGGTGCCGCAGCAGGTAAAGCGCGAGTCCGCCCAGCGCCGCCACCGGCAAGGCGAACAGCAAAGCGAGCGGAAGAATGTGCAGGACGTGAACGAACATGTCCCACGCCGACTCGCCCGAGCCGATCATGGCTGTGTCCGGTCGTAGCGGTAGCCGACGCCCCACACCGTCGCGACGCGGATCGGTTTGGCCGGGTCACGTTCGATTTTCTCGCGCAACCGTCGCACGTGGACGGTCACCGTGGATTGGTCGCCGAAGTCCCAGCCCCACACCTTCTCCAGCAGGTCAGCCCGGCTGAATGCGACGCCGGGGTGGGAGAGGAAGAACGCGAGAAGATCGAACTCGCGCGTGGTCAGCGGCAGCACCGCACCGTCGAGCGTCGCCTGCCGGGCGGCCATCTGGAGCCGGAGGTTGCCGTCCACCAGTTCAGCCGTCGGCGGCTCGGGCCGTGGCATCCGGGCCCGCCGCAGCACGGAGGCCACGCGCAGCGTGAGTTCCTTGGGGCTGAACGGTTTGGTGACGTAATCGTCGGCCCCGAGCTGCAACCCGGCGATGCGGTTCTCCTCCTCGCCCAGCGCGGTGAGCATGACGATCGGCACCTGGCTCGTCTGCCGCAGTCGCCGGCACACCTCCAGGCCGTTGAGGCCGGGCATCATCACGTCGAGGACCACCAGGTCCGGTACGCGTTCGGCGAACCGGGCGAGCGCCGCCGTGCCGTCGCCGGCCAGGTCGACGGTGAAACCGGCGGTTTCGAGGTAGCGGCGGACGACATCGCGCACGGTCTCGTCGTCGTCGACCACGAGCACGCGACCCGCTTGGTCTTCCATGCCTCACCTCACCAGTTCGTCAGCAGCAGGTGGTTGACCGCGAGCGCGACCACCGCCTGTCCGGCCAGCCACCAGCGGCGGTGGCCCGCCGGAAGCAGCGCCGTGGCCGGGATCAGCCACGCGCCGAACGGTAGCCAGATCCGTTCTACCTCAGCCTTCGACAGGCCGGACGAATCGGCGAACACGATCGTGAGCACGGCCGCGAGCACGATCAGCAGGACCGGATCGCGCAGGATCGTTCGACGAGACGGCAAGAAGACCGCCGATGCCACCCCTCGGCGGGCCGCCGCGACCACAGCTGGCCCACCCGCGACCGCCACCGCGGCCAGGTCAGCCCACACCCAGTAGGAATACGGCCGCACTACCGCGACGCCCTGGTAGTAGCGCTCGACCACGAGGTGGTAGCCGTCGAACCACCAGAATCCGGCGAGCGCGAACACGGCGACCACGGCCAAGGCGCCGAGGACAGCGGCTGCCGCAGCCCGCCATTGTCTGCCGAGCAAGGCGACGGCCAGCGCGACCAAGCCAAGCAGGACAAGGCCGTAGGAGAGGAAGATGCCGAATCCGATGAGAATCCCGGCGGCCAGCGCCGTAGGCCAGGCGTAGCCGCGGCGTTCTCGGAAGCCGACTGATGCGAGGGCGAGCAGCGCGATACCGGTCGCGGTCACACCGGCGAAGAGGCCGTCAGCGGACACACCCAGCCACACCGCGCCGGGGCTGAGCACGGCGAACGGCAGCGCCGCGCGGGCTGCGTCGGGACGGCCGAGCAGGGCGATCGTCGCTGGCACCGCGACGGCGACCAAAGCGGCCACCAGCACCACGGCGGTCGACGCCCAGGCACCGCTGCGGAGGCCGAGCCGGTCGAGCCAGACGAAGACGAGGGTCGCACCTGGCGGGTGGCCGGATACGTGAGTGGTCCACGAGTTCGGCTGGAAATCGAGGATGCGCGAGGAGAATTCGCGGAGGAATCGCGGGATGTCCGTAATGCCGGGGACTTCGTGCAGGTACTCCTGCGGCGTGGTGAGCCGGCCGGTGAAGCCGCGCGTCCAGCCGTCCACCATGGCGAGCGAAAAGATCCAGGCGAGGGACGCCAGATAGCCCGCGGCCAGGGCGCGTCGCCATCGGAGCCGGGCGGCCAGGGTCGGGCCGTACAGGACGACACCGGCGGCGATCAGCACGGCGAACACCGAGCCTGGGCCGACGTGCGGCAGCCAATGCGCGAACAACGGCGGCGCGAACGCGTAGATCACCACGCCCGAACCTGGCCGGTTGTAGTACACGCCAACCGCGGTCGCGGCGGCGATCACCACGAGGGTGACGCCGACCGTCACGAGATCAGCGCGGAACCGGGGACGGACGGGAACCGGGGGCGGCGGCTCGGCGAGCCGGGCGGCCTTCGTCGACTCGCTCATCGCCGGTCACGATAACCCCGCTGACGGCGGTCCGGCAGGTTTCCCGCGGATCCGTGAGAAGTCGGTAAGATCTTGCCCAACGTCAGGAATTGGTAAGCACCGCAAGGGTTCTGCACTGTCCTATCCAGACTTACCGTACGCCTCGTGAATGAATTCGGAGTGGACGTCGTCCTCCCCTGCCTCGACGAGGCGGGCGCGCTGCCCGGCGTGCTCGCCAGTCTGCCGCCGGGTTATCGAGCGATCGTCGTGGACAACGGGTCGCGTGACGGTTCCCCCGGCGTCGCGGCTGCGCACGGCGCGAAAGTCGTCGACGAGCCGCGGCGCGGGTACGGTGCCGCCGTCCATACCGGGCTGGAAAACTCGACCGCTGACGTCGTCTGTTTCGCGGATGCAGACGGATCGCTCGATCTGGCCGAATTGCCGCGCCTCGTCGCCGCGGTCGTGGACGGCGCTGATCTCGCGGTCGGACGGCGGGTGCCGGTGTCGCGGGCGGCTTGGCCATGGCACGCAAGAGCAGGCAATGCCGTTCTGTCACTGCTCTTGCGGTCCCGTGGGCTGCCGGTGCGGGACATCGCGCCGTTGCGGGCAGTGCGTCGCCGGGAGTTGCTGGCGCTCGGCGTTGCGGACAGGGCGTTCGGCTATCCGCTTGAGCTGTTGGTCAAGGCACAGCGCGCGGGCTGGGTGGTCCAGGAGTTCGACGTCGCTTACCGGGAACGCGCGCAGGGCACGAAATCGAAGGTGTCCGGTTCGGTACGCGGCACCTTGCGGGCGGTGCGGGACTTCGGGCGGGTGTTGGCCCGATGACCTTCTGCCTGCTTGTGGTTGCGAAAGCCCCGGTGCCGGGGTTCGCGAAGACCCGGTTGTGTCCGCCCGCGACGGCAGAACAGGCAGCGGAGATCGCCGCGTCCGCACTGCTGGACACGTTGGACGCCGCGTTCGCCACAGACGGCGCGCTCACCGTGGTGGCGATGACGGGCGACCTCGCCGAGGCAGCGCGGGGTAGCGAAATCGGTCGGGCGTTGCGGAGGGCGACCGTGATCGCGCAGCGGGGCTGGGATTTCGGCACCCGGTTGGCCAACGCGCACGCCGATACTGCTGCGGTGCATGCCGGTTTGCCCGCGCTACAGATCGGCATGGACACACCGCAGGTCTCCCCTGAGTTGCTCGCGTCGGCGATCGAACCGGTCGTCGCCGGGGCCAGCCGCGCGGTGCTGGGCGACGCTGAAGACGGCGGCTGGTGGGGGCTTGGGCTTGCTGATCCGAGGCAGGCGCAGGTGCTCGCCGGGGTTCCGATGTCGCGTCCGGACACCGGGTTCCGCACGCGAGCGGCGTTGTCGGATGCCGGTCTCCGCGTTGACAAGCTGCCGACGTTGTCCGATGTGGACACCATGGCGGACGCGCTGCGGGTGGCCGCGATTCGGCCCGACGGCAGGTTCGCTACCGCCGTGGACGCGGTGGGGGTGGTGGCGTGAAACTCGCGACTGGCCGGGAATTCGACCGCGGGTTGCTTGGCCATCACTGCTGGCTGGAGCTTGCGAACGGGGACCGCGTCGAGCTTCCGGTCGGCCGTTGGGCGGACGGTTGCGACGCGGGCGACGCGGTGCTGCTGGACGCCTGCGAAGGTGTGACGCTCGACGTCGGTTGCGGACCTGGTCGGCTGACCGCTGCATTGACGCGCCGAGGCGTGGCGACCCTTGGCGTGGACAGTTCGCCGGTCGCGGTGCGGCTGACGCGGCGGCGCGGGGCGATTGCGTTGCAGCGCGACGTTTTCGCTCGCTTACCCGGCGAAGGACGGTGGAATCACGTGTTGCTAGCCGACGGCAACATCGGTATCGGTGGCGATCCCGATGCGCTGCTGCGGCGGGTGCGCGAGTTGCTCACGCCAGACGGTGACGTGCTCGTGGAACTGGAGGAACCGGGCCACGGCGTGCGCCGGGACCACGTCCGTCTGCGACCGGATCCCGCCGGTGGACGATGGTTCACCTGGGCGTGGGTCGGAATCGACGCCATCGCGGAAATCGCGGTACGGACTGGGTTCCGAGTGGTGTGGACGACCAGCCGCGGGCATCGCTGGTTCGCGAAGCTGGCACGCACGTGAAACGCCGGCGGCTAGCGGCCGCATGGCGCGGGCTCGATGTTCGGGTCACCGCGGCACAGGCCAAGATCGGTGAACGGGCCCGCGCCGTCGATCGCCGGGTTCCGAAGGCGGAGCAGTTCAAAGGCGGCGCGCACGGCGAGCGCGTGACGGCCCGGGTCGGCAGCATGCTCGGGCTCGCGTTCCTGATCTGCTTCGTCACCGGCCTGTTGAGCCATTTGATCCAGCATCCGCCGGAGTGGTTCTTCTGGCCCAGCCGGCCGATCTGGCTGTACCGGGTGACGCAGGGCGCGCATGTAGTGTCCGGGATCGCGGCGATTCCGTTGCTGCTGGCCAAACTGTGGAGCGTCTACCCGAAGCTGTTCGAGCGTCCGCTGGTGCGCTCGGTACCGCATGCGGTGGAGCGGCTGTCGATCCTCGTCCTCTCCGGGGCGGCGTTCTTCGAGCTGAGTTCGGGTTTGCTGAACGTCGCGCAAAACTACCCGTGGAACTTCTACTTTCCGCAGGTGCACTACGCGGTCGCATGGGTGGCGATCGGCTCGATCCTCGTGCACGTCGCGGTGAAGCTCCCAGTGCTCCGGCGGGCGCTGACGCGGGAGCGTGCGCCGGTCGAGCCGTCTGGTCCGGGGTTGTCGCGGCGAGGATTTCTGGCCACTACTGGGATCGCGACTGGAGTCGCCGTGCTGGCCACTGCTGGAGCAACGGTTCCCGCGCTGCGGAACGTGTCCGGGTTGTCGTGGCGATCGGACAAGGGCTCGCAGAAGTTGCCGGTCAACCGCACGGCCGTGGCAGCGCAGGTAACACGGACCGCACGGAATCCCGGATGGCGGTTGTCCGTGGTGACTCCGGCGGGGACGCGGCAGTTCACGCTGGCCGAACTGCGGGCACTGCCGCAGACCACTGTGGACTTGCCGATCGCGTGCGTCGAGGGCTGGAGTCAAATGGCTACGTGGCGCGGCATCTCGTTTCCGGATCTGCTGCGCGCGACCGGCAGTTCGCCGGGCGTCGACGTACGCGTGTCGTCGCTGGAGAAGACCGGACTGTACGGCGTCAGCGTGCTGCCCGGCGAGCACACGGCCGACCCGCTCACGTTGCTGGCGCTGGAGCTGAACGGCGAGGTGCTGAACCTCGACCACGGCTATCCCTGCCGCGTGATCGCGCCCAGCCGTCCTGGCGTGCTGCAGACGAAGTGGGTCGCGAAGCTGGAGGTGCTGTGAAGACCGCGCGGATTGTGCTGGCGCTGCCCGGATTGGCGGCGTTGGCGTACGGGATCGTGCTGTTCCTCGACTATGCGGCACCGGCGTGGCCGGACAGCTTCACGACGTTGCTGTGGATCGGCGGCGGTCCGGTCGTCAACGACGCGGTGTTCGCTCCGATCGCGGGCATGGTCGGCCTGCTGCTCGCTCGAGTTCTGCCGCGGCCGTGGCGGGCACCGGTGCAGGTTGGCGCGGTGCTGACGGTGGTACTGGGTTTCGTGGCGTTCCCGCTGCTGTGGCGTTCTTATGGCGTGCCGCCGAAACCCGGGCTGCACGACGGGAACACGTGGCTGGGGCTGGCGGCGACGCTCGCGGTGGTGTGGAGTGCGGTCCTGGTCGCGGCGATCGTCCGGATTGTCCAGGTCCGGTCTCGTGCGGCGCGGAAAATTCGGGCGCGCGCACGTAGTTGACCTGGGTTTTCTTCCGGTACCGGAATTTTCCCGCAGATTCGGCGTTTCGGTGAGCGTGCGCGTGGGCACCTCACCGCACGCGGAGAGGCTCTCCGTGCCGAGTCGGAGGCGGCACGGAGAGCCTCTTCGTGTTTTCGTGCGCGAGCCGGTTTTTCCGGCGTTGGTCGCTAAAAAACGGCCACGCGCGACCGGCTCGGATGCTCCGGTCGCGCGCGGCCTGCAAAGGTTCGGCCCCTGCGCGGATAGGGGGGTCGAGCCGTGGCTGGTCTCGGCCGCGCCACGGCGGCCGAGCGATCTAGTTGGCCGGTACCGCCTGCCCGCCCAAGGTGACCTGCACGGTGCGCCCGCCGGCGAGAGTGAAGGTCACCTGGTCGTTCGGGGCGCGCGTGCGAATCGCGGCGACGAGCGTGTTGGCGCTGTCGATGACGCGGTCGTCGATCTTGGTCACCACGTCGCCGGACTTCAAGCCGGCCTTCTCCGCCGGGCTGCCCGGCGTGATGTCGCCGAGCTGGGCTCCGCCCTGTGGCGCGTCGGTGACCTTCGCGCCGATGAACGTCTGGGTCGCGTGCCCGGTCTTGATGATGTCCTGCGCGGTGCGGCGCGCCTGGTCGATCGGGATGGCGAACCCGATGCCGACGTTGCCGCCCTCGCTCCCGCTGCCCTGGCCGCGGCCCGAGTTCGGGCTGTAGATGGCCGAGTTGATGCCGATGACCTGGCCGCTCATGTTCGACAGCGGACCGCCCGAGTTGCCGGGGTTGATCGCGGCGTCGGTCTGGATCGCGTCCATCACCGTGGTCTGGTCGGTCTCGTCGCCGCCTGCCTGCACCGGGCGGTGCAGCGAGCTGACGATGCCCGAGGTGACCGTGCCGGTCAGCTCGTAGGGCGAGCCGATGGCCACGACCTGCTGCCCGACCCGCAGGTCGTCGGACCGGCCCAGCTCGACCGGAGTCAGGTTGCCGACACCGGACACCTTCACCACGGCGATGTCCGTGGTCGGGTCCCGGCCGACGACCTTCGCCGCGGCCTTCTTGCCGTCCTGGAACACGGCCTGGATCTGGCCGCCGTTCGCGGCGACCTGGACGACGTGGTTGTTGGTGAGGATGTAGCCGTCGCTGCTGAGCACGAAGCCGGAGCCCTCGCCCGCCGCGGTTTGGCCGGACACCTGCAGTTCGACCACGCTCGGCGACAGCTTCTGCGCCACCGATTCGACCGAGCCGGAGGGCACGTTGCCGGTCTGCTGCGCGGGTTTCGGCGCGTCGAGCGCGCTCACCGACGAACCGGACCCGCCGGTGAGGTATCCGACGGTCCCGCCCGCCACGCCGCCGATCACGAGCGAGATGGCGGCGACGCTCGCGAGGAGCTTGCCCGCCGAACCCTTCTTCTCGCGCTGCGCGGGGACGCCGTACACCGAGGTTCCCGGTGCGCCGTAAGGATTAGCCGGGCCTCCGGCGGGCGAAGTGTGCGGTCCGCCGGGGTATTGGCTGCCGTACGGCTGGCCCGCCGTGGCCTGCTGCGCGCCGGGGAACTGTCCGCTTTGGGGCGCACCAGCGGGCGGGGCCGCCGCGCCCTGGGCTGACCACGGATTCGGCGTGCCACCGGTCGGAGCAGTGCCGTACACCGCCTCGCCGGACGGCGTAGTCCCAGAAGGAGCAGTCCCGTATGCCGTGCCGCCAGCAGGGGCGGCGCCGTACGGGCCCGCAGGCGCGCCGTACGCGCCAGAAGTGTCGCCGCTGGCCGTGCTGGAGCCGGACATCCCCGCCGACGCCTCAGCGGCCGAACCGTACGCGGCAGTCGTGCCGGTCGCGCCTGGAGTCGACTGACCCGCGTCGCCGCCCGCCGGATCGGCTGACGGGGATTGGCTCGCTGGCTGAGCCGGGGTCTGCTGCCAGGCCGCCTGGCCTTCGGCGCCCGGCTGGGCGCCCGAGTCCTGGCGACCCGCCGCGGAGTCGGGCGCGTGGGGGTCGTTCTCGGTCATGTCCTCACCTAAGCGGCTGGGCCTGAGAGGTTCCTGAGTCGAACCTGTGTTTCGTAGATGAGTATGCCGTGACTTCCGGTCAGCCTGCCGCGCGAAGCCGCTCCGCGATCTGTTCCGGGGTGGCGTCGTTGATCCAGACCGCCATGCCCGACTCGGATCCGGCCAGATACTTCAGCTTGTCCTTGGCCCGCAGCACCGAGAACAGCTCCAAGTGCAGCCACGACAGCTCCCGGTCCCGCCGCACCGGTGCCTGGTGCCAGCCCGCGATGTAGGGCAGCGGCCGGTCGTACAACGCGTCGCATCGGCGCAGCACGTCCAGGTACACGCGGGAAAAGTCGTCGCGCTCGGCGTCGGTGAGCGCCGGGAGGTCCGGGACCTGCCGGTGCGGCACGATCTGGATGTGCACCGGCCAGCGCGCGGCCGGCGGCACGAAAGCCGTCCAGTGCTCGCCAGTGGCGATCACGCGCTCGCCCGATTTCTGTTCCGCCGCCAGCACGTCGCCGAGCACGGACCCGCCGTGTTCCCGCGCGACCGCCAGCATCCGCTCGGTCTTAGGCGTGACGAACGGATAGCCGTAGATCTGGCCGTGCGGATGCGAGAGCGTGACGCCGATTTCCTCGCCGCGGTTCTCGAACGGGAAGACCTGTTCCACGCCAGGCGTCTGCGCGAGCGCGGCGGTGCGGTCGGCCCAGGCGTCCACCACGAGGCGCACCTGTTCCGGAGTCAGCCGCGAAAACGCGCCGTCGTGGTCGCTGGTGAAGCACACGACCTCGCAGCGGCCGAGGCCCGGCGCGGTCGGCACCAGGCCCAAGCCGTCCACAGTGGACGGATCTCCGGTGGCCTGCTGCGAGAACGACGGGAACCGGTTCTCGAACACGACGACGTCGTAGTCGGCTTCGGGGATTTCGCTCGGCTTGCCCGGCCGGGTGGGGCAGAGCGGGCAAAGGTCGGCGGGAGGCTTGTACGTGCGCGTCTGGCGGTGTGCCGCCATCGCGACCCATTCGCCGGTCAGCGGATCGCGGCGGATCTCCGAGGCCGCCGCGACCGGCGGCAGGTCCCGGGTGTCCGCGGCGAGCCGCTCGTGGGCGTCGGTGTGGTCGAAATAGATGATCTCCCGGCCGTCGGCCAGGTGCCGCACAGTGCGTTTCACGCTTCTTCTGCCTCGAGGTTCTCCGCCGTTTCGGCGATCATGAGTTCTCCGACCCGCTCCGCGAGGGCTTCCCGCGCGCGGTCGTCCAATCCGTCGTCGGTCACCACGACCTGGGCTTCCTCCAGGTCCGCGATCGTGGAAATGCCGACCGTGCCCCACTTCGTGTGGTCGGCGAGCACCACCAGCCGCCGTCCGGCCTCCACCAGCGCGCGGTCGGTCTCGCTTTCGGTGAGGTTCGGGGTGGTGAACCCGGGCCCCACCGCCATCCCGTGCACGCCGAGGAACACCAGGTCGAGGTGCAGCGTGCGCAGGCTCTGCACGGCGACCGGGCCGACCAGCGCGTCCGAGGGAGTCCGCACCCCGCCGGTGAGGACCACCGTGCGGTCCGGCTGGGCGGCGCTGCGCAGCACGTCGGCGACGTGGATCGAGTTGGTGACGATGGTGAGGCCCTCGATGCCGTCGAGCGCGTGCGCGAGCGTCCAGGTGGTGGTGCCCGCGGACAGGCCGATCGCGGTGCCCGGCTTGACGAGGGTGGCGGCCAGTTCGGCGATGGCTTCCTTCTGCGCGCGCTGGCGCACCGACTTCGCCTCGAACCCCGGTTCGTCGGTGCTCTTGCCGACCAGAGAGGTCGCGCCGCCGTAGACCTTCTCGACCAGGCCGCGGCCCGCGAGCACGTCGAGGTCGCGGCGGACCGTCATATCGGAGACGCCGAGCCTCGCGACGAGGTCACTGACCCGGACCGCACCGGTCCGGCGTGCTTCCTCGAGGATCACCGCCTGTCGCTGCCGCGCGAGCACCGCCACTCCCCAAGCACACCCATTCAACTACACAAAATCCTACACGATTCAACATCAGGCGTGCGCGACGTGCAGATCGAGCGTCCCCCTGCCGGGCGACCGCCAAGCGTGGCCACCAATTCAGGCGACCGGCGCCCCTGGTAGCCGAATCGTGAGCAAAGCCCCGCCTTCCGGTGCCCGGTTGGCGTACACCGTGCCGCCGTGCCGTTCGGCCGCGTGCTTCACGATCGCCAGTCCGAGGCCGGATCCGGGCAGGGTGCGCGCCTCCGACGAGCGGTAGAAACGGTCGAACACCTTGGGCAGGTCCTCCTCGGCGATGCCGGGCCCGGAGTCCGCGACCTCGACCACCGCGGTGCCGTCGCCGAGCGGACGCAGCGTGACCCGAACGCGCGAACCCTGCGGCGAAAACTTCACCGCATTGTCGAGCAGGTTCAGCACCGCTCGCTCGAGCGAGCTGTTGTCGCCGGTGAGCACCCACGGCTGCAGCGCGACCTCGAACTCGATCTCACCCGCCCGGCGGCGCGCCCGGTCGAGGGCGCGCTCGACCACGTCCATCAGGTCGACGCGTTCGGCCTGCTCACGCGGCTCGTCCTGCCGCGCCAGCTCCACGAGGTCGCCGATGAGCTGGGTCAGCTCGTCGAGCTGGCCGCGGATGTCGGCCTCGATGTCGGTGCGGTCCTCCGCCGGCAGCGACGGCGCGCCCGGACGGTCGGCCGACAACAGCAGTTCCAGGTTGGTGCGCATGGAAGTGAGCGGCGTGCGCAGCTCGTGCCCGGCGTCGGCGACCAGTTGCCGCTGCCGTTCCTGCGAGTCCGCGACGGTGCCGAGCATGATGTTGAAACTGTGCGTGAGCCGGGCGAGTTCGTCGTCGCCGCTCACCGGGATCGGACGCAGGTCGCCGGTCGCGGCCACCCGCTCGGCGGCCGACGTCAGCCGGTCGACCGGGCGCAGTCCGGCGCGCGCGACCGCTGTGCCCGCGCCCGCGGCCACCACGATCCCGGCGCCGCCGACCAGGAACAGCACCACGGACAGCTGGTTCAGCGCGCGCATCGTCGGAGCCATCGACTGCGCCAGCACGATCGCCTGCCCGTGCCCGAGCGGCACCGCGACCACCCGCATGCCAGTGGTCGCGTCGGTGCGCAGCGACTGGGGCAGCAGCCCAGTCGCGACACGCATCTCGGCCGGGCCTACCGGCGGCCGGGTGCCCGGCTGCGGATAGATCAGGTCGCCGGTGACGCCGTTCAGCTGGCCGATCTGCAGGTCAGCGCTGGCCAGCAAGGCTCCCGGCACCTCGCGCAGCTGGTCGGTCGGCACCTGCGGCGAGTTCGCCGCGGCATGTGCGCGGGCAAGCAGGTTGTCGTCGAGCTGGCTGAGGAGGTTGTTGCGCACCACCAGGTACGCGCACAGGGAAACGAGCGCCACCGCACCTGCCACACACGCGGCGGCGAGCAAGGTGACGCGGCCGCGCAGCGAGAACCGGCGGGTGCTCCACCGGGTGCCCCGCGGATCGGGGACCTCCCCCGCCGGCGCGGCCTGCTCGCCCGCCGGGCGGTCGGTCACGGCGGAGTCTCGCGAAGGACGTACCCCACTCCACGCACCGTGTGGATCAGCCTCGGTTCGTTGTCCGCCTCCGTCTTGCGGCGCAAATAACCGACGTAGACCTCCAGCGCGTTGCCCGACGTCGGGAAGTCGTAACCCCATACTTCCTCCAGGATCCTTCCGCGGGTCAGCACGTGCTTGGGGTACGAGAGGAACAGCTCGAGCAGCGCGAACTCGGTGCGGGTGAGACTGATCTCGCGACCGCCGCGGCGGACCTCGCGAGTGCCCGGGTCGAGCGTCAAGTCGGCGAACGACAGCGCCTCCGACGTCTCGCCCTGCTGACCGTCCGGCGCGGCGCGGCGCAGCAGTGCGCGCAACCGGGCGAGCAGTTCCTCCAGGGCGAACGGCTTGGGCAGGTAGTCGTCGGCGCCAGCATCGAGGCCGGAGACCCGGTCGGAGACGGTGTCGCGGGCGGTCAGGACGAGAATCGGCAGGTCATCGCCGGTGCTGCGAAGGCGGCGGGCTACTTCGAGCCCGTCGAGGCGCGGCATCATGACGTCGAGAACCATCGCGTCCGGACGGTTGGCCAAGATCGTCTCCAAGGCCTGCGCACCATCGCTCGCGAGCTCCACGGTGTAGCCGTTGAACTCCAAAGACCGCCGGAGCGATTCACGGACGGCACGGTCGTCGTCCACTACGAGGATGCGCATGGCGTCAGTCTTACGCAGAGTGCTGAGACCCGCCTAAGAACACACGCAGAACACACAAAGAGCATTTCCTCGGAGCGCGGCGCGTAACAGGCGGAACGGCGGTCGCGACCATCAGCTGAACTTTGAGAACGAGGAGCGCTGATGGCCCATCGGAAGAGGCTCGGCCCCGGCTGGCTGGCGGGAATCTTTGTACTCGCCGTCATCGGGATGATCGGCAACGCGTGCAGCAGCAAGGACGCCGGACCGGCCGCGCCCTCCTCCGCAACGGTCCCGCTCACGACGACTTCGGCACCTGCTTACAGCCCAGCTCCGGCGTCTGAACTGCCTACGACCCAGGACACGCCCACCTCGACGCCGACGTACTCGCTCCCCTCCGACGATCCCGTCGACACCGGAACCGGGTCCGGCACCACCGACATACCTCTGCCCGACGACTCGGGCGTGCACGTACCGCACATTCCGCACCCGCACGTGCGCACCTGCGTCGGCGGGAAGCACATCCACATCTGCAGCTGACATCACAACGAGCGCTCTTCCGGCGGCCGCGCGACCGGAGCGTTCCAGTGCCGCCAAAGCGCGAGCACGCGGATCGCGACCACGACCATCGCCGAGAAGGTCGTGACCACTCCCGACGGGAGGCTCAGCGCGTGTCCCGCCCAGACGCAGACCGCGCCGGTCAGCGCGGCCATCGCGTAGATCTCCTTGCGGAGCACGAGCGGGATCTCCCGCAGCAGCAGGTCGCGGACCGCGCCGCCGCCGATGCCGCTGGTCATGCCGATCAGGCACGCGGCGTACCCGGTCGCGCCCGCGTTGAGCGCCAGCGTCGTCCCGGCCGTGGCGAACACGCCGAGCCCGACCGCGTCCGCGAGCAGCACCGCGTGCCGCAGCCGGGCGACCTGCGGGTGGAAGGCGAACACGACCAGCGCCGTCGCCGCGCAAACGGCCAGGTACGGCCAGTTGCGCAGGGACGTCGGCGGATGGATGCCGAGGAGCACGTCGCGGATGATGCCGCCGCCGAGCGCCGTGGTCAGTCCGACCACGACGACGCCGAACACGTCCAGCCGCGCCCGGACCGCGGCCAGCGCCCCGGACGCCGCGAACGCCACCAGCCCCAGGAACTCGAGCGCGATCAGCAGCATCTGCTGGTTCTACTGGTCGAGGAGCCCGCCGCGGTAGGCCAGGAGCGCGGCCTGCACCCGGTTGGCCGCGCCGATCTTCGACAGCACGGCCGAGACGTACCCCTTCACCGTCGCCTCGGACAGGTGCAGCCGCCCGCCGATCTCGGCGTTCGACAGCCCCTGCCCGATCAGCGCGACGACCTCGCGTTCGCGTTCGGACAGCGAGGCCAGGAGCTTGCGCGCCGGCTGCGCGGCCCGCTGCTCGTCACGGTGGCTCTGCACCATGCGGACGGCCACGCCCGGATCGAGGACGGCACCGCCCTTGGCCAGGTCGCGCACCGCGCGCAGCAACGCCGCCGGGTCGATGTCCTTCAGCAGGAAACCGTTGGCGCCGAGCCGCAGCGCGAGGCTGACGTACTCGTCGATGTCGAAGGTGGTGAGCATGGCGACAGTCGGCGGATCGGGCAGCGCGAGAATGGCCCGAAGTGCGCGAATGCCGTCGTCAGGGGCGCGCATCTTGATGTCGAGCAGCGCGACGTCGGGGTGATAGCGACGGGCGACCTCGACCGCCGATCTGCCGTCGCTTGCCTCGCCCACGATCTCGATGTCCGACGCCCCGGACATCATGGCGCGCAGCCCCGACCGAACTAGTTCCTCGTCGTCGGCGAACATGAGCTTGATCAACGAAGCCCTCCGGCAAACCGTGGGTTGGAGGCGGCTCCCCGCACCCGTTACGGAAGATTACCTACTGTTGTTCACGGTTTCGAAACCAGACACGACCAGGTGACTCGACTGGGCCACCGGAGCGGCGGAGAACCGCAGTCAACCCCGTCGCAGGTCACCCACTTGAGTGAGTACGGCGGGTGGGTGCCACCGAGTTGCGTAACCGATCCAGAGAGAGCTGTTGTTCATCGGGCGCACACCACTGGCCGGTCCATCGCGTCCGAAATGTCGGTTGCCGAGGGTGTGGCTGCTCGATGTGGTGGCGCAGGTCCGGTTGACAGCTCAGACGATCCGCAGCGCCTTGCCGAGCCGAGCTAACCGGCCTGGCCCTACGGGGGTCCGGCGTCACGGACGGACGGGTTCGCCGGGCCTGAGTCCTTTGTGGACTTATCTCGCCAGGAGCCAGCCCAGCAACCGGCACCCGCCCCAAAAACTGACTGCCACCCGAGCTGTCCCTGATACGGTGACGTCGATGTTCCAGTTCATCGTTCTCTTCAGCTGACGGTCCTGCGACCCGCCCCTCGCAGATCCAGCACCGGCCCGGGCGGGTCTCAGCGCGCCGTTTTCCGGCGCGGCAACCCGTTGGCCTCGCGCGCCTCGACTCGCGCTGTGCACTGGAGAACGACGTGTCAACTGAACAACCTTCTTATTGGGCCGCGCTGCGCCAACCGCAGGCAGTGCGCTCCTTCCTGCCGAGCATCCTTGGCCGATCGTCGCTGGCGATGTCGGGGCTCGCGCTCGTGTTGCTCCTCGAATCCAGCAGCGGGTCGTTCGCCGCGGCCGGAGCCGTTACGGCTGTGCTGGGAATCGCCAATGTCGTCGCGACGCCATGGCGAGCGCGAGCCATCGACCGATTCGGCCAGACAGCCGTCTTGGCCGCGCTGGGCGCGGTCCACACGATGGTGCTCGCCGTGTTCGCCGCGAATCCCGGTGCGCCGTTGCCTTTCCTGCTGTGCCTCGGCGCAGTCGCGGGATTGTCGGTTCCGCCGTTTGGATCCACGATGCGCGTCGTGTGGTCGGCAGTGCTCGCCAGCGGACCGCTGCGTACTCGCGGATTGAGCCTGGACGCGGTCGCCGAGGAGTTGATTTTCGCAGTCGGCCCCTTGGCTACCGCGGTACTCGCCGCGCTCGCGGATCCGATGCTGGCGCTTTACGTCTCGGCCGGGTCCGTCGCCGCGGGCACTGGCCTTTTCGTGCTCAGTCCGCTGTCCCGGCAGCAGCGAGGACACCGTGCGAAAACAACCGCGAACACGCCTAAACCTTTGCGGTCGCCCGGATTTCTCCCTGTTGTCGTCGCCATCATGGCCCCGGGAATCATCCTCGGCGCGGTCGAGATCGAGGCACCAGCTATTGGGACAGCCGAGGGATCCACGGTTCTCCCCGGCATCGTCTTGGCCCTGTTCGCCGGAGCCAGCGCGCTCGGCGGGCTGCTGTACGGCCGGCTGAATCTGCGCACGTCGGTCGAACGACAGTTGCTCGTCCTCGGAGCGGCGCTGATCGGCGTCAGCGCGACCGCCGGGCTCATCGGGTCCACACCGGTGCTCATCGTCGGCATCGGGGTGGCGGGCGGGTTTATCGCTCCCCTGCTCATCGTCGGCTACCTCGCGGCTGACGCGCGCACTGATCCCAGTGTGCGGACCGAAGCGAGCAGTTGGATCAACACCGCGGTCAATCTCGGAGCCGCCGCTGGCTCGGGTCTCCTCGGCGCGGCGACGGAAACCACGGCCCCCGGCACCGCGCTCGCGATCTGCACCGTCGCCGCGGCGATTGTCCTGATCGTCAGCGCGCCACGACGCCGTCGCGCAACGCCGTGAACAGGCGTCCGAGACGATCCCGGTGGTCCTTCGCCACGGCCTCGTCCGGCTCGCCATCGATGCGGCGGCTGACAGTTTCCACCAGCACCGCGCTGTAGCCAGCGATGAAGAACGCCGCGAGCAAGCCCCCGTCGCCGTCGAAGGCGGGGTCTTGGGTTAGCTCCTCGGCCAGCGCCGACTGGAGTTCGGAGCCGATGGCTCGTGCGCGGGCGATCAACGCGGGCGAACCGGCGACTGTCCGGAAGAACGGTATCGCGTGGGCACTGAGCCCGGAGAGTGGTGCGCGTTCGTCGCTGAGGCGGAAAGTCATGTCCTGCAACGAGGTTAGGACATCGATGCCCGGCGCGTGGTCGCGGACAGCCGCGCGCAGCAGGTCGGCTGCGTCGGCCGCTCGGTCCAGGAAGAGGTCTTCCTTGCGCGCGAAGTGGTTGAAGACGGTCACGCTGGAAACCCCGGCCTCACGCGCGACCTCGGCGACCGTGACGGCTTCGTATCCGCGCTCGAGGAACAGCCGGTTCGCGACCTCCAGGATCCGGGCGCGCGTCTGAGGGCCGCCGCGTTCGCTGGTTCTGGGCATCCGCACCACTTTCTTGCGTGTCTAAATTTAGTTAGTTAAGATAGTAGCAGCCGGCCGAGGGAGAGCCAATGAGCGAGCGCGCGTTTCCCGCGCCGTCCACCGTCAGCGAGCAGGCTCGGGCTTGGCTCGCTTTCGATGTTGGCGAGCTGGCATATCCGGCCGCCGACGACATCGACGGCTGGCTCGCGCTGGCCGCCCAGGCCAATCAGTCGACGGCACAGCGGTTTCCGATTTCCGAGATGCCGGTGAGCGTCGAGGGCTTCGAGGCCGGTAACGCTGTCGGGTACACGGCGAGGCCGCACGGGGTTGACGACGAGGCCGTCTTCCTGTGGCTGCATCCCGGCGGTCTCTTGGTCGGCGGCGGGGACGCGTGCCGTGCGACGACTGCCCGGACCGCACTGTCGATGGGCATGCTCGTGTGGGGCGTCGACTATCGATTGCCGCCGCGGCATCCGCATCCGGCTGCTTTGAATGATGCGATGTCGGTGACCGGCGCGCGCTCGATGAGCGTGCTCCGTCGCAGGTGTTTGTCGGCGGCGACTCGGCCGGCGGGAATATCGCTGCCGCGCTTCTGTTGTGCGCCAGGGATGCCGGGTTACCGATGCCGGCGGCACTGGTGCTCAACACGCCGCAGATTGACCTGACCGAATCCGGCGACACCTTTCAGACCTTCAACGGCGTCGACAACGTCCTCCGTAGTTTGGCTCCGACGAACACGCTCTACGCAGCGGGCGCTGACCTGCGGGATCCGTACCTGTCCCCGATCTTCGGCGACGTTTCCGGTTTCCCGCCCACCTTTCTCCGGAGCGGCACTCGCGATTTGTTCCTGTCGAACACGGTCCGGATGCATCGCAAACTACGCGCGGCGGGCGTAGCGGCCGAACTGCACGTGTTCGAGGCGATGCCGCACGGCGGGTTCGGCGGCGACAGCCCGGAGGACTTGGACGCGGCGGCGGAGCAGCGACGTTTCCTGACGAAGCATGGACGCCGGGCTCAACGATGCCGTCAGGTTATCGACGGATAGCGAACCAGTCTTGGACGCCAGCCGCGCGTGGTGGCAAAACTTGAGGCATGGGCACCAATACCCCGGCTATTCGTCTTCCCGGCTCCGATACTCGTCGAGCAGCAGCTTCGTAGTCAGCTCGATGTGGTCCCGCAGCGCTTCGACCGTGCCGGGGATGTCTCGTTCGATCGCGCGGTCGCAGATCAGCCGGTGTTCCGCGGCGACGTCCCGGTGGCTACCCTCGCTCGAGGTGCGGGCCCAGCATCGGTAGACCTCGGCGGATTCGCGCAGTTGCGTCGCCACCGCGCGCAGGTGCTGGTTGAGGCAGCCCTCCAGCAGGACCTCGTGGAACCGGGCATGTGCGGCCAGCCACCGTTCGTTGATCGCGTCTGACTCGTCGGCGAACGTGGTGCGGGCGAGATTGTGGTGGGCCGCGAGCAGGTCGGACTCCCATTCGATGCTGCCGTGCGCGAGGGATTCGCGGACTACGTGCGTTTCGACGACCACGCGCGCTTCGGTGAGGTCTTGCAGGGTGTCGGGGGAGACATCGATGACCCGGAACCCCTGCTGCGGCGCGAAAGTCGCAAGGCCCTGGCCGACGAGACGGGGAAGCGCTTCCCGCAGGACGCCGCTGCTGGCGTCGTAGTCACCCTTGAGCGCTTCCACGCGCAGCCGCGATCCGGGCTCGTGTCGGCCGTTGAGGATGTCGGCGCGAAGACGCAGGTAGACGTCCTCGACGCGGGTCGTGCTGCGAGCACCAGTCATGTCGCAGATCGTACCTGATTACGCACACAAGCCAGAATCTCGAGATTTATTTGACTTATCGAGATTCCCCGGTGTTCACTGGCCGAGGAAGCAGCGGAAGGACGCGGAGAATGAAAACGACGACACGGGCGGGCCGGATGTGCCTGGTGCTCGACGACAAGGTGATCGACGTCGAGGGCGCGAGCGGCGGGCGGTTCCCGGCCGATCCGCTCGCGGTTTTCGAGCGCTGGACCGAGTTCGCGGAGTGGGGGCGCACGACGACCGGCGGGCCGGCCGCGCCCGAGGGCGAGGCGGGGAGTCCCTCGCCGAAGCCGCGGCAGGTCTTCGCGATCGGGTTGAATTACCGGGAGCACGCGCAGGAAGCGGGGCTTGCGCTGCCGGAGTCGCCAGCCACGTTCACGAAGTTCGCTACCTCCCTCGCCGGCCCGGAGAACCAGCTGCGGCTGCCCAGCGAGTTCGTCGACTGGGAAGCCGAACTCGTGGTCGTGATCGGCCGCCGCACCGAGAAGACGGCGGCCGAAGACGCTTGGCTGCATGTGGCGGGATTGACTGTGGGGCAAGACTTTTCCGAACGCGTCGTGCAGGCGGCGGGGCCGGTCCCGCAGTTTTCGCTTGGCAAGTCGTTTCCGGGATTCGCTCCTACCGGGCCAGTGCTGGTGACCGCGGACGAGTTGGCCGACCCCGACGATCTCGCGGTCGAATGCCTCGTCAACGGCGAGAGTGTGCAGAAGGCTCGCACGTCGTCGATGGTCTTCTCGGTCGCTGAGTTGATCGCCCGACTGTCGGCGGTGTGCCCGTTGTTGCCCGGAGACCTGATCTTCACCGGCACGCCCTCGGGCGTCGGGCATTCGCGGTCTCCACGGCGCTACCTGCGGCCCGGCGACGAGGTGGTCACGCAGATCGAAGGTATCGGCCAGCTCCGGCAGCTCTGCGTCGCCGGGTGAAAGGGGCAATTCCATGGCACTGCACAGATTGAAGTCGCTGACCGTCGGCGTGCCCGACGTCGAAGGCACCGCCGGGTACTACGCCGATTTCGGGCTTACGCAGCTCGCACCGGGCCGGTTCGCCACGGTCGAGGGCGGGGAGCAGTTCGTCCTCAAGCAGTCGCGAGTCCGCCGCTTGCTGGGTCTGACCGTCGCGGTCGATGACGCCGACGATCTTGGCCGCATTGCCGCGAACCTTGACCGGCTGGGCATTCCGGTGCGGCGCGACGCAGAAACCCTGCACGCCCGGGAACCGATCGCGGACATCGCGGTCGAAGCGGTCATCGCGCCGCGGCTGGTACGCGCATCCGTCCCGGCCACCCCGTACAACGGCCCTGGGCGGCTCGACCGTGCCGATACCCGCGCGCCGGTGCTGTCCCGGACCGAGCCGGTGCGGCCGCTTGCGCTGGGACACGTCGTGATCGGGACCGTCGAGCAGGAGTCGACTCAGCGGTTCTTCACCGACGGCATCGGGTTCAAGGTCAGCGACGTCGTTCCAGGCCGGGCCGCGTTCCTGCGGTGTTCCACCGATCATCACAACCTGCTCGTGCAGCAGGCTCCGCTCAATTTCCTGCACCACACGTCGTGGCAGGTGTCCGATGTGGACGATGTCGGCCGCGGGGCGATGAGCATGCTCGCCGAGCATCCGGAACGGCACGTCTGGGGGCTGGGCCGCCACCACATCGGGTCGAATTTCTTCTGGTATCTCAAGGATCCCGCCGGGAACTTCGCCGAGTACTACTCCGACATGGACGCCATCGTCGACGACCAACTCTGGACGCCGCGATCGTTCGAGGGCCTCCAGTCGCTCTACGAATGGGGTCCGCCGCCCCCGCCGTCGTTCATCAATCCGGAAGACCTGGCGGCGCACATGACCGGCGCGCACGCAGAAGGCAGTTGAGCACCCCCGCCGACGGAGAGGCCATTACCTTGCGTTTCATCGCTATGGAGGAAGCGTTCGCGCTCCCCGAACTGCAGGCCGGATACCCCGTGCCCAAGACGGAAACCGCCGCGCGGTGGGTCGAGGATTGGGGAACCCGGTTGTGCGACTACACGACTTACCGGCTGCCGGAAATGGACAAGAACGGTATCGACGTCCAGGTGCTTTCCCTGACCGCGCCCGGCATTCAAGGCCTGACCGATCCGGAAAGGGCCGGCAAAGACGCCCGGATCGCCAATGAACACCTAGCCGAAGTGATCGCCGACCACCCGGACCGGTTCCGCGGGCTGGCCGCGTTGCCGCTCCAGGACCCCGATGCCGCGGTCACGGAACTCCGCCGCGCCATCGGCACGCTCGGTCTCAGCGGGGCGCTCGTCAACGACCACACCAACGGCACCTACCTCGATGACCCGCGCTACGAACCGGTGTGGGCCGCGCTCGAAGAACTGAACGTGCCGCTCTACCTCCACCCCGGTGCTCCCCCGGCCGAGCCGTGGCAGGTGCTCGAGGGACGACCTGAACTGCGCGGTCCATTGTGGAGCTGGGGAGCGGAGACAAGCGGACACGCTCTCCGGCTGGTTTTCGGCGGCGTCTTCGACCGGCATCCCGGTGCCACGCTCATTCTCGGCCACCTCGGCGAGTTCCTGCCGTTTCAGCTCGCGCGTCTTGATTCGCGCTACGACCGGCAGGAACACCGGACCCTCGCCCGTAAACCGTCGGAATACTTCGGCGACAACATTTTGATCACCACCAGCGGTGTTTGTTCCCCGGCCGCGCTTGCCGGTGCGGTCCTGAGCGTCGGTGCGGACGCGATCATGTTCGCTGTCGACTACCCGTTCGAAGACACCGCCGAAGCCGTTAAGTTCCTCGAACAAGCGCCGATCAGCAATGGCGACCGGGAGAAGATCAGCCACCGCAACGCCGAACGGGTGTTGCGCCTGCCGACAGCGAAGGCAAGCACGTGAGGACAATGCCGTGGCGAGCCATCGCGATCGGGCTGGCCGTCATGACGCTGGAGGGGTACGACCTCGTCGCTTTCGGCGCGACGACGCCGCTGTTGCTCCGGCACCAGCCGTGGCAGCTCTCCCTGCCCGAGCTGGGCACGCTGGGCAGCCTCACCCCGGTGGGCATGCTCTTCGGCGCTCTGCTGGTCGGGCCGCTCACCGACCGATACGGACGACGCCGGACGACTTTGCTCAGCATCGCGGTCGTTTCGCTGGGCATGTTCGCCTGCGCGTTCGCGGCCAATCCGGAACTGTTCGGCACCAGCAGGCTCCTCGTCGGATTGGGAGTCGGCGCGGTCTACCCGGCGATGGGGCCGCTGATCTTCGAACTCGCGCCGCCGAAGCGGAAGAACCTCAGCTCGACGATCGTCCAATGTGGAGTAACGGTCGGCGGCTCGCTGGCTGCGGTCGTGGCCGCGGCTTTCTTGCAGGGAGACAACTTCCGGCCGGAGTACGTGGTCGGCGGCGTGGTCGGACTGCTGTTGTTGCCGATGACCTACCGCTGGTTGCCTGAATCACCGGTGTATCGGCGAGAGCCGACGGGAGCACGCGGCTTGCGCGTCGTGTTGCGGCCGCCATATACGGGAACGACCGCGCTGTTCTGCGTCATGGTGATCTGTTCGTTCTTGCTCATCTTCGGGATCAACACGTGGCTGCCGCAATTGATGCAGGCCGCGAGGTATCCACTCGACTCCTCGCTGATGTTCCTTACCTTGCTCAACGTCGGCGCGACCGTCGGCGGCCTCGCGATCGCGGTGCTCGCTGACCGAGCCGGGTCGAGAGTCCCCATTATCGCTTGTTTCGTCGTCGCCGCGGGCGCCATGGCCGCGCTGAGCATCCGGTCGCCGTTGATCGTTCTTTCCGTGATCGTGCTGATCGGCGGGGCTGGCGCGTTCGGCGTGCAGGGATTGATCAACGTATACATCGCCCGCACTTATCCGGCGCACGCCAGGGCCAGCGCGATCGGGGTCGCGCTGGGGATCGGCCGGATCGGCGCGATCGCCGGGCCGGTGCTGGGCGGGTGGGTGCTTGCCGCCGGTTTCGCTCCACAGTGGAATTTCCTGCTTTTCGCGGTGCCAGCGGTTTTCGGGGCGATCCTCACCGTTGCCCTCGGAAGTTTCCGCCGTACCGCGGAAACCCCCACGTCGCAGCCGATCGAAGAACCGGCTTGAGCGGAGGAACAGTCATGGACACATACGACATCGCTGTCGTGGGCTGCGGTCCGGTCGGCTTGACCCTGGCGCGGTTGCTCAGCGCGAAAGGGCTCCGGGTCGCCGCGATCGACCCGAACCGGATCGTCTGCCACCATCCGCGGGCGACCCATCTCGACGACGAATCGATGCGCACCCTGCAAACGCTGGGCGCGGCCGATCTGGAACAGCGGTTCCTGCGGCAGACCGGGTGGACGCTGCAACTGCCGGACGGGACGCCGTTCCTCGAATTCGCCCACGCGCGAGGCGAATCCGGACAGGGCTGGCGCACGGATTACCAGTTCCATCAACCGGATTTCGAATCCCGGCTGCGCGGTTTGCTCGCGAGCGACCCGAACGTCGACCTTTGGTTCGGCTGGTCCGTCACCGAGATCACTCAGGACTCCGACGCCGTCTACCTCACGGTGACAGACCGGGACCAAGTCAAGACGCTGAAAGCGGCTTACGCCGTCGGCGCCGACGGGGCGAATTCATTTGTCCGGCAATTGATGGACGCTGAGGTCGAGGATCTGGAGGGGACGCAACGTTCGCTCATCGTCGACATCCATCCGTTCCAGCATCCTCCGGCGCTTCCCGAGAAGTCCGGATTCATTCTGTGCCAGGGACAACGGCCGATCACCTACGTGCCGATCTTTCCCCCGATGCTGCGGTTCGAATTCATGCTCCTCGACGGAGACGACGCCGCCGCGCTCGAACGCCCGCAGGCGGTCTACGACGCGCTCAGCCGCTGGATCGAGCCGGGCAGCTACCGCATCATGCGAGCCGACACTTACGAATGGCACGCGCGGCTCGTGCACGGCTGGCGTTCGGGAAGGCTGTTCCTCGCCGGCGACGCCGCGCACGAGATGCCGCCGATGCTCGGGCAAGGCATGTGTTCCGGGCTCCGCGACGCGGCGAACCTCGCTTGGAAACTCGCCGCCGTCGTCCAGGGTGTCAGCTCCGACAGTCTGCTCGATACCTACGAGAGCGAGCGCGCCCCGCATGTTCGCCCCTACATCGTCGAATCCGCCCGGCAGGCCAATCTCATCGAGTCGTTCGGCATCGGCGATTCCCATCCGGAACTGGCGGAACCGCAGACGCTCGAGCCGTTGCGGCCGCCGCTCGGACCCGGCCTGACCGGGGAGCCCGGCCAACTCAGCCCGCAGCCTCGGGACGCCGATGGCGCGCGGCTTGACGACATCACCGGATACAACTTCGTCGTCGTGGGCAAGCAGGCCGTGTCGGCAGAGGTCGAGGAGTTGTGGCGACGGCTTGACGTCGCGGTGGTCGCCGATGCCGGTCCGGCCGTCGAAGAGTGGTTGGCCGCGAATTCGGCTACCGCGGCCATCATCCGCCCGGACCGGTACGCGTTCGCCCTCGCCGCCGATACCGCGGAACTGGAGACGGCGACGAAGGAACTCGCGCGGCGCATGGAGGTGCGCGCATGAAGCCGTACGGCACTGGGATGATCTGGGGCGAAGGGCCGCGCTGGCACCAAGGTGCGCTGTGGCTGTCCGACACTCAGGGCAGCCAGCTGTGGACCGATCACGGCGGAAGCTGGAGCGCCACGAAGCTGGACTCACCGGCCAACGGCTTGTGGTTCTTGCCCGACGGCAGGCTCACCGCGGCCATGATGCACGAGAAACGCATCGGCGTCTGGACCGGCGGACACTTCGACACCTACGCGGATCTCAGCGCTGTGGCCACCGGTCCGCTGGGCGACCTTGTCGGCGACGAACAGGGAAATCTGTATGTCGACGACGTCGGGTTCATCCCTGGTGAGCCGCCGCGGCCAGGCCGTCTGTTGCGAGTTGGCGTCGACGGCTCAGCCGCTGTCGCCGCCGAGAACCTCGACTTCCCCAACGGTCTCGCCTTCATCGACGATGGGCGCACTCTGCTCGTGGCCGAAACCGCCGCGCAACGGCTGACGGCCTTCACTGTCGGCGCGGATGGCACGCTGGCCGACCGGCGTCTTTACGCCGACCTCGCCGATTTGGAGGGTCCCGAAGCTCGTCCGGACGGAATCTGGCCAGTTTCGGAAGGAATCTGGGTCGCGACCACCAGCGGGCACACAGTCGTCCTGGTCCGGGACAACACGGTGCGCGCCACGATCAGCACCGGTGCCGAGTTTCCCATCGCGTGCTGCAGCGATGGCGGGAACCGGCTGTTCGTCACCCTTGCCGACACCGGCGGACGGCCGCTGCTCGAGGCCCTCGCAGCCAAGGCTGTGCGGACCACGGTCGCGGAAGTGGAGGTCGAATGACCGGCTGGGTCCCGGTGGAGGAAGCGCAGATCACCGACTTCGCCCGGTACGCCTCGGACCGCACCGGCCGCGACCTGACCGGCGGATACCGGACGCTGTGGGAATGGTCGGTGCAGGACCTCGACGGCTTCTGGTCCGCGGTGTGGGACTACTTCGGACTGCCTGCGCGCCCGGAGGGGCAACCGGCGCTGGCGACCGAGGCGATGCCGGGCAGCGTCTGGTTCCCGGGGAGCACGTTGAACTATGCGGCCGAGGTGTTCCGGGACCGCGACGAGTCCGCCACCGCGGTGATCGCGGTGTCCGAGGACGCCGCCCCGGTCGAGTTGAGCTGGGGCGAGTTGCGCCGTCAAGTCGGGTCTGTCGCCGCTTCTTTGGCCGCGTTGGGCGTGTCGTCCGGCGACCGGGTTGTGGGATATCTGCCTAATTCGGCGGAGGCGATCGTGGCGTTCCTGGCCACCGCGAGTCTCGGAGCGATCTGGGCCGGATGCGGTTTGGACTACGTCGGGTCGGCGGCGCAGGCACGGTTCGCGCAGCTCACGCCGACTGTGCTGATCACCGCGACCCGGGCCCGGCACGGCGGCCGGGTCGTCGAGCGTGGTGCTGATGTGGCGGCGTTGCGGGCCGGACTGTCCACTTTGGTCGCTACCGTGGTCGTCGACGATCCAGACTCGGTGCCCGGGGCGATTCCCTGGTCGTCGATCTCCAGCGGAGATGATGCGCTGACGCCTGTGTCGGTGCCTTTCGATCATCCGTTGTGGGTCTTGTTTTCTTCGGGTACTACTGGCCGTCCTAAAGGGATAGTGCACGGGCATGGCGGTGTAGTCCTTGAGCAGCTGAAGCATTCCGCGTTTCATCAAGACCTGCGGACTGGCGATCGGATCCTCTGGTACACCACGCCGAGCTGGATGCTGTGGAACTCCCTCGTCGGCGCTCTCCTGGTCGGAGCGACCGCGGTTTGTTACGACGGCAGTCCCGCCTTCGGCCGTCCAGATGCGTTGTGGGAGTTGGCCGCCCGCTTACGGGTCACCACCTTGGGCACCAGTCCTGGGTACCTGGCGTCCTGTCGCAAGGCCGGTGTCCGGCTTGCTGACCATGACTTGAGCGCGTTGGCACGGCTCGGAGTCACCGGATCGACGTTTCCGGCTGACCTGCATCGCTGGACCGAGGATGAACTCGGGTCGCGGGTCCAGGTCGTTTCCAGCAGCGGCGGGACAGATGTCGTCACGGCCTTCGCGAGCGCGGCACCCACCACCCCGGTGTGGGCGGGTGAGTTGTCGGCTCCGTGCCTCGGCGTCGCGCTGGATTCCCTGGGGCATAACGGGGAACCTGTGCGTGGCACGGTCGGCGAACTGGTCGTGCGGCGTCCGATGCCGTCCATGCCACTGCGGTTCTGGAACGACCCCGACGGCATTCGGTACCGGGCCGCGTATTTCGACACGTTCCCGGGCGTGTGGCGGCACGGCGATTGGACGACCATCACCGACCGCGGCTCGGTGATCATCCACGGCCGTTCAGACGCGACGCTGAATCGGCACGGCGTGCGGATGGGCAGCAGCGACATTTATGGGCCAGTGGAGGAACTTCCGGAGATTTCCGAGGCTCTTGTCGTCGGTGTTGAGCTGGACGACGGTGGGTATTGGATGCCGTTGTTCGTCGCCATGGCCGACGGGATCGACCTCGACGACGCGCTGCGGAAGCGGATCCTCGCGGCCATCCGCCGGGGTGCTTCGCCGCGGCATGTCCCCGACGAAATCATTGCGGCACCGGGGATTCCGCATACTCGGACGGGGAAGAAGCTGGAGGTTCCGGTGAAGCGGCTGTTGCGCGGGGAGGAGCCGGACGGCGTGGTCGATCCGGGGAGCGTTGATCGGCCTGATCTTCTTGACTGGTATCGGGATGTCTACGAGGGAAGGGTAAAAGGGACCGGCGTGTCGTGCTCCCAAATCTTTCGCGAAGCCTCCTCCGGATAGGGAACAGTCACCGACTCGACGTCCAGCACGCGAGTCAGGCGCTGATCGGGACGGTAGGCAGCCCATCCGGGATCGCCAGTGGCAGCGAAGCTGGCCCAGGCCTGTCGAAGCTCCTCGGACACCCGAAGCGTTGCGGTATCAGGCGTCTCGCCGAATACCTGACGGCCGACCGGACTGTCCAGGGTTCCGAATGCAAGAGGTACATCAAGGCTGTGACACGCACCCACGCCGGGCGCGGACAAGCACAACTCGAAGAGATAGGACCTGCCACCGGCCAGCGCGTTCGCCTCGGCCAACTTCTGACTCGGTATGCGGAAGAGCGCGTCCGAGTAGACGATCTCCATCAGCTCCTCCGGGCTGGCTTCCGCGTAGGCGGCGCGGTAGCCGTCCGGTTCCGGGGCGAAGAGATCGAGGGCCAATTGGGCGTCCTCGGCGGTGAACGTACCGAGCCGTCCGGCCATGACGGAGAACAGCCGGAACTCGTCGCGGGTGTGGCCGACGAGAAGGTCGACGCCGTTCTCCAGAGCGGACCAGGGTGCCCGAGGGAGGGAAGTCTCGTCCAGAACCGGGCAAACTCCGGCCCCGATTTGGGCCATCGGACCCCAGCGATCGCGCTGGCCGGGCAGCCCAGCGTTGAAGGCGGTGAGTTTGTCGGCCAGCTGCCACGGGTCGATGTTCCGGAGGTCGTCCCCGTTCGCGAGCGCGGCGGTGACCTGCTTCGCGAGCAGCGGAAGGACGAAGGCGCTGGGCACGGAATGGGTGATGGCGCGCTGGAATAAGCCTTGCGTCGTCACGAGCAAGGACGCGATCGATCCCGCTCCCGCCGACTGTCCGGCGACGCACACTCGCGCGGGGTCGCCGCCGAAGCGGGAGATGTTGCGCTGCACCCATTCCAGGGCGGCGATCTGGTCCAGGAACCCTCGGTTGACCGGAGCCCCGTCGATGAGCGCGAATCCTTCGACGCCGACCCGGTAGTTGACGCTCACCACGACCAGCCCCGCCGCGCACAGCAGGGTCGGATCGTAAGTCGGGTCGCTGCTCACCGAGATGACGTATCCGCCGCCTGGCAGCCACACCAGCACCGGCAGCCCGGCCGCGCCTGGATCCGGCGTCGAGACGTTGAGGGTGAGCCAGTCCGTCTCGTGAGCCGACTCCATCTGGACTGGCCCGGATTGCGGAGGCAGCGGACCGAACTCGGTCGCCTGCCGCGTGCCGTCCCAGGGCGCAACCGGCACCGGCGCGGCGAACCGGCGCTCGCCGACCGGCGGCTGGGCGTACGGGACTCCGCGAAACTCCGCCATCCCCGCCCGCCAGCGGCCCGCCACGGCCCCCTCGACCGTCCGGACCGCCGGCTGCCTCTCGTTTTCCATCTTCATCCCCCTCCGGATTCAAGTCAAGCGTATTATGTCAGTTGTATTGGAACGAACGGAAGGGCTGGCGTGCCGAAGAAGGTCGACCACCGCGAGCGCCGGGAAGCGATCGCGCGCGCGTTGTGGCGGGTGGTGGCGCAGCAAGGCTGGAACCGGGCGACCATGCGCGAGGTCGCCCGCGAGGCGGGTGCGTCCCTCGGCCAGGTGCAGCACTATTTCTCGACCCGGACCGCGATGCTCACGTTCGCGATGGAGTTCGCCGGGGAGCAGACGTCGCACCGAGTCGCCGCGGGGCTCGCCGACGTCACGCATCCTCGGGAGGTCCTGCGGGTGACGCTCGCCGAGATGCTGCCGCTGCATCCCGATGCCCGCGCCACCAGCCGGATGAGCGCCGCGTACGTCCTCGAAGCCCTGCACGACCCCGAGTTGCACGCGAAGCTGCGCGACGACCTACGCGAAAAGCGAGCGCTGGTCGAACACCTGATCCGGCAAGCCATCGCCGACGGACACATCGCCGCGGACCGCGACCCGGCCGTCGAGACGAATCTTGTCCTTGCCCTGACTGGCTTGACGCCGCTGCTCGAGCTGGACGTGATCGAATCCCGTGCCGCGCTCACGGCGATCGATCAGCACCTGGATCGGCTTTTCGCCTAGCCGTCCTCGGTCAAGCACCGCTGCACGAGCGGCCCGAACCGGTTGACCAGGACGTCGACCGATGCTGACGCGATCGGCTCGATCCGCACGACGTACCTCGCCACGGTGAGGCCCAAGAGCTGGACGTTGACCATTCCTGCCCGGAACGCGGCATCCGGGGTGTCGAGCAGGTCCGCCAGCCGCCTGGTGACTTCGCGGTCGACGTACTCGCGAATCAGGGCGTCGGCTTGGTCGTCGGCGCGGGTGAGCATCGCGCGCGGGGCGCGGCCCGAGGCGTCGAGGTTCTCCACGAGCGTCCGGACGATGCGCTCCCCCAGGCCGTCGAGCCCGCCGGCGAAGACTTCCTCGAGAGCGGGCGGGACCTGAGCGGACATCTCGATCGCGGCGGCGAAGAGACCCTGCTTGGTGCCGAAAAAGTAGAACACCATCCCGGGGTCGACGCCCGCCTCGCCCGCGACCGCGCGCACGGTGGCACCGCCGTAGCCGTGCTCGCGGAACAGCGCGCGTGCCGCGTCCAGGATCCGCTGCTTGCTCTCCGCCCCGGTTCGCCAGCGTCCGGGGCGGGCGGGGGAACTGTGTTCTGTCATGGCCCCGGCGAGTCTAGCCGAGCTTTCTTCATCGTTGGTGGAGTTTCTCGCCGACCCGCGCTAGCCTGAACTTCATCAGCGATGAAGAAACTGGGGTTGCGATGAAAGTGCTCGTGATCGGCGCAGGTCTGGGCGGGTTGACGCTCGCGCAAGGTCTGCGTCGAGCCGGGATCGAGGTCGCCGTGTATGAGCGGGATGGCGCGCTGGGACGGCCGCAAGGGGTCAGCCTGCACCTCGACGACCGGGGTATCACGGCGTTGCGCGGGTGTCTGCCTTCAGCGCAAGCCGCGATGATCGAGGCAACGATGGGCGGGCTACGCGAGCAGACCCTTTCACTGTCCGAAGTGGACGGAAGGCTCGCCGTTGTCGCCGCTCAGCCGTCCAGCGCACGACCTGGACGGCAGACACATCGTCCTTTGCTCCGCGCGGTATTGCTGACCGGCCTGGAGGACGCGGTTCGCTTCGGAGCGGAGTTCACCCGGTTCGAGCGACAACCTGACGGCACGGTTCGAGCATGGTTCGCCGACGGCAGCACGGATACGGCAGACGTCCTGGTCGGCGCGGACGGGATCGGTTCGGCGGTCCGTCGGCAGTACTTGCCACAAGCACAGGTGGTCGATTCGGGACGGCGCATGCTCATGGGTGCCACTGCTTTGCATCTGGCACCGGAATTGCCGGACCTGATCAGCGACAACCCCGCCGTCGTACGGATGCGCGACACGAAGATGGTGCTAGGCGCATTGCGGTTCGCCTCGCCCCCGGCCGTTGCGCGGCAACGGTTTCTGCCTGCCTTGCGCCACAGTGCGGCCGCCGTCGAGGACTACCTGATGTGGGCACTACCTGGCCCGGCTGACGATCTTCCTCCCGCCTTGCAGCGAATCGTCGACGAGGCTTGGCCGGAGATGACCTCCACGCTGCGCATCGGATTGATCCCGCCGATCCCCGCGTGGCCCGCCAGTCCCGTGACCGCACTCGGAGATGCCGTCCACCTGGCTCCGGGTTTCGGCGGCAACCTCGCCATGCAGGACGCGCACCGTCTCTGCGCCGCACTGATCGAGGCAGACCGCGGCCAGTTCCATCTGCTGGACGTGATCGGCGCGTACGAAGAGACGATGCGCAATTCCGTACAGGTCAAGGCGAGCGCATGAAGTTCGCGCTGCTGACCGAAAAGTCATTGTCCTTGTTCACCGCGGTAGGCGGCTGGCGCACGGTCTCCGAAGGAGTCGCGTCGCGGGTGGTCTTCCTGGTCGCCTACTTGGTGACCGGTCAGGTATCGACCGCCGCCCTGATCGCGGTCGGCGGGGTCGTGGTGTTCGCCGGAATCCGAGCGTTCACCGACCGAAAGTACTGGCAGGCAGCTGTCGGCTTGGTGATTGTGGGGGCGTCCGCGTTGCTGGCGGGGAGCACCGGTCAGGCGACCGATTTCTACCTCCCCTCCGTGCTCATGCAGGCAGCCGGAGGAGCGGTGTTCCTGCTGTCGATTTTGGTACGGCTGCCGGTGATCGGCGTGGTGCTGGGAGCAGCACGAGGACAACGGTTCAGCTGGCGACGGGACCCTTCGCAGTGGCGGCGTTATCAGCTGTGTACGGGGATCTTCTTGGCGAAGTACGTTCTTGCCACGGCGGTGTTGGTGCCGCTGTATCTGGCTGGGCAGGTGACTTCGCTCGGGATAGCCGCGACGTTGCTGGGCGGCGCGCCAGCGGTCGGGGTGTGCGGCTATCTGTGCTGGCGGTATCTGCGCGTTTGCTGAAGCGGAGGGAAGCTCACCGTGCCCGGGACGGGCGGTCCAGCAGCATCGCGCTTTGGAAGCCGCCGAAGCCGCTGCCGACCGTCAGCACCACGTCCATCCGGTGCTCGCGAGCGGTCACCGGAACGTAGTCCAGGTCGCAGTGCGGATCCGCCGAGTGCAGGTTCGCCGTCGGGGGAACCACCTGCCGCTCCAGGGCCAGCGCGCACGCCGCTATCTCCAGCGAGCCGATCGCGCCGAGGGAATGGCCGATCATCGACTTGATCGAGCTCACCGGGATCTCGTAGGCCCGTTCTCCCAGGCTCCGCTTGAACGCGGCGGTCTCGTGGCGGTCGTTCTGTTTCGTTCCCGAGCCGTGCGCGTTGACGTAGTCCACGTCCGACGGCGCGACCTTGGCGTTGTCCATCGCCACGCGGATCGCCTCCGCCATCTCGCGGCCGTCCGGTTTCAGGCCCGTCATGTGAAAAGCGTTGCTGCGGTTGGCGAATCCGAGCACGCGCGCGTATTCGCGAGCACCGCGGCGGCGGGCGGACTCCGCCTCCTCCAGCACCAGCACCGCCGATCCCTCGCCGAGCACGAAGCCGTCGCGGGTGGCGTCGAACGGCTTCGACGCGTGTTCGGCGTCGTCGTTGTTCCGGGACGTCGCGCGGATCGCGTCGAAGCACGCCGAGGTGATCGGGGACAGCGGGGCGTCCGTCGCGCCCGCGATGACGATGTCCGCCGAACCCTCCTCGATCAGCGAGACGCCGTGGCCGACCGCGTCCAGACCGGACGTGCACCCGGTCGAGATCAGCGACGTCGGGCCTTCCGCCGCCACCGCCCAGGCGACCTCCACCGCCAGCGTGCTGGGCACCATGTAGCCGTACAGGTGCGGGACGCCGTAGGTGTGGTCGACCAGCCAGCGCCGTCCGTCGTCGGACAGCACGGCGTACTCGTCCTCCAGCCCCATCGTGCAGCCGACGGCGCTGCCGACGCTCACCGCCACGCGCTCCGGATCGGCCTCCGACAGGTCGATCCCGCTGTCGGCCACCGCCTCCCGGGTGGCGACCACGGCGAACTGGGCCGCGCGGTCCATCCGCCGGATCTCGGAAGAGGACAGCCCGGCGGCCTTCGGGTCAAAGTCGACCTCGGCCGCGATCCGCGAGCGGAATCCCCCTGCGTCGAAGAGGCTGATCCCCCGGGTCGCGGTCCGGCCTGCGGTCAGCAGGTCCCAGTACCGCTCGCGGCCTACCGCGCCCGGCGAGACGACGCCGATCCCGGTGATAGTGGCCGTTCGCGTCACCGGGCACCTCCGACCGCCGGGTTCGGCTCCTCCGGGCTCGACGGCTCCTCCGTGTCGACGTGTCCGAGTTCGGGGCGCGGCGCCAGCGGCGAAAGATGGAACACCGCCTGTGCTTCCTCGGCGCCGACGTTCACCAGCCGGTGCCGCAGTCCGATCGGCACGATCAACGAATCGCCGGGGCCGAGCGGGAACACCGTGCCGTCGACCGTCATCTCCAGCGCGCCCGCGACGACGTGCACGAACTCTTCGGAGTACGGGTGGTAGTGCTCGGTGACGGCCTCTCCGGAAGCCAGCGTGAGGAAGCCGCCGAAGCCGGACGTCGTGCCGGCGGTCTTCGGGCTGAGCGTCACGCGGATCTCGCCGCCGCGACGGCGGTTCGGGACCGCGTCGGCGACGTTGACCTTGACCGCGCTCATCGCTCGCGGCCGTTCTCGGGCGTCCAGACGTAGAAGGGCTGCGCCATCGCGTCCTTCGGTTCCTTCCAGTTCGGGTCGTACGGCGAGACGAGTTCGGCGAGCTTGGCGTTGATGTCCTGGTACAGCGCGCTGCCGCGGGCGCGGTAGAGGTTCGGCGAGATGTCGTCGCCCGCCTCGACCAGGTGGAAGTACAGGTCGTGGAAAGCGAACAGCGTCCGCCGGGTCACCCCGACCATGCCGGGCAGGTCCGTGGCGTCGGATTCGGCGAAGACCGACGCGATCTCCTGCGGGTCTTCCGTCTTGAGCTTCGCGACGATCAGGGTGCGGTGCACGGATTTTCGCCTCCTTCGGACGGCGGGGTCTGGCCGGAGCCCAGATTCGGCGGCCCCGGTGGTGCGCGGCTTGATCCCGGCTGAATCCGGTCACCAGGCGATGCGCTCGCCGCGGCGCAGGAAGGCCCCGTGGGGACCGTCGGCGGGCAGGGTCGCCGCGTCCGCGATGTCCGCCGCGGCGTCCTCGGCGGTGCGCTCGGCGTTCGGCATCATCCTGGTGCGCGTCGGACCCGGGTTGACGGCATTGACCAGGACGCCGGTGTCCGCGGTCTGCGTGGCAAGGAGGGTGGTCAGCCCGTTCACCGCGGTCTTCGACAGCGAATACCCGGGGGTGCCGGGCCACAGGCCGACAGTGAACGAACCCGTGGCGCTCGACACGAACACCACCCGGCCCCAGCCGCGCCGGATCATCGGCGGCACGAACGCCTGCGCGACCCGCCAGCTTCCGATGACGTTCACCGCCAGGGTGCGCTCGACGAGGTCCAGCGGCACGTTGAGCGGGTCGCGGCCGCCGTCGAGCAGGACTCCGGCGTTGCACACCAGAATGTCCACTTCGGACAGTCCGGCGGCGGCCCGCAGCACGCTTTCCGGGTCGGCGACATCGAGTTGGCGCCATCCGGTGTCCGGGCCGATCTCGGCCGCCGTCGCCTCGGCCGCTTCGCCGTCGCGCGCGGTCACGACTACGCGGATGCCGCGGCGGGCCAGTTCGACGGCGACAGCTCGTCCGAGTCCCCGGTTGGCGCCGGTGACCAAAGCGGTGCGGTGTGCGTTCACGACGCTCCCCTCGGTTGTGGTGCGCGTGATGCTCGCCCGGCGCCCTTGACCCGCGCTGGGGAACCGGTCACTCCAGCGATCCTTCAGCACTCGGTGCGACGGTCACCGCGCCGGAGGAAACCGAGGAAAACCAAGGAGACCCACCATGCGGTTGGTGTTCACGACGTGGGCGTGGCCGACGCATCTCTACGCGCTCGTGCCGTTCGCCTGGGCGTGCCGCGCGGCGGGACACGACGTCGTCTTCGCCAGCCAGCCCGCGCTGCTCGACGAGATCGTCGGCGCCGGACTGCCCGCCGCCGCGGTCGGGTCTGACGTCGACACTGTCGGGATAGTGCGCGAATACCTTCGGCCAAGCCGCGTCGAAGGCCCGCCGAGAGCTGTCCGGATGCTGATGGCGCACGCCGAATCCATGGTGGACGATCTCACCGCTCTGGTCCGGGACTGGCGGGCGGACGTCGTCGTCCACGACCAGACGGCGCTGGCCGGTCCGCTCGCCGCCGCGGCGGGCAAGGTGCCCGCGGTGCGGCACCTGTACGGGGCCGACCTGATGAGCCGGGTGGCTCCGCAGCTCGCCGAGGTGTTCGCGCCGCTGGCGGAACGCCTTGGCGCACAAGGGTTCGACCCGTGCGGCGACCTCACCGTGGACCCGGTTCCGCCGAGCGTGCAAGGACCGGCCACGCAGCGGCGGCTGTCCGTGCGGTACGTGCCCTACAGCGGTGCCACCGTGCTGCCGGTCGACCTTCCCGACGCTCGCGAGCGGCCCCGGGTCTGCGTCACCTGGGGCCACACCATCGCGAAGGTCGACGCCGAACGGTTCCCCGTCGGCCGGATCGCTGACGCGGCAGCCGAACTCGACGTCGAGGTCGTGGTCGCCGTTTCGGCGAACCAGCGTGCGTTGCTCGGGCCGCTGCCCGAATCCGTGCGAGTGCTCGTCGACCAGCCGCTCGAAGAGATTCTGGCGCGCTGCGACCTGCTGGTCGGACACGGTGGCGCGGCCGGCATCTTGACAGCGTTGCGAGCCGGGCTGCCGATGCTGCTGGTGCCGCAGCTTCCAGACCACGCCGGACACTCGGCTCGCGTCGCTGCCCGCGGCGCGGGAACGGTGCTGGGCGTGGAGGAACTCCCTGGCGTCAAGGAGCGGATCGAACGCCTGCTGCCGGACAGCTCCGTCGAACGGCGTGAAGCTCGCGCGGTCGCCGAAGAGATGCGGGCTCAGCCCGCGCCGGCAAGCGCCGTCACGTCGCTGACGGCCTTGCTCGGCGATCGAGCAGGCGCTGAGCGAATCCTGTGAATGTTCCGGACACGGTGAGACACAAGGGGTTTCGATGACAGGAAACGAAGAACCGCTCCGGTTCCCGTTCGCAGCCGAACACCCGCTCCGGCCGCCGGCCGAATACGCGCGGTTGCGCGCCGAACGACCCGTCGCCAAGGCCACCCTCGCGAATGGACACTCCGTCTGGCTGGTGACCAAGCACGCCGACGTCCGCCGCGTGCTGGCCGATCCGCGATTCAGCCGGGAGGCCATCACCAGGCCGGACGCGCCGAGGCTGCTGCCGGTGGCCGCCGGGTCCAAATCCATCTTCGTGATGGATCCGCCGGAGCACACCCGGTTGCGCAAGCTCGTCAGCCGGGTGTTCACCACCCGGCAGCTGGAGAACCTCCGGCCGCGAGTCGCGGAACTGGCCGGCGAGATGGTCGCCCGCATGCGCGCCGAGGGGCCGGGGGCCGACCTCATCGCGCACCTCGCACAGCCCCTGCCGATCACGGTGATCTGCGAGATGCTCGGGGTGCCGCAAGAGGATCACGACCTGTTCCGCGGCTGGACCGACGTGATGCTGAGCGTCAGCGCGTCGTCGATGGACGTGGTGCGCGACGCCGCCGGGAAGCTGCGCCAGTACCTGAACGACCTGATCGAGTCGAAGCAGCGGAACCCGGCGGACGACCTGCTGACCATGCTGGTCGCCGCTCGGGACGAAGGCGACTCGCTGAGCACCGAAGAGCTGCTGGCGTTCGGCGAGACCATGCTGATGGCCGGCTACCACGCGACGACTTCGGAGATCGCGCACGGCGTGCTGACGCTGACCGAACGGCCCGGAGCGGTCCGGCGGCTGGCGGAGAACCGGGCGGAGCTGCCCGCCGCCGTCGACGAGCTGCTGCGGTACTCGCAGGCGGGCGGCGGCGTCGGCCCGATCCGGATCGCCTTGGAGGACATGGAGATCGGCGGCGTCGCGATCAAGGCGGGCGACGCGGTGCTGCCGTGCATCAACTCGGCCAACCGGGACGAGACCGTGTTCGCCGCGGCCGACGAACTCGACCTCGGCCGGGAGACGAACCCCCACCTCGCATTCGGCCACGGCATCCATCACTGCCTCGGCGCGCACCTCGGCCGGGTGGAGCTCACCGTCGCGCTCGAGACGTTGCTCGAGACGCTCGGCGAGTTCCGCCTCAGCACGGCGCACGAAGAACTGGAGTGGAAAGCCAACCGCGCGTTCACCAGGCCGGAGATCCTGCCGCTGTCGTGGTGACGGCGGGAGACCAAGGGAAGGACCGCATCACGATGACCACCACCGCTGACAAGAGGGCGCTCAGCGCCCGGCCGCTGATCGAACTGGGGACCTCTTTCTGGGCGGCGAAAACGCTGCTGACGGCCGTCGAGATCGGACTGTTCACCGAACTCGGCTCCGGCGAGGCGACCGCGGAGCAGCTGCGGAGAAAGCTCGACCTGCACCCGCGCTCGGCCGAGGATTTCCTCGACGCGCTCGTCGCCTTGAACATGCTGGAGCGCGACGGCGGGCGGTACCGCAACACGCCCGAGACGGCGTACTTCCTCGACGAGAACCGCGAAACCTACCTGGGCGGGTGGATGCGGCAGGCCAGCAAGCACCTGTTCCGGGCGTGGGGCGGGCTCACCGAAAGCCTGCGCACCGGGAAGCCCTACATCGGCTGGGACACCCAGGATTATTTCGAGCGGTTGTACGAGGACATGGACGAACGTCGCAGCTTCATCGCCGCGATGGACGCGTGGACCACGAACATCGGAAGCGAGCTGGCCGCCGGGCTCGACTGGAGCGGCTACCGGACGTTCGTCGACGTCGGAGGCGCGCGCGGGAACATGTCCGCGGCACTGGTCAAGACCCAGCAGCACCTGAGCGGCACCGTTTTCGACCGGCCGGAGCTGGCGGAGCTGTTCGAGGAACACATGCGGCTCAAGGGAACCGGCGACCGCGTCGGGTTCGTCGTCGGCGACTTCTTCGCCGAGCCGCTGCCGTCGGCCGACGTGCTGGTGTTCGGGCACATCCTGCACGACTGGGACGACAAGCAGCGCGCCGAGCTGGTGCGCCGCGCATACGAGGCGGTCAATCCCGGCGGGATGGTCGTGATCTACGACCGGATGATCGACGACGACCGCCGCAGCAACGCGGTCGGCCTGCTGGGCTGTCTCAATCTGCTCGTCGTGACTCCGGGCGGCTCGGAATACACCGTCGCCGACTGCCGTCGGTACGCGGCCGAAGCGGGCTTCGCCTCGACGTCGACGCTCCCGCTGTTCGACGGCCTCGAAACGGCGGTCGTCGCACGGAAAGCGCGGTGAGCCATGCCGTACGCAGCCATCACCTATGACATCAAGGGCGGCCACGAGGACGAGGTCGTCGAGGTCTTCAACGGCTTCCAGCGGCCGAAGTCGAGCTTCGTCCCGGGCGGCGACGGCGAGGCGGCCGGGCGGATCCTCGCCACGGCCGTCTTCATCCGGGACAGCACGCTGGTGCGGTTCATCGAATACGAAGGCGACCTGGAAGCCGTCGCCCGCTTCATGGCGGGCCAGCCGGGCGTGCGCGAGGTCGAGAAGAAGCTGGCTCCCTACTTGAACAACCCCCGGGACACCAGCACGGAGGAAGGCTTCCTGCGTACGTTCCGGGCCAGCCTGCTGCGGTCCGTCGCGCAGTTCGCGGTCCCGCGCGGCTGACTCGCCGACGAAAGAACGGGCTGGGATCTGCGGATCCCAGCCCGTTTCTTCCTGCCGGGGAACTCACGGCTTGCGGCACACGACCAGCGTGTCGTAGTCGCCGAGCGGCCGCTCGGAGAACGAGGTGAAGCCGGCCTCGGCCGCGTGCTCGCGGATCTCGCTCGCCGGGTACTCCGAGCCGCCGTCGCTGACCAGCAGCATGTCCAGGCTGATCACCAGGTTCTCGACGTGGTTCGGCTCCTCGTCGAGCATCCGGTCGTAGACGACCAGCGCGCCGCCGGGGTGGACCGCCTCGCAGGCCTTGTGCACCAGGAACTTCCGCTGGTCGCGGTCGAAATCGTGCAGCACGTGCCCGACCACGACCAGGTCGGCGGCCGGGATCGGGTCGTGGAAGAAGTTCCCTCCGTGGAACTCGACCCGGCCGGTCAGCCCGAGGTCGGCCATGTGGTCGCGGAAGAACGGAGCCATCTGCGGGAGGTCGAACACGTGTCCCGTCAGTCCCGGGTTCGCCGCGACGAGCTGGGCCGCCATGTTGCCGCGGCATCCGCCGACGTCCACCACCGTGTCGTGCCCGGACCAGTCGAACGCCTCGACGAGCTGCGGCCCGAGCACCTGGGTCAGCGCGTCCATCATCCGGATGAACTGGCCGAGCACCTGCGGATTCGAGACGACCTGCTCGTAGTCGCCGACCGCCTGCGGCTTGCCGGTGCGCAGCGCGTCGGTCAGCTTGCCCCAGGCCGGGTACAGATTGTTGTTGGCGCGGTGGAGGAATCCGCCGACGTAGCCCGCGGTGTCGCGGACCAGGTACTTGCCGGAGCCGGCGGCGTTGCGGTACTGCTCGCCTTCCTTCTCGAGCAGCCCGAGGGCGGCGAGCAGGTGCAGGAAGTCGCGGAGGCCGCGACCGTGCAGGTTCAGCCGCCGCCGGATCTCGTCCTCGGTCGCCGGCCCGTCGTTCAGGACGGTGAACAGGTCGAGCTCCACCGCCGTGAGCAACGCCTTCGCGTCGCAGAAAGCGTTGCAGAGCCTGATGATCCCCGCGGGGGTGTGCACATCCGGTGCGGTGCTCGTCATGCGCTGGACGTCCTTTCTCGGGTTCGGCTATCTCGGGGTTCGGGCGGCCGCGAGCCGGGCCCGATCGGGACGCCACGTTCGCACCGCGGGGTAGGGCCGGGCTCAAGGCCTGCTGGCGGGGGACGCGCCCGGACGGCTCTCGACTCCGGCCCCAGCACGGGCCCAGCGGCGGCGGACAGCATCGCCTCGGCTGGAAGAGACGAGCGGGAAAGGTGGCGTCCGGTGGATCAAGGGCTTCGCGGGAAACGAGTGCTGGTGACCGGGGGCACCAAAGGGATCGGGCTCGCCACTGCACTGGCGTTCGCGAACGCCGGGGCGCGGGTCCTTGCCTGCCATCGCCGAGCGGACAAGGAAGCGGAAAGCCTTGCCCGGGAACTGAAAACCCTCGGCGAGGGCCACCTCGTGGTGCAGGCCGACGTGACGAGCCGCCCGGACGTCCGGCACCTGGCCGAGGTCGTGCACGAGACCTGGGGCGGATTGGACGTCCTGGTCAACAATGTCGGCGTCGACGGCGGTGTTCCGTTCGCCGAGATCGACGACGCCGAATGGGAACGGCTGCTGGCGCACAACGTCACCGCCGCTTACCTCGTGACCCAAGGCGTTCTCGGCGAACTGACCGACGGCGCTTCGGTAGTCAATGTCGGCTCGTCGGTCGCGCTGCGCGGCCGGGTCAACGGCGTGCACTACACCGCGTCGAAGGCGGCGATCATCGGATTCACCCGCGGGCTGTGCAAGGAACTCGGCCCGCGCGGGATCCGCGTCAACACCGTGGCGCCCGGCTTGACCGAGACCGAGCCAGGAGCCGGGCTTCCGGCGCACGCGGTCGAGCGCATCGTCGGGATGACCGCGCTGGGCCGGATCTGCCAGCCCGAGGACGTCGCCGGGGCCGTGCTTTTCCTCGCGGGCGACACCTCGAGCTACATCAGCGGGGTCACGCTGAACGTCGACGGCGGGGTCTGACCGATGAGCACTTCACGGCGCGGGCTGCGGGTGGTCGTGATCGGCGGCGGGGTCGGCGGGCTCTGCCTGGCGCAGGGTCTGCGCAAGGCCGGCCTCGACGTCTCGGTGTACGAGCGGGACGACTCGGTTCGCGGCCGGAACCAGGGCTACCGCCTGCACATCAGCCCGGAGGGCGAACGCGCGCTGCGCGAATGCCTGCCGGACCGGGCGCAGGCGCTGCTGACGGCCACCGCGAACAGCCGCTACGGCTACGGAATGGCCATCTACGACGAGCACCTGAACGCTCAGCCCGGCCCGGAGATCACCGATCCGCGAGCGAACGAGGTCACCAAGGTCGATGCCGTCGACCGCGTCACCCTGCGCCGGGTGCTGCTCGCCGGTCTCGACGAGGTCGTCCACTTCGGAAAGCGCTTCACCCGGCACGAATCGCGCCCCGACGGCAAGGTCGTCGCGCATTTCGCGGACGGGACCGTCGCGACCGGGGACGTCCTCGTCGCCGCGGACGGCGGCAATTCGTTGCTGCGCCGCGCGGTCGGCGTCCGAGCCGAGCCTCGCGACCTCGGCGTCCGGACGGTCTTCGGGCGGATCCCGCTGGCGGCCGAACTCCGCCGCGCGCTGCCCGAGGTGCTGCAGGACCGGTTCACCTGGGTGATCGGCTCGGACGGGCACAAGCTCGGCCTGATGCCGATGGCCTTCCGGACGCGCCCGGCCGAAGCGGCGGCGCGGCTGTGGCCCGGCCTCGACCTCGGCGACAGCGACGACTACTTCATGTCCGTCTTTTCGATGCACCGCACCGCGACCGGGATGTCCGACGACGAGTTCCTGGCGATGGACGGCACCGCGCTGTGGGAGTTCGTCCGAGAACGCACCGCGGATTGGCATCCGGATCTGCGGACGGTGCTGCGATACGCCGATGTCGCCGAGACTTTCCCCGTCGCGGTGCGCGCGACCGCGCCGATCGAGCTGTGGGAGCCGGGAACCGTCATTCCGCTCGGGGACGCGGTGCACGCGATGCCGCCGTCGGGCGGAGTGGGCGCGAACACGGCAGTGCGAGATGCCGCGACGCTGACCCGTGCGCTGCTCCTCGCGGACCGCGCCGAGTGCTCCGTCGCGGAGGCCTCGAAGCAGTACCAGGCCGAAATGCTCGCGTACGCCACCGAAGCGACCGCGATGTCCCTGCAAGTGGCGAAGTGGTCGCTGAAGCGAATCGACTTCGACGAATCGGTGCTGGCCGGCTGAGGCGAGGACTGGAAAGGAAGGAATGCCATGGACATCGGAGTGGGATTGCCGAACACCGTGCCCGGCACGGGCGGCCGTCGGCTCGTCGATTTCGCGGTCCGCGCGGAGGAACTCGGGTTCAGCACGCTCGCCGTCCTCGACCGGCTCGTCTACGACAGCTACGACGCCGTGGTGACACTCGCCGCGGCCGCCGCGGCGACCACGCGCATCACGCTGGCTCCGACCATTTTGCTCGCTCCCTACTGGCCGAGTTCCGCGCTGCTGGCCAAGCAACTGGCCAGTGTGGACCGGATCGCCGGAGGCCGGTTGGTGGTCGGCATCGCGGCGGGCGGACGGCAGGACGACTTCGCCGCCACCGGCGTCGACTTCCACACCCGCGGCCGCTGGCTGGACACCTTGCTGGACGAAATGCGGGAGATCTGGGCGGGCCGGGGACCGGTGCCGGGAATCGGGCCGGAGCCGGTCAACGGCAAGGTCCGGCTGTGGGGCGGCGGAAACTCGCCGGCCGCGATCCCGCGTGCCGCCGCGCACGGCATCGGCTGGGTCTCCGGCGGCGGTCCGGTGCACCGGTACCCGCAGCAGGCTGAAAGCGTGCGCGCGGCCTGGGCGGAAGCCGGCCGCACGGACACGCCGAAGCTGGGTGCGCTCACCTACGTCGCGCTCGGCGAAGAGCGCAAAGCCGCGGCCGGGAAGTACCTGCGCGACTACTACTCCTACATGGGGCAGAAAGCCGAGGCACTCGCCTCTGGCGTCATCGCCGACGAAACCAGCTTGCGAGAGACAGTCAACAGCTACGCCGAAGCGGGCTGTGACGAGCTGTTGCTGTTCCCCTGCACCGACGACGTCGAGCAGCTGGAGCTATTGGCCAAGGTGTGCTTCGCCTGAGCACGGTCCGGGCGAGGTCGAGGGAAGTTCGAGGAAGGAAGACCGCATGGCTGAAATCAGAGTGCCGGTGCTCGTGGTGGGCGCCGGCCCGGTCGGTGTTTCGACCGCCCTCTTCCTCGGCCGGCACGGCGTCCGGTCGCTGCTCGTCGAGCAGCGGCCGAGCACGTCGACACTGCCCCGCGCGCCGGGCCTGCAGGCACGCACGATGGAGCTGTTCCGCGCGGCCGGAGTGCACAACGAGATCCGCGCGCTCGAGGTAGGGGATTCGCACCCGTACTTCGAGGGCGGCATCCTGCAGACCCGGACGTTCGCCGAGATCGACGACGCCGTCGTGCTCGAAGCGCCGTCGCTCGACGGACCGACGGTCAGCCCGGAGCGCGTGATGGGCTGCGGCCAGGACCGGTACGAGCGCGTGCTGGCCGGGCTGGCCCGCGACGCCGGCGCCGAGCTGCGGTTCGGCACCCGGCTGACGTCGTTCACCACTGACGAGAACGGCGTCACCGCGACCATCCGGGACCTCGCCTCGGGCGAGGAGACGACGGTCCGCTCGGACTATCTGGTGGGCGCGGACGGCGCGAGCAGCCGCACGCGGCAGGCGCTCGGCCTGAAGCGGACCGGCATCGGCACGGTCTTCAACGCGCTGAGCATCTACTTCCGCGCGCCAGAGCTGACAAAGGTCTTGAAGGACCGCAAATTCATCCTCTGCTACGCGACCGCGGCCCCGGGAACGCTGATGGGTCTCTCCCGGCTGCACGGCGCCGACCCGTGGCTCGCCGCGCCGCTGTACTACCCGGAGAAAGGCGAAACTCCCGCGGACTACCCGGACGAGCGTTGCGTCGACATCATCCGCACTGCTGCCGGGAAGTCCGACCTCGCGGTGGAGATCGTCGCGAAGGTGCCGTGGCAGGGCGCGCAGCTGGTGGCGGAATCGTTCCGCCGCGGCCGCGTCTTCCTGGCCGGCGACGCGGCGCACGTCCATCCGCCCGCCGGCGGTTTCGGGGCGAATACCGGGATCCACGACGCGCACAACCTGGCCTGGAAGCTGGCCGCGGTCCTCGACGGCCGGGCAGGCGACCCGCTGCTGGACACCTACGACGCGGAACGCCGCGGCGTCGGCGCCGCGATGGCCCGCCAGGCGATGGTGCGCAACCGGATCCGCCACGGATACGCGGACGAAGAGACGGTGGCGTCGATGGTGGACGACATCATCATCACGCTCGGCTACCGCTATCAGTCCTCGGCCATCACCGGCGGCCGGGAGGACGCACCGGTGCTGACGCCGAATCTGGAGCTCACCGGAGAGCCGGGAACGCGTGCGCCGCACCTGTGGCTGCGGCGAGACGGCAGCCGTTTGTCCACAATAGACCTTTTCTGGGGCGAGTTCGTCCTGCTGACCGGCTCGCGCAGCAGCGGCTGGTGTGAAGCAGCGGAGCGGGTGTCCAAACAGCTTTCCGTGCCGGTGCAAGCGTATGTCGTCGGTTCCGGCGGAGACCTCGTCCCAGAAGACCGGGAGTGGGCTCGCGCTTACGGGGTGACCGAAGAGGGCGCGGTCCTGGTGCGGCCGGACGCCTTCGTGACCTGGCGGTCGGAGGGCCGCGCGGGCGACCAGGACACCGCGCTGGCGGAGGCGCTGACCCGGGCGAGCGGGCTCGCGAGCGGTACCCGATGACCGCGAGCGAAAGCCGCCGGCCCGCCGAGGCGGAACCGCTCGGCCAGGCCGGCGAAGCCACCCGGTCCCGAACAGTGCCCACCGGCGCGAACGACACCGTTTCCCTGCGCCGGATGCCCGGGTGGTTCGGCGTCCTGTTCGCGACCGACACTCTGGAACGCTTCGGCTTTTACGGCATGCAGGCCACGCTCGTCCTCTACGCGTCCGCGCCGGTCGCCCGCGGCGGGCTGGGCCTGGCCACCGGGGACGCCGCCGCCTTGTTCGGCGCGTGGATCAGCGTCATGTTCCTGCTGTCGCTGCCCGGCGGCTGGCTCGGCGACCGGGTGCTCGGCCAGCGCCGCGCGCTGCTCGCCGGGTGCCTGGTCAGCGCGGCCGGCTACCTCTGCCTGGCGACCCCGAGCGGAGGGGGAGCCGTGCTCGGGCTGCTCGCGCTCGCGGTCGGCGGCGGGCTCTTCAAACCCAATCACCAGGCCATGATCAACCTGGTTTTCGGCGACCGCCGAGGCCGCGAATCCGGGATTTCGCTGATGTACGTCGGCGTTCAGCTGTCCGCGGTCGCCGCTCCGCTGGTCACCGGGTATCTCGGGGAACGCGTCAGCTGGAACGTCGGTTTCGCCGTCTGCGCGGCCCCCATGGTGCTCACCGCGGGGCTGCTCGCCGTCGCGGCCGGGCAGTTCCGGGGAATCGGCAGTCGCGCGAGCCGTTCGCTGACGGCGGTCGAGCGGGCCAAGGCGATCCGCCTGGCCGGCGCGGTACTGGCGGTACTCGCTGTGCTGGTCCTCGTGCTGTGGCTGGCCGGAAAGCTCAGCGCGACTACCGCCATCGTCGCCGCGAGCGTGCTGAGCTTCCTCCTCCCCGCGGCCGGATACGCGACGCTGTACCGGAATCCGGCTCTCGGCAGCGGGGATCGCCGGCGGCTCAAGGGTTATCTGGTGGTGCTGCTCGGCGCGACGCTCTTCTGGATGATCATCGCGCACGCGGCGTCGCTGCTGAACCTGTTCGCCCGCGACCACACCGATCTCACGGTCGCCGGCTTCGTCGTGCCCGCGAGCTGGCTGCAGGCCACGACACCGGTGTTCATCCTCGTGCTCGCACCGCTGGTCGCGGCCGTGATGCCGCGCTGGGGCGGACCGCACCAGCTCGCCGCGAAGTTCGCCGCCGGGCTGCTGCTCGTCGGCGGCGGGTTCCTCGTGATGGCGGTGGCAGCGGCGAACACCGCGAACGACGTCCGGATTTCGCCGCTCTGGCTGGTCGCGGTCTACCTGATGCACGCCTGCGGCGAGGTCGTGGTCGTGGCGGTCACCGTTTCGGCGGCGGCCGAGGTGCTGCCGCGCCAGTTCATGGGCCGGGTGCTCGGCATGCTCTGGCTATTCGCCGCGCTCGGCGGCGGGCTGGGCAGCGTTCTGGTGCGGCTCAGCGAAGTCGTGCCGGAACCGGCCTACTACGCCGCGCTCGGCGGCGCCGCGGCGCTGACCGGACTCGGGTTCCTCGCCGGCCGCCGGGCTCTCACCCGCGCGTTGTCCACCACCTAGAAGGGAGACGGCCATGCCGTTCGCTGCGATCACCTACCGGGTCAAGCCCGGGCACGACGAGGAGATAGCCGAGATCTTCGCGCGGTTCCAGCGCGTCGACACCCCGGACCTGCCCGCCGCGGACGGCGGAACGGCCGGACGGCTGCTGGGCACCGCCGTGTTCATCAAGGACGACATCATGGTCCGGGTCATCCAGTACGAGGGCGAGTTCGCCGCCGTCGGCAAGCACATGTCCGCCCAGCGCGGAGTGCACCTGATCGAGGAACAGCTCGCGCCGTATCTGGCCGAGCAGCGGGAGACCGCGAGCAAAGAAGGGTTCGCCCGGTATTTCCGCGACGCGACCATGCGCTGCGTCTCGCAGCTGTCCGTCGACACCCACCCGGCGAAGGACTGAAGCCGTGCCTGCGATCGCGTTCCTCGGCCTCGGGGCGATGGGATCGGGAATGGCCCGTGCCCTGCTCGCCGCGGGCTACGCCGTCACCGTCCACAACCGCACGTCCGCCAAGGCCGACCCGTTGCGCGACGCGGGCGGGACCGTCGCGACGTCAGCCGCGGACGCCGTGCGAGCGGCACAGACCGTGGTGCTCAGCCTTGCCGACGAGGCCGCGGTCGAACAGCTCGTCTTCGGCGAGCTGACCGGGAAATGGCGGCCGGGCACCGTGGTCGTCGACACCACGACCGTCTCGCCCGGGTTCTCGCGGGAAACCACCCGGCAGCTGGCCGAACAGAACGTGCGCCGGGTGGAAGCCTGCGTGATGGGCAATCCCGAAATGGCCGCCGCCGGCAGGCTGCGCGTCCTCACCGCGGGCGACGAGTCCGATGTGGACAAAGTGCGCGACGTGCTCGAGGCCATCGGGCAGGACGTCCGCCACCTCGGCTCGACCGGCAACGCGAGCGTGCTCAAACTCGCCTTCAACCTCCTGCTCGGCGTGCAGACGGCCGGGCTCGCCGAGGCGATCGCTTTCGTCGAGGCAATGGGCATGGACCGGAACCTGCTGCTCGACGCGTTCGACACCAGCGGCTGGCGTTCCCCAGTGCTCTCGTTCCGCGCGAACTTCATGCGCAAGCGCGAGTACCGGCCCGCGGCGTTCCGCACCGCGTTGATGCACAAGGACCTCCGGTTCGCCGCGGACGAGGCCGGCGCCCGCGGCATCGAACTGCCGCTGGTCGACTGCGCGTCGGGCCGGTTCGCCGCCGGGATCGACGCCGGCCACGGCGACGACGATGCCGCCTCGGTCGTCGAACTCTCCCGGAAAACCGGAGAGGGGCCGCCGTGAGGATCCACGCGTTGCTGAGCGCGGCGGCGCTCGTCGGCAGCGGAGTCGTCGCGGGTGTGCTGTTCGCGGTGGCGCTGAGCGTCGTGCCGGCGCTGCGGGAAATGCCCGCGGACCGGTACGTCTACACGCACCAGCTGCTCGGCCGCCGGTGGGATCCCACGATGCCGGTGATCGTGCTGTCGTCCACAGTGGTCGACATCGTCCTCGCGGTGCTCGGTGGCGACGGCACCGCGCTGTTCACGACGGCCGCGGTGCTGTTGCTGGCGGTTTCGGTGGTCTCGCACTTCTGCAACGTGCCGATCAACCGCGTGGTCAAGGCGCAGGATCCGGACGCCCTCCCCGCGCGGTGGCGCGATCCGCGACCGCTGTGGCGGCGCTGGCACCTGGCGCGCACCGTGCTGGCCTTCGCCGCCGTCGTCGTCAATGCCGCGGCCGTGGTGGTCTGGTGAACGTCCTGCCGAGGCGGAAACCGCTGTTCCAGCGGGGCTCGAGGTGATCCTCAGGCACCGCCGACAGCCTGGAAACCACCCCGAACCTGGAGAGTGCGGATGAGTACGGCTGTGGTGAGCGATCCCCCGGTGGTGACCGGCATCGGCGTCTGTGCCCCAACGGGAATCGGCGCGGAGGAGCACTGGCAGGCGGTGCTGGCCGGGAAGTCCGGCATCGGCGTGCTCGACCGGTTCGACGCCTCGTCGTACCCGGTCCGCTTCGCCGGCCAAGTGCCCCGCTTCGCCGCCGAGGACCGGGTGCCCGGGCGGGTGATCCCGCAGACCGACCGCTGGACGCACCTCGGACTCGCCGCGGCCGAGGCCGCACTCGCCGACGCCGGCGTCGATCCGTCCGCACTCCCCGAATTCGAAATGGCCGTCGTGACTTCGAGTTCGTCCGGCGGCACGGAGTTCGGGCAGCACGAGATGGAACGGCTCTACCAGAAGGGCCCGTCCTGGGTCGGCGCCTATCAGTCGATCGCCTGGTTCTACGCGGCGACCACCGGGCAGATCTCGATCCAGCACGGCATGCGCGGCCCGTGCGGCGTGGTGTGCGCCGAGCAGGCGGGCGGACTGGACGCGCTCGGCCAGGCCCGCAGGCTGACCCGGGCCGGCTCGCGAATCGTCGTCAGCGGCGGCACGGACGCTTCTCTTTGCCCGTACGGCCTTGTCGCGCAGCTGTCGAACGGTCAAATATCCACTGTGGACGATCCAACGCGCGCGTATCTCCCGTTCGACGCCGAAGCTTCTGGCTACCTGCCCGGAGAAGGCGGCGCCATCCTGATCGTGGAAAGCACCCGGAGCGCGCGCGAGAGAGGCGTGGGGGACGGTTACGGCACAATCGCCGGGTACGCCGCGGGCTTCGACCCGCCGCCGGGCTCGCCCCGCCCGCCCGCGCTGCGGCGCACCATCAAGAAAGCGCTCGCCGACGCCCGGCTCGAACCGTCCGATGTGGACGTCGTATTCGCGGACGCCGTCGGCGCGCCCGCGCAAGACCGGGCCGAGGCGGACGCGCTGGCGGAGGTTTTCGGGCCCCGCGCGGTTCCGGTCACCGCGCCGAAGACGCTGACCGGCCGGCTTTACGGCGGCGGAGCGGCGCTCGACGTCGCCACCGCGCTGCTGGCCCTGCGCGACGGGGTAGTCCCGCACACCGTCGGCCCGGCGCGCCCGGCGCCCGGCTGCGCCATCGACCTGGTGCTCGACCAGCCGCGCGATCTGCCCTTGCGCACCGCACTCGTCGTCGCCCGGGGACACGGGGGATTCACCTCCGCGCTCGTGGTGCGGCGGCCCGAGCGGACCGACGTCCGCCGAACAGAAAAGGAGATCCGATGAGCGAGTTCGATGTGGCCGCGGTGAAGGAGATCATGCGGGCGAGCGCGGGCGCCGGCGACGGCGGCGAGCTCGACGGCGACATCGCCGACGTGGAATTCACCGACCTCGGCTACGACTCGTTGGCCGTGCTGGAGCTGTGCAACCAGGTGGAGCGCCGCTACGGCATCACGCTGCCCGACGACGCCATGGCTGAAATGCCGACCCCGGCCCGGGCCGCGGAGTACATCAACCTGCTGATCGAGAAGGCGAGGATCTGACATGGCCGGGCACACCGACAACGAGATCGTGATCGACGCGCCGATCGAACTGGTCTGGCAGACGACCAACGACATCCCGGCGTGGCCGCGGCTGTTCAGCGAGTACTCCGAGGCGACTGTCCTCTCGGAACGGGACGGCACCATCACGTTCCGGCTGGCGCTGCACCCGGACGAGAACGGCGTCGTGTGGAGCTGGGTCTCCGCGCGGACCCCGGACGAGAGCACGAAAACGGTGCGCTCGCAGCGCGTCGAAACCGGGCCCTTCAAGTACATGTGGATCTACTGGGAGTACCTCGAGACCCCGGACGGCGTCCGGATGCGCTGGGTGCAGGACTTCGAGATGAAGCAGGCCGCGCCGGTCGACGACGCCGCGATGCAGGCACGGCTCAACCGCAACACTCCAGTGCAGATGCGGCTGATCAAGGAGAAGATCGAGGCGGCCGCGCGCGCGGGCAGCCGGGTCGGCTGAGGGAGACGATCGTGGGCCCGTGGCTGATCCCGCTCGTGGTGCTGGCCAACGGCCTCGCCGCGGGGGTGCTGGCCGGAACGCAGCTCGGCGGCTGGCCGCTGCTGCGGAGCTTGCCCGCGAACGAGTACGTGCGGGCACATGCGTTCTTCGCCACGCGCTACGACCCCTTCATGCCGATCTGCCTCGTGCTGACCGTGCTGGGGGACCTGGTGCTCGGCGTGTTCGCGGCCGAGGGCGTGGCCGGCGCGCTGTTCCTGACGGCGGCGGTGCTGGCGGTCGCCACGGTGGGCATCTCCCTCGTCAAGAACGTGCCGGTCAACAAATGGGTGCGAGGTCTCGATCCCGCGCACCTTCCCGGCGATTTCGCCGAGCGCGACCCGCGCCGGAACTGGGGCGGCTGGAACCGGGCGCGAACGGTGCTCTGCACGCTCGCGCTCGCGGCCAACTGCGTCGCACTCGGGCTCTTGCTGTGAGCCCGGCCAACAGAAAGGACGGCAGTGGAATGGGAGCGGAAAAACCGGCGGACGGCGCGTTCCGCGTCATGCTCCGGATGCAGATCAAGCCCGGCTCCGAAAGGGAATTCGAGCGGACCTGGCTGGAAATCGGCGACTCGGTGACGTCGCACCCCGCGAACCTCGGGCAGTGGCTCGCGCGCAGCGACGAAGAAGGCGTCTATTACATCGTCAGCGACTGGGTCGACGAGCCCCGGTTCCGCGAGTTCGAAACCAGCGACCGGCACCTGAACCATCGGCAGAAGCTGCACCCGTTCCGTTCGGGCGGCTCGATGACGACCATGCACGTCGTCGCCCACCTGCCCGGCAGCGCCGAAACCGGCCGGACCCACTCCGGCTGGGAAGCCGCCGGATGAGCGGCGGCCTGCGCGTGCTGCTCTACCACGCGACCGAAGACGTCCCCGGCATCGAAGCCGCGTATCACGAGGCGAGCGCCCGGCTGGCCGGCGTGCCCGGACTGCTCGGCAACGAGCTGCTGCACTCGACGCACGACGCGAAGGGCTTCGTGGTGGTCAGCTCGTGGCAGAGCCTCGCGGCTTTCGAGAATTGGGAACGGGGAAGCGACCACAAGGAGCAGACGGCGCCTCTGCGGCCGTACCGCGACCTTTCGCTGAGCCGCCCGTTCGGCGTCTACCGCGTCACCGCGTCCTACCAGGAGCGCTGAGGTGGAAGACGGGCGGAGATGGCGGCCTGGTCCGGGGCCCCGCGATCGGCTCCGGGTGCTCGTGCGGGCGCTGCTGACCGCGTCGAGCGTGCTCGGCGCGGCGTTCGCCGGGCAGCCCCTCGCCCCGGGGCCGCCCGAGCCCGGTGCGGGCGAGGACATCCACGACTACGAAGACAAGGGAAGCGGCGGGAAATGAGCACCACGGTGAACCGCTTGTCGGAAGTGCCCAGCGCGGCGGCGAGAGTGGACGACTGGCTGTCCTGCCCGGACTGCCGTTCGTTGTTGTACCGCAGGCGGTTCGAGCGCCTCGGCAAGGTCTGCTACGAATGCGGCGCGCACTTCCGGCTGACCGCGGCCGAGCGGATCGGCTGGCTCCTCGACGCCGGCTCGGCCGAGTTCGTCGAGCCGGGTCCCGCGGTGCACGACCCGCTCGGGTTCGCCGACCTCCGGCCGTACCCGGACCACCTGGCGCGGGCACGCGCGAAGACCGGCTGCTCCGACGCGGTACTGGTCGCGCGCGGGACCGTGCACGGCACGCCGGTCGTGATCGCGGCCATGGACTTCGCGTTTCTGGGCGGCAGTCTCGGCTCCGCCGCCGGAGAAGCCGTGACGACCGCCGCCGAGACAGCGCTCGCCGACCGCGTGCCTTTGCTGCTCGTCACCGCTTCGGGCGGAGCGCGGATGCAGGAGGGCCTGATTTCGCTGCTGCAGATGGCGAAAACGAGCAACGCCATGGCGGCGCTGGACGAAGCCGGGCTGCTGACCGTGACGCTGGTGACGGATCCGACCTTCGGCGGCGTCGCCGCGTCGTTCGCCACGCTGTCGGACCTGATCGTCGCCGAACCCGGGGCACGGATGGGATTCGCCGGGCCCCGCGTCATCGAGCAGACGATCCGGCGGCAGCTGCCCGAAGGCTTCCAGACCGCCGAATTCCTGCTGGGACACGGACTTGTCGACGACGTCCGGCCGCGCGCGGAGCTGCCGCACGTGCTGGGCGCGCTGTGCGCGGCGACCCGCCCGGCCGGCCGGTCCTGGGGACTGGACGAGACCGACCCGGTCGTCCGCGCCGCCGCCGAACTGGAACGCCAGGACGTCGGCCAGGTTCTCGAACGGGCCCGGCACGCCGACCGGCCGACCGCCCTCGACCACGCGGGCGCCTGGCTCGACGGCTTCTTCGAGCTGCCCGGCGACCGGGCGGGCGAGGACTGCGCTGCCC
>NZ_PQIA01000023.1 GCF_003385235.1 Amycolatopsis circi | reverse complement strand
GCGCGAAGGCAGCCCCCACCCTCACCGGGGGGACGCCCCGTACCCAGCGTAATCGCGTGGTGGCTCTCGCGGGTTACCCACAGCAAATCTGTGGACAACTCGTCGGGTTGTGGATAACTCAGGGCCATCGTGGGGACAACCCGGTGGCCGACCGGATGACGCCGGCGGTCGCCGGACGAGGTGAGTGGGCATGACACTCGAAACGCTGTGGTTCGCGATCGTCGCGCTGTTCTGGCTGGGGTATCTCTTCCTCGAAGGGTTCGACTTCGGGGTCGGGATGCTGCTGCCGGTCCTCGGGAAGACGAACACCGAGCGGCGCGTCCTCGTCAACACGATCGGGCCGGTCTGGGACGGCAACGAGGTCTGGCTGATCGTCGCGGCCGGGGCGACCTTCGCCGCGTTCCCCGGCTGGTACGCCTCGCTTTTCTCGGGCGCGTACCTTCCGCTGCTGGCCGTCCTCATCGCGCTCATCGGACGCGGCGTCGCGTTCGAGTACCGCGGCAAAGTCGACTCCGAGCGCTGGCGGCGCATCTGGGACCGGGTGATCGTCATCGGTTCCTGGGTCCCGCCGCTGGGCGTCGGGCTGCTGCTCGCGACCACCGTGCTCGGCCTGCCGCTCGACGCGCAGGGCAACCGCGTCGGGTCGCCGTTCGAGTCCGTCCGGTGGGACACGTTGCTCGGCGCGCTCGCCATCGTCGGGTTCTCGCTTGTGCACGGCGCGGCGTTCCTCGCCCTCAAAACCAGCGGTGACCTGCGGGAACGCGCCCGCACGCTCGCATTGCGAATCCTCCCGGTCGGGCTGCTGCCGTTGGTCGCGTTCCTGGTGGTCGTCCAGGTCCGCGAGGGCAAACTGTGGACGCTCATCTCGCTGGTGATCGTCGTCCTCGCCGCGGTGGTGGCGTGGCTGCGGCTCTACGCCGACCGCGACGGGCAGGCGTTCGCCGCGCTCGCGGTCGTCATCACGGCCGCCGCGGTGACCTTCTTCGGCGCGCTTTACCCGAATGTCCTTCCGTCCACATTGGACCCGGCGCATTCGCTGACCATCATGAACACCGCGGTCAGCCACTACACGCTGACGGTGATGACCTGGGTCGGCGCGTTCGGCGCCCCAGCGGTGCTGATCTACCAAGGTTGGACCTACTGGGTTTTCCGCAAGCGCATCGGCGTCCAGCACATCCCGGCGGCGCACTGATCATGACTGAACTTCCCGGCCGCGCACCCCTTTCCGCCACCGGGTCCCCCATGGACCCAGTGCGGCCGGGCAAGGGTCCGCTCGGCGCGCTCTCGGCCCTGGGGCCGGCCGCGCGCCGAGCGCTGATCCTGGTCGCGGTGCTCTCGTTCGGGAACGCGGTTTTCCTTGTCGGACAAGCGTTTCTGCTAGCGGACATCCTCGCGGACGTGGTCTCCCAGGGGATCGGGGGCCGCACCGTCCAGTTGGCTGTTCTGTTCGCGCTCGTCGTGGGCCGGGCAGGCACCAACTGGGCGGTGCGGGTTGTCTCCGCCCGCGCCGCCGCGACCGCGCAACGCGACCTGCGTGCCCGCGTCGTCGACCACACGTTGCGCCTCGGCCCGGAATGGCTGGCCCGGCGCGGCCACGGCGAACTCACCACCCTCGTCACCCGCGGCCTCGACGCACTCGACTCCTACTTCCGCGAGTACTTGCCCGCTCTCGTCACCGCGGCGGTCGTCCCGCTCGCGGCGGGCGCGGCGATCCTCTGGACAGATTGGCCGTCGGCGGTGATCATCGCCGCGACCGTCCCGTTGCTGCCGATGTTCGCTGTCCTGGTCGGTAAATTCACCGCCGACCGCGTTTCCGGCGCGACGGACGCGGTGCACCGGATGTCCGGTCTGCTGCTCGAACTCGTGCGAGCGTTGCCGGTGCTCACCGCGTTCCGGCGGGCTGACGCACAGGCGGAAACCGTGCGGAAACTGTCGGAACGGCATCGTCGCGCGACGCTCAAGACGTTGCGAGTCGCGTTCTCCTCGGCGTTCGTGCTCGAACTCGCGGCGACGCTCTCGGTCGCGTTGGTGGCTGTCGTCATCGGCGTCCGGCTGGTTTCGGGATCGCTCCCGCTGGCGATCGGACTCGGCGTGCTGATCCTCGCTCCCGAGTGCTACCAGCCGATTCGTGCGGTCGGCGCGGCGTTCCACGCGAGCGAGGACGGCGTGGAAGCGGTCCGCCGGGTGACCGAGGTGCTCGCGGAGCCAGTCCCGGACGAAGGGACGCGGATCGCACCCTGTGGATCGTTGGTTGTGTCCGACCTAAAAGTCGCCCGGCGCGGCGGATTCGCTCCGGACGGCGAGAGTTTCTCGGTCCAGCGTGGCCAGATCGTGTGGCTGCGCGCGCCGAGCGGTGGCGGCAAATCGACAACTCTGGCGACGCTGCTGGGCTTCGTGCCGTCCTATGACGGGTCGGTCTTGGCCGGTGACGTTCCGCTCGCCGAAGCCGACCTCGAACGGTGGCGCGCTGGCATCGCGTGGGTCCCGCAGTCGCCGGTTTTCAGCGGCGGCACAGTGCGGGAAGAACTTGCTGGACCTGACGTCGACACAGTGCTCGGCGAACTGGGCCTGCACGGCCTCGCCGACCGTCCCGTCGACCGGCTGTCCCTGGGACAACGCCAGCGCGTCGCCGTAGCTCGGGCGCTGCTGCGCGTTCAGTCGGGAGCGTGGTTGCTGCTGCTGGACGAGCCGACCGCGCACCTGGACGACGTCAACGCGCGGCGCGTGTTGGACGCCGTCGAGCGCGCCGTCGACAACGGGGCAGCGGCGGTAATCGCTGCTCACGAACGTTCTGCCGCAGTAGCTGTTGCGGACTCAGATTCTGCCGCCGTCGTTGAGTCCACTTCGGACAGTGCGGACGCGCGACCGCTTTCCTGGCCCATGTTGCTTGACCGACGTCTGTTCTCCGGTGCCTTCTTGGGTGCCTTGGCGCTCCTGGCAGGCATCGCCCTGACCGCGACTTCTGGCTGGCTGATCGCCAAAGCGTCGTTGCAGCCGCCGATTCTGACCTTGACGGTCGCGGTCGTCGGGGTGCGTGCGTTCGGACTCGGCCGGGCCGGACTGCGGTATGCCGAACGGCTCGTGACGCACGACGCGGCCTTCCGGATCGCCGGACGGTTGCGCGTTCGACTGTGGAATGCGTTGGTGCGCTTGGGTCCTGCGCGCAGTCTCGAAGCCGGGGAGAGCCAGCGGCGGCTGGTGACGGACGTCGACACGGTGCGGGATTTGCTGCCGCGAGTCGTCTCGCCGCCGATCGTGGTGGGGTTGGTCGCGGCTGGAGCTATCGCGGTGCAGACGATGGTGCTGCCGTCGGCCGGTTTGGTGCTCGCCTTGACAGTGCTGGTCGGGCTGGCTGCTCCAGCGGTCGCGCTGCGGTTGGAGCGACGGGCGACGTCGGCGCTCGCGGCAGGACGGCGTGATGTCGCGGCGCGGGTGTTGGTGCTGTTCTCGTCGGCGGCGGAGTTGCTCGCGTATGGCCGAGCAGCTGCGCGTCGCCGCGAGTTAGCTTCGACGGACACCCAACTGGCGATCGACACTCGTCGGCAGGCGTTCGGTGCCGGCGCGGCGGATGCGCTGATCACGCTGGCGACCGGGGCGGCCGCGGTGATCAGCACGATGCTGGCTGCGGGGGCGGTCAGCCGTGGGGAGTTGGCCGGGGTGATGGCTCCGCTGCTGGCGTTGGTGCCGTTGGCGCTGGCGGAGGTGTTGGCGTTGCTGCCGCAGGCGGCGGTGCATTGGGACACGCTGCGGGCGGCTCGGGTTCGGCTTGGCGCTGTGGTCGGCGAGTCGGAGGTTGCTGGTTCTTCCGGGGTCGCGCGCGGATCGGTTGCTGGATCGGCCGGAGCGTCGGGTGAGGCAGAGTCCGTCGCTGCTCAGCTCGCGGGGGAGCAGAACCTCGACTGCCCGGCCGCAGTCCGGTTGCGGGGCGCTGAGCTGGGGTGGCCCGGCGGCGAGGCGGTGCTGAAGGACGTCGACCTGAGCGTGCCGGCCGGGGCTTACGTGGCGGTCGTCGGGCCGAGCGGGGCTGGCAAGTCGACGCTGGTGGCGGCCTTGCTGGGGTTCCTTCAGCCGCGGCGGGGCGAGGTGGTCGTGCCGGAGAAGGTGGCTTGGGCGCCGCAGGAGCCGATGTTGGTGTCGACCACTGTGGCGGAGAATCTGCGGCTCGCGGATCCGCTGGCCGAGACGGCCGATTTGCGCCGGGTGCTCGATCAGGCGCAGTTGCCGGAGCTGGATTTGGCGACGGTGCTCGACAGCGCCGGGGCCGGGTTGTCCGGTGGGCAGGCGCAGCGGGTGGCGTTGGCGCGGGCGTTGCTGGCGGCTCCGTCGGCGGAGTTGGTGTTGCTGGACGAGCCGACGTCGCACCTTGACGAGCCGACGGCGCGGGCGTTGCGGGCGACGTTGCGTACGGAGCTTGCTGGCCGGACAGTCGTGCACGTAACGCACAATGCGGATGAAGAGCTGCAAGCGGACGTCGTTTTCGAGGTACGGGACGGGCGTGTCGTGCGGCGGGCGTTGCCGCGGGTGGCGGCGTGACGGAGGGTTGTTGGTGACGGTCACGATTTCGGGTCTGGGGCAGGGGGCCGCGCTAAGGTCGGAGTTGCTCATGGATCCGACACTTGCCGCGCGCGCACTTTCCGCGGCCACGGAGATCACCAGCACCGCACTGTCCGGGGACGACCCGGAGGGGGTGCTGGAAACAGTCGTGGCCAGGGCCGTCGAACTCGCGGACGCCGACCTCGGCCTGGCGATGGTCAGCGCCGACGACGGGCGCGTGGTGGTCGAGGCGGCGTATGGGGTCGACGGCTTGCTCGCGGAAGTGCCGACGGGTGACGCCGAAGGCGGGCCGGTCGGTGAGTTGCGCGGGCTGACCCTTGAGACGGACTCCGCGGCGGGCCAGGTCGCGCGCGGCAGCGAGCCGATCGCGGCGGAAGACTTCATCGTCGACCCGCGCACGGCGCCGTACGTGCCGGATGAGCTGCGTGGGTATGGACCGTTCGCGGCCGCGCCGTTCGGCTCCGGCGGGCGGGTGCTTGGCGCGCTGACGGTGTACCGACGGCAGGGCCGCGAGCCGTTTTCCGCAGGCACGGTCGAGATGCTCGCAGCGTTCGCGGCGCAGGCCGGGGTGGTGCTCGCGCTCGCGGAGGGCGCGAACGCGCGGCACCGCGTGACCCTGTACCAGGAGCGCGAACGCATCGCCCGCGAGCTGCACGACGTGATCGTGCAACGGCTTTACGGCACCGGGATGCAGCTGGACCGGGTGCGTCGCAACATGCGGAAACGCTTCGCGCAGGCTGACGGGGCCCGGCTGTCCGACGCGATCGACCAGCTGGACCAGACCATCGAGGAAATCCGCGGCACCGTGCGCGCGCTGCGTTCCCCGGAGCCGCGGCACGACCCCGGCAGCCCGACGGACCTGGCCGAATCCGCGCGCGGCGAAGTGCGCATCGCCGGCGAGCTGCTCGGGTACCCGCCGACCCTGGAGCTGTCCGGCGAGTTCGCCGACATCCCGGCCGAGCGGGCCGATCACATCCGTGCGGCGCTGCGCGAGGCACTGTCCAATGTGGTCCGGCACTCTGGTGCGAGCGAGACCCGGGTGACGCTGACTCGGGATGCTGAGGGCGTGAAGCTTCGCGTGCGGGACAATGGGTCCGGGGTGCCGCAAGGGGTTGCGACTCGGGGGCTTCGGCATTTGGCTGAGCGTGCTGATGCTGCTGGGGGGCGGTTTTTCCTCAATTCTTCGCCTAGTTTGGGGACGCTTGTCGCGTTTGACTTGCCGCTTGAGTGAGTGCCTTTGGTGATCACGTTGCTACGCCTGGGTTTTGGGTAGTCGCATCGCGGTGACCGCATTGTGCCGACTCGTGTGGCAACGTCATGCGGCGTCTTGGAGGACGGTCACGCGGCTCCGTTTCGCGGCGCAGTGCCATTGCGCTGCCTGCAATGCGGTGCCTCGCTGCGGCAGTTGGCGATGCGGTCGAACCACGGTGCAGCTGTCGCGCTGCGCGGCTGGCGAACAGTCGTGCCGCAGGCGGAGTGTCGCAGTGTGACGGTTCGCATCGCGGCTTCGACTCGACATTCGCGACGGGCCGCCCGCCACGACGAGGTCTATGAAGTCTCGCCGTGCTGCGACGAGGCGTCGTGCCCCGACGAGGTCGTGGTGCCGCCGAGCAGGCCGCTGAGCCGCGACGAAGCCGCCATGCCATGGCGAGGTTGCCGTGCCACGACGAGCTGTCGTGTCGCGACGTAGCCGTCACGCCGCGACGGAAGCCGCCGTGCCGCGAGCAGGCCGCGGAGCCGCGACGAAGCCGCCATGCCATGACGAAGCCGCCATGCCATGACGAGGTCGCCGTGTCGCGACGAGCCGCCATGTCGCGTCGCGGTTGTCATGCTGCGACGAACCGTCGTGTGGCGATGATCCGCCGTGCTGCGACGAGGTCGCCGTGCCACGACGAGCTGTCGTGTCGCGACGAAACCGCCGTGCCGCGACGAGGTCGCCGTGCCACGACGAGCTGTCGTGTCGCGACGAAACCGCTATGCCGCGACGAGGTCGCCGTGTCGCGACGAAGCCGTCACGCCACCACCAAGCCGCTGTGTCGCGACGAAGTCGTCAGGCCGCGACGAGGCAGTCGCGCCACGACCAAGCCGTCAGGCCGTGACGAGGTCGTCATGCCGCGACGAGCTGTGACAGGCCGCCGTCGCGAACAGTCGTGACGGTTTGCGCTGCATCGGCCGCAGCAACCGCATTGCCCTGTCCTGCAACGCAATAGCCCGCTCAACCCGCATCGAGTCTGAGCGGCAGTTACCGCGCCGCGACGAGCGCGTCGCGGTAACCACATCGCCAACCGAGCTGTCATGCCAACCGAGCTGTCGTTGCGTCGGACTCGTCGCGGCAGCGCATTGCGTAGCCTGCACTGTGTCGCCGATCCCGCGTTGCGGCGACCTAGCGCCGCGTCGAAACGCCACGTCGGTCTAGTGCTGTTTCGGGCCGCCACCTCAAAACAGGAGCCAAGAAGCCGCCGCCTGGAATCAGCAGTCTCGCAACCGTCGTATCGAATCCGTCGCCGTGGAATCACGGCGAACGCACCGCATCTGTACCGAATCGCTCGCAGCAAACACGCTGTCTCAACCTCGCGCCGCTGTGAACCCACCGCTGTGAACACACCGCGCACCAAGAGATTCAGCCTTCACGAGTCATCGAACACGCTCCTTCCCCACGTTTCCGTCTGCCACCGAGCCATTCCCCATGGTAGCGATAATCGAACATCTATTCGGCACTCAATTGGGTGAAACAATCCACTGCGGACGGCTACCCTCAGCTCCGTCTTGGACGCCGAGAACCCCGTCCGCAGCAACGCGGGCGGGGTTGGGGCGCGGAATCAGCAGGGGTCAGTCGCGCGCAGCGAAGAAAACGCGGATGTCGCCGGCGAGAAGGTCGGGGCGTTCCAGTGCCGCGAAGTGGCCGCCTTCCTCGAAGCGGCTCCAGTGCACGATGTTCGTGTTGTCGCGTTCGGCGAAGGTCTTGATGGTCTGGAAGTCGTCCTTGAACACCGCGACTCCGGTGCGCGCGTCGCTCACTCGCGGCTCGGCCTCCGCACGGGCGTTCTCCAGATAGCTGCGGCTCATCCCGGAAGCGGCGTTGGCGAACCAGTTCACGCTCACCTCCAGCAGGATCTTTTCCAGCGGCACCAGGGAGGTGCCGTTGCCGAAGGAGTTGAACAGCTCGCTGTAGGCGAGTAATCCGATCGGGGAGTCACTGAGGCCGACGGAAACCGTTTGCGGGCGCGAGGCGTTCATCGTGTTGTAGCCACCGACTGATTGAAACCATTGCATGTGCGCGAGACCGGCGTGGTCGGCCGGTTCGAGGCGTTCGAATTCGGCCGGGTCGCCGGACGGGAACGAGAACAGCTGCAGGACGTGCAGGCCGAGAAAACCGTCCGGGTTCAGCAAACCGAGCTCCCGGGCGACCATCGCGCCGTTGTCCGAGCCGTGGATTCCGTAGCTCTCGTACCCGAGTCCGCGCATCAGCCGGTCGTACGCGGCGGCGACGCGGGCGACCGTCCAGCCGGATTCGGTGACGGGCTGGGAAAAGCCGTAGCCGGGAGCGTCGGGGACGACGACGTCGAAGGCGTCCTCGGCGCGGCCGCCGTAAGCGACCGGGTCGACGAGGCGGTCGATCAGGTCGAGGTAGTCGACCGACGAGCCGGGATAGGTGTGCGCGAGCAGCAGCGGTGTCGCGCCGGGGTGGGCGGAGCGGACGTGGACGAAGTGGAACGTCTGGCCGTCGATTTCGGTGGTGAAGTGCGGGAACGAGTTGATCCGCGCTTCGGCGGCGCGCCAGTCGAAGGTCCGCCACGCCTCGATTGCCGTCCGCAGGTAGGCGTTCGGGGTGCCGGCGTCCCAGTCGTCGGTCGGCGACGGCTGCGGCAGGCGGGTGCGGGCGAGGCGGTCGTGCAGGTCCGCGAGTTCGGCGTCGGTGATCTCGACGGTGAAGGGGCGGAGGGCGAGGGAGGCGGTTGCGTTCGTCATGAGAAGAACACTAGGAGGCTATTAGGTAGGATCAGTTCCTAATAGAAAAGGAGTTTCGATGGCCGATCCGACGGCGCGGTTGCTGGCGCTTCTCGCTCTGCTTCAGAGCGCGGCCGGGCGGAGCGGCAGGGAGCTGTCGGAGCGCTTGGGCGTCTCAGCCCGAACCATCCGGAATGACGTCGAACGGCTGCGTGACCTGGGCTATCCCGTCGAGGCGACGCGCGGGAACGTCGGCGGCTACCGGCTCGGTTCGGGTGGAAAGCTGCCGCCGCTTCTGCTGGACGACCAGGAGGCGGTGGCGGTCACGGTCGGGCTGCGAGCGGCGGCGGGCATCTCCGGGATCGACGAGGCGGGCACCCGGGCTCTCGCGAAGCTCGAGCAGGTCTTGCCGGCGAGGCTGCGTCCGACGGTCGACGCTCTGCGGTCGACGATCGACCGCGGCCCGGAGAACATCGGCACCGACGCGCCCGATCCGGAGATCGACAGCGCCGTGCTGCAGGAGGTCGCACGGGCGATCCGGCACGTCGAATGGCTCCGGTTCGACTACGCGGACGAGTTGCGCCTGGTCGAGCCGTACCGGTTGCTCAGCTGGCAACGACGTTGGTACCTGGTCGCCCGCGACCCGCAGGACGACAGCTGGGCGACCTATCGCATCGACCTGATGCAGCCGCGGATGCCGACCCGCCGCCGGTTCGAGCCGAATCCCTTGCCCGGCGGGGATTACACCGCCTTCGCGATGCGCACGATCGCGGCGAGCGGCTGGCTCGTGCACGCGCGCCTGCGCGTCGACGCCCCGGCGGAGAAGGTGCTGGCGCGGATCAATCCGACGGTCGGTGTCGTCGAACCCATCGGTGAGAACCAATGCGTCCTCGTCACCGGTGCGGACAGTTTGGACACCGTGGCTGTCTACATTGGAATGCTGATGATGGACTTCACCGTCGAGTCGCCGCCGGAGCTGATCCCGTTGCTGCAGTTGCTGTCCGAACGCTACGGTCGCGCCGTCGCGGGCAGCTGATTTACTTGCCGCGCCGGGCAATCCACGCCGCGGCCTGCGTGCGGCGCTGCATGCCGAGCTTCGCGAGCACCGACGTCACGTAGTTCTTCACCGTTTTCTCGGCGAGGAAAAGACGTTCGGCGATCTCGCGGTTCGACAGCCCCTGCCCGATCAGCTCCAGGACGTCGCGTTCGCGGTCGGTCAGGGCGGCCAGCTCGTCGGTCGGCGGATGGCGCAGCTTGTCGAGCACGCGGGCAGTGCTGACCGGGTCGAGCAGCGACCGTCCGGCGGCGACCTCGCGGACCGCGTTCACGACATCCTGGCCGCGGACCTGCTTGAGCAGATAGCCCGAAGCGCCCGCCATGATCGCGCCGACCATGGCTTCCTCGTCGTCGAACGCGGTGAGCATGAGGCAGGCTGGCGGATTCGGCTTGGACCGCAGTTCGCGGCAGAGCGTGATGCCGTCGCCGTCACCGAGCCGAACATCCACGACCGCGACGTCCGGCTCGACGTGCATGGCCACCGCGAGCGCCTCTTCGACGCTCCCGGCTTCGGCGACCACTTCCAGGTCAGCCTCGTCGCTGAGCAGGTCGCGCAGGCCCCGCCGGACGAGTTCGTGGTCGTCTACAAGCAGCACCTGGATCGGCATATCTCCAGGTTACGGGGCTTGGGGCGGTTCGTCTGCCGGTGGTGCCGCACGACACCAGGAGTTACCGCTCGCAGGCGATTCCGTCGCCGTCGCGGTCCAGAGCGGGACGGTAGCCCGGGTCTCCGCGGTGCAGCGGCGTCACCCCAGCGGCTTTCGCGGCCGCGCAGTTCTTGTAATACGCACTGCTCGGCTGCTCAGGTTCCGGCTGGTCCTCCACCGGGGGAGGCGGCGGCGCGGCTTGCTCGGACGTGCGCGGGGCGGGCGTTTCCTTCTGCGGCGTAGGCGTGGGCGTCGGTGTCAGTACTGGAGTCGGCGCGTTGATCACGCCTTTGCAGGGTTCCGCCCACAATCCGGTCGCAGCTTGCTGGGCCGCGTTCGCCGCGTTGCGCAAAGAGTCGGAGACGTTTCCAGCCAGCCGGGCATACCCAGCGGAGAGCGCCGTGGTCGCGTAGTCGGTGCCGTCGCTCAATGCCAGTGCGACGCCGTCAGTGGTGTCCGTGGTGATCTTTACTGCCGTGCCAGCAAGCTTGCTGTTAGACCAAGTAGCGGTTTCCGTCGCATAACAGTTGTTCCCGGTTGCCACTTCGAGGCCGAGGACGCGCACGATGCGATGGCTGCCGTCCGAGCCGGCCAGTTCGACGTTAGCGGCGTCGGTGATTTTGTCCACGGTGTAGGTCACCGGTGCCGGAGTGACTGATGTGGTTACCGTCGCCGGAGGCGGGGCGACCGGCGCGGCAACCGGCTCCGGCGTCGGTGCTGGCTTTCCGAACACCGCGCCCAGAATGAAGAGAACCGCGAAGACGCTGAGCACGACCGTCAGCCAGGTCGGGAATTTCAGCTTGGGACGCGAGGGCGGCGCGGGTGTGGAGTGCATTCGGAATCCTCTTCCTGAGGCGGGTGCCGAATGGACTTCGCAAAAGCGGCGGTCAGCGTTACGCACCAGGGCTTCCTGGAAAGGAAAAAGTTACGGATCAATCACAAAGCAAGCGTTTTACGCAACGACTGTGACGATTTGCGCCTGCCCCGCGATGGTTATCGGAACTGTCCAGGAGAAAGCGCATCCACGATGGCCGAGCTGATCGAACGATTGTCCCTGTCTCCGACCGGGCAGGTGCCCGCGAGCGGCACGGAATTCACCGCGATCGACGTGAAGACGACCGGACTGCACACCGGCCGCGCCCTGGAGGTCGCCGCGATCCGGTTCCGCGGGGACGGCACGTTCCTCGGCGACTTCGCGACGGTCGTCGCCGCGGACGCGAACCGGCGCAATCCGCATCGCATCAGCGCGGCGGAACTGGCTGACGCACCGGCTTTGGGAGACATCCTCAGCCGGTTCTTCGAGCTGTGCCGAGGCGCGGTGGTCGTGGCCCACGATCTGGCCTCGGTGGAGGGCCTTCTTTCCGAGATCGGCCAGTTAGGCGTCCGGCTGCCGCCGCTGCCGGGGATCTCGCTCAAGGACACCGCGCGGGCGGTATTGCCGCTGCCCAACTACCGGCTCGCCACCATCGCCCGCGCCTTCGGCATCGACGACTTCCCCGGCTACCTCGCCGAGCCAGCCGCCCGGGCGTGCGCGCAGGCGATGATCGCGCTCGTCGGCACGCATGGGTTGCGGTTGGCGCAACCAGTGCGTTTCCCCGACCTGCCGCGTTATACCGCCGGGGCGGCAGCCCTGCGCCGGTCGGCGGCCGGTGCGGAGAAGGGCTGGATGGCCGAGGCAGTGGACCGGGTTTCCGCGGGCGACGGCGGGCCGGTCGCGCAGGCTTATCTCGACTTGCTCGCCGAAGCGGTCGGCGACCAGTTCCTGACCGACGAGGAGGTCTCGGCGCTCGCCGGGCTCGCGGCGGGAGCCGGGATGCCCGTGGCGGAGGTGCGGCGGGTGCATGCCGGTTTCGTGGCCGAGCTGCGCCGGGTCGCGGAGGCCGACGGGGTGGTGACCTCCACCGAGTACCGCGAACTGCGTCAGGTCGCGGAGGCGCTCGGGGTGCTGGAGTTAGCGGTGGACCTCAAGATCACCGCTAACGGGCACAAGCCGACGAGGGTCCTCGTGCTCGGTGCGACGGCGGACGCGGACCAGCTGCGGGCGAGGGTGCTGTCTGAGGGGCTCCAGCTCGCGAAGAACCTGACGGGTTCGGTCACGCACCTGGTGTACGACTCGGGGGTGCGCGAGTCCGAACCGCGGCTTTCTCGGGCGCTCGAACTCGGTGCGCACGTCGCGAGGCTGGACGAGGCTCCGGTCCTGCTGGGATTCGAGCCGAAGCCGCAGGCGGGCATTCAGACCCCGCGGGTCGCTCAGGCAGCGCCGGGCAAGCTGACCGGCGGCCGGGCGCTGATCGGGGTCGGGCTCGTCCTGATGGTCCTCACCGTGGCCGCGATGTTCGGCGGCGCCGGGCTGGGGCCGGGGATCGTGCTGGCCGTCTTCGCGGTCGGGGCGCTGGTCGGCGGCTGGTATCTCGACGAGACGAAGCGGGCCGCGGCCGGGTTAACGGGCTAGAGGCGGGAACCTCTTCTCGTTCCGGTCCACCTTCGCGTTCGCCGCTTCCAGCAGGTCGATTCCCAGCACATCCGCCAGCCGGACCAGGTACAGCATTACGTCGGCGATTTCGTCCTGGACGTTGAACTCCTGGGTCGGGTCCGCGCGCCAGTTCGCGGCTTCCTCCGGGGTCTGCCACTGGAACAGGGCGATCAGCTCGCCGACTTCGCCGGACAGGGCCATCGTCAGGTTTTTCGGGGTGTGGAACGGTTCCCATTCACGGGCGGCGGCGAAGTCGCGGAGGCGCTGGGTGAGGTCGTCTAGGGTCACTGGACCTGACTATCACGCGCAGTGCTCACCTGGGGTGTCCGGGTTGGGCCGAAAAGAGTACGCCGTTGGCCCACACGCCGGTTACGGGCCATACGGCAGACTGTTCGCGTGAGCGTCCCCGACCCGGTCGAGTACACCGCCAAAATCGGTGCGGTTCTCGATACTGTGCGGCGGCTGCTCGACTCCGGCAGCCGCGCTGATCTCGCGCCGCTCGCCCGGCGGGCGGTGGACGACATCGTGGGCATGCTCGAACAGCACGGGGACCTCGCGGCGGATCTCGAGGAGCGGCTTGACCAGGCGGTCGCCTTGTACGCCCGGGCTTGTGCGGCTCGGCCGCCGGATGCGGAGCAGCTCGCGGACTGGGTGCTGGAGGCGGCGTTCAGCGGGCGGGCGGTCGCGGTGGCTGATTTCGCGGCGGCACTCGGGGACGCCGGTCTCGCGCGGATGAAGTCCATTGTGGACGAGGTGTTGCGCGTAAAACAGCCCGAAAAGGTCGAGATCGCGCAGCGGCTGCAGGAGGAAATCGCCGAGGCCAGCGGGGACGTGGACGGGCTGGTCGCCATTCTCGCGGCCAAGCCGCCGCGGGTCGACGTCAGCCTCAAGATCGTCCGGGTGTTGCGGGCGGCTGGACGGCACAGCGAGGCGATCGCTTACGCGGCGCGGGTGCTGACTCCACAGCGGGCAGCGACGCGGCTGCGGGCGGAGAAACCACGGGCGGAGAAAACGCAGCGGGCGGAGAAGCCGCAGCGGAAAGAGGTACCGCGGCAGGCGGACGCCCCGCAAAAAGAAGAAGACTCCATTCCGGAGTATCGCGAGCGGATCGAGCAGTTGATCGCGCAGAAAGAAGCTGGCGCGTACCGGGAAGCGGCGCAGTGCCTCAAAAAACTGCGCACCCTGCACAAACAAGCGGGTACGGCGGAGGAGTTCACCGGCTACGTCGCCGAGCTGGTGAACGTCCACCGCCGCAAAACCCGGTTGCTCGCGGAGATCCGGTCGGCCCGGATCGCGCTTCCGAAGGGCTAGATTTCGGCAGGGCTAGATTTCGGCCAGTGCGGCGCGGTAGGCGTCGAGGTCGTAGTCCAGCTGGTCTTCTTCCTCGGTCTCGGTCAGCTGTCCTTCGAGGACAGTCACCAAGCGTTCGAGGACGTCGGTGCGGGAAAGGTCCTGCTGCAACAGGTTCTGCGCGGCGGTCCACACTTCGGCGGGCTCGTCGTCCCACAGTTGATCCACAATGGACGTCTCAAGGGCGAGGCGGAGCCCGTCGGCGCCGTCGAATTCTTCCGCGGCCAGCGACTCGTGGTACTCCGGGTGCGCGCCGATCACCAGCAGGCGGCGCTGTTCCGGGTCGCCCGGGTCCAGGTCGGTCAGTTCCTCGTCACCGATCACTGTGGACAGTTCGGGCACCGCGAAACGGCGTCGTTCCACCACTTCCAGGGCTTCCTCGGCGGATTCGGTGCCGTCGAGGTAGTCGCTGAAGTCGTCTTCTTCCTCGTCGTCGTCCGAGAGGTATTCGCCGAGGTATTCGGTGACTTCTTCCAGCAAAGCCGCGACAGCGACTTCGGACAGTCCGGCGCGAGTCGCGGCCCAACGGGCCCAGGACAGCACGACCGGCGCGACGGCGTCCTCGTCTTCCAGCTCGTATTCGCCGTCCAGCAAGGATTCGAGGAACCGCGCCAGCTTTTCCGGACCGACGCGCAGCGGGTTCGCCGGTTCGGTGCGGCAGCCGTGGTCCACCAGCAGGTTGGCGATTTCGCGGGCGGCGTCAGCGTCCGGCAGGTTCGTGTCGGCGAGGAACTGGGTGACCGCTTCCTCGCGCTGTGCGGCAGTCCACTCGGCAACCGGCGGAACCTCAGTGGGCTCCGGCAGCGAACGCGCCCAGGTCAGCGCGATGGCGTGGAATCGCGTGTAGTCTTCGCCGACGTCCGGCTCGTCCAGCGCGTCCGTGGCCGCGATTCCGGACACCAGCAGCCGGTGCGCGTCGGCGGGCTCGATCTTTTCCATGACGACCAGCTCGCCGTCTTCCTCGACCTGCGAGCGCATTTCGGCGAGCACCTCGTGCGGCTCCTCGATGACCACCAGGTCGCGCACCCGGCCGCCCTCGGTGAAGTCCAGCAGCGCGAGCAGGCCGAGCGAGTGGTCACCGCGGGAAAAGACGCACAGCAGCGACGATTCGTCGCCGTAAACGTCCCCGGTGCGCCAGCAGTCGCCGACGCTGACCTGCCCGACCTCGGCGGCCCACTCCGGCTCCGGGATGCCGCGGCCGAGCACGACGCCGAGCGCCTCGGCCGCCGCCGCACGCTCCTCTTCGGACTCGGCCAGCACCTTCAGCGCGGCCAGCAGCGCGGCCGCGCCGGGCGTGATCTTGCGCTGTGCGAACGCGATCAGCTCAAGTCCGAGCTGGCTTTCCGGTTCGTCCTCCACGACGACGTCCCGCCACTGCCCGACGATCTCGGAACCGAGCAGGTCGATGTCGAACGGACCGGGCTCGGCCGCGACCGCGGAGAAGTCCCGCAGCACGTCCTTGAACAGACCGTTGACGCTGGGGGCGGTGGGTAGGGAACTCTTCTTGCGCGCGCGGCTCACCGGACTCATGCCGCACATCTTGCCCGGACCGCAAGCTCGGGCCTCAGCTGGTCGGCTCCGCCGTGCCGCGGGCCTTCACGCGCCGTTCGCGCAGTGCGTCGTCGAAGTCGACGACGAACGCCCCCGCAGCCATCGCGACCAGCAGCATCAACCCCAATACCGCGCCGACCCACGTCAGGACGATAGTCAACATCGTGGCCTCCTTCGCAGGTCAAGTGCGAATTCCTGCTGCTTTCAGGGTCGCTTGCGGACGGGTGCGCTGGTATCGGCCAAGTGGTTACGAAGACGCTGGCCGATCGGTCAATTACCCCGCCGTTGTGCAGAGGGAGACTAGTGAGACGCGTGTGGGTGAAGGTCAGAGTTTCCGCAGTCGAACACGGTTGATGGCGTGGTCGGCGTCCTTGCGGAGCACGAGAGTCGCACGGGGACGAGTCGGCTTGATGTTCTCCATCAGGTTCGGCTCGTTGATGGTGCGCCAGAGGTGCCGCGCTTCTTCGCGGGCCTCGTCGTCGTCCAGGCCGGCGAAGTGGTGGAAGTGCGAGGCCGGGTCGGCGAACGCGGTGTGCCGCAGCTTCAGGAATCGCTCGACGTACCAATGCTCGATGTCGTCGATGTGCGCGTCGACGTAAATCGAAAAGTCGAACAGATCGGAAACGGTCAGGCTCGGCCCGGGCTGCAGGACGTTCAGCCCCTCGATGATGAGGATGTCCGGCCGTTCCACGACCTGTTCCTGGTCCGGGAGGATGTCGTAGGCCAGGTGCGAGTACACCGGCGCGGCGACCCGTTCGGCCCCGGACTTCACCTCGGTGACGAACCGCAGCAGCGCGCGCCGGTCGTAGCTTTCCGGGAAACCCTTGCGGTGCATGATCCCGCGCCGGGTCAGCTCGTCGCGCGGGTAGAGGAACCCGTCGGTCGTCACGAGGTCGACGCGCGGGTGGTCGGGCCAGCGGGCGAGCAGGGTGCGCAGGATCCGGGCGGTGGTCGACTTGCCGACCGCGACACTGCCCGCGACGCCGATCACGAACGGAGCCTTGGTGTTGCGACAGTCCTCGCCGAGGAACGTCGTGGTGGCCTCGTACAGCTGTTGCCGGGCCTTCACCTGGAGGTTGATCAGCCGCGAAAGCGGCAGGTACACGTCGGCGACCTCGGCGAGATCGATCTGCTCCCCGAGCCCGCGGAGCCGGACCAGCTCGTCCGCGGTCAGCGGCAGCGGAGTGGAGCTGCGCAGCTCCCGCCACTGTTCCCGATGCAGCTCTACATAAGGGCTGAGTTCACGGACCCGTGTGGGCATCGCACACTCCTCGGCCGTCGCCTGCGCTGGCTCCGTCTGCGCTACTTCCGTAACGCCGTATCAACGGTAGGGCTTACCGCGCGTGAACGCGCTGTGATGTGATGCACGCACCCCGGATCCGGGAGGGAGCGATCACCGAAGGTGACCGTTGGCCCCGAAGACTTCCTGCCACGCCGCGGCGACCTGCCGGGCGCACGTAGCCGGCGCCACGCCGCCGACTCCGGTGCCGAGTCCGGGCATCGCGATCGTCCGCACGGCCGAGGCGACCGGGCCGGAATCCAGCTGTCCGCGCCGCCATTGCAGGAACACCGCGCGCGCCGCGAGATACGGGTGGACGGTGTCGGCGGGCAGCCGTTCGCCGGGCTCGCGCATGGTCGGCGCGCTGATCAGCCACGCCGGTTCGGGCTCGCCGGTCGGGACGATCACCGACTCGCCGATCGGCAGCTCACCGCCGTAAGAAGCCAGTACCGCGCTGCGCACGCTCTGCTCGATGCCGGGGAACGCCCGCGCGTAGACCGCGTCGATCCCGCCGCGCATCCAGCCGTAGGAGTTGGCCGGGCTGACGACGGCTTGCGCGGCGATGTCGAGCACCGAACCGCGGTGCACCCGGACGGAGCCGCCGAAGCCCGCCACGGCGGAGGTCCACGCCGCGGCGAGCGGTTCATCGACGGCGCACAGCACCAATTCCGGCGTTCGGGGAGGATCCGGCGAAACGGCTTCCCCGTGCCCGGCGTGTGTGCCTGAGTCGGCGGTCACCGTGCAAGCATGGCAAAAAACGCCACCCGGCGTAACCGGTTTAGCCACCGGCTGTCCGAGTGAAAAGCGCCACGCGCGCGGTCGCTAGCCTGACGGTCGTGTTGCGGATCGCGTATTTCGGCCCTCAGGGCACGTTCACCGAGCAGGCCGCCCGCGCGCTCGCGCCGGGCGAGGACCTGACCCCCTACGAGACCGTCCGGCTGGCGCTGCAGGCCGTCCGCGACGGCACCGCGGACGCCGCGTGCGTGCCCATCGAGAACTCCGTCGAAGGCGTCGTCCCCGCGACGCTCGACGGACTCAGCGACGGGGACCCGCTTGTCGCCACCGCCGAGACGATCCTGCCCATCCACTTCAGCGTGCTCAAACGGCCGGGCAGCGGCGAAATCCGCACCGTCGCCAGCCATCCGCACGCGCTCGCCCAGGTGCGCGAATGGCTGGAGGCGAACCTGCCGGACGCCACCCCGGTCGCCTCGTCGTCCACCGCGGCGGCGGCGGTCGGCGTGGTCGAGGGCGATTTCGACGCGGCGGTGTCCGCGCCGGTCGCGATCGAGCACTACCCGCTGGAGGAGCTGGCGACCGGTGTCGCCGACGTCCGCGACGCGCAGACCCGGTTCCTGATGGTGCGCCGCCCCGGCGAACTGCCCGCGCCCACCGGTGCCGACCGCACGTCGATCGTCGCGGCCGCGGTCAACCGCACCGGCACGCTGTCCGACCTGCTGGTCGAGCTGGCCGGTCGCGGGATCAACCTGACCCGGATCGACGCCCGGCCGACCCGCAACAACTTCGGCGAGTACCGGTTCTTCATCGACTTCGAGGGCCACCTCGCCGAGCCGCGGATCATCGACGCGATGGCCGCCCTGCGCCGACGCTCTCACCTGCGCTTTCTCGGTTCGTATCCACGGGCTGACGAGGTCGCGGCCACGATCGAGGACGGTGCGGGGAACCAGGATTTCCTCGACGCGCAGGCGTGGGTCGATGCGGTTTTGAAGGGAGAAGGCGCATGAGGTTGTTGCTGGTCCGGCATGGGCAGACGGAAGGCAACGTCCGCCGCGCGCTGGACACCGCGTTGCCGGGTCCGCCGCTCACCGAACTCGGCCGGGAGCAGGCTGCGGCGCTCGCTGAGCAGCTGAAATCCGAGCCGATCGTGGCGGTGTACGCGTCGGAAGCGGTGCGTGCGCAGCAGACCGCGGCGCCGCTGGCCGAGGCGTTCGGGTTCGACGTGCAGGTGATCGAGGGCGTCAAGGAGGTCGACGCCGGGGATCTCGAGGGCAACACCGACCTGGACTCGATCGGGATCTACCTGCGCGTCGTGAAGGCGTGGACCGAAGGCGACCTGGACGTCGCGATCCCCGGCGGCGAGACCGGCACGCAGGTGCGCGACCGGATGCTCGGCGCGGCCAACGAGCTGCGGGCCAAGCACGAGGAAACTTCGCCGGACGGGGTGGTGGTGTTGGTGAGTCACGGCGGGGCGATTCGGCTCGCCGGGGAGTGGCTGGCCTCGAACGTGCCTGCGGAGCTGGCGAATGAAGCGTTGATCCCGAATACGAAGTTTGTGGAGTTGCGGGCCCGGGAGAGCGGGTGGGAGTGCGTGCGGTGGGTGGACACGTGGCTGTCGTGAGTGGCAATCCCGGTTAGAACCGGGATTGCCACTCACGAGAGCCAGCTCACTCGTGCGGGGAAACGCTGAGTGAAGCCGGGGCCGGTGGGGAACTCACCGGATGCGGAGCAACCCCGTCCGGACCTGGCACGTCCTCCGGATGAAGGTTCCACCAGTTCGGCGTTCACCAGCACAGCGAGGCGAGTGAGATGGCAAACACGAAGAAACCGTGGTTTTCCCTGGTCTTCCTGTCCGCAGTGGGCGCGTCGGGGGCGCTGCTGCTTTCCGCGTGCGGCCAGGGCGCTCCCGCCGCGAGCGGCCCGGCGAGTTCGGACACCCCGTCGAGCAGTCCGATGTCGTCGGCATCGTCCGCCGCGTCTTCTGCCCCTTCTTCCACGTCGGCCGCCCCGAGCGGCGGTGCGGCACCGGCCGAGAAACCGCCAGCTGACAACGGCCTGTGCAAGGCGGGCGACGTTTCCCTGTCGCTGGGCGGCGGCGACGCCGGTGCGGGTTCGGAGTACCGGCCGCTGCTGATCAAGAACACCAGCAGCACGCCGTGCACGATCCAGGGCTTCCCGGGCGTGTCCTATGTCGGCGGTGAAAACGGCGCGCAGATCGGCCCGGCCGCCGATCGCGACGGCACCAAGGGCGCGCCGGTGAAGCTGGCTCCCGGCCAGACTGCCGCGGCCGACCTGCAGTTCGCGCAGGTGCGCAACTTCGACCCGGCCGTCTGCAAGCCGACCCAGGTCAAGGGGCTTCGCGTATACCTGCCGCAGGAGACGGCGTCGAAGTTCGTGCCGCTCGACGGCCTCGGCTGCGCGGGCACGAACATCCCGGGCAAGCAGCTCGGCGTGAAGACCGTGCACAAGGACTGACCAGCGCAAATAGCTCTGCGCGTGGGGTCAGCCCCGCGCGCAGAGTTGTTCGACCTGGACGACCGCGGCCTGCTGATCGCGGTTGTCGAAGCGGCTGCTGAGCACCATCTTGTTCACCGCGTCCAGGCTCTTGGCCAGCGGCTGGTACTCGCCGTCGAACGTCGCCGCCGCCTTGGCCAGCTCCGTCGCGCCAGTGACGCGGTGCACCGAATCGTCGGACATCCGGGTGAACTGTGCCGCGTCGACGCCGCCGGTGGTGTCCGGGATGTGCCCAGCGCGAGCGAAAGCGGCGCACGCGGCCGCGGCGTCGACATTCGCTCCGGCGCGCTGGCCGGACAACCCCCACAGCAGCCCGACCACGCAGATGCCGAGCACGAACCCGGCGACGGCGGCGAGAACGAGCGGCCGCCGTGAAGCAGGCGGTGGTGATTCAAGCTCGGTGTCGCGGTCGTCGTCTGGCAGCGGCGGAGTGTCGAGCGCAGTCATCACGTACCTCCGGCGGCCGGGGTGAGCTGCTATTTCAGCACCAAAACCGGGCCGGATCACTGCTGCGAACGGGCTCCGTCCCCGGTCGAGGCCGTTTTGTCATCGAGCGGGCGGCCACGCAGCGCGAACAGTGCATAGGCGGTCACGAACAGCAGCAGAACGCCGGAAGCGGTGAAGGTGTCGCCCGCCGAACCGAGCCACTTCGTGAGCAGTCCGCCGAGCAGCGCGCCGAGCGGAATCGCGCCCCAGACGACGGTGCGCCAGACCCCGAGCACGCGGCCGAGCAGCTCGCCCGGCACGAGCGTGTGGCGCGCTGTCGCGAGCACCACGTTCACCGCCACCACCGCTGCCGCGAAGACGCCGAACAGCACCGCGGACACCACCGGCTGGCGAACCAGCCCCATGCCACCGAAGCCGAGCGCGCAGAACAACACCCCGCCGACCAGGACCGTCCGCCGTCCGATGCGCCGGACCAGCCGCGGCGTCAGCCCGGCTCCGAGCAGGCCACCGGCACCGCCGACGAACGCGAAAGCGCCGAACGTGGCGTCGGACAAATGCAGGTCTTCCAGCGCGTACAGGACCAGTTGCGCCTGGGCCAGCTCACTGATCAGGCTGAGCAGGCCAGCGATCGTGAGCAGCCGCAACAGCAGTGAATGCCCGCGCAGCCAGCGGAAGCCGTCCGCGAAATCCGCGCGGATCTGCGACTTGGTTTCCTGCCGCGGCCGGTAGCTGCCCGCCATGCCCAGCAGCACCGCGGCGCCGACCGCGAACCCGACCGAGGAGAGCAGGAACGGGAAGACCGCGAACATCGCGAAGGTGGCGCTGCCGACCGGCCCGCCGAGGAAGGTCTGGCCGACGATCTCGCAGGCCTGCAGCTTGCTGTTGGCGCTCTCCAGCCGGTCCGCCTCGACCAGCGAGGGCGGCAGCACGTTCGCCGCGCTCTCCGCGACCGTCTCCGCGATGCCCACGAGCAGCGACGCGACGTAGATCGTCCAGATCTCCACCGAACCGAACGCGAGCAGCGCGGTGACCCCGGCGACCACGAGCGCGCGCACCGCGTTCGCGGCGACCATCGCCTTCTTGCGGTCGATCCGGTCGACGAGCGTGCCGGCCGGGATGGCGAACAGCAGCCACGGCAGGAACTGCACCGCCGACAGCGCGGCGATCTCCACCGGATCATGGGTGAGCTTGGTGGCTAGCAGCGGGAAGGCGACCTTGGCGATGCCATCGGCGAGGTTCGACATGCCGCTCGAAGCGAGCAGCCAGCGCAGCCGGCCGTCCGTCGTCCGATGCGACACAAACCACCTCACGGGAACAGGAAACTGCCTGATCAGGACAGTCTAAAGAGATCAACGGCGTTCCGTGACGCTTTGGTGACCTTCGGTGTTTTCCGTGGTGGCGGTGCGAAGTCGAGCAGGGAAGATCAACGGGCCGGCGGGATTCCGCCGGAATCAGCCCCAGCCGAGTTCGTGCAACCGCTCGTCGTCGATGCCGAAGTGGTGGCCGAGTTCGTGCATCACGGTGATCAGCACTTCCTCGACGACGTCGTCCTCGGTGTCGCAGATGCCGAGGATCGGCTCCCGGTAGATCGAGATCCGGTCCGGCAGCGCTCCGCTGTAGTGGCTGGTGCGCTCGGTGAGCGCGATGCCGTGGTAGAGCCCGAGGATGTCCGGCGCTTCTTCATTGAACTCCTCGACCAGCACCACGACGTTGTCCATCGCCGCGGCGAACTCCGCGGGCACCTGGTCGAGCGCGTCGGCCACGAGTTCCTCGAACCGGGCCTGGCTCATCTCGACCGGCATGCCTCAGTTGCCTCCGGTGGCGCCCGAACTGGGCGGCGGGCTCTGCTGCTGACCGGACGATCCGGACGACCCGCTCTTCACGCTGCCGGTGACCGCCTGGAACCCGCTGCCGTCCTGCAGCGTGGCCGCGACCTTGCAGTTGACCTTGGTGGACCCGGCGTCCCAGCTCTCCTGCTCGCGCGAGTCCCAGCCCAGCGTGAGCTTCTTCGACGACAGGTCGGAGGTGCCGGTGTAGTCCTTCGCGGCCTTGTTGCACTCGGTGTCGAGCCAGGCCTTCTGGTCGTCCAGCTTCGGGTAGCCGTCCTTGAAGTGCGAGGCGAGGTCGAGCGTCGCGATCATTTCGTAGGAGTGCGGCTTGCTGCAGTCGACCGGATCGCCGACGCCCTTGCCCACCAGCGCGAGGCAGGTGCCCGGGGCCCACACCATCGACTGGTCCTGGGTCTTCGCCGCGCCCGTGGTGGGCTGCAGGGTTCCGCCCGGACCGGCGAACTGCAGGCCGCAGCGCAGCTGGCGGTCGCCCTGGGACCACTGCGCCGAGGTCGGCCGCAGCAGGTTCGTGGTGAGCTTGCCGTACGGGTCGAGCGGGTGGCCGAGGTACGGCCGCACGTCGCTGTTGCACTGCTGCTGCGCGATGTCCTGCCACTGGTCGAGGCTCGGGAACGGAGCCTGCTGCGGGAACTTCGCGCCGATGTCGACCACCGTGGTGACCTCGAACAGGTGCGGCTGCTCGCACGGCACCTGGTGCGCGTCCGAGGCGTCCTTGGCGTTCCAGGCCAGGCAGGTGCCCGGCGGCGAGTGGAACGCCTGCTGAGCGGCCTCGCTGAGCTTGCCCTCCCCGCCGCCCGCGCCGCCGGCGAGCGTGTCGGTCCAGGAGAAGGCGACGCTCAAGGCCAGCGCGATGACCGCGCCGAAGAACACCCCGGCCATCACCACGCGGGTGGTCAGGGTCTGCATACGCGAAGGGAACCGCTCCGAGCGTTGAGACATCGATACCCATGATGCCCGCGCCGCATGAACCGCGCGTGTGCCGGGTCGATTAGGGTGGAACGCGGGGTTTGCAGTGCTGGGGGATTACGGAGCGCACATGACGCAAGACGACAACAGCGGCGTGCAGCCGCCCGAGGAGCCGACGAAGCCGGGTTCGATGCGGTTCCAGGACGCGAACACGCAGCCGCGGCAGCCCTCGGTGGCCGAACAACGGGCCCGCAAACAGGCCCTCGCCGACCAGGAACGCGAACGGCAGGAAGCCGCCGCGGCGCGGGAGGCGGCGGACGCGAAGGCGGCCACCAAACGCAAGATCCTGATCGGCAGCGGGGTCACCGTCGGTCTGGTCGGGCTGGTCGCGACGTTCTACACGATCGCGAAGCCCGCCGAGGTCACCGCGGTCTGCACCACGTCCGACGGGGTCATCCAGAACGACGACTACTGCACCGAGAACTACGCCCAGACCCACGGCGGGCACTACAGCGGCGGGTTCTGGTTCATCCCGCTCCCGGGCGGCGGCTACTCGCAGTACCACTACAACTACGGCGGCACCGGCAACGTCGGGCAGCGCGTCTCCGGCGGCAGCTACACCGCGCCGTCGGGCAACACCAACGTTTCGACCAAGTCGGGCTCCAGCATCCAGCGGGGCGGGTTCGGCATCAGCGGCAAGAGCGGCACCTCCGGAGGCACCGGCGGAACCGGCAAGAGCGGAGGCTCGTAGGTGTATCGGGACCGGCGGGAACCGCGCCGCGACTGGCAGCGGATCGTCGAAGAGCAGGGCCTGGTCTACGGCACCCCGGCGCGCGACGGCACCGGCAAGCCGCGGCCGTACTGGGACGAGTCGGTGCACTACGTCTTCGACATGGACGAGGTGCTCTCGCTCGAGGCGGACGTCGAACTGCTGCACTCGATGTGCCTGGAGGCCGTCGACAACGTCGTGACCACCGAGCAGTACCAGCGCTTCGGCATCCCGGAGTGGGTGTGGCCGCACATCGCGGAGTCGTGGAAGCGCCAGGATCCGCACGTCTACGGCCGCTTCGACCTGCGCTACGACGGCAAATCGCCGGCCAAGCTGCTGGAGTACAACGCGGACACGCCGACCACGCTGCTCGAGGCGTCGCTGCTGCAGTGGCACTGGAAGACCGACGTCTTCCCGGAGGACGACCAGTGGAACTCCATCCACGAGAAGCTGGTGGAGCGCTGGGCGGAGATCGGCGGCAAGCTGCCGTCGAACGAACTGCACTTCACCTGGTCCGCGGCCGACCCGAGCGGCGAGGACCACGTGACCACGGCGTACCTGCAGGAGACCGCGGCCGAGGCCGGGCTCGACACGGTGGGGCTCGCGATCGAGGAGATCGGCTGGGACCCGGTGCTCAAGCGGTTCGTCGACCTCGCCGAGGCGCAGATGTCCACGGTGGTGAAGCTGTACCCGTGGGAATGGGTCGTCGACGAGGAGTTCGGCAAGTTCGCGATCGAGACCATGCCGCGCACGCTGTGGGTCGAGCCGCTGTGGAAGATGCTGCTGTCGAACAAGACGCTGCTGGCGGTGCTGTGGGAGAACTACCCCGGGCACCCGAACCTGCTGCCCGCGTTCGCTGACGACCCCGGCCTGCTCACCGAGTACGTGCGCAAGCCGAAGCTCGGCCGCGAGGGCGCGAACGTGCAGATCGTCGCCACCGGGTACGAAACGCAGACCGACGGCGTCTACGGCGCGGAGGGCTACGTCTACCAGGCGTTCGATCCGCTGCCGGAGTTCGACGGGTACCGGCCCGCGCTCGGCGCGTGGATCGTCGGGGACTCCTCGGCGGGGCTCGGCATCCGCGAGACCAGCGGACTCGTCACCGACGACGGTGCGGCGTTTGTCCCGCACCGCATTCCGGAGTCGTGATAAAACCCTGGATGTCCGATTTGCTGAGCTGACTCGGCCATCCAGGGAGACTTCGTGTCCACGACGCTCGCGCTGCCCGCAACGTTCGGTTCCGACCTCGTGCGCGGCATCGGCGCGATCCTGCTGTACGGCATCGTCGGCCTGCTGCTGATGTTCGCCGGCTTCTATGCGATCGACTTCACCACCCCGGGCAAGCTGTCGAAGCTGGTCACCCGAGGGCTGCCGAACGCGGTGATCGTGACCGCGTCCGGGCTGCTGTCGATGGCGTTCATCGTGGTCGTGGCGATCTACAGCTCCGCGAGCGACCTGACCGCCGGGCTGATCACGTCGCTGGTCTACGGCCTGATCGGGGTCATCGTGCAGGTGCTGGGGGTACGGCTGCTGGAGTGGGCGACCCGGATCGACGTCGGGTCCACGATCCAGAGCGACAAGTTCGCGCCGGCGAGCGTCGTCGTCGCGGCGGCGCACCTCGGGCTCGGGCTGGTCGTCGCGGTGGCGATTTCGTAGCGTTCGCGCACTGCCGCGCGGTCCCGTTCCCACTAACGTGGGAACCGTGCGACTCCTCAGGACGCCGGAAGACCGGTTCGCGGACCTGCCCGATTTCGCCTTCGAACCTCGCTACACCGATCTGTCCGACCCGGACGGCGGGCTGATCAGAGTCGGCTACGTCGAGGCCGGGCCCGCGGACGGGCCGCCCGTTCTGCTGCTCCACGGCGAGCCGAGCTGGTCCTACCTCTACCGGAAGATGCTTCCGGTGCTGGCCGACGCCGGGCTGCGGGCGATCGCGCCGGACCTGGTCGGGTTCGGCCGGTCGGACAAGCCCGCGGAGATCGTCGACCACAGCTACGCGCGGCACGTCGAGTGGATGCGCCGGTTCTCGTTCGACGTCCTGGGGCTGAACGGCGTCACGGTCGTGGGGCAGGACTGGGGCGGGCTGATCGGGCTGCGGCTGGTGGCCGAGAACCCGGGGCGGATCGCCGGGGTGGTCGCGGCCAACACCGGGCTGCCGACCGGAGACGTGGACATGCCGCCGGTGTGGCACAAGTTCCGCGAGGCGGTCGAGGGCGCGCAGATCCTGGACGTCGGGCGGTGTGTGCAGTCTGGGTGCCAGACGCCGCTGTCGGAGGAGGTCCGGGCGGCTTACGACGCGCCGTTCCCGAACGAGATGTACAAGGCTGGACCGCGGGCCATGCCCGGGCTGGTGCCGACGCGGCCGGATGATCCGGCGTCGGAGGCCAACCGGGCGGCTTGGGCTGTACTGACGGAGTTGGACGTGCCGTTCCTGTGTGCGTTCTCCGATGGGGATCCGATCACCGGGGCGATGGGGCCGATTCTGCAGCGGTCGATGCGCGGGGCGGCTGGTCTGGACCACCCGACGATCGCCGGCGCCGGGCACTTCCTGCAGGAGGACGCGGGGGAGGCGCTCGCCGAGCACGTGGCCCGCTTCGTCCGGCGCTGACCGGCCAGCCGGGCAGGATGCAGTGCCGCGGAATCAGTTCAAGCAGACCGCGGCCAAGCGAGGCAGCCTGCGCCGCATCTCGGCGGCGTCCTCGTAATCGAACTCCCAGTCGGGGTCCAGCGGCGGGTACCGGATGGTGAACGAGTCAGCGGGAAGCTCCTCTCCGGTCGCGTCGAGGTGCGCGCTCGAAGCGATGCCCAGGGTGGCTTCGCACTCCAGTTCTTCGCCGTCCGTCACGGCCTCGCGCGCCGCGGGCAGGTCGTCCAGTTCGTCCGGGGCGGCCACGATCCGCTCGAAGACTTCCCGGCCTCGCAGGATCAGCCAGCCGCGGAAGTAGTCGAAGCCGTCGTCGGAGCAGCCGCCGTTGACCAGGTAGGCGGCTGCCCACAGCGGCCCGCGGTAGGAGTCGTCCAGCAGGTCGCAGATGATCTGCTGGGCGGCCACGATCTCCTTCCGCGGACGCGCGGCGAGCAGCGCGCAGGCTTGTTCGGCTACTTCGTAGCTGTCGTCCGGTGCGGACGCCTGACCGCGTGCCTCGTCGATCAGGGCCCAGAACTGTTCGGTCTTCATGAGCACGGATCTTCGCACCGGGGTACGACAAAACCGCGGGGCCGAGCGGTCAGGACAGAGCGGCCAGTGAGTCGAGCAGGATCTGCAGCCCTTCGGCGGCCTCGGCTTCGGTGAGCGTCATCGGCGGGCCGATGCGCAGTACGTTTTTGTGCAGACCGCCCTTTCCGATGAGCAGGCCGCGCTTTTTGGTTTCTTCCAGCATCTGTTTGGCGGCGGCGACATTCGGCGTCGTGGTGCCGGGTTCGACGAGTTCCACGCCGATCATCAGGCCCTTGCCGCGTACTTCGCCGACGAAGGGGCTGTTCGCCGCGCGCAGGCCCCGCATCAGCTGGTCGCCCCGGGCTTTGCAGTTGGCTTGCAGGTCGTGGTCGTCGATGTAGTCCAGGACGGCGAGCGCGCCCTGCATGGACACCGGGTTGCCGCCGAAGGTGGAGAACGACTCTGCCTGGAAGCAGTCCATGACGTCGCCCCTGGCGACCACGCCGCCTACTGCCAGGCCGTTTCCCAGTCCCTTGGCGAAGGTCATCATGTCCGGCACCACGTCGTGGGCCTGGATGCCCCAGTAGTGGTCGCCGGTGCGGCCCCAGCCGGTCTGGACCTCGTCGGAGACGAACAGGATGCCGTGCTCGTCCAGGACTTCCTTCATCGCCTTGAACAGGCCGTCCGGCGGCGAGCTGAAACCGCCGACGCCCTGGATCGGCTCGGCGATCAGGCAGGCCACGTCGCCCGCGGTGGCGGTTTCCAGGAGTTCCACCAGGTCGGCGACGCAGGCGTCGATGTAGGCCGCGTCGGGCAGGTCGCGGAAGGGGCTGCGGTAGCGGTAGCCGCCGTGGACGTAGTTGACCTTGATCGGGCTCAGCGAAGACGCCGACCAGCCGCGGTTGCCGGTGATCGCGACCGTTCCGAACGACCGGCCGTGGTAGGAGTTCCGCATCGCCAGCACCTGGTTGCTGCGGCGGTACTGGGTGGCGAGCATCAGCGCGGTGTCGTTCGCCTCGCTGCCGGAGTTGGTGAAGAACACCTTCGCGTCCGGGATGCCGGAGCGCTCCGCGATCCGCTCGGCAAGCTCCACCTGCGAGCGGATCAGGTACAGCGTCGAGGTGTGCAGGACGCCGGTGTCCAGCTGCTTGCGGACGGCGTCGCTGATCGCGGCGATGTCGTAGCCCATGGCGTTGGTGAGCACGCCGGCGAAGAAGTCGAGGTAGGTGCGGCCGGCGGAATCGGTGAGCCGGCGATCCTGCGCGTGCACGATTTCGATCGGCTCGTCGTACAGCAGGGACATCCAGGACGGGAGCACCGCGCGGTGGCGCGAGAGCAGGTCGTCGGTCATGTGAGTTCCCTCCGCTCCGGGGTTCTAGCGAGTATGGGGAGCGCGGGAAACGGGCGACAACGATCAGACTGTCGGGTTGTCTTCAGGGCGCCGCACAGTGTGTACGGGAAACCGCGTCGAACTCACGGCTGGCCTGCGACTACCCTTCTGTCCGTGATTGACCCCAGGACTCTGCGCGAAGACCCGGAAGCCGTGCGCGCGTCGCAGCGTGCCCGTGGCGAGGACGAGGGAGTGGTCGACAAGCTGCTCGGCCTCGACACGCGTCGCCGCTCTGCGATCGCCACCGCCGACAAGCTGCGGGCCGAGCAGAAGTCCGTGTCCAAGCAGGTGCCGAAGGCCTCCCCGGAGGAGAAGCCCGCCCTGCTCGCCCGCGCCAAGGACCTGTCGGCGCAGGTCAAGGCCGCCGAGGTCGAGCAGAACGAGGCCTCGGAGGAGTTCGACCAGCTGTTCCGCGTCCTGCCGAACCTGGTGCACCCGGACGCGCCGATCGGCGGCGAGGACGACTTCGCGGTGCTGAAGACCGTCGGCGAGGTGCCGTCGTTCGACTTCGCCCCGCGCGACCACCTCGAGCTGATGGAAGGCCTCGGCGCGCTCGACATGGAGCGCGGCGCGAAGGTGTCGGGCTCGCGGTTCTACTTCCTGTGCGGCGTCGGCGCGCAGCTGCAGCTGGCCCTGCTGAACATGGCCGTGGCGCGCGCGATGGCGAACGGCTTCACGCCGATGATCACGCCGTCGCTGGTGCGCCCGGAGATCATGGCCGGCACCGGCTTCCTCGGCGCGCACTCGTCGGAGGTGTACCGGCTGCGCGACGACGACCTGTACCTGGTCGGCACGTCGGAGGTCCCGCTCGCGGGCTACCACTCGGACGAGATCCTCGACCTCGGAGCCGGTCCGCGCCGCTACGCCGGCTGGTCGTCGTGTTACCGCCGCGAGGCCGGGTCGTACGGCAAGGACACCCGCGGCATCATCCGCGTGCACCAGTTCGACAAGGTCGAGATGTTCGTCTTCGCCAAGCCGGAGGAGGCCGAGGCCGAACACGAGCGGCTGCTGGGCTGGGAAGAGGACATGCTCGCCGCGATCGAGGTCCCGTACCGGGTCATCGACACCGCGACCGGCGACCTCGGCACGTCCGCCTACCGCAAGTACGACTGCGAGGCGTGGGTCCCGACGCAGGAGACCTACCGCGAGCTGACCTCGACGTCCAACTGCACCACGTTCCAGGCCCGCCGGCTGTCGGTCCGCTACCGCGACGACAACGGCAAACCGCAGACGGCCGCCACGCTGAACGGCACGCTGGCGACCACGCGCTGGATCGTCGCGATCGTGGAAAACCACCAGCAGCCCGACGGTTCGGTCCGGGTGCCCGTGGCGCTGCGTCCGTTCCTCGGCGGGCTTGAGGTCCTGGAGCCGGTCAAGCGCTGATCTTCGCGAAGGCGAGACAACCTCAGATGGAATCCGACAGAGCCCTCTTCCCTGCCCTGCGCAAGGCGGGCCTACTGGCCACAGTGGACTATGCGCTGGCCTTCGCGGTGTTCGCGACCGCTTGCTGGTTGCTGTTCACCGCGCAGCCGCGCACGCATCCGTCGTTCCAGTTCGGGCTGATGCTGATCGCCGCCGCGGCGTTCTGCGCGGTCATCAGCGGGGTCATGCTGCTCCGCGGGCGGGACCGGCGGCCGTTTTTCCGTTCTGCCGACGCGAAATTCAGCACCACGCTTCGCCAGGGCTCGCTGCGGATCTGGCTGCTCGGGCTGGTGGTCGCGACGGCAGGCGCCGGGGTCGTGCTGACGGTGCCGAACTCGCATCCGAACCGTCCGCAGGTGAGCGGGGCCACGATGGCGATCGTGCTCGTCGCGGCGGCAGCGGTCGTGCTCGCTTCCGGGGTGAGCGCGGCCGTTCTGCGCCGCGCGGTACCGAAACCGTGATCGCCGGGTTGTTCCTTCCCGTTCCGCAGGTGCCGGACCCCGCTGGTCAGTAGGGTGCGGAGCGGAGGAGGCAGCTGATGAGGTTCAAGGGAGCGGCGGTCGCCCTGGCGGCGGTCGCGATGCTGCTCGCCGGGTGCACGCAGCAGGTGAGCGGCGTGGCTTCGCCGGTGCCGGGACAGGGGCCGGTCACGCAGGTCGTCGACCCGTGCTCGCTGCTCGACGCGAAGCAGCTCGCCGGGCTCGGTTACAAGCCGCCGGGCAGGTCGGTGAAGGCCAGCAAGGCGCAGCGCGCGCCCGCGATGTGCCTGTGGACCGCGACGGACACCGAGCACACGATCGTCATGTCCGTCGGCTGGTCGGTGGACCTGAGCCTCGACGACTACCTCCAGGGCGCGATCAAGAAGGCCGATCCGGTGCAACTGGGCGGGTTTCCGTGGACGCGCTACGCCGGGTTCATGGGCGGCAGCTGCGACCTGTACACGACGCTCGGGCCGAAGTCGTTCGCCTTCGTGAGCGTGTCCTTTTCGGACGAAGCACAGGCGTGCGAGCGCGCGAAGAAGGTCATTCCGCAGGCGGCCGCGCATCTGCCGGGCGGGCAGCCCGCGCCGCCGATCACGCCGAGCACCCCGCCGGAGGGCACCGCGCCGACCGGGCCGCTCGCGTCGGTCAACCCGTGTCAGCTGCTGAAGCCGGAGCAGGCGCAGCAGTTGAAGATGGTGCCGAACGGCGAACTGGACAGCTCCAAGGTCATCACGCCCAACGTGACCTACTGCCTGTGGAAAGACACCGACGGCGACGGCGGGCAGAAGCCGTTCGAGGTCTGGGTCGGCCCGGACGTGCCGCTGAAACGCTGGCCCGGCATGGACGTCGCGCCGACCGAGCAGATCGACGCGAACGGCCGGAAGTGGTCGCTGTTCCCGAACTTCAACGATTCCGGCGGCGTGATCTGCGCGGCCGGGCTCTCGGTTTCGGACACCGCCTCGATCCAGATCGTCAGCGGGCAGCTGTCCGACAAGACCAAGGCGTGCGACGTGATCAAGGCGGGAATCCCGATGGTGTCGGGGAATCTGCCCTCCTGAACCGTCTACATCGGACTTGCCAGCTGCGGAGCCGTGAAGGGCCCCTTGAGGGAATCAGATTCCCTCAAGGGGCCCTTCACGGCACTTGGCCAGGCGTCAGTCAGTCACCTGGTCGGCGATGTACTTGGCGATCTCCAGCGCGCTCGTCGCCGCCGGGCTCGGCGCGTTGAGCACGTGCACCTGGTCCTTCGCGGACTCGATGAGGAAGTCGTCCACCAGCGAACCGTCCGGGCGCAGCGCCTGTGCCCGCACGCCCGAACCGTGGCGCACGATGTCGTCCTCGGTGACCGCGGGCACGAGCTGCGCGAGGCTGGCGGCGAACCGCTTCTTCGAGAACGACCGCAGCACCTCTTCGAGGCCGGTCGGGTACGCGTACTTCCGCGCGAGCTTCCAGACCCCCGGGAAGCGGGCGACGTCGGCGAGGTCCTTCACCGACACGTCCGCCCAGCGGTAACCCTCGCGGCGCAGCGCGAGCACGGCGTTCGGGCCAGCGTGGACGCTGCCGTCCAGCATGCGGGTCAGGTGCACGCCGAGGAACGGCAGCGTCGGGTCCGGCACCGGATAGATCAGGCCTCGCACGAGGTGGCGGCGCTCCGGCTTCAGCTCGTAGTACTCGCCGCGGAACGGCACGATGCGCGCGCTCGGCGTGAGGCCGGCCAGTTCGGCGACGCGGTCCGCGTGCAGGCCGGCGCAGTTGACCAGCGCGTCCGCGTGCAGCACCTCGGAGCCGGTGGCCACCTCGACCCCGCCGCCGCGAGCCGGGCGGATGCCCAGCGCGGGCGTGTTCAGCCGCAGGTCCGCGTCCGCCTCGTCGAGCAGTCGCACGAGCGCCGCGCACACCGCCGGGAAGTCGATGATCCCGGTCGACTCGACGCGCAGCGCGGCGACGCAGGACACCTCCGGCTCGTACTCGCGGGCCTGTTCGGGGGTGATCCGCTTGGCCGGCACGCCGTTGGCCTCGGCCCGCTGGGCCAGCGTGTCCAGCGCGGGGATCTCCTCCTCCCGCGTGGCCACGACGAGCTTGCCGCACACCTCGACGGGCACCCCGTACTGCCGGGCGAAATCCACAATGGACCGGTTGCCGCCGACCGACATCCGCGCCTTGAACGAGCCCGGCTTGTAGTAGAGCCCAGCGTGCACGACATTGGAGTTGTGCCCGGTCTGGTGCGCCGCCCAGCTAGCTTCCTTTTCGAGCACCGTCACGTCCTGACCGCGCTGGGACAGCTCCCACGCGACCGACAGCCCGACGATTCCCCCACCGATCACAACTACATTCCGCACGGCAGGGAAGGCTACGCGCTCCGGTGCGGCGCTGCGTACCCCCCGACGGCGTGGTACCCGTTCACTGAACCGGGGACAATCCGGCCAACGCGAGCCGTTGATGCGGTTCGAGCTGCTTGCCGGCGGTGTAGGCGGCGGCGAACCCGCCGGATCCGAGTGCCTTCTCCGCGGCCACGGTGACCTGCGCGACATCGTGCTGGCCGGGCACGGCGGTCCCGCGCACCGCGGCGGCCGCGCCGAGCAGAGTAGCGGCGTCGGCGAACCGGCCTTCCTCGGCGAAGACCCCGGCGACTCCCTCGAACGCGGTGGCCAGTGACCCGTGGTCATGCCAGCGGTGCGCGATCTCGACCGCCAGCCGCATCCGGCGGCGGGCGTCCTCCGGGCGGTGCTCGGCCACGTCGATCCAGCCGAGCGCGATCGACGCGACTGCCCGCACGATGGCGGCCGAGAACGAGTCCGCGGCGCATTCGGCGAGCGCTTGCTCGGCGAGGGTCCGCGCGCCGGCCAGGTCGCCGGAGCGGCGCGCGAGGTGCGACAAGCCGACGTGACCGCTGCCTCGCGTCTCGGGCATGCCGGTGCGGTGGGCCAGCTCGACGGTTCGCTCGTAGTCGGCCTTCGCGCCTTCGAAATCGCCGCGCAACGCCCGGCTGTCGCCGCGACGGCACAGCAGGTCCGCGTAGTCGTCGGTCGCGCCGAGCGTCTGCATCAGCGACAGGGACTCGGTCATCGCGGCGAGTGCTTCTTCGTGACGGCCGCGCAAAACCAGCAGCTGCGACAGGTGGTCGAGCGCCATCGACAATCCCCAGCGTTCGCCGAGCGCTCGGTAACGTGCTTCGCCTTCTCGGAGACCGCGTTCGGCTTCGTCGAGTTTCCCGGCGAGAATCGAGCGCAGCCCGTCGCCCATCGGCACGAGCGCGGTGAGCCACGGGTCGGGATGCTTCTCGAGCCCGGACAGCCGGAGCCGCGCGTCGTCGTCCTCCGGCGGTCCGAGCACGACGCCGGACAGCATGAGCATCATCGGATGCTCCGGGGTCCAGGAACTGTCCACCAGGTATCGCTCCACATAGGACCGAGAGCTGGCCGTCTCGGCGGCTTCGGGAGCACCGGCCATCGCGGTCAGCAGGCACATGAGGAATTGCTCGCGGTGTCCTTCCGGCGGCTCCGCTTCGCAGTGGCGCACGACGTCCATCGACAGCGCCGCGCCTTCGTAACGTCGTCCGCGCAGCCACCAATACATCGACAATGCGGTGGCGATCCGCAAGGCAGTCGACGGATCTGCCGCGGCCGACCATCTGAGCGCGGCCACGATGTTGTCGTATTCAGCGTCGATTTTCCGCAGCCAGTCCAGCTGTTCCGCAGTGCGCAGCTTCGGGTCGGCTTCTTCGGCGAGCCGCAGGAAGGCCTGTGCGTGGGCGTGCCGGAAACGCTCGGTCTCGCCTGCGGCATCGAGCTTTTCCGCGCAGAACGCGCGGATCGTCTCCAGCATTCGGTAGCGCCCGCTCGCAGGTTCGACAAGCGACTTGTCGGCGAGTTCGGGGAGCAGATCGACGGGAACGTCGCACACCTGCTCGGCGTACGCGAGGGTCGCGCCGCCGGTGAAGACGGTCAGCCTCCGGGCGAGGCGGCGTTCGTCGTCATCGAGGAGATCCCAGCTCCACTCCACGACGCCGCGGAGCGACTGGTGCCGCTCGTCGGCAGTGCGGCTGCCGCGGGCGAGGAGCTGGAAGCGGTCGTCGAGCCGCGCGGCGATGTCGGCGACCGGCAGAGTGCGCACGCGGGCGGCGGCCAGTTCCAGGGCGAGCGGAAGGCCGTCGAGCGCGGTGCAGATCCGTACGACGTCGGCCGCCGTCTCGTCGGTCAGCCGGAACGCGGGGTCGCTCGCCCGAGCGCGGTCGAGGAACAGCCGGACCGCGGGATAGATCTCGGCGGCGGGCGCGCCGGGCGGCGGAACGGCCAGGCGGGGGATCGGCACCAGCTGTTCGCCGGTGATGCCGAGCGGTTCCCGGCTCGTCGCGAGGACGCGCAGGCCGGGGCAGGCGGGCAGCAGTTGCGCGACCAACCGCGCGGCCGCGGCGATGACGTGTTCGCAGTTGTCCAGCACCAGCAACGTCGCTTGGTCGCGCAATGCCGAGACAAGTCGGTCGACGGGATCCTGCCGACCGCGGGCCCCTTCGCGCAGGCCGAGCGCGGTGAGAACGGCCTGCGGAACGTCGTCGGCGACGTGCGGGGCCAGCTCCACGAAGACGCACGGTCCCGCGTCCGCCGCGGCTTCGACGGCCAGCCGGGTCTTCCCGGTCCCGCCCGGGCCGAGCAGCGTGACGAGCCGGGCCTGCCGCAGGAGATCCGCGACCTGCTTCAGCTCGCTGTCCCGGCCGACGAAGCTGGTGAGCTGTGCGGGCAACGGCGTCGCGGCGTTCGCGGACTCGCCGCGCAGGGCGGCCAGATGCGCCTCGGTGAGGTCTGGACCAGGGTCCGCGCCCAGTTCGTCGGCGAGCGTGCGACGGGCGTCCTCGAACGCGGCCAGCGCCTCGGCTGTCCGGCCAGCCGCGTGCAGCGCTCGCACCAGCTGGGCCCGCGGCCGTTCGCGCTGCGGATCCTCGGCGATGGCGGTGCGCAGTTCGTCGAGGACATCGGCGGCGCGCCCGAGCGAGATCTCCGCGTCGGCTCGGTCGGCCGCCGCCTCGGCGCGCAGCTCGGTCAGCCGGGTGGACTGGACCTCAGCGGCAGAGACGTCGGCGAACGCCGGTCCGCGCCACAGCGCCAGAGCCTCGCCGAGCAGGTCGCTGGCCCGCGTCGGGTCGCCCTCGGCCAGTTCGCGGCGGCCCTCGCTGGCCAGTCGTTCGAAGCGGTGGGCGTCCACTTCGTCCGGTTCGATCCGGAGGCGGTACCCCGCCGAGGTGAGTTCGATCGGCAGTTTCAGCGCGCTGCGCAGCCGCGAGACCTGCGATTGGAGCGCGTTGGCCGCGCCGTCCGGAGGTTCCTCGCCGTAGAGGCCGTCGATGAGCCGCTCGGCGGACACGAACCGCCCGGCGTCCGCCGCGAGCAAGGCAAGCAGCGCCCGGCCTCGCGGCCCGCCGACGGCGACCGTCCCGCCCGCGCCGTCCCACGCGACGACGCCCCCCAGCACCCCGATCCGCATTCCGCGAGCCTATGCCCCAATCGGGTGCTTACCCGTGGGTTCTATCCCCGAAAAGGGCGTCAAACGCGACTTCTATACACTTTGGCGCGACCCCGCGCAATGCGGGACACCCCGATGCACAGGAGATCTACCGTGGGCGAACCCGTCCTGCTCGGGAAGCCGACCGTCGGCGACGAAGAGCTCGCAGCCGTCGCCGAAGTGTTCCGTTCCGGCTGGCTGGCCGGCGCGGGCCCGGCCTGCCGTCGTTTCGAGGAGCGGTTCGCGCAGCTGACCGGCACCGCGCACGCTCTGACCACCAGCAACTGCGGCTCTGCCCTGTTTCTGGGCCTGAAGGTGCTCGGCGTCCAGCCTGGCGACGAGGTGATCGTCGGCGACTACACCTTCCCGGCGACCGGCCACGCCGTGCTGCAGGCCGGCGCGAAGCCGGTCTTCGCCGACATCCGCCCGGACATCTTCAGCGCCGACCCGGCCGCGATCGAAGCGCTCATCACGCCGCGCACGGTCGGCATCCTGGCCGTCGACGTCGCGGGCCAGCCCGGCGACTTCGACGAATACCGCGCCATCGCCGACAAGCACGGCCTGTGGCTGTTCGAGGACGCCGCCTGCTCCGCGGGCGCGACCTACCGCAACCGCCCGGCCGGCAGCCTCGCCGACCTGGCCGCGTTCTCCTTCCACGGCCGCAAGGGCATCACCGCGGGCGAGGGCGGCGCGCTGGTCTCGAACCGCGAGGATCTGATCGCGCACGCGCGCAAGATCCACACCTACGGGATCGAGCCGGCGATCAGCCGCGAGGGCTCGGACACGCTGCCGATCCCGACCTTCCACGAGCTGGGCTGGAACTTCCGGCTGTCGGACATCCAGGCCGCGATCATGGGCGTCCAGCTCGACCGGCTGCCCGACCTGCTCGCCGCCCGCCGCTCGGTGGCCAAGCGCTACCACGAGGCCTTCGAGGACGTCGACGCGCTGACCGTGCCCGTCGAAGCCCCGGACCGCGAGCACCCCTGGCAGGCATACCTGATGACGGTGGCCCCGGAGGTCAGCCGCGACGCCCTGGCGCTGCGGATCCGCGAGCAGGGCGTGCAGTGCAACTTCGGCACCTACGCCTCCCACCTGCAGCCGGTGTACGGCGAGCAGCAGCCGCTGCCCGTTTCCGCCGACGCTTTCCGTCGCCAGCTGGCGATACCGATGCACGCGGAACTCACCGACAGCGAAGTCGAGCGCGTGGTCACCACCGTGCGCGAAGCCGTGTCCGCTCTTTCCTGACCCGCCGACCTTCCTGAGGAGAACCCATGTCCGACAAGAAAGTTTTCTTCACCGGCGCCGGCGGTTTCATCGCCTCGCACGTGATCCCGATCCTGCTGGAGAAGGACTACACGGTCCGGATCTTCGACAACATGACCCGCGGCGACCGTGACCGCGTCAACGAGTTCGTCGCCACCGGCAAGGTCGAACTGATCGAGAAGGACGTGCGCTACGGCGTCGGCGTCCGCGAGGCCATGCGCGGCTGCACGCACGCGATCCACTTCGCCACCGTGTCGATCAACAAGTCGATCGCGGACCCGGGCGAGTCGATCGACATCAACATGGTCGGCAACAACAACGTCTTCGCGGCCGCGGCCGACGAGGGCGTCGAGCGCCTGGTGTTCGCCTCCAGCGCCTCGGTGTACGGCGAGCCGGAGAAGCTGCCGATGCACGAGGACGACAAGCTGAACCCGCTCACCCCGTACTGCATCTCCAAGCGCGCGGGCGAGGACCTGCTGGGCTTCTACGAGCGCACCAAGGGCCTCTCCTGGAACGCCCTGCGCTTCTTCAACGTGTACGGCCCGGGCCAGAAGATCGAGGCGTACTACACCTCGGTCATCAACCACTTCATCCAGCGCCTGCGCGCCGGCCAGCCGCCGACGATCGACGGCGCGGGCGACCAGTCGATGGACTTCGTGCACGTGACCGACCTCGCCAAGGGCGTCGTCGCCGCGCTGGAGTCGGAGCAGGCGAACCTGCCGATCAACATCGGCACCGGCATCGACACCTCGATCGCCACGCTGGCGAAGATCCTGATCGAGGCGGTCGGCGTCGACGTCGAGCCGGTGTTCAACAAGCGCGACGTCCTCGTGTCGCGCCGCGCCGCGGACATCACCCGGGCCCGCGAGGTGCTCGGCTGGGAACCGCAGATCACCGTCGAAGAAGGCATGCGCGCCCTGGTGCGGGACTCCGAGTGAGCCTCCCCGTCGGCGCGTCTTCTGTAGAGGAAGCGGAATGAGCACTGCGGGCCCGGCCGAAGGAAAGCCCATGCGAATCGTGGTGGTGAACAACTTCTTCCCGCCGCGAGTGGGCGGAAGCGCGCACATGTCGGCCTCCTTGGCCGCCGAGTACGCGGCCGCCGGGAACGAAGTGCTGGCGATCACCGCTGCCTACGGTGACGCGCCGGCGGAAGAGGAGCGCGACGGCTACCGCGTCGTGCGCCTGCCCGCGGTGAAGATGCCGCAGCTCGGCCTGTCGATCGACTTCGACATGACGTTCGCGTCGATGCGGCCGGGCAACTGGCGGCGGCTGTGGAAGCTGCTGAACGAGTTCAAACCGGACGCGGTGCACCTGCACGGACAGTTCTTCGACCTGTCCTGGATGGTCGGCATCTACGCGCGCCGGCACAAGCTGCCCGTTCTGCTGACCATCCACACGCTGCTGATCAGCGAGAACAAGATGTACGGCCGGGTCTTCCGGGCACTGGACGCGATGCTGGTCAAGCCGGTGCTCAAATACCTCCGGCCGCGCTACGTCATCCTCGACAAGCTCGGCGTGGACTACTGCGTCGAGCGCTACGGCACGAGCGACGACAACTCCGAGTACTTCCCGATCGCGGTGGACACCGGGCACTTCGCCAAGCCGGTGACCAAGGACGTGCGGGCGGAACTGGAAATCGGGGACGCGCCGCTGATCGTGTCGCTCGGGCACGTGATCCCGCTGCGCAACCGGCTGCCGCTGATCGAGGCGCTGCCGGCGATCCTGGAGAAGCACCCCGGGCTGCGCGTGGTGATCGTCGGCCGGGTGTACCACGACGCGTTCCAGCGCCGGGCCGAGGAACTGGGTGTGGCGGACGCGCTGATCGTCACCGGCGCGGTGCCGAAGGCGGACGTGCCGGCGTACTTCGCTGCCGCGGACATCGTCACGCACGACCTCAACGGCGGCTGCGGCACCGCGTCGCTGGAGGCGATGCTGTCCGGCACCGCGACGATCGCGTCGGTCACCGAGGACAACTACCCCGGCATCGAACTGCACAACGGCGAGAACATCCTGCTGGTGCGGCCGAACGATTCCGAAGCGGTCAAGACCACTGTGCTGTCCCTTTTGGACGACCCGAAGGAACGCGCGCGGATCGCCGAGCGGGAAGCGTCGATGGTCCGGGACAACTTCGGACTGGACGTAGTGGCCGAAGAACACCTGCGGGTGCTCACGAAACTGGTGGCGGACAACTGATGTTCTTCGACGACGAGCGCAGCAACCGGTTGCGCCCGATGATCCTTACCGATGTGGTTTCGCAGTACCTGAACGACGCCGAGCGAGCCGCTTTCTACGGCTTGCCGGAGTCGTGCCGGGTGCGCGAACGCGTCAAGATCGTCAGCCCGGACAACCTCACCATGGGCGAGCACTGCTGGGTCGGCGAGGGCGCGACCCTCGACGCCAGCGGCGGGCTGGAAATCGGCGAGCACACCAGCATCGGGCTGAACACGCTGGTGTTCACGCATTCGAGTTGGCTCGCGAACATGGCGCTGGAAAACCATTCCGGCAGCGATTTGATCGAACGCAAGCCGGTGAAAATCGGCAAGGGCTGCTTCATCGGCGGCCTAGTGGTGATCATGCCGGGAGTCACGATCGGTGACTTCGCGACGGTGCAGCCGAACTCGGTGGTCGCGAAGGACGTCCCGGCGCGCTCGCTGGTCGCGGGCAACCCGGCGCGAGTGTTCCAGCGCTACGACGAGGAGTACATCGAGGCGGAGGTGAAGCGGGTCCGCGAGGAAAACGCCCGCCGCCGCGAGTTGTCGGACGACTCGTCCGGCTGGGGTTCCCCGTCAGGTGACTTCAGCGGGAAGTGAACCGGTCTCTGGCCACAGAGGAAATCAGCCTCGGCAGTATCTGCTGACCCGAGACGGCTGGGCAGCTCTGCCAGAGGGACGAACTGAGGTCGTTGCCGGGGTTCTTGTCCCGTCGCCGCGTCCGATGTGGTTCCACCTGCGGTCAGTGACGCGGTTGGCGTTCCTTCTCGACGAGCAACTCTGCCCGGAGATGAGCGCCGGTGCCGAGGCGGAGCTGCTCCTGTGCGAGACCCCGCTGACGATCCGCGTCCCGGACGTCGTCGTGACCTCGGCTGAGGTCGCGGAAGCCAACCCGGCGCGCATCGAGGCGGCCGACGCCGAGCTGGTGATCGAGGTGCTTTCCCCGGGCACGAAGCACGTCGACCAGGGTGCGAAGCTTTTCGAGTATGCCGATGCGGGTATCGAGCATTACTGGATTGTGGATGTGGATCCGCCGGTCAGCATGATCGCGTACCGGCTCATCGGCGGCGATTACGAGAATTTCGGCGAGTATTCCGGCAGCGTCGAGCTGGAGATCGCGGGTGCGCCGGTGAAGCTCGACCTGAACGCGTTGATCGATCCGCGCGCCCAACGCTGACTCTCGTATCGCACTTTGCTGGCTCTTGAGGTTTGGGCGGGATTTCCGGAGGAACCGGGGGTCCGGGTCGAAGTCGTCGGTGCCGAGGCGGAGTTGCTCCTGGGCGAGACCCCGCTGACGATCCGCGTCCCGGACGTCGTCGTGACCTCGGCTGAGGTCACGGAAGCCGTGTATGCCGATGCCGGGATTGAGCGTTACTGGATTGTGGATCCGCCGGTGAAGCTCGACCCGCGAGCCCAACGCTGACGCCAAGCACCTCCCCGAACACCATGCGTCGCCGTTGAGACGAGACTGACCAGCCATTACATCGACGCACGTCCCCCGCCCCCGTAACCTGGACAGCAAGGCAACCGGGAACAGGGGTGGGATGGTGCGCGGGGACGACGAGTTCGCCGACTTCGTGCGGTCCTGTTCTGCCCGGCTCACCCACGCGGCTTTCCTGCTCACCGGCGACCGTCATCAGGCCGAGGATGCCGCGCAGACCGCCTTCACCCGCACCTATGCCGCATGGCCGAGGGTGCGGCGCAAGAATCCGTACGCCTACGCCCGCCGCGTGCTCGCCAATCATGTCATCGACATCTGGCGCCGGCCGATTCGCGAATACGCCACCGAGGAAATGCCGGAACCGGCGAAGGTGCCCGACATCTCGCACGCCGTCACCGATCGGGAATGGCTTTCCGACGCGTTGACCCGGCTCACCGCCCGCGAACGCGCCGTAGTGGTTCTCCGGCATTTCTTCGATTTGCCGGAACACCAGGTGGCCGAGGAACTGGGCGTGTCCGTCGGCACGGTCAAGAGCACCAATTCGCGTGCGCTGGCGAAACTGCGCGTCGACGGTGACGCTCTGGTCGGGGAGGTGACCGCGTGACCGACGAACTCGACCGGTTGCGTGCCGCGCTTCAGGAAGCGCCCGCGGAACCCTTCGCTGAACCCGATCTCGACCGGATCATCAAAGAAGGCGGCCGGATTCGGCGTCGGCGGCGGTTTCTGACGTCCTCGGGCGCGGCGGTGGCGGTGGTCGCGGTGGTGTTCGGTGCGGCTTGGTTGCGTTCGCCGGGCGGTGCTCCGGAGCAGGTGCATGCGGCGGCGTCGCCAGCGCCAATGGTGACGAGCGTGGCCTCGTCGACCCCGGTCCCGGCTCCGACGTCGGCCGAGCGGCCGCTCGGCGAGGTGATCTCCACCGGCACCTACACCGACGGCGCGGAACTTGTCTTCTACGCGACGGAAATCGATGACGCGGAGAACCTGCCGGCTGTCCAATTCGGAGTGATGGCCAGCCTGTACGAGCCGGACGGAAACCTGCGTCCGCTCTACCTCGCCAACGAATCCGACGGCAAGGACCGCTCTTTCGGCTTCCACGCCACGTCAGGCGGCACGACCGTCTCCGACATCTGGGTGCCGGTGTACGGCTATTTCAGCGGTCCGGCCGCCCGCATCGAGACCACAGTGGACGGTCGCACGATCCCGGCGCACACGGCGCGCTGGAGCGAGGACCCCGAGGTGGTCGTGTTCTGGTTCGACCAGGACGACGTGCCGTCCGCCGAGAGGGCGACCCCCTTGGTCGCCTACTCCGCGGACGGCAAACGCCTCACCAAGTAATCAGGCGGCCTCGGCCAGCACCTGCGCCACGACCTCGTGCGACGGCAGGATCAGCGCCCGCTCGACCTCCGCGTCGACCTTGCCCTCGAGCAGATCGACGAACCGGTCCAGCTGAGTCGCCAGTGGTTCGCGCGCGGTGACCAGTTCCGGAATCTCTATGACGGTCTGCTGCCGGTAGCCGAGGCCGTCCGGGGTGACCGAATCGTGCGAGACGTGCCGGTAGATCGTCACGTCGCGGCGCAGCAGGTCGACCTCCACCATGCGGTCCAGTTCGGACACCATGAGCGACCGGACCTTGCGCTGTGCCAGCCGCGAAGCCGAAACCGTGGCCAGCCCGCTGGGGAACGAGAGCACCGTTTCGATGGTGTCCTCGGCCCCGGTGACCGACTGCGGGTGGAAGTAGCCCGCGCTGGAGGTGACCCGGCCCGGCGTGGCGCCGCCGAAGAACTGGATCGCGAGGTCGACGTCGTGCACCAGCAGGTCCCACGCGACGCCGGTCTTGATCCGCGGCGCGTACGGGCCGTGCCGGCGCGCCATCAGGTGCACCGGTTCGTTCACCAGAGCCCGCGCGGTCATCACGGCCGGGTTGTAGCGCTCCAGGAGCCCGCACATCAGCGGGACGTCCTTCTTCGCCGACAGGGCAACGATTTCCTGCGAGAACTCGAGGCTGTTGCACACCGGCTTCTCGACCAGCAGCGGCTTGCCCTGGCCGAGAATCTCCTGTGCCAGCTCGTAATGCACCTCGGTGGCCGAAGCGAGCACCACCGCGTCCACATCGGACAGCGAGCCGATTTCGGGCGTCCACTGGGTTTCGTAGCGGTCGGCGACCGCGCGGCCGGCTTCCTCGCGCGGGTCGATCACACGGGCCAGGTCCACCCGGTCGTTCTGCGAGAGGACCCGCGCGTGCAGCGAGCCCATGTTGCCGGTGCCGACGAGTGCGATGCGGTGTGTCATGCGCCCAGTACCTCGCGAACGGCCTCGATGATCTGGTCAAGCTCGGACTCGGTCAGCCGCGGGTGCACCGGCAGCGAAAGCGCCTGCGCGGCGACAGCGGCGGCCGCCGGGAAGTCTTCGACCCGGGCGTCCGGGATCAGCGGGTGCCCGCGGTAGCAGTCGTAGTCGAAGACGATCTTCGGGTAGTAGATCCCGTTGCCGATGCCCTTTTCGGTCAACGCGGCGGCGAGCTCGTCGCGCGAGAGCATCGCGTGCGGGCCGACCAGCACGGTGTACTGGTGCCACACGTGCTCGCGGCCGGGCAGCACCTGCGGCGCCTCGATGCCCGGCGTGCCGGCGAGACCCTCGGACAGCCGCTTCGCGTTGGCCTGGCGGGCCGCGGTGAGCTGGTCGAGCTTCTCCAGCTGCGGGATGCCGACGGCGGCGTGCAGGTCCGTCATCCGGTAGTTGTGCCCGGCCATCTCGTACTGGTAGCGGGCCTTCATGCCCTGGTTGCGCATCACGCGCAGCTTGTCGGCCAGCGCGTCGTCGTCCGTGGTGATCACGCCGCCCTCGGCGGTGGTCACGTTCTTCGTCGCGTACAGCGAGAAGCAGCCGATGCCGTACGACCCGGCCTGCTTGCCCTCGAACGACGCCCCGACGGCCTGCGCGGAGTCCTCGATGACCTGCAGCCCGTGCTCGGCAGCGAGCGGCGCGAGCTTGCCCATGTCCGCGGTCTGGCCGTACAGGTGCACCGGCATCAGCACCTTGGTGCGATCGGTGACCGCGGCGGCGACGGCGTCCGAGTCGATCGCGAAGTCGTCGCGCCGGATGTCGGCGAACCGCACGGTCGCGCCGGCCTCCAGGATCGCGTTCAGCGTCGCGACGAAGGTGAACGGCGAGGTCACCACCTCGTCCCCGGGCTGAAGGTCCAACGCCTGCAGCGACGCGACGAGCGCGGTCGTCCCGTTGTTCACGGCGATGGCGTGCTTCGTGCCCGCGACGTGCGCGAACGCGTCCTCGAAGCGCTTGACCATCGGCCCCTGTGCGATGGCGCCGGATCGCAGCACCTCGACGACCAGGTCCTCCGCGTCTCGGACGTCGACCACGGTAATGGGGATCATCGGCAGTCTCTCTCGGCTGGGGAAATCGATGCGTCCGGTACAGTGCTAGGCGCTCCGGCCGCGAGGCCGGAAAGCCGCCGGTTCTGCGCCCGGCCGCCCTGCATGCACGCGGGCCACACGTTACCGGGCGCCGCAGCCAGCCCTTGACCCCAGGCCGTCCAGGCCGGAAGCGACGAAACGGATCACCGACTGTGTCACCTGCGGCACCCAACCGGATCCACCCCACGGCAGTCCTCGGCGAGGGCGTGGAGCTGGGCGAAGGCAACATCATCGGCCCCTATGCGGTCATCGTGGGCCCGACCCGCGTCGGCGACGGCAACTGGATCGGCCCGCACGTGACCATCGGCACTCCGGGCGAGGACCGGGGCGGTCCGCACCCGGTCGCCTGGGAGGGCGCACCGACCGGAGACCCGGCGGAGGACGGCCACGGCGTCGTCATCGGCAGCCGCAACCGGATCCGGGAGTACACCAGCATCCAGCAGGGCACCTGGCGCGCCACGACACTCGGCGACGACTGCTACGTGCTGCGCGGCAGCCACATCGGGCACGACGTGCTGGTCGACGACCAGGTCACGCTCGCCTGCAACGTCATGCTGGGCGGTCACACGCACGTCTGGCCGTTCGCCAACCTCGGCATGGGCACGGTCGTGCACCAGGGCGGCAGCATCGGCCCCGGCGCGATGGTCGGGATGGGTTCGGCGGTCCGCCGCGAGGTGGGTGCGTTCACCATCACGGTCGGCAACCCCGCCCGGGTCACCGGCGTCAATACGGTGGGCCTGTCGCGCCGCGGCCTCGACGAGGCCGCCGTAGAGGCACTCGGTCCGTGGGTCAAGGGCAAAGGCGACCTCCCGGACGACGGCCTGCCCGAAGACCTCTCTACCTTGGTGAGGGCGTGGGACGCACGTCCGCGCGACGAACATTGAAGACGAAGGAACGATGACTGTGTCTGACGCTCAGGCCGCGACGCCAGAAGTCGCCCCCAAGCTGCGCGAGGTCTTCGTCGAGGCGCTGGACCTCGACGGGGACGTGGACGTCGAGAACCTCAAGTACCGCGACATCGACGCTTGGGACTCGGTCGGCCACATGGCGCTCGTCGCCGCGATCGAGGACGACTTCGACATCGAATTCGACACCGACCAGGTGATCGACATGTCGAGCTTCAAGGTCGCCGTGGACATGGTCGCCGGCCTCGTGTCGAAGAATGACTGATCTGACCGGACGCGTCGCGCTCGTCACGGGCGGGACGCGCGGCATCGGGCTGGCCACCGTGCGCGCGCTCGTCGAAGCGGGCGCCACCGTCGTGCTGACCGGGCGGGACGAAGACCGGGCGAAGGAAGTCGCCGCTGACGCGGGGGCCGCGGCCGGTCTCGCACTCGACGTCACCGACGCGAAGGCGGTCTCGTCGCTGGTGCGCGGCGTCGCGAAGGAGCACGGCGCGCTCGACATCGTCGTCGCCAACGCCGGTGTCCTCGAGGACGCGCTGCTCGGCATGATCAGCGAAGACCTGGTCGACCGCATGTTCAAGACGAACGTCGGCGGCACGATCAACACCGTGCAGGCCGCGTCGCGCGTGATGAGCAGGCGCAAGTCCGGCGCGATCGTCCTGCTGGCTTCGATCGTCGGCGAGAACGGCAGTGCGGGACAGACCGCATACGCCGCGTCCAAGGCCGCCGTCGGCAACATCGCCCGGTCCGCGGCCAAGGAACTGGGCAGGCACAACATCCGGGTCAACGCGGTCGCGCCCGGCGTGATCGAGACCGACATGACCTCCCACCTCGGCGAAAAGGTCATCGCCGAGCGCATCGAGGACACGGCGCTGGGCAGGCTCGGCAAGCCGGAGGAGGTCGCGAAGGCGATCCGCTTCCTGGCGAGCGACGAGGCGGCCTTCGTGACCGGTCAGATCCTCGGCATCGACGGCGGCTTGGTGTTGTGAGTGTTCATGCCGGGTAGAGCCGGTGTGAACGCACACGAGCACGACGAGGAGGTTCGGTGAATCTGGTTGGCGAAGGGTCCCGGCTGGTCGACGTGGCCGGGGGCCGCACGCTGGCGGGCGACGAGCTCGCGGCGGAGGTCAAGCGGTCCGCGGCCGCGCTGGCGGACCTCCCGCCCGGCGTGCTGTTCGCGCGGATGTCGCTGGACCTCGACAGCGTGCTGCGGTATCTCGGCGCGTTCGAAGCGGGACGGGCGATCGCGCTGATCGACCCGGCGCTGGACGCGGAGGTGCTCGAAGGCCTGATCACCCGTTTCCGGCCGGCCGCCGTGCTGGCCGCGCCTGAAGCGGACGCGCCGGAGGGCTACCGGGCCGAAGACGGGCACTGGGTGCGCGAGGCGGCCGACGGCACCGTCCCGCATCCCGACCTCGCCGTTCTGCTCCCCACCAGCGGTTCCACCGGCAACCCGAAGCTCGTCCGGCTGTCCCGGCAGGGCCTGCTGGCCAACGCCGACGCCATCGCGCAGGTGCTGGCGATCGACGCGGACGAGGTCGCGCCCACCTGTCTGCCGCTGCACTACAGCTACGGCCTTTCGGTGCTGAATTCGCATCTTCTGCGCGGCGCGACCGTGGTTATCGAAACCTCTGGCGTGCTTGGTCGCGGATTCTGGGACGCGGTGAAGGAACACGGCGTGACCTCGCTGTCCGGGGTGCCCTATCACTACGAAATGCTGCGCCGGCTGAAGTTCGACCCGGCGAAGTACCCGACCCTGCGGACCCTCACCCAGGCGGGGGGAAAACTGCGGGACGAACTGGTCGCCGAGTTCAACGACAAGATGCTCGCGGTCGGCGGCCGGATGTACGTCATGTACGGCCAGACCGAGGCGTCCCCGCGCATGACGACGGTGCCCGCCGAGCGGCTCGCGGACAAGATCGGCTCGGCCGGTCCGGCGCTGCCCGGCGGCGCGTTCGCCATCCGCCGTGACGACGGCGAGGAAACGACGCATCCCAAAATTGTCGGTGAGGTCCTTTACCGTGGACCCAACGTGATGATGGGTTATGCCGAGGACGAAGCAGGGCTGGCCGCGGGCGACGAATACGCCGGAATGCTGGCCACCGGGGATCTCGGGTACCTCGACGACGAGGGGTACCTGTACATCACCGGCAGGCTGAAGCGGATCGGCAAGGTGTTCGGCAACCGGGTCAGCCTGGACGACCTGGAGCAGGCCGTGCGCACGGCCGCGGTGGGCATCGACGTGGTGGCCGCGGTGCCTGCAGGCGACAAGGTCGTGCTGTTCGCCGAGTTGCCCGAGGGCGACGGCGCGAAGGCGATCTGCAAGGACGCGGCGCGGGCGCTGGCGGAGCGGCTGCACCTGCACGCCAGCGGGTTCGACGTGCGTCCGATCGACACAGTGCCGCTGCTGGCCAGCGGGAAGATCGACTACCGGTCGCTGGAAGGACGGGTATGAGTGTGTTCACGCGCTCGCAGGCGGAGCGAGAGGCGGCGCTGCTCCCTGAGCTGGCGGAGCTGACCGCGCACCACCGGGCGAACTCCGCCGGGTACGAGCGCATCCTGGCCTCGCTCGGTTTCGCGCCGGACGCGTCGTTCGGCACGATCGCCGACCTGCCGTGGCTACCGGTGCGCATGTTCAAAACGCACGACCTGAAGTCCATTCCGGACGCGGAGGTCTTCAAAACCCTCACGTCCTCGGGCACCACCGGGGCCGGCGCGTCGCGGATCTACCTGGACAAGGAGGCGGCGGGCGCGCAGACCAAGCAGCTCGGCGCCACCCTGCAGGAGGTGCTGGGCGGCGAGCGGCTGCCGATGCTGATGGTCGACACCATCGGCATCATCAAGAACCGCCGGTCGTTCTCCGCGCGCGGCGCCGGGGTGCTCGGCATGGCGAACTTCGGCCGCAAGCACACCTACGTGCTGGACGAGAACGACAAGCCGGACGTCGAGGCAGTGAAGAAGTTCCTCGCCGAGTACGGCGACCGGCCGTTCCTGATCTTCGGCTTCACCTTCATGGTGTGGCAATACCTGTACGAGGTCGCCCGCGAGCACAAGCTCGACCTGTCGAACGGCATCCTCATCCACTCCGGCGGCTGGAAGAAGCTGATCGACCGCGCGGTCGACAACAGCGAGTTCCGCCGCCGGTTCAAAGAGGACACCGGGCTCACCCGAATCCACAACTACTACGGGATGATCGAGCAGATCGGCACCGTGTTCCTCGAGGGTCCGTCCGGGAACTCCTTGTACTGCCCCGATTTCGCCGACGTCGTGATCCGCGACCCGGAGACCTGGGAAGAGCAGCCGGTCGGCAAGCCGGGCGTCATCGAGGTAGTGAGCACGCTGCCGCGGTCCTACCCGGGACACGTGCTGCTCACCGAAGATCTGGGCGTCTGCAACGGAATCGACGACGGCGACTGGCCGGGCAAGCACTTCTCCGTGCTCGGCAGGCTGCCGAAGGCCGAGGCCCGCGGGTGCTCGGACACGTTCACTGGAGCCGCCGCGTGAGTGCCTTGGAACAGCGTTTTCCGCTCGGTGACCCGGTTTCGGCCGGTGCGTTGCTGGACGAGCTGCGCGAGGAGCCGTCCGGCGGCCGGTTGACAGTCGGCGACCCGCGGGTGGTCGAGTTCGTCACCAAGTTCGCGCGCAAGCTGCTCGCGCCCGCGCTGGCGCGGCGCTTCCCGGAGCTGGCGTCGCTGGGTTTCTTCCTGCGCAAGGGGGAACTGGCGAAATCACTGTCCACTTTGGAAACCAGCGGCGATTCGCTGCGGTTCCCGCGCGGCCTGGTTTTCCACGTGCCGCCGGCCAACGTGGACACCATTTTCGTGTACTCCTGGGCGCTGTCCGCGTTGGCGGGCAACAGCAACGTCGTGCGCGTGTCTTCGCGCTCGGCCGGCGCCGCCGAGGCGGTGCTGGAGGCGCTGAACGCGGCGATGGAAGACGTGTCGCCGGAAACCGCGGCCGCCATCCGGGCCACCCAGCGCATGGTCACCTATGACCGCAGCGACGAGGTCAGCGGCGCGTTGTCGCTGGCCGCGGACCTGCGGGTGATCTGGGGCGGCGACAGTTCGGTGGCCGCGCTGCGGAAGTACCCGCTGGCCCCGCACGCCCGCGACCTCACGTTCCCGGACCGCTCGTCGTTCGCGATCGCGTCGGTGCGCGGCTGGCAGGAGGCCGCCCCGGAGGAGCGCAAGGCTGCCGCCGAGGGCTTCTACAACGACTCGTACTGGTTCGACCAGGCCGCCTGCTCGTCGCCGCGCGCGGTGTTCTGGGTCGGCGACGCGTCGGGCGCGCAAGCCGCCGGACATGAGTTCCGCGAGCTGCTCGCCCAGGTGCTGACAGCGAAGCAGCACGTCACCGAGCCGGCGATGGCCGTGCAGAAGCGGGTGTCGGCGTACGGCGCGGCGGTCGACGGGCTCGTGTCGTCGATCCGCTTCGACGGCAACGCGCTGGCGACGCTCGAGCTGGCCGACGCCACGGTGATGCCGCGCGAATGGCTGGGCGCGGGCACGTTCGCGAACGCCTCGGTGGCGTCGCTGGACGAGCTGGTGCCGATCGTGCAGCGCAAAGACCAGACGGTGAGCCAGTTCGGGTTCACCCGCGAGGAACTGACCGGATTCGTGACGGCGCTCGCCGGACGCGGGGTGGACCGGGTCGTGCCCTTCGGCTCGGCCCTCACGTTCGCCGGGGTCTGGGACGGCTACGATCTGCTGTCCGAGTTCAGCCGCCTGGTCACGGTACAGGCCTGAGGAGCTGAGAGGCAGTGACGACCGTTCGTACGGAGACGCCGGGGGACGACACCCCGTCCACTGAGGACACCGCGACCACCGGAAAAGCCCGCAAGTCCACCAAGGCGCGAGTGCTCGACGTCGTGCGGTGGGTCGCCATCCTCTTGGTGATCGGCTTCGCGGCGAAGAGCCTGGCGTCCAACTGGGACGAGTTCTGGCACACGCTGTCCGACGTCGCCTGGCAGTCGTCGGCGCTGAGCCTGGTGGCGCTGATCGTGTCGATCCTCGTGTCGACCTGGGGCTGGCAGGTCCTGGTCGATCACCTCGGCAAGCCGATCGGCTACGCCCGCGGCGCGCAGATCTGCCTGGTCGGCTCGCTCGGCAAGTACGTGCCCGGTTCGGTGTGGGCGTACCTGCTGCAGATGGAGCTGGGCCGCAAGGCAGGCTTGGCGAGGGCCCGGATCTTCACCGGCTCTCTGATCCAGCTGGGCGTGGGCGTCGTTTCTGCGCTGGTCGTGTCGCTGCTGGCCGCGCCCGCGGTGTTCAGCAACAGCCCGAGGGCGATGTGGCTGTTCGTGCTGATCCCGGTCGGGCTCGCGCTGCTGCACCCGCGCATCCTGACCTGGGGCACGTCGCTCGTGCTGAAGCTCCTGCGCCGTCCGCCGCTCGCCGAGCCGCTCGGCTGGGGCGTGGTGTGCAAGACCTTCGGCGCGTCGATGGGAGCCTGGGTGCTGCAGGGCGTGCACCTGTGGCTGCTGGCGAACTCGGTCGGCGCCCCGGGGTTCAGCGGCCTGATCTTGTGCGTGGGCGCGATGGCCGTCGCGATGACGGTCGGCACCTTCGCGTTCATCCTCCCCAGCGGCGTCGGCGTTCGCGAGGTCGCCCAGGTCGCGGTCCTCACGGCGAGCGGGCTGACGGTCGGCCAAGCGACGGCGTTCGCGATCGCCTCCCGGGTGATGTTCACGGTGGCGGACCTGCTCACGGCCGGTTTCGCCGCGCTCGCCGCGAAGCTGGCCGCTCGACGGCCCGTTCCGGTGGACGCTGCCTGATTCCGCTTTACGAGGAGGTCGTCCGGATTCGGGCGGCCTCCTTTTTCATGGAATCCGGCGGAGGGGGAAGCCGCCGTGGCAGGCCGACGACGCGGGCGCGGCTTCTCACCTGCGCGCCGGAAGCGATAAAGAAGGAGGCCGTCCGGTCCGGACGGCCTCCTCGGTTCAGCGGAGCGGGCTCAGTCGGCGAACCGGCAGGAGTCCGGTGCCGCGGTCACGTGGATGTCGGTGTTCCACCCGTATCCGACGGGAGTGCCCGCGCCGTTCGCGGACCAGGTGTCGGTGTTGGGCGAATAGCGGTACCAGAGCAGGGTCGGATTGCCCGACAAGCTCGCGCCGCGGCCGTACAGGATGTCGGCTCCCGGCGAGAAGATCTCGGTGAACATGTTCCAGCCCACGCCGGCGGACTTGTCGCGCTGGGTCCACTTTCCGGCGCCGAAGTCGTAGACGAAGCGGTACAGGTTGCCAGCCGGGGTACGGGCATAGAGGACTCCGTCGCCGGCCGCGGTGATGGAGTCGAACTTTCCCCAGCCGGTGTCGATGACCTGGCCGTTTCCGTTGACCCACGTGCTGGTGGCGTCGTTCCAGAGGTACACCTTCAGCTGGCCCTGCTGGTCGACGGTGATGATGCGTCCGGCCTGGTCGACGGTGACGCGGTTCTGGAACTCCGGAGTGAGGAACTTCTCCCAGCCGCCGCCGACCCCGTTGCCGCCGCCCCAGCCGTTGGCCGCGCTCCACGTCCAGCGCCGGAGCACGCCGCTGGGGACGCTGTCGCCCGCGCCGAGGTTGCGGTGGACGTCCCAGACGACCCCGTCCTTGCCGGCGACCTGACGTCCGGTCCACCCGGTTCCGACCGCCCCGGTCGGCTCGGCCCAGGAGACGGTGCCGTTCGCCGGATCGCGGTGCACGTAGCGCCACATCGAGCCGTCGGACCGGGCGTCCCACACGGTCGCGCCGTTCGGGCAGCTCACCGGGGCCGGGACGGTGTTCTGCCGGACCCAGTCGGCGAGGTCGTCTACTCGGGCTTCGGTGCTGCCTTCGCGCGTTTCGGTCACCGCGAGGCAACCGTGCTGCCAGGACCGGCTGTTGACCGCGACGACCTCGACCTTGTCGCCCACGGTGCGCAGAGCCGGGCCGCCGGCGTCGCCGAGGCAGGTGTCCGAACCGCTCGCGGAGGTCACCGATACCTCAGTGGCATTCACTGCGGAGACCGCGAACGACGCGGTGGACGGCCGGGCGGGCACCCATTCGGTCGCGGTGCGGCCGAATCCGGCCAGCTGGAGCGTCTCCCCGCTCGTCGGAGCGGTGGTGGCCAGCGCGACCGGCGTGATCCCGGCGGCCGGCTTGTCGAGCTTGGCCAGCGCGACGTCGCGGTCGCTGCGGCCGATCACCTTGACGACCTTGGCCCTCGTCCCGGCTCCGGTGCCGACATCGACCGCGCCGACGCTGACAGTCGCGTTCTCCGTCGGAGCCCCGTTCGCTTCAGCGGTCAGGCAGCTCGCTGAGGTGAGGACCCAGGACGGATCGATCAGCGCGGCCGAGCACGCCTTCGTGGGAGTGGCGATGCGCGCGAGGTAACCGGACGTTCCGGCGGGCACGGTGGTGCCGCCGGAAACCGCGTGCGCCGGGATCGCGGTGAGCACGCCGCCGGTGAGCAGAGTGGCGGAGAGAACTAGGATTCTCGGGGTTTTTCGAGGCACAGACGGTCTTCCTTCGCGGTGCGGTGGTGTGCTGGCCTTGTGCTGGCTCAAGGGTTGACCGTGAGCTGGAGGAGCGTGGTGGGAGCGTTGTTCGGGTTGCTTCCGATCCCGACCGGGGTGCTGCCGTAACCGGCTACATCGACTGTCGAGTGCTGGCCGGCGTCGGTGGTGAGGTCGGCCTTCATCTTGTGGCCGGCTCCGGAGACCCGGCCGTCACCGCGGATCTCGAAGACCGCGGGGACCCGAAGCGCGAGGCGTCCGGTGGCCGCGAGAACCTTGAAGCAGACGAGTCCGTCCTTTCCTACGTTTTCCGTAGAGCGGATCTGGAGCACGCCAACGTTTCCGTCGGCCGGGGTCGCGCAGTCAGCGAAAACAATGTGCCCGTCACCGGACGTGAGAAGCACGTTGTACTTCTGCTGAATTAAGGCGGCACCCGGGTAGGAATAGTCCTCCACGAGAGAACCGGCTTCGTCGGCCGCGGCACGCGGATTATCAGTAGAAGCTTCCGCGGTCCATAGGCTGAATGAGGTAATAACTGCCGCCGCGGCGACGGCGCTTATCCCCAGTTTCTTGATGTGCATGTCAATCCGTTCGATTGATCGCAACAGCTCGTCCGCATTGCTATCGCCGGTGAAGTGCGGATATTACTCGTCCTTGACGTGATGAGCGTCACAGTCATTCTGATTACCGTTGATTGCTAACCTGATATTGCCGCGTCGCGTTCGCGGCTTCTCTGCGGGTTAGTCCGAGTCTTTTCCAGGCCTGTTCGCCGATCTCGATTCTGCTGCTCGGCTTTCTTTGTCATGTCCTTTTGTCAAAAACAAGACATTCTCGAGAAGAGGGTCATGAAACTGGTTCGAAGAACGTGGCGGGCATGGCGCGCCAGCCTGATCGCCATCCTCGTGATGGCTCTGACCATGCAACTCGGCGTCCGGCAAGCAACGGCCGAACCGGCCCAGCCAGCCGCGGCGACCGCGGCGTCCGCATCAGACGGTCCGATCTTGAGCCCGCGGGGCAAGGTCCTGATCATTTGGCGGGACGCCGGATCCCAGACGAAGGCTGCCGCAGAGCGAGCGTTGACCGGATCGGACGCGGATGTCAACGCGTTCCTGCAGGACAACCTCGACCGGCTGACCACGCTGGACGACCGGATCGCGGTCGACCAGCTCCTCGCCTCCGGCGGTCCCGCGATGAAGAGTGCCGCTCAGCGGGCACTCGACGCCGCGGACACGGATCCCAAGGCGCTGCGGAATTTCCTGGACACCGGCTGGGGCACGGCGGAGACCACCGATCTCCGGGTGCGGGTCAATCAGATCCTCGCCGCCGGCGGTCCGCAGGTGCGCAAGGCCGCCCAGACGGCGTTGGACGACGGCAGTTCGGACGCCCTGCACGAGTTCCTGAATACCACCGCGGCGAAGGCGGAGGCAGTCGACCTGCGGGTGCGGGTCAACCAGATCCTGGCCATCGGTGGCAAGGAAGTGCAGGCCGCCGCACAGACCGCCCTTGGCGACGGTTCCCCGAACGCGCTGCGGATCTTCCTCGACCGCGAGTGGGAAGTCGCGGCGGCTCGTGATCAGGAGACTGACAGCATCCAGCAGCTGCTGGGCTCGGCGAAGATCGCCGGGCAACAGGCTGCGGAGAAGACTCAGGCGGCGAAGGACTCCGCGGCCCGCGCGCTGGAGGAAGCCGACAAGGCCAGGCAAGCCGCCGAATTCGCGGAGAAGGCCGCTGAAGCGGCCAAGGACAACGCGGCCGGCGCAGCGGACGCGGCTGGCCGCGCGGCGACGGCAGCGAATCGGGCAGCGAGCGCGGCTCAGGCCGCGATGGGTGCGGCCAACGCGGCTACCGCTGCGGCGCGGGTCGCGGCACAAGCTGCTTCGCGCGCGGCCGCCGCGGCATCGAAGGCCGGTAACGCCTCGGCGGCTGCGTGGAACGCGGCCGCCGCGGCACGGGTGGATCGTGGCAAGGCTGGGGAAGCTTCGCAGGCTGCGAAGAGCGCGGCGGCCGCGTCGATCGATGCGAAGCAGGCCCAGGACGCGATCGATTTGGCCCGGGTGGCACTCGGTCATGCGCGAGAAGCGGTCGACGCGGCAGGTTCGGCCGGGCAAAACGCGGAGAAGTCCGCCGCATCCGCGCGGGCAGCGGTCAAATGGGCGCAGAGCGCCGGTGCGGATGCCCGCCAGGCGGAGGCAGCGGCCGCGAAGGCAGCCCGCGAGGCCGACCGGGCGAATCGTTCGGCTGCTGCGGCTCGGGCCTTCGCCGACGAGGCTGACGCCGCCGCGGCACAGGCTCGCGAACTCGCCGGCCGGGCTGTGGTGGACGCGGCGTTGGCCGCGGCCGCTGCGGACGATGCCGCGCAGCACGCGGGCGAGGCTGAGCACGCTGCTCAGCTGGCAACGGAGCACGCGAACGCGGCGACAGCCGCGGCGAAGATCGCCAGTGATGCGGCGGCGCAGGCCAAACGCATTTACGACGCCGCCCGGAAGGCCGACGCCGACCGTCTCGCTATCCAGGCTGATCAGGCGACGGAAGCAGCGCACCAGGCACTCGAGGTTCAGGACCAACTCGGGCTCACTCGCAAGTGGAACGCGGCGCAGGAAGCGCAGCGTGACGCCGAAACGAACAGGCTGCTTGCTGAAGCGATCGCGCCGGGAACAGATCCGGCACTGGCGGTGACCGATGGTCGCAAGGTGGCGTTGCGGCTGCTGACGACCGGCGGCCCGTGGACGAAATCGGCGGCCGAAGGGGCGCTTTCCAGCACCGACCGCGAGGTACTCGAGTTCGTCCAGACCGGCATCACCCGTGCCGCAGGACAGGACGACCGGGAGACGCTGCAGGAGCTTATCGCCGACGCGGTGCCTGCGAAGAAAGCCGCGGCGGAAAAGGCACTGGCCGGAAGCGACGCCGACGTCAAGCAGTTCCTGGCGGCTCCGGATTATCCGGGCGAGAACAACGACTTCCGGATCCAGGTCGACCAGGTGCTGGCCGCGGCTCGCACGTCCGGCGATGCCGTCGTCGTGTCCGAAGCACAGAAGGCGCTCGACACCGGAACGGTCGAGGCCTACCGGAATTTCCTGGACACCGGGCAGAACATCGCCCGGGAGAAGGACGACCGGATCGCGCTGAATCAGCTCATCGCGAACCAGAACACCGGTCCGGAAGCGCGGATGCTCGCGCAGGCCGCGCTGGCGGGTTCGCCGGACATAGTGCGGCAGTACCGGCTCAACGGCCAGTACACCGCGACCCGGCATGACCAGGAATCCGTCGCACACAACGCGGTTGTCGCGGGTTTGGTCTCGGAAGCCACGTCGATCGCGGCTAAGGCGGCGGAAAACGCGGCTACCGCGCAGTCTGTCGCGGCGACCGCGCGCAACGCGGCCAAGGACGCGGAAGCCTACGCCGCACAGGCTCGTGGCTATGCCAAAGACGCGGTGGCGTCGGCAACTCAGGCTGTCCAGTCCGCACGGGACGCGCAGGAATCCGCGCGGCAAGCCAATCAGTCCGCCGCGCAAGCCGCTGATGCGGCGAAGCGGGCATCGCAAGCGGCTGTTCGGGCGTCGCAGTCGGCGGCTTCCGCACGGCACTCGGCGAACATCGCAACGCGGTACGCGCAGAGCGCTATCGCCGCAGCGCGTCAGGCATACCAGGACGCGATCGATGCCGGCAAGGACGCGAACGACGCGGTCAAGGCCGCGAACGAGGCGCGGGACAAGGCGATAGCCAAGGCGAATCAAGAAATCGCCGACGCCAAGAAGAAGTTCTCCGACGACGTCAACAACGCCTGCAACGCTATTCCGGGGGGCCCGGATCACGATGACTGCGTTGCGCGGGCTACTCGGATGGTCAACGACCCGAAGGGTGAGTCGGAGCGAAACGTCGCTGTCTGCAACCAGCTTAAGCAGTACAGCGAGCAGACGTTCAACGACTGCCTCAAGGGCGCGTACAACCCGGCGCTGACGTACCTGATCAACAAGGCGATCTCGGACGCGAAGGAAAAGGCCGAGGACGAGGCGGACACGGACCGCTGGTGGGGGATCGCGGGCGCGATCGTCGCCGGAGTCGCTGTTGTAGTGGGGATCGTTTGTGCCGAGACGTGCACCGCCCCATTGGTGGGTGCCTTGGCTGGTGCCTCAGCCGGCGCACTGGCGGAGGCGGCCGGTGTAGGTATCGAGATCACTATCGGAGCGGATCTCCTGACGGGTGCCGCGAGCGATTCACTGCTCGCGTCGAGGTTGGGCGCGCTGAGCCAGGAGGAGTTCCTCCAGGGGATCACAGTCCGCAACAAACTGGGCGACCTCGCCCTGAATTTCATCCGCAACGTCGGGGTGTCGTGCCCGACCTTCGCGCCCGCGAGCCGTGGCGTCGCGGCTGGTGTTCCCTGCCCGATCAACGTCGTGGCGGTCCTGTACCGGCACGCGAGCGCGAACGAGCTGGATCTGGCGAATATTGCATTCAAGTATCGCATGGACCGCAGATGGTCGTTCATGGATGCGATGAAGAAGAACATCGCGATCGCTAAAGTTCCAGGTTATAAAGATCCGCTCAAACTTCTTCCAGATGGATATGTTGGCGCGGTAAGCAACGGGCCGGGGCAGCACTCTGAGCAGTTGATATTCGACGCTATCCGCGCTCAGGGTTTCACTCCGAAAAACATTGAACGAATGTTCACCGAACGTTCTCCCTGTCCCGTGTGCGGTCCGCTCTTGGAGAGCGAATTGAACCCTGGTACGGTGGTGGAGTTTGCGGTAACGTATATGAAGGATTACGACTGGCAAACATTATGGGAACTCGTGAAAGATCGTGTTGCGGCATGGTAGGGGCGGTCAGGCGTTGACTGCTGAGTAGTTGTTCGGGGCGTTCTGACAGCAACTGAGGGTGGTCCGGCGGCGCGCCGGGCCACCCTGGGCAGGTTCGGCTATGCGAGGAAACGAGATGACTGATCCCTTCACGTTCTCGAGGAGAAGCCTGCTTCGGGAGCATGATGAAGACGAACTCCTGGCCCCTGCCGATGCGGTTGAATCCTGGATCGAACTGGCGGAGCTGGCATGTGCGGAGTTCGGGCGAATGGGAGTGCCCGCGTCGATCTCGGTGGAAGGCGATTCTCGCAGCGTGCCTCCCGGGGTGGACGTTCACGTGAGCAGAGGGGCTCCGTATGGAGTCGAGGTGAGATGGAAAACCGCGGTTTTCGATTCGCCGGGCTACCGTGCCAAGTTGATCGCGCAAGCGAATGACGACCCGTTTCTTGTTTATGAGCGACATGTCCAGAGCCTCATGTCGCGTGCTGCGCACAAATTGCTGGAAAAGGCCGGATTCCGAGTGCTTGTTGACAATTCAGCGCATATGGACCACGAGTTCCGAGTGCTGGCCGCGCCGACAGGCGAAGCAGGGAGTGCGCTGTGACCGAGCCGCTTCAGTTGATGGAAAACTTCTTGGCGGGGGGCGAAGCGTCGGTCAAGGCTTCGGCGGAAGCGGTCCGGTCGTGGATCGAACTGGCGGAACTCGCCCGTGCCGAGCTGGCGCGGATGGGGATTCCCGCCGCCGTGCGGACGGAGGGCGGGCCGTGGGCCGCCGCGGAGGCCGGCGCGGTGATCGAGGTCAACGCGGGGCCGCCTTACGGGGTAATCGTCAAGTGGAAGCCCGCGGTTGTCGAATCGGACGATTCGAAGGACGGCCACCTTCTCTCCGCGAAGGAGTTCCTTGAGGAAACGACGTACGCCGTGCTTAGTGCGGCATATTTTCGCACGTTGATCGACCGGGACGCACGTGGCGGCTGCATCTTTCGGGTGCTTCAGGCGCCGTATGTAATCCTGGAGTAGGCGAACCGCATCTCTAGCCCGGGTCGATACCAGGTTGCCGGGGCAACCTCGCCAGGCTTCAGGAGTTCGTCCCGTTCTTCGCTCGTCGTTTGCTCATGCCGATCCAGCGCGGCTGCCCGGCCGAGCACGCTTTCGTGGAGGGGTAATGCGCGCGAGGTGCCCGGTCGTCCCGGGGACAAGGAGGTGTCACCGGAAGACCTGCCGCCGACCAGAAAAGTGTCAGCGATTCAGCTGGTAGATCACCGAGTCCTCATTGCGGTACACCTCTTTCAGGAACGGCAGTCCGGCCAGTCCGTTCACGCCTGGGTCCGCGTACGGGCGTTTCGGCGGGTCCGCCGGGCGGCCCAGGATCACCCAGTGGATGTTCAGCCGCTGTACCGCGGCGCGGACTGCCGGGTCCGTGTCGTAGTCGCGGAATTTCGCGGCGAGCAGCACCGCGTCCGACGGCGGTTTCGTGCCGTCGTCGTGGGCGGCGACGGTGCGGACGCCGCTGAGTGCGTAAGTCCACGGCGTGCCGTCCCATCGGTCGTTCATCGCCCATTGACCCGGTTTCGCGAGCTTGCCCAGTTCCGCCATCGCGCGTTCTTCGCCGGGCGTGATTTCCAGGGTGCGCGGGTTGGGACGGTGGTACCCCTTCGCGACCACTTCGCTGTTGGACTCGGTGTACAGGCCGTTCGTGGCTCCCACGAAGGCGAGCAGCACCACCGCGGCGAGCGCGGCGGGCGGCACTCGCGCGGGCAGCCGTTCCTTCAGCCACTCGTGCAGCGCCGCGATTCCGTGGCCCGCGATGAACGACAGCGGCACGATCGCCATCGTGATGAACCGGTACGGGTCGTCCCACCACGGCCGCGCCAGCGCCATCACCAGCGGTGCGTCCGAGGACGAGACCGCCAGGTAGAACAGGCCGGTGACCAGCGCGGTCAAGCCGATCCAGCGCAGTGCGCCCAGCCTGCGGAAGAAGATGAAACCGGCCAGCAGGGCCACCGACAGCAGGATCTGCGGCTGTGGTTCGTAATGCTGAAATCCGAGCAGCGCACCGAGCGCGGTTGTCGCGCGCCATTCGGGGGGCCAACCGAGATATTCCACCGTCGAGCTGTTCGCCAGCCCGAGCGCGCCGAACAATTGCAGCCACGCCGCGAGCATCGCCACCGCCGCGATCGGCAGCAGCGCCAGCAGGTCCCTGCCGATCGAGCGCCAGTTCTCTATCCAGCGCTGGGCCAGCAGCGGTCCGGCGAACAGGATCGCGCCGAACAACGTGGACGAGTGGATGCACAGCAACCCGACCGCCGCGACCATCAGCACGAAGCCGGTGTCCGGGGCGACCCGGTCGAGGTACCGGCGCAGCACCACGGCGGCCAACGGGGTGAGCGCCATGCCCAGCAGGAACGGGTACAGCGGCCCGCGGTCCATCGACTCGTACATGCCCATCACCGGCGCGACCGAGGCGAGCGCGACAGCTCCGGCCAGCACGGCGCGGCCGCGGAACGCCCGCACCAGCACCACGAGGGAAAGCGCCAGCAAACCCGGCAGCAAGGCAGTGTTCACGTCCAGGGTGAGCGGGATCGAACCGCCGCTGAGCGTGTACTGCACGGAGGCGAGCAGGTGGTACGCGTTGGGGTAGAAAGGCGGCGAACCGTCGCCGTACCAGTTCACCTTGCCCATGCCGAAGAGGCTGCCGTCGCCGGTTTCGGCGATGTAGCGCACGCCGTTGGCCGCGTACGGCGCGTCGCCGCCCTGCGCGATCGCGCCGAGGTGGCCCATGCCGTGCACGGCTGTGTAGAACCCGATCACGGTCGCGAGCACGAGACACGCGCCGACCGCCCAGTTCGCCCGCGGTTCCCAGGCCCGCACCTCCGGCTCGTGCGGCCACCGGTGCGCGGTGAGCCGCCGGAGTCCAAACGCGACAGCCGCGAAGAGCACGGTGGCCAGCGCATAGGTCCAGGCGTTGAAGGGCAGTCCGATCGCCGCGGTCCACGGACCCGCGAGGCCGCCGACGGCGTAGCTCAGCAGCGGGGTCAGGCCGGCCAGCAGCCAACCGCGCAATCCGGCGGCGGCGCCGGTGATGAGCCCGGGAATCCCGAGCACGAGCAGACAGCAGGCGATGCTGGCTGCCACGGACAACGAGGTGGGGTCGCTCGGCACAGTCTTCCTCAAATCCTGGGCGTCCGCCTGTCTCCCCGTGGCGGATGGGAATCGGGCACTAGGCTAGCCGCACCCCATATGCACCCGAACGGCTGATGTCCGGGGAGCGTGGCCGCGCGCTTGACTGGAAGCGGTGAGGAACCGTCCACCAGGGGTCGGCTGGACGGGTGAGGGGCTCGGGAGGCTGGGGACGCGTGGTTTACGCGGTCGTGGGGGGATGGCTGGCGCTGGCCGCGCTGGTCGTCGCCGCCTGGCGGCGGATGGGCCAGGACCGGCGGTGGCGGGTCGCGGTCCTTCTTCTCGTTCTCGGGTTTTCGCTGCTGCACCAGCTGTTGTTCGCCACTGCCACCGAGGACGCGTACGTCAGTTTCCGGTACGCGCAGAACATCGCCGACGGCGTCGGCCCGGTTTTCAATACCGGCGATCGCAGCGAGACGTACGCCAATTTCCTCTGGCTCGTGGTGATCGCTTTGCCGCGCGGGGCATTCGGTGCGGAAGTGCCGACCGGAGCCGTCGTATTGAGTGGCGCGGCCGCGTTGGGATGCGTGTTGATGGCGTATTTCCTCGCCAATCGCATTGCCGCGCTCGCGTCGCCGGAAGGGGTTGAGCCGCGGCGGGCGGTCGGGGTCGCGGCGGCGTTGCTGACCGCGGGGGCGAACGGGCTCGCGGTGTACGGGCTTTCGGGCACTGAGCTGCCGATGTTCGCGTTGCTCGTGCTCTGCGTCGCGTACGCGCTGGTGGCGGGCCGTCCGTTGGTTGCCGGGGTGCTCGTGGCCAGCGCGGTGATGACGCGGCCGGAAGGGCTCGTGCTCGCTGTCGTCGGCGCGGGATGGCTTGTTTTCGCCGCGGCGCGCGGGCGGCACACCTGGTGGGCTCCGGTCGGTTTCGTGCTGGGCGCGCTGGTGTTCCTGGTTCCGTGGACGGCTTGGCGGATCACTTACTACGACCGTTTCGTGCCGGACGCGAGCCTGCCGCCCGGGCCGGATTGGCCGTATCTGGGCGGCTTCACCTTGGCGCACTTGGGTTTTCTCGTCCCGGCCGCGGCGGTCGCGGTACTGGTGGCGGCCCGGGGACGCGCGACGGAAGCCCGGTCAGCGCTGTGGCTGCTGCTCGCGCTCGCCCTCGGGCACACCGCGTTCGTGGTGCTCTTCGAAGAGGATCCGGGACTTTCGTGGCGGCTGCTCGTGCCGGTGCCGCCGCTGCTGGCGGTCGCGGCGGTGGCCGGCTGCGGCGTCCTCACGCCGGTACCGCGGCCGCGTGCGGTTTCTCGGGTGGTTCCGGCCGCCACTGCCGCGCTCACCGGGGTCGCGGTGGCGGTCTCGGTGCTCAGCCCCGAGGTGCTGGAGCGCGTGCAGGCCTGGAGCACGCAGGGTGCGCAACTGGCCGAGGTCGGCGACTGGCTCGCCCGCTACCTGCCGCCCGGGTCCGTCGTGAGCGCTGGATCGCCGGGGCTGCTTGCGAGCCGCGCCGGTTCGCGGGTGCTGGTGGTCGGGCTCGACGCGGAACGGTCGACGCTCGCCATGCCCGGCCGGTCGGGGTACGCCGATCGGCAGAATTGTGCCGACGACCTGCCCGCTTGGTACCGCGTCGCGACCTTCCGGCGCACCGGCACGCCGTTCTGGATCTCGGTGTACCCGCGCGCCGACGACGCCAGCCGGCTCGTCGACGAACTCGACCGCGCCCCGGATTTCCGCTACGTATCCTGCCCCTGAAGTGTGGCGGAGCCGACCCGCGCGACTTACCGGCGGGAAACCTACGGTCCCGTAACCTGGGTCGCATGGCTGATTTCGTGTACCCGCCCGTCCTGGTTGCCGCGCGGCTGATGTTCCGGCTGCTCGACAACCGGCTCCGGGTGACCGGGGCCGAGCACGTGCCCGCCCGCGGCGGCGCGGTGCTCGCCTGCACGCACGTCAGCTACCTGGACTTCATCTACTGCGGCCTCGGCGCCCGTCCGGCGAAGCGGCTCGTGCGGTTCATGGCCAAGCAGGAGATCTTCAGCAACCCGGTCGCCGGTCCGCTGATGCGCGGCATGCACCACATCCCGGTGGACCGCGCGGCCGGGCAGGCGTCCTACGACGAGGCCGTGGCCCGGCTGCGCGCGGGCGAGGTCGTCGGCGTCTTCCCGGAGGCGACGATCAGCCGGTCGTTCACCGTGAAGGACATCAAGACCGGCGCGGTCCGCATGGCCGCCGAGGCGGGCGTTCCGGTGATCCCGATGGCGCTGTGGGGCACGCAGCGGCTGTGGACGAAGGGCCGTCCGAAGGACCTCACTCATCGGCACGTGCCGATTTCCGTGGTGATCGGCGAGCCGATGCGCCCCGGCCCGGACGACTCGTGCGAGGCGCTGACGAGCGACCTGCGCGCCCGGATGTCGGAGCTGCTGGAAAAGGCGCAGGCGGAGTACCCGGAGGCCCCGGAGAGCGACGCCGAACGCTGGTGGCTGCCCGCGCACCTGGGCGGCAGCGCGCCGACTCCCGAGGAAGCCGCCGCACTCGACCGCCGCCAGTAACCGCGTAACTCCCCGATGCTCTCCCTCAGACGTCCGTGAAGGACTCCTTGAGGGAATCAGATTCCCTCAAGGAGTCCTTCACGGACCTTGGCATCGCGCACCAGGGACGCCGCGCTTAGAACCAGCGATCCAGCACCTGCGCCACGCCGTCCTCCGCGGCCGGGCCGGTCACCTCGTCCGCCACGGCCAGCACGGCCGGGTGGCCGTTGGCCATCGCGACGCCGTGCCCGGCCCACTGCAGCATCTCGACGTCGTTGGGCATGTCGCCGAAGGCGATCACCGATGACTGCGGCACGTCGAAGCGTTCGGCGATGTCCGCGAGCCCGGTCGCCTTCGTCACGCCGTGCGCGGACAGTTCGATCAGCCCGCCGGTGGACGAGTACGTGACGTCCACCGCGCCGTCGAGCACCGCGCTCGCCGCCTCGGCCATTTCCCCCGACGTCATCCCGCGGCGGCTGACCAGCAGCTTGATCGCGGTTTTCCCGAGCACCTCGGCGCGCGGCGCGATCCGGCTCTCCTCGTCGCCCCACGGGTTGTGGTACTCCGGCTCGATCACGAAATTGCGCAGTTCGGCCTCCACCGATCCGGTGCCGATCCGTTCCGCGGCCAGCCGGCAGCCGGGCAGCGCCTTGTCCAGCGCCGAGGCCAGGTCGTGCAGCAGCACCGGCTCGAGTTCGCCGTGCACCGCGACCACCGAGTCGCGTCCGATGTCGAGCAGCACGGCTCCGTTGGCGCACACCGCGTACCCGGTCAGGCCGAGCGGACCGGCGATCGGCGCGATCCAGCGCGGCGGGCGGCCGGTGCACAGCACGAACGGCACGTCGTCGGCCAGTACCCGCTGGACGGCCGACACCGTGCGCGGCGTCACTTGTTCGCTGGGTCCGAGCAGGGTGCCGTCGACATCGGACGCGATCAACCGGGGTTTCTCCACGCGTCCCATTCTCCCGGTCGCCGCCCGTTCGAGCGAATGTCAGTGCTGGACGTTACGGTCGGCCTCGTGCGAGCAGGCATCGTAATTCTCCCTGAAGACCGCTGGTGGGCGGCCGAACCGAAATGGCGCGCGGCCGAGGAGTACGGCTTCGACCACGCGTGGACCTACGACCATCTCGGCTGGCGATCGCTGGTCGACGGGCCGTGGTTCTCCGCCGTGCCCACCCTGACCGCGGCCGCCATGGTCACCTCCACGATCCGGCTGGGCACCTTCGTCGCCTCGCCGGTCGCGCGGCACCCAGTGCCGTTCGCGCGCGAGCTGATCACCCTGGACGACGTCTCCGACGGACGGTTCGTGCTGGGTGTCGGAGCCGGCGTGGACAGTTCGCGGTACGACGCGCAGGTGCTCGCCGCGCCGGAGCTGACCGCGCGGCAGCGGGTCGACCGTTTCACCGAGTTCGTCGAAGCCCTCGACGGGCTCCTGATGACCGACAACTTCGACTTCTCCGGCGAGTACTACTCCGCGCGCGGCGCGCGGAATCTGCCCGGCACCGTGCAGCGCCCGCGGCTGCCGTTCCTGGTCGCGGCCAACGGCCCGCGCACCATGACGCTGGCCGCGCGGTTCGGGGCGGGCTGGGTCACCACCGGCCGCGGCGGGGACACCCTCGACGAATGGTGGACGGGTATCGCCGAGCTGGTCCGCACGTTCGACCAGCGGCTCGAAGCGGCCGGTCGGGAACCGGCGGGCATCCAGCGGTACCTGAGCCTCGACGCGGCTCCGGTGTTCTCGCTCAGCAGCGTCGCGGCGTTCCGCGAGGCCACCGAACGGGCTCGTGAGCTGGGCTTCACCGACGTCATCGCGCACTGGCCGCGCTCGAGCGGGCCGTACGAGGGGCACGAGTCGGTGCTGGAGAAGGTCGTCGAAGAAGTGCTGCCGGGCCTCAAGGCCGAGTAACCGCTCGTGACCGCGGCAGGGGAGGCCGCGGTCACGAGGGTCACCTGATGATCGTGTAGATCTGCGCGCCGGGGTTGTTGTAGTCGAGGCGCAGGAAATCGCTGCCCATGAGGTCGCGCAGCCCAGGCGAGATCGGCGCTCCTCTGGCGATCGAACCGCTGCCCACCAGCACGTGGTGCACCTTCAGCCGCCGCACCGCCTCGCGCACGCGCACGTCGTGGTCGTAGTCGCGGAAGTGCAGCGACAGGTACGTCGCGTCCGGCGAAACCGGGCCGCCGCCGTCGTAGTGGCCGGCGACCGGGTGCACCCCGGTCAGCGCGTACATCCACGCGGTGCCGTCCAGCCGGTCGTTCAGCACCTTCTGGTCCGCCGGGATGCCCATCCGGCCGAGGAAGTCCATCGCCGCGATCTCGTCCGGGCTGACCGGCGGCGTGACCTCGCCCTCCGGCCCGTTGTAGTACAGGAACGACACCGCGGTGGCGTTCGCGGTGCGGTAGAACCCGCCGGTCAGCACGGCGGTCAGGGCCACGACGACCGCCGCCGCCGCGATCCCGAGCCGCGAAACCACCTTCGGCCGCGCCTTCGCCCAGTTGATCGAGCGGATCCGCTGCGCGGTCCAGCGCTGCAGCTCCGCCATGCCGTGCCCGGCGAGCAGGCACAGCGGGATCGCGGCCAGCGCCATCAGACGGAACCGGTCGTTCCACCACGGCCGCGACAGCGAGATCACCAGCGGCGAGGCGCCGTAAGACGTGACCAGCACGAACAGCCCGGACAGCCCGATCGCGGACAAGGTCAGCCAGCGCATCCGGCCGAGCGTGCGGAAGCTCAGCACGCCGACCACTAGCAGCACGGTGAGCCAGAGTTGCGGCGTGTGCAGCACCTGCTGGAACGTGCCGAGCATGTTCAGCGCCGACAGGACTGGCAGGTCTGAATTCCACGGCTGATACGGGTACGCGCCGGAGGTGAAGCTGATCGCGCCCAGGATCTGCGGCGCGGCGAAGACGACCGCGGCCGCCATGACCGGCACTGTGCGCACGATGTCGCCGCCGATCACGCGCAGCCCGCTGCGTCCCTCGGGCACCCCGTCCACCCGAAGCCGGCGAAGCGACCGATACCAGCGCTGCAGCACCAGCGGCGCCGCGAAGAGGATCCCGCCGAACAGCGCGCTTGAGTGGGCGGTGAGCAGACCGTCCGCGGCCAGCGCGAACACCAGGCCGGAGTCGACGCCCGGGCGTACGAGGAAGCGTTGCAGCGCGACCACCGTAAGCGGCGTGAGAACGATGCCCAGCGCGTACGGCAGCAGGCCGCTCGACACCGACTCGTACGCGCCCGTGGTTGCCGTGGCGGCGATGAGAGCCGCGCAGCCCGCGAAGACCGCCCGGCCGCCCATCTGACGGACCAGCGCGACCATCGACAGCGCGAAGATGCCCGCGATCGGCATGGTGATGGCGTTCAGCGTGACCGGGATGCTCGTCCCGGAGATCTGGTACACCAGCGCGCCGACCAGGTGGTAGCCGTTCGGGTAGAACGAGCCGTCCGGGTACCAGTTGATCTTGCCCATGCCGATGAGCGAGCCGTCGCCGGTCTCGGCGATGTAGCGGATGCCGTTCGCGTGGAAGACGGTGTCCCAGCGCTGGAAGACCGCGGTCGTTCCGCCGCGCGCGGACAGCACCACGGCGATCGACAGCGCGGTCGCCACCACGACGCACGTGGCGACCGACCACTGCGCACGCGTGCTCCAGGCGACCGGAGGCTCCTCCGCGCCGGGTTTGAGCCAGCCGCGGATCAGGAAGAGCCGGCGGATTCCCCACGCGATCCCCGCCAGCAGCACGGTGCACGCCGCGGCGGTGAAGACGTTGTACGGAAGGCCGACAGCCGACAGCCAGGGCCCGGCCAGGCCGGTGACGGCATAGCTGAGCAGCGGCGCGAGCCCGGCGAGGGCCCAGCCGCGCACTCCCGCGGCCCGGCCGATGAGGCCGCCCGGGACTGCCAGCACGGCCACGTAGGCGGCGACCGCGCCGAGATAGGTCCAGAAGGTGTCTGGTGCAGGCATGCTTCTCACGTGTGTAGTGCCGGTAAAACCTGGCGGGATGCCGAGGTCGGTTCGGGCGGCGGTCGCGCGACTGCGTACCCTGAGCGCCCGTGAGCGAGCACACGAACTCCGCCAAGATTACTGAAGACGACTTTCGCGGTTACGACCTCGTCGTCGTCGGGTCCGGTTTCTTTGGCTTGACCATCGCCGAACGGGCCGCGGCCGAGCTGGGCAAGAAGGTCCTGGTCCTCGAGCGCCGCCACCACCTCGGGGGCAACGCCTACTCCGAGGTCGAGCCCGAAACGGGCATCGAGGTGCACCGTTACGGCGCGCACCTCTTCCACACGTCCAACAAGCGGGTGTGGGACTACGTCAACCGCTTCACCGAGTTCACCGGCTACCAGCACCGGGTCTTCGCCCGGGTGAAGGACCAGGTCTACTCGTTCCCGATGAACCTCGGCCTGATCAACCAGTTCTTCGGCAAGTCCCACACGCCGGACGAGGCGCGCGAGCTGATCGCCAAGCAGGCGGCCGAGTTCCGGACCGAGGACGCGCAGAACCTCGAGGAGAAGGCGATCTCCCTGATCGGCCGCCCCCTCTACGAGGCGTTCATCCGCGGGTACACCGCGAAGCAGTGGGAGAACGACCCCAAGAACCTCGGCACGAACATCATCAACCGCCTCCCGGTCCGCTACACGTTCGACAACCGGTACTTCAACGACACCTACGAGGGTCTGCCGGTCAACGGCTACACCGCGTGGCTCGAGAAGATGGCCGAGCACGAGAACATCGAGATCCGGCTGAACGTCGACTACTTCGACGTCCGCGAGCACATCCCGGCGGGCACCCCGACCGTCTACACCGGGCCGCTGGACCGCTACTTCGACTACTCGGCGGGCCGCTTCACCTGGCGCACCGTCGACTTCGAGTCCGAGGTCGCGCGGACCGGCGACTTCCAGGGCACCTCGGTCGTCAACTACAACGACGAAGAGGTCCCCTACACCCGGATCATCGAGTTCCGCCACTTCCACCCGGAGCGGGACTACCCGAAGGACAAGACGGTCATCTTCCGCGAGTACTCGCGTTTCGCGAAGGAAGACGACGAGCCGTACTACCCGATCAACACCGCCGAGAACCGCGAGAAGCTGGAAAGCTACCGCGAGCTGGCGAAGACCGAGGCGCGCGAGAAGAACGTGCTGTTCGGCGGACGGCTGGGCACGTACAAGTACCTCGACATGCACATGGCGATCGGGTCGGCGCTGTCGGTGTTCGACAACAAGATCGCCCCGCACCTGACCGACGGTGCGCCGCTGGACGGTTCGATCGATGCTTGAGAAGGACACCCCGCGCGGTGAGATGGCCGTGCTCTCCAGCACCCAGAAGGTGCTGAAGAAGCCGGGCACCGTAAAGGTCGCGCGGGGAATGTCGCTGTTCGGGGAGCACAGCGCGGGATGGTTCGCGCTGGGCTTGCTCGGAGCGGCGGTGGACCGCGACCGGCGCAAGGACTGGCTGGTCGCGTCGGCCGGAGTGGTGGGCGCGCACGCCGCGTCGATCGCCGTGAAGCGGGTCGTGCGGCGGCGCCGTCCGGACCATCCCAGCGTGGAGGTTCTGGTCGGCACGCCGAGCAAGCTGAGCTTCCCGTCATCGCACGCGACGTCGACGACGGCGGCGGCGGTGCTCTACTCCGGATTGACCGGGCGTAACCTGGTCCCCGCCCTGGTACCGCCGATGCTCGCCTCGAGGCTGCTGCTCGGCGTTCACTATCCGACAGACGTTCTTGCCGGAGCCGCCCTGGGAGGCGTCGTCGGCGGTCTGATCCGACGGAAGCTGACCAAGAAGCGATGAGCGAAACGACCGACGAGCGAACCGAAAACGCGTCCGGTACGGCCGAATCCGCGCAAGCGACGGAATCGGCTGCCGAGAAGACCGACGTCGCCGAGGAGACCGAGAAGGTCGAGAACGCCGAGGTTCCGGCTTCGACCCCGGCCGCCCCGGCCCCGGCTTCCGGCACGAGCCCAGTGGGTCTCGTGCTCGGAGTGATCAAAACCGCGCGGCCGAAGCAGTGGGTGAAGAACGTCCTCGTCTTCGCGGCGCCGTTCTTCGCGTTCTCGAAGGCGACGAACCGGACCGAGCTGGTCATCGACGCGCTCATCGCGTTCGTGGCCTTCTCGCTCACCGCCTCGTCGGTCTACCTGATCAACGACGCCGTCGACGTCGAGGCCGACCGGGCCCACCCGACGAAGCGCAACCGCCCGATCGCGGCGGGCATCGTCCCGGTCCCGGTGGCCTACGCGGCGGCCGTGGTGTTCTTCCTGGCCGGGCTCGCCGTGTCGTTCGCGGCGGACTGGCGGCTGGCGATCGTGCTGGCGGTCTACGAAGCCGTGCAGCTCGGCTACTGCTTCGGCCTGAAGCACCAGCCGGTGGTGGACCTGGCGATCGTCGGCTCGGGCTTCCTGATGCGTTCGGTCGCCGGCGGTGTCGCCGGCGGCATCGCGATGTCGCAGTGGTTCCTGCTGGTCACCGCGTTCGGCTCGCTGTTCATGGTGGCGGGCAAGCGGTACGCGGAGATCATGCTGTTCGAGCGCACCGGTGCGAAGATCCGGTCCTCGCTGAAGAAGTACTCGGCGAGCTACCTGCGCTTCGTGTGGGCGACGTCCGCGGCGATCCTGATCATGTCCTACTGCCTGTGGGCGTTCGAGATCCGCCAGGCCGAGCACAACTCGGTGTGGGCGGTCGTGTCGATGGTCCCGTTCGTGATCGCGGTGCTCCGCTACGCGGTCGACGTGGACGGCGGCAACGCCGGCGCGCCCGACGAGATCGCCCTGAAGGACCGCGTGCTGCAGGTGCTCGGCGCGACCTGGGTCGTGACCCTGTTCCTGTCGTTCTACCTGTGAACGGCGCGCGGATTACTGTGCTGATCAGTACTAATCCGACCACAGCCACGGCCTGATGACTTCGTAGCAACGGTTACGTGCCGGGTGGGGGTCGGCCTACTTTTGGTCGGATTAGTACACAGCTGGGATTCAGCTTCTCCACAGCATCGACGGTCACCCTCGGGGGTGGGAGCCGGGACAGCCCGCCTCCCACCCGCTCAGCCCGGAGGACCGACGATGAACGACAACGAGAACCCCTCGTCCGGCGAGCGCGCCGGGCAGGAGCCGACTGAGCAGTTCGGCCGGGCCGGGGACCTGGGCGGAGCTTCCGCTGGCGAGGGTCCGGCCGCTGCTTCGGCTGGTCAGCCGGGCGCGTCCGAGGAAGCCACGCAGCAGAGCCAGCCGGTGCCGCCTGCTGAGCAGACCAGTCAGCTTGGGCAGCCCGCGCCGCCCGCCGATCAGGCAGGGCACCCCGCGCCGTCTGCGGAACAAGCGTCCCAGGCGGGCCAGCAGCCCGGTCCGTTCGCCCAGCAGCCGCCTCAGCCCGGCCACTTCGCGCAACCCGGCCCGTGGGGCATGCCGCTGCCGCCGCCGAAGCAGAGCGGCTTCCGCCGGTTCGTGGCCCATCGGGCGACGCAGCTGGTCGCGGTGGGAGTACTGGGCTTGGTCGTTGGCGGCGGAATCGTCGGCGGCGTGATGGCCGCGACGCACCACCCCGGCATGAGTCAGCACCAGGGCGGCCACCGCTTTAACGACGGCGGCCCCGGCCAGCGCCACCGCGTTCCGAACGGCCAGAACGGCGGCAACCAGAACAACGGCCCCGGCTTCGGCAATGGGAACGGCGGCAACACCGGCTCTGGCCCTGGCACCGGATCAGGGAACTGATTCAACGGCCCAGGCTTTTCGCGCAGAATCCTTGCCCGCGGGACCTCATTCGCCCAGCAGCGCCGGGTACAAAACCGTCGGATGCTCGGACAGCCCGGCTTTCACCGCCGCGCTGTCCGCGTCCGCGATGATCTCGATTTCCCCCGCTTCCAGGCCGTCCAGCGCGAGCCGGACGACCTCGGCCGGGTCGTTCTTCGGGATGTCGAAGCCCGCCATCATGTCGGTGTCCGTACTGGCCATGACCAGTCCGCTCACCAGCGTGCGCTGGGCCAGCAGTTCCAGCCGCACCGAGTTGGTCAGGCTCCACGCCGCCGATTTCGACGCCGCGTATCCCGCTGAGCCCTGGTAGGCCGCCCAGGAAAGGACCGACAGGACGTTCAGAACCGCGCCGTCCTTCAATCCGGGCGCGAAGGCACGGACGACCTGCAGCGGGCCGAAGAAGTTGGTCTCCATTTCGCGCCGAATCGCGCCAAGGTCGCCGGTCACCAGGTCGGTGAAGCCGGCGATTCCGGCGTTGTTGATCAGCAGGTTGACGTCGGGCGCGGCGGCCGCGGCAGCCGTGATCGAGTCGGGATCGGTGACGTCCAGCCGCAGCGGCACGGCGCCGTCGAGGTCGATCGGGCCGCGTGCGGTGGCGTAGACCTTGGCCGCGCCGCGGTCCAGCAGGGCGCGGACGAAGTGGGTGCCGAGTCCGCGTCCGGCACCGGTGACCAGCGCGGTCGAGCCTGCGATCTGCATGAGAGTTCTCCTCGGAAAAGCCGTCGGAAGGGGACAACGGCTATCCTGGATCCTGACGTTGGTGTCAGGTTCTCGTGTTTGTTGTGCGGATCACGCCGGAGGCTGGGGATGCGGATCGGAGAGGTGGCGGAGCGCGCCGGGGTCAGCGTGCGTTCGCTGCGCTACTACGAGCAGCAAGGGCTGCTCGAGTCGACGCGCACGTCCGGCGGGCAGCGTCGCTACGACGAGGACGCGGTGTCCTGGGTCAGGCTGATCCAGCAGCTTTACGCGGCCGGGCTGTCCAGCGCGACGATCCGCGAGTTGATGCCGTGCCTGCACGCGGGCGTCAGCACGCCGGAGTCGCGCGATCGGTTGCGCGGGGAGAAAGCCCGGCTGGACGAGTACATCTCCGGTCTCGAACGCACGCGTGAGCGGCTCGAGGCGATGATCGAATTGGCGGAGACGCCGAATCCGCATTGCCCGGTCGTGCTGGGCTAAAGGGCGGCGAGAGTGTCGTTGAGGATCTTCACGATCGCCCGCGGAGTGCCGGGGATGAGTTCGGTCCGGCCGTCGGTCGTTCGGTAGGTGAGAATTCGGCCGGATTTCACGTCGGCGGCGAGGATCGGTCCGCCGGTGCTGTGCCGGCCGTTCGCACGCCGGGCGACATAGAGCGCGTGGGTGGCTTCCACGGGCTGATTCAGCGTCGAAGCGAGATATTCGTGGCTGTTGGTTTCGTCGAACGGGTCCGGGGCCGTGTCCGAGGCGGGCGTTACCGAGACAGAGCGGACTGGCGCGCCGGGAATTTGCGGAAGGGCGCCGAAAAGCGTCGTGGCCAGGCGGGTCGGCGCGGCGGGTTGAATTTCGACCAGGCCGTCCTGCGCGGATACCAGAATCGCGGCCTGCTCTCGCTGGGCGACGATGACGGTCCGCTGGATTCCGCCGCGTAATGCCGACCAGGCGAAGTACTCGCGTTCGGCGTAGGCGAGCACTTGCAGGGTGGCCCGCAAATACGCGGACGGCGCGTCGTCGTCCGCGAGGCCGAGCCGTGCGAGGAGATCGACCGTGGCGGCGTGAAGTTCGCGCTGTGCACCGGTTTTGACCCAGACTCGTTTCGCGCGCAGCATCGGATGCTGATCCCCGAGGTCGAGCATCTCCCAGACGGCGGAGAATGCTTCGACGGGCAGGGCCACCGTCTGCTCGACGTCCTCCCGCACCTGTGCCCCCTCGGCCCCCGGCTTTCGCAATCGCCATTAGCACGGTAGCCGATTGATCACCCGCGTGGTGTTGGTGTCTGCAATTGAGAACAGGTAGCAGTTATTAGCGAAACCGACTCCGCCTAGACGTAGACGCTATAGATATCAATGCTCTGAGCATTCCTGCTCTGGCCTTGGCGGCGGTAGACGTGTGTGATTAACCGACGATGGCCAAGCCTCCGATCTCCGCCGCGACGCGCACTATTGGCGAGCGGGTACGCGAATTCCGGAACGAGGCGGGACTGAGTCAGGAACAGCTGGCCGAACTGGCCGGGGTGCACTGGACCTTCGTGAGCCAGGTCGAACGCGGGCTGCGCAACATCAATCTGCACAACCTGCTCAAGTTCGCCGCCGGCCTCGGGGTGAATCCGGCCCGGCTGGTGGACGGGCTGCGACCGCCGTCCGCCGACTAGTCCACTGTGGACGGCCGCATTACCTGGCGCAGCGTGCCCTCGCGGATCAGCAGAATCTGCGTGATCACCTGCAGTCCGACGAAGAACGCGATCGACAGCCCGGCATCGAGCGCGGGAACGTCGTCGACCGGCAACGTGTACGCCATTCCGATGCTTAGTCCACTGTGGACAAGACTGCCGACGCCCCAGACCACGGTCAGCGTCTGCCACGCTCGGCGGAACGACGGCCGCTCTTCCCAAGCCGCGTCCAGCCGGGATCCGCGGCCGGGCAGTAGGGCGCGGGCCGCTTGGTAGGTCGTCGGATGCTGGCCGACGAACATGCTCGCGAGCAGCCAGGCACCGGCCAGAGTGCTGAACCAGGCGCCGCGCACGAGCATCAGCCGGGCGTCGCCGGTCAGCAGGGTCGTGGCCAGGCCGATGGCCAGGAACATCAGGACGAGCAGGCCGATCCCGTCCACGCGACGTCGGGTGACCAGCGTGTACAGCACGCGCAGCGCGGGCGGCAGACCGCTCAGCAGCAGCGCCCACACCGGCGGGACGTCGAAGGCGCGGAGCAGGTAGTAGCCGCCGACTGGCGCGCCGAGGTCGATCAGCAGCGCGGCCAGCGACGAGCGGAATTCGTTCCCCATGCCCCGAGTTTCGGCGCGTGGGCACCCTCAGGGCATCGTCGAGCTGGTCAGCCCGGCATCCACCGAACGGTGGAGGCCGGGCCGCGAAAACGTCAGACCGGGAGCTTGCGGAAGATCGGCCGCGGCACGTGCCGCAGGATCGACATCACCAGCCGGAACTCCGACGGCGACCAGACGAGTTCCTTGCCCTTGCGCGCGGCCTCGACCGCGACGTCGGCGACCTGCTCGGCGGTCCGGGTCAGCGGAGCGTCCTTCATCCCGGCGGTCATCTTGGTCTTGACCTGGCCCGACCGGACGACGGTCACCTGCACGCCGTGCGGCGCGAGCGCCTCGCCGAGACCGAGGTAGAAGCCGTCGAAACCGGCCTTGGTCGAGCCGTACACGAAGTTCGACCGGCGAACCCGCTCGCCCGCCACCGACGACAGCGCGATGACCTTGCCGTGGCCCTGCGTCTTGAGCTTCTCCGACAGCGCGACGCCGACCGACACCGCGGCGGTGTAGTTGACCGTCGCCAGCTCAACGGCCTTGCCGTGGTCCTGCCACAGCTCCTCGGCCTCGCCGAGGAGACCGAACGCGACCACCGTGACGTCGATGTCGCCGCCGGCGAACGCCTCGTCGAGAACCTTCGGGTGCGACGCGAGGTCCTTGGCGTCAAAGGCCACAGTGGACACTTCGGCACCGAGATCCTTCAGGCGCTGCGCGGCTTCCTCCAGCCGCGGCGAAGGACGGGCGGCCAGCACGACCCGCAGCGGCTTCTCCGCGAGGTACTTCTCCGCGATCGCCAGCGCGATGTCGGACGTGCCGCCGAGCAGCAGCAGGGACTGGGGGTTACCGACCGCGTCGATCACAGTGCGAGCCTCCGGCTCATGTCAGAGGCGAAAACGCCTTCGGGGTCAACGGAAGCGCGCACCTTGCGCCACTCCTCCAGCCGCGGGTACATCTTCGCGAACGTCTCGGGCGAGGTGCGCGAGTCCTTCGCGGTGTAGAGGCGGCCGCCTGCTTCGAGGACCATCCGGTCCAGTTCGGTGCACAGCGCGCTCAGACCGGGCTTGATCGGGAAGTCGAGGCAGACCATCCAGCCGGTGTCGGGGAACGACAGCGGAGCCCGGTTGCCCTTGCCCATCTGCTTGAAGACGTTCAGCGCCGAGTAGTGCCCGGAGTGCGCGACCTTCTCCACGATCCCGCGGAGGCTCTCGTTCGCACCGATCGGAGTGCTGAACTGGTACTGCAGGAAACCCTTGCTGCCGTAGCCGCGGTTCCACTCTCCGACCAGGTCAAGCATGTGGTAGAAGGCGGTGATGTTCTGGATCGCGCCGCGGCCGTGCTTGGGAGTCGACCGGTAGTAGAACTCGCCGATCGCGCTGAGCGAGAGCTTGTTCATCAGGCCGTTCGGAAGGAAATCCGGCACCGTGAGCAGTTGCGGGGCGGAGAACTTCAGCGGCTCGGCGCGCAGCTTCGGCGGCAGTTCGTCCAGCTTGGCCAGCGAGCCGCGAGCGAACGCGCCCCGGCCGAGCTTGTTCTTGTTGATCGTGTCGAACCAGACCGACGAGTAGGTGTACTTGTCGTCGGAGCCGTCGCTGATCAGCGCGAGCGTGCCGTCGAGGTCGTCGGTGCGGTCGTTGTCGACGATGAAGTAGGCGGTCTCGGTCTTCGTCATCTGGATCGTCGCGCGGACGATGATCCCGGTGAGCCCGATGCCCGCCACCGTCGCCCAGAACAGCTCCGAATCCGGGCCCTCCGGGGTGAGCGTGCGCACGGATCCGTCGGCGGTGAGCAGGTCCATCGACACCACGTGGTTGCCGAAGCTGCCCGCCGAGTGGTGGTTCTTGCCGTGGATGTCGTTGGCGATCGCGCCGCCGATCGTCACCTGGCGCGTGCCCGGCAGGACCGGGACCCACAGGCCGTACGGCAGCGCCTCGCGCATCAGCTTGTCGAGGCTGACGCCCGCGTCGAGGTCGACGAGGCCGGAGTCCGGGTCGATCGAGTGGATGCGGTCGAGCACGGTCATGTCGACGACCAGGCCGCCCGCGTTCTGCGCCGGGTCGCCGTAGGACCGGCCGAGGCCGCGAGCGATGACCCCGCGCGGGCCTGCGGAGGCGACGGCGCGGGCGATCGCCTCGACGTCGCGCGTGCTCAGCACGTCGGCGACCGTCCCGGCGGTGCGGCCCCAGCCGGTGAGCGTGCGGCGCTGTGTCTCGGGTGCTTGGGTCACGCGGACCAGGGTAGCCACGCCGAACACCGCCCGGAACGTGACCCTGAAGTGCTCGCTTCTACACTTTGCGCATCAAGGCACAAGCGTCCGAGCGTCGAAGTGGGTAATAAGGACACTGACGCAATAGGCCGAGAAGGTATTCCAAGTGGTGGCTACAGAACCGCAGAGTGACCAAGCGCAGCCGGCGCCCGCGGGACCCGGGCTGCTGGGCCAGCTGATCCGGTTCGGGGTGATCGGCGGCTTCTGCGCCCTGCTCGACCTGGGCACGTACTCGCTGCTGCGCGCGGTCGGCATGGACGGGGCCCCGTGGGCGGACGTCGCTCGCGCGATCAGCTTCGTCGTGGGCACGACCACCGCGTTCTTCCTGAACCGGCGGTTCACCTTCGCCGCGGGCAAGCGCGACGGGAACGCCCAGGTCGGCGGGTTCGTTCTGCTGTACGCGGTGACCTTCTTCGTGACGATCGGCGTGAATCGGCTCATGCTGAACGTGCTGCCGGAGATGGCGTGGAAGGCCACCCTCGCCTGGGTCGTTTCCCAGGGGACGGCCACCGTGATCAATTTTGTGATGCTCAAGTGGGTCGTGTTCCGTGTACGGCCGGTAAAAAAGGAGAACTGAGTTCGATGCCCGGTAAAGCAGCCCCGGTCGCGGAGGCGGCCCCCGCAGGCCAGACGCGGTTCGCCGAACACGCCCCCGAAGGCAGGCTCACGGCCCAGCGCGGGCTGTACGCCGGGCCGGCTCCGATCGTGAGCAAGGACATGTACGCCGAGGTCGTGCAGGGCAACGCCCAGCGCGAGCGCGGCAGCGTGACGCTCGAGCCGTCCGCGAAGGTCACCGGCAACACCTACTTCGGCCGCTTCCCGGCGAGCTACTGGCAGCGCTGGACCACCGCGACCGAGGTAAAGGCCGAAGCGGTCGTCACCGGCGACGGGCTGCTGTCGCTCGGCGCGTCCGACATGCTCGGCGACCCGCGCGTCGTCGACGCCCAGCAGGTGTCCGGCGCGAAGAGCGTCAAGGTCGAGCTGACCGGCAAGCTGGACAAGTTCCACGACGGCGGCGCGCTGTGGCTCGACCTCGAGACCGAGGGCGGCCAGACGCTGCGGGTCGAGCAGGTCCGCTGGACCGTCGACGCGCCGGAGTCGATCCGCCCGACCGCGGTCACCATCTGCACGATGAACCGCGCCGACGACTGCCTGAAGAACCTCCAGGCGCTCGCCGCCGACGTGTCCTCGCTCGACACGCTCGACGCCATCTACGTCGCCGACCAGGGCACCGACCTGGTCGAATCGCGCGAGGGCTTCGAGCAGGTCGCGAAGGACCTCGGCGAGAAGCTGCACTACATCAAGCAGCCGAACCTCGGCGGAGCAGGCGGCTTCACCCGCGGCCTGTACGAGGTGGCCGGGCACACCGCCACCGAGCACGCGAACGTGCTGTTCATGGACGACGACGTGCTGCTCGAGCCGGACCTCGTCGTGCGCATGACGGCGTTCTCCAACCGCTCGGCCAACCCGATCATCGTCGGCGGCCAGATGCTCAACCTGCTGCACCCGAACCAGCTGCACGTCGGAGCCGAGTACGCCCGGCTGAACACGCTGGAGCCGGGACAGCCGGTGCAGCACTCGCTGTCCACCGCGGACCTGCTCGGCGTCGACGAGGAGACCGGGGCGCCGAACCGCCAGGAGCGCCGCCTCGACGCCGGGTACAACGGCTGGTGGTCGTGCCTGATCCCGTACGAGGTCGTCAAGGCCATCGGCTACCCGCTGCCGTTCTTCTTCCAGTGGGACGACGCGGAGTACTCCTACCGCGCCCGCGAATACGGCTTCCCCACGGTGACCCTGCCGGGCGCCGGCGTGTGGCACGCGGACTTCCACTGGAAGGACTGGGACGAGTGGCACCGGTACTTCAACCTGCGCAACTCGATCATCACCGCCGCGCTGCACTCGCCGTTCAACCTGAACCTGCTCTCCCGCGTGCTGCTGGCGCAGCTGGTGCGCTACCTGCTCGGCATGCAGTACGGCCTGTCCGCGACGCTGATCAAGGCGGTCGAGGACTTCCTGGAGGGCCCGGAGATCCTGCGCGACGGCGGCGTCGAGGCGATGAAGGAGATCCGCCGGATCCGCGACGCGTACCCGGAGACCAAGCGGCACAAGGCCACTGACGTGCCGGGCATCGCGTCCAACGACATCGGCATCATCAACAGCGCGCCGCGGCCGAGCATGCAGCGGCTCGTGCTGATCAAGCGCGTCCTCGACAAGGTGCTCGGCCGCAGCCGCTTCGGGCTCGGCGCGGTGTCGATCGACGAGGCGCACTGGTGGCACGTCGCGCTGTTCGACACCGCTGTGGTCACCGACGCGTCGCAGGAAGGCGTGCGCGTGCGCACCTACGACAAGGTCAAGATGTTCGACCTGGCCAAGCGCGGCGCGAAGGTGCTCAACCGGCTGCGCAAGGAAGGCGCGGGCGTGCAGGAGCAGTACAAGCGCGCGATGCCGGAACTCACCTCGCGCGACAACTGGAAGCGGCTGTACGAGCTGTGATTGACTGAGCTGGTCCGAAAAGGGCGTCTCGCGTTCGGCGAGACGCCCTTTTTGTCTTTTTGGGTAGCTTGGTTTCATGGCCGACCTGGTTTCCCGTGCGCGCGCTCTCGCCGACGACCTGTTGTTTCCCGCGGCCGCCGAAGTGGACCGGCTCGGCGTGGTGCCGCGGTCGCATTTCGACGCGCTCGCCGAGGAAGGGTTCTATGGTCTCGCCGCGCCTGATTCCGGGGTCGAGCTGGACCAGCTGGTCGGCGTGCTCGAGGCGCTGGCCGGTGGGTGTCTGAGCACCGCGTTCACCTGGCTGCAGCACCACGGTCTCGTCGCCGGGCTGGCCGCGACGGATCGGGCGGACCTGCGTGAGCGGTACCTGCCGGACCTGATCAGCGGACGGTTGCGCGCGGGAGTCGCGTATGCGGGCGTGATTCCGACGCCGCCGAGAGTGCGGGTAGAGCGCGTCGACGGCGGCTATCGGTTCGACGGTGAGGCACCGTTCGTGAGCGGATGGGACGCGATCGACCTGCTGCAGCTGTCCGGACGCGAGGGGGACACGGTGGTCAACGCCCTGGTGTCGCCGATCGTCGGGCACAGCCTGGTCGCCGAGCCGTTGACGCTCATGGCCGCACAAGGCACCGCGACGGTGCGGCTGAAACTCGACAACCACTTCATTCCGGACGAGTCGGTCTTCGCGCGGGTCAGCTACGAAAAGTTCGTGGCTGGCAATACGTTTGCGTCCCGGCTCAACGGATGCGCTCCGCTCGGGTTGGCCGAGCGTTGCGCCAGCCTGATCGAGGCCGCTGGCGAGGAGGAAACGGCGACGGCGTTGCGGTCCGAACAGGACGGAATCCGGCGTCGGCTCAACGCCGGTCTCGCCGACCCGGCCACGCTCCCGGACGCCCGCGCGGCCGGTGCCGATCTGGCGTACCGGTCAGCGGGCGCACTCGCCGCGGCGACGGGCAGCCGCGCGGTGCTGGCCGGGGCGCACGCCGGCCGGCTGGTGCGCGAGGCGACGTTCCTGCTCGTGGCCGCGAGCAGACCGGAGATCCGTGCAGGACTGCTCGCCCTCGCCCGTCGTTAAACGGACAGGCCGAATTTGCCCTTTCGGCTCAGATCGTCCACATAAGCCGCCGCCACGTGGACGAAATTCACTGAAACAGCGTTGCCGTCCCGGGTTTCCAGCGAATGAACGCCACCGTGTTTCAGAAGGTCCGGGAGCTTTTCCTGAACGGCTGAGGAACTGTCGGCGGTGAGCGGGAAGATCAGCGGTTCGCCGCCCGCCGCGAGGTGCAGGACAAGTGCTGGTTTGGGATCTGCCATGGACCCATCGCAGCAGCGGGTGATCATCGGCGGCAAGAGCGGTTCGCCGACAGCGGATCCGCTCACAGCGGAAGCGGGCTAGGCGGATTCGGCGAGCCGGTCCGCGACGGTGCGCGGCTCGCGACCGAGAAGCTCGGCCAGCAGCGGGCCCGATTCGGCGAAATAACCAGCCCGGGTGGCCTGGTACCAGGTGAGCATGAACCGGGCCGCCTGCTCCGGGACGCCGCTCGCGATTTGTTCGGCAACCCATTGTTCGTCGTCCAGGACGACGCGATTGACGGGGCGACCGGTGAGGTCGGAAGCGATCTTGGCAAAATCGGCGAAAGTGACGGCGGCCGTCGCCGCGAGGGTGACGGGGCCGTCGACGGAGCGGTCACCGGCGAGGAGGGCCGCGGTGGCCTCGGCGATGTCCGCACGGTCGGTGTACGGGACAGGGCCGTCTTCCGGCTGAGCGATCTCGCCGGTCCGCTGCCACGGGCCGAGCACCTGGTCGAGTGGGCCGTAAGCACCATTGCGCAGTGCGGTCCAGGCGACTCCGGATTCGCCGAGGATTGCCTCGGTGGCGAGGTGGAGGTCCGACGGCCGGTACGGGTTGCCGGGGGCGGCGCCGTGCTGGCTTGTGTAGAGGATCCGCCGGACACCGGCCGCGGCGGCTGCGTCGATGGCGTTTCGGTGCAGGCTGACCAGATCGGCGGCGGGGTCGTTGCCGGAGATCAGCAGGACCTGCTCGGCACCGGCGAAAGAGTCGCCTGGGTCCTCGTACGAGCCCTGCCGTACGCGGACGCCGCGGTCGGCGAAGTGCTGCGCCTTGGCGGTATCGCGGACGCTGACGCCGATCTGGTCGGCGGGAACACGCTTGAGGAGGTGCTCGACGGTGGCACTGCCCAGCCCGCCGGTAGCGCCGGTGACAACGATCATTTTCCCTGATCTTTCCCTTCGGGAGCATAAGTTGACTACACGGGTCAACTTCTTCCGTCACCGACTGTAGGTAAGCTGACCGGGGGAGTCAACTTACGCCGAGAGACGAGGAGCGCGATGCCCGCGGAATCCCGGCTGCGCGCCGACGCCAGGCGCAATTCCGAACAGATCCGAAACGCTGCGATCGGCGCCTTCCAGGGGCGGGGCCTGACGGTCCCGCTGGAGGAGGTCGCCAAGGCGGCGGGAGTCAGCAAAGCCACGATCTTCAACCGGTTCGGCGGTCGGATCGGGCTCATCGAGGCGGTCGTCGAAGAGGTCGTCGCGGCGGAGCTGTTCGCGGTCATCGACCGCATGCGGGCCATCGACGACGTCGGCGAGCGGCTCGTCTGCTACGTCACCGCGCTGCGCGACCTCCAGTACCGCCAGCCCGCGGTCAACGACGTCCTGCTGCAGACCTATCCGAACTCGCCGCAGCTCATGGAGATCTGCCGGGTCGGGAGTGAGGCCAACGAAGAACTCGTCGCGGCGGCGCGGGCCTCCGGGGCTCTGCGGCCGGAGTTCACAGCGGGCGACCTTCACGCGTTCGTCGTCGAAACCGCCCTCGCCCTCAAACACGGCGACCGGCCTCCCCGGGACGCCTACGACCGTCGCACCGCTTACTTCCTGAACGGAATCCGCTCACCGCGCTCCGGATGACGCGCTCTTGGCGCCGATGGCCGCGGCAGTGCGGAGTGGACTACGGTTTCGCCGGGGAGAGACCGGATTTAGGGGTGGGTCGTGCCGTACACGTTGACGCTGTCACCGGCAGCGATGGATCTCCTGCTGAGCGAACTCGGGCTCGGCCGCGCGCCGGTGCCGTTCGTGGTGCCGCACATCGGCATCACCGGCGAAGAACGCGCCGCGGTGCGCGATGCCGTCTTCCGCGACCTCGACAACCGCGGTCTGCTGCGGCGCGGGACGATCGACGACGACGTCCAGATCGCGCTCGCCACGTTCGCCCAGCCCGGCCTCGCGGTGTCCGCGGCGGCCAAGATCGGCGACGAGCAACTCTTCGCGCGGGTGGCGTCCAACGGTCAGTTCGCGGTGCTCGTGGTCCAGCGGGACGGGATGTTCAGCTTCGAGGAGGTCCGCCCGACCGGCATCGTCCCGGCGATCGTCGACCTGCTGCCGCTCACGCCCGCCGCGGCGGGGCAGTCGGTGACCGTCGCGCGGCCGTCGAAGCAGCCGGTCCGGGGCGACGCGTACGACCCGTTCGCCGGGGTAAGCGGTCCGCGCACGCACAATCCGCAGCTCAGGGCCGTCCAGCGGATCTTCGAAAAGCCGCGGCTGGCGGTCGGCCAGTTCACGCCGTACGTCAGCGACGGCAACGGCCACGAGCGGGCGCTGCCGTCGCTCGCGTGGTTCGACACCGAACTCGGCCGCTACCTGCTCAGCACGCGCGATTCCAGCGACGGCAACCGCTGGCTCACCTACGCCCCGGCGGACAATGCCCGTCTGGCCCAACAACTGTTCACCCAGCTTGAAGGCTATTCGGCAAACGCCTGACCGGAGCGGCTCGCGTCGGTAAACTCCGGCGCATGAGCACTGATCCGCTGGCGGCAGGCGGGCTGAACGCCAAGGGCATCGCCGAAGCCGCGGCCGAAACGCACAAGCTGGCCGGCACCGCGAAGGCCGGCGGGTTCAGCATCGACGGCGACGCACTCGGTGACCTGCGCAAAGCGCTCACCGACATGGTCACGCGCCTCGAACGGCTCAAGCCGCAGACGCAGGCGCTGACGACCGCGCCGAAGCTCGGCAGCCATCCGTACGGGCACACCGTGGCCGAGCACGACCGCAAGAGCGGAGCCGACGCACCCGGGGCGGCCCTCGACGTGCTGGACCAGTTCGGCCGGATCCTGAAGGAAGCCGACGAGGCTCTCGCGCGCGCCGGCGGCGTCTACACCGAGAACGAGAGCCAGGCCATCGACTCCCACCGCACCGTGAAGGGCAGCACCGAATGAGCACGCCGCAGCCGGGGCTCGCGCCGTCGGACGCCGACTACCTCGGGCACCCGCACCAGCAGCTGAAGTCGTACGTCGAGACGAATCTCGACGTAGAGCAGGTTTCCTCGGTCTCGCACGCGTACACCGAGGTGCAGAAAGCGTTCGAGGATTTCGCGACGCAGCTGGGCGAGGCCGTGAAGAAGGCCGCGCATGCCTGGAGCGGCGAGGCCGCGGCCGGTGCGCAGGCGTATTTCGTGAGCCTCGCCGAATGGGCCGAGGCAAATGGCCAGAACGCGAAGCTGGCCGCGCAGATCGTCGAGGAGCAGGCGTCCGCTGCGCAGGCGGCGAAGCACTCGATGCCGGACGCGGTTCCGTTCGACTGGTCCGAGGAATTCGACAAATGGTCGCACGCGAGCCCGCTCGAAATGAGCAATGAGATCGACGCGACTCTGAAAAAGCAGCAGGACAGCCGTTCCGCGCACGAACAGGCCGCGGAGACGATGTCGAAGTACGACGCTTCGCTGCACGAGACAGGGTCGAAGCAGCCGGCTTTCGCGCACCCGCCGAAGTTCGGCGTCGCGGCCGGTGGCGGTGCCGCGGTAGCGATGCCGACCGGTCCGGAGCACCACGACGCTGCTCCTGCTCCGGCCAGCCCCGCGCCTGCTCCCGCTCCTGCGGTGGCTGACGCTGGCTCGTCCTCGGCGGGTGCCGCGGCTGGTGGCGGCGGGGCCGTGGCCGGGCACGCCAGCGCCCCGACCGTCAGCGGCCCGAGCCAGTTCACCGGTGCCGTGCACCAGTCGATGCCGGACCCCAGCACAACGGCGGCGGGCACCACTCCGGCCGCGGCGCAGGCCGCCCCGAGCGGCGGCAGCGGCGGTGCGTCCGGGGCGGGCATGGGTGCCATGCCGATGGGTGGCATGCCGATGGGCGGTGGCGGCGGAGGTTTCGGCGCCGACGAGGAACACCAGAGCAAGGTCGGCCGAGGAGGCGGCTCGTTCGGCCCCGGCGACGGCGCGATGGAACCGGGAGCGGCGGACGTCGCGGCCGGCGGAATGGGCGGCGCTCCGGCCCGTCCGGGCATGGGCTTCGGAGCCCGCCCGTACGACGAGAGCCTCAACCAGCCCGCGTTCGTGATGGAAATCGAGGACGACGACGAGGTGTTCGGCAGCGGGCATCGTTCCGCGCCGCCGGTCATCGGGGAGTAGCGTGGAGGTCCGTTGTGGACGGTGGGGTTAGTGCACTGTCCACAACGGACTGACCGGGTTCAGTACCGGTAGAACTTCTCCGCTCGTCCCTGCCGGACCAGTTTCAGCCACTGCATAAAGGCCTTCGGGTCCCGCTTCACGCCCACGAAATACAGGCCGAAGCGCAGCACCTCCAGCGCCCCGATCTTCCGCATTCCCGGCTGCGACAGCAAATACCCGCGATTGCGGTACGTGTAATACCGCTTGACCTCGTTCTCCGGGTCCTGTGCGTGGAATTTCCCGCCCAGCATCGGCTTGAATTCGTCCGAGCCGTCGGGGTGCAGGTAGGTCGTGCGCAGCGACGTGCCGAACGGCAGGCCGGACCGGACGAGGCGGCGGTGCAGTTCCACCTCGTCGCCGCGGAAGAACAGGCGCAGGTCGGGCACGCCGGTGACGTCCAAAGTGGACGAACGGAACAGCGCGCCGTTCATCAACGACGCGATGCCGGGCAGGAAATCCGTGCCCAGTTCGGCCGACGAGCGCTTCCAAGTGAGGCCGCGGCGCAGCGGGAACGCCAGTTTCGCCGGGGCGTCAATGTTGGCCACCACCGGGGAAATCTCGGCGAGGCCGCGCTTTTCGGCTTCCTCAAGGAGAATCTCGAGCACGTGCTCGTCCGCCGGGCGGCCGTCGTCGTCGGCGAGCCAGACCCAGTCCGCGCCGAGCGACAGCGCGTGCAGCATGCCGAGCGCGAAACCGCCCGCGCCGCCGAGGTTCCGGTGCGACGGCAGGTACGTGTACGGCAGCGGGTAGGCCTCCACCACGTCCCGCGCGGACTTGTCCGGTCCGTTGTCCACCACCACGAGGTGGTCGACCGGGCGGGTCTGGGCGGCGATGATCTTCAGCGAGTCCGCGAGCAGTTCGCGCCGGTGCCGCGTGACCACCACGCCGACGACAGCGCCCTCGGGCAGCTCTCGCGTCTCGCCGGTCATCATTCCCCGCCGTTCGTGGTGGTCGCGGGCTCGATGCCGAGGCGCTCGAGACCTTCCTGGCTCATGTTCTCGAACGGGTCGCGGCCCTTGTACTGGGTGAGCACCTCGCGCAGCGAACCCTGCTGCTTGACGTGCCCCTCGTCCATCCAGATCGCGGTGTCGCACAGCTCCATCAGGAACTCGTCGGAGTGGTTCGCGAACACCAGGATGCCGGAGCGCTTGACCAGGTCCTTGAGCCGGTCGCGGGCCTTGTTGAGGAACGCCGCGTCGACCGCGCCGATGCCCTCGTCGAGGATCAGGATCTCCGGGTCGATCGAGGTCACCACGCCGAGCGCGAGCCGCACCCGCATGCCGGTGGAGTACGTCCGCAGCGGCATCTGCAGGTAGTCGCCGAGTTCGGTGAACTCCGCGATGTCGTCGACCCGTTTCTCCATTTCCTTGGCGCTCATGCCGAGGAACAGACCGCGGATCAGGATGTTCTCCACGCCGGAGATCTCCGGGTCCATGCCGATGCCGAGGTCGAACACCGGCGCGATCCGGCCGACGATCCGCGACGATCCGCGGGTCGGCTCGTAGATCCCGGCGAGCAGCCGCAGCAGCGTGGACTTGCCCGCGCCGTTGTGCCCGACGAGACCGACCCGGTCGCCCTCGCGGAGGCTGATCGACACGTCGTGCAGCGCCTCGATGATCGGCACCTTCTGGTCGGAGCTGATCTTGCCGCCGACCTTGCCGAGCACGCGCTTTTTCATCGAACGCGTCTTCGCGTCGAAAATCGGGAAGTCCACGTACGCGTTGTGGACGTCAATGCTGACCATCTGTCACACCCAATACGAGACGCGAGACCGGTAATTGCGCATGGCGATGAGGGCGAGCGCCCACCCGACCACGGTGAGCCCGCCGACCACGACCCAGCTGGTCCAGCTCACCGCCTGTCCGATGAGCGGCGACCGCACCACCTGCATGTAGTGGTAAAGCGGGTTGAGCTTGATGATCGGCAGCGCCCACGACGCGCCGTCCCGCGCGCCGCCGGACAGCAGCTGGTCGACCGGCCAGACGATCGGGGTGCCGTAGAACATCAGCTGGATCAGCGAGTTGATCAGCTGCGGAATGTCGCGGAAACGCGTCGAGATGATGCCGAGCAGCAGCGCGGCCCAGCCCGCGGTGAGCGCGAGCAGCACGAACCCGGGAATGGCGAGGAAAATGTTCCAGCTCAGACCGGGGTGGCAGAACTTGTCCGGTACGCACGTGCCGTCTTTCGTCCCGAGCGAATACGGGGAATCGAGCGCCGAGAAGAAAATGATCAGCAGCACGACGTAGACGATCATGTTGTGCGCCAGCAGCAGCGTCTGCCGCCAGATCGTGCGCAGCACGTAAACGCTGATCGGCGCGGGGACCTGTTTGATCAGCCCCTCGTTCGCGATGAACGTTTCCATGCCTTCGGTGAGGCAGCCCTGGATGAAGCCCCAGATGATGAAACCGGTGGAGAGGTAGGGCAGGAACACCTCGATCGGCGTGCGGAACAGCTGCGAGTACAGCAGTCCGAGGCCGAGCGCGATGACGCCCTGGCTGATGGTGATCCAGAACGGACCGATGATGGACCGGCGGTACCGCTGCTTGATGTCCTGCCAGCCGAGATGGGTCCACAGCTCGCGGGAGGCCAAACCGGTCTTGATGTCGTCGATCGCACGCCCGAACGTCTTGCTGTCCGACGACGGTGGAACCGGAGTCGAGACATCGGGTTCGGCTGCGTGAACCGTGCTGGTGGCATGCACGTGGACGAGGGTACCGATGAGGCCAGGCGGGCTAGGCCCGACCCGTCGCGCGGTCGCTCCGGCCGGTATCCCCCGTCCTGCCCGAGTCCGTGTGCGCGACGTTACGATAAGCCAATGCCGGTCCCCGAAATCAGCACTTCGCACCCGGAGTCTGGTTCTTCACGTGCGCGGTATCACCTCGTCGCACCTGTGGGCCACCCCAACTACGGTGACGAGCTCATCACCGCCGGCTGGCTGCGTTATCTCGCGGAAACCGCCCCGGACGCCGAGGTGTGGGTGGACACTCACTCGCCGGGGCCGGCGAGCGTCCTGTTCGACGGCATTCATCCGCGGGCGAAGTTCACCGACACGTTGTGGCGGCTGTGCGCGGAGGCGCCGGACGACGATCCGTGGCGCACCGCGGCCTGGGTGCGCGACGCGGTGCACAACCCGGGCATGCTGCCGCGGCTGCACCACAGCGTCGAACTGCTGGCGGAGGCCGACGTGGTGCACGTCGTCGGCGGCGGATACATCAACAAGCTGTGGCCAAGGCAGATCGGCTTGCTGGCGGGCGCGGTCGCCGCGGTCGAACGTTCCGGCGGCCGGGCCGCGATGACCGGACAGGGCTTGCTGCCCGCCTGCGAAGGTTCGATCCCGCTGGTGAAAGCGCTTGCCGACCGGTTCGAGGTGGTCGAGGTCCGCGACGACGCGTCAGCGGATCTGCTGGGCCGCCCGGTCGGGCTGGACGACGCCTTTCTCACCATCGGGCCGGACCGGTACGACCAGTCCGAAGACCTGCCCGAAGTGATGCTGTGCCTGCAATCCGATCTGGTCGAGGTCGGGGTGGGCGCGGTGGCCGGCGCGGTGCTTTCCATGCTGCGCGCGTGGAAGACGGACCCGGCGAAGATCGGCGTCGTCGAGGGAGTGCCCCGGGTCGACCGCGAAGTCTTTTCGTTGATCGAGCGGGAATTACCGGGTGCCCGGTTTTATCCGTTTTCGCACATTTGGACGCACGGTCTTCCCGCCGCGCCGGGACAAACCTGGATCTCCACCCGCTTCCACATCCACATGCTGGCCGCCGCGGCCGGCGCCTCTGGCGTCGCGGTGAGCATCCACCCGGACTATTACGCCACGAAGCACCGTTCCCTGGTCGGGCTCGGATCGAACTGGACGCTGCTCGAAGACCTCTCCCAGGTCCCGGACCGTCCGGACGAGGGCGGCTACGCCGGCGAGACGCTGGCGGACTTCAAGGACAGCAAGCGGAAGGTCGCCGAACAGGTTTACGCGCCGGTTGTCCGCCCGGTTGCCGAGGAGCCGCAGCCGGAGCCGCCGGTCGAGGTGGAGCCGCCCGCCCAACGGCGACGGTGGCCGCGGCGGATTCGAAACTAGCCCGAACAGCGAGGGCCGATCGCCGATTGAGGACTCGAACGGTCCTCAATCCCGCATAGCTTTCCCCGCATGGCCCAAGACCCCGCTCCCTTCCGCGTCCATTTCCCGCAGTCCGACCTGGACGATCTCCACCGTCGCCTGGCCGACACCCGCTGGCCGGATCCGTTCGACGACCCGGCATGGGAGCTGGGCATTCCAGTGGCCGAGGTCCAAGACCTGGCCCGCCACTGGCGGCTCGGCTTCGACTGGCGAGCGCAGGAAGAACGCCTCAACGGCTTCCCCCAGTTCACCACCGTCCTCGACGGCGCGAACGTCCACTTCCTGCACCTCAAATCCCCGGAACCGGACGCCGTCCCGCTCCTCCTCACCCACGGCTGGCCCGGCTCGATCGTCGAATTCCTCGACCTCATCGGCCCGCTCGCCGACCCTCGCGCATACGGCGGCGACCCAGCCGTGGCGTTCGACGTCGTGGTTCCCTCCGTACCCGGATTCGCCTTCTCCGGCCCGACCCCCGACCGCGGCTGGGGCCCGGCGCGGACGGCCCGCGCCTGGGCGGAGCTGATGACCCGCCTCGGGTACGAAAGGTTCGGCACACACGGCGGCGACTGGGGCGCGTTGATTTCCCGCGAACTCGGCCTGCAATTCCCCGACAGGATCATCGGTGCGCACGTGACGATGCTGCCGTCCGCGGTGGCGCGCAGCGAGGCTGACCTCGACGGGCTTAGCGGGGCCGAGTTGGCGAAAGGACAGCGGTCGCTGGACAAATCGCGGGCCTTCCAGCAGACCGGCATCGGTTACGCGATGATCCAGTCCACCAAGCCGCACACGCTTGCCTACGGCCTCACCGACTCCCCGGCCGGACAGCTGGCCTGGATCGCCGAGAAGTTCCGTGCCTTTTCGAACACCGACCACGACCTGATCGACCGTGACGATCTGCTCGCCAACGTCTCGATCTACTGGTTCACCCGCACCGCCGCGTCGTCCTCGCGGATCTACGCCGATCAGGACGTCCAGTGGGGTGCGGCGCTGCCGTCGTCGACCGTGCCGACCGCGGTCGCGGTGTTCCCGGATGACATCGGGCTTCCGCTGCGGTCGTTGGCTGAGCGCACTGATCGGGTGGTGCGGTGGACGGAGTTTCCGCGTGGTGGGCATTTCCCGGCGCTCGAAGAGCCCGATCTGGTGATCGGTGATCTTCGAGCGTTCTTCTCCGAGGAAAGTTAGAGGTACTGCCCGGTCCCGGTGATGCCGTGCCGGTGTCCTTCGCCGGGCTGGCGGCCGGAACTGCACGAGCCCGCGGCGCTGCCGTCGGTCGCGGTGTTCCCGGATGACATCGGGCTTCCGTTGCGGTCGTTGGCTGAGCGTACTGATCGGGTGGTGCGGTGGACGGAGTTTCCGCGTGGTGGGCATTTCCCGGCGCTCGAAGAGCCCGATCTGGTGATCGGTGATCTTCGAGCGTTCTTCTCCGAGGAGAGTTAGAGGTACTGCCCGGTCCCGGTGATGCCGTGCCCGTGCCCCTCGCCCGTCTGCCCGACGGAGCCCGACGAGCCCGCGGGCAGGCCGCGGCGCATCTGCTCCAGTTGCACCCGCGCGGCCATCTGCTGCGCGAACAGCGCGGTCTGGATGCCGTGGAACAGCCCTTCCAGCCAGCCGACCAGCTGGGCCTGCGCGATCCGCAGTTCGGCGTCCGAAGGAGTCTCGTCCTCGGTGAACGGCCGCACGAGCCGTTCCAGTTCCTCGCGCAGTTCGGGGGCCAGCGCCTGCTCCAGTTCGCGCACCGAGGTCTGATGGATCTCGCGGACCCGGTTGCGGCTGGCGTCGTCCAGCGGTGCGGCGCGGACCTCTTCCAGCAGCTGTTTGATCATGGTGCCGATGCGCATCACCTTGGCCGGTTCCTCGACCAGTTCCCCGACGGTCTCGTTTTCCTCGCCGTCGGGGGCGACCTGCGCGGTGCCGACCGGAACCCCGTCCGGTCCGACGACGACCACGTGCGGCGCGTCCGTTCCGTCCCTGGTCGCGCCCGTTCCCCCGAAGTTCGGCTCGCTCATGTGCTCCATCCCCGTCGCTGTTGGCGGTCCTGCCCCGAGCCTAGCGGCCGTTCGGGCAGTTCTGCCCAACCCCGCGGCAACCGCGAAACCGCACGTCCGTACCGTGTCCCCATGGCGTTCGACGTCGCTCGTATCCGTGGGCTGTTCCCCGCGCTTGGCGACGGCTGGATTCACTTCGACGGCGCCGCCGGAATGCTCGTGCCCGAACAGGTCGCTTCGGCCGTTTCGACGGCGATGCGGGCACCGGTGTCCGGGCCGGGCGGAGCATTTCCGGCCTCCCAGCGGGCGGAAAGCATCGTCACCGCGGCCCGCCGGGCCGTTGCTGATCTGGTCGGGGCGGACCCGGCCACCGTCGTGCTCGGTCCGAGCGCGCCGGTGCTGCTGCGCAGGCTCGTCGACGCGCTCGCCGAACGCTGGACGATCGGCGACGAGGTCGTCGTCTCCCGGCTCGACGAAGAGGCCAACATCGCGCCCTGGCGGCGTGCCGCGAAACGCGTCGGCGCGGTCTTGCGGTGGAGCGAGATCGACATCGAGACTTGTGAACTGCCCGCGTGGCAGTACGAGAATCTCGTGTCCGCGCGGACGAAAGCGGTGTCGGTGACGCTGGCGTCCGGGTCGGTCGGGACCCGGCCGGACGTGCCGACGGTGATCGAATTCGCCAAGCGCGTCGGCGCGCTCGTGGTGGTCGACGCGACCTACGCGGCCCCGTTCGTGCCGCTTGACCTGCAAGAACTCGGTGCCGACGTCATGGTCGTCTCCGCTCCCTCGTGGGGCGGACCGGCGGTCGGCGCGCTCGTGTTCCGCGATCCGGAGCTGCTGGAGCGCATCTCGTCGGTATCGCTCGACCCGGCCGCCACCGGTCCCGCGCGGCTCGAACTCGGCCCGCACGCGTACCCGCTGCTGGCCGGTCTCATCGCCTCGATCGACTACCTCGCCGGACTGGACGACGCCGCGACCGGCTCCCGCCGCGAACGCCTGGTGACGTCGCTCGGCTCGGCCAAGTCGTACCACGCGGGCCTGCTCGCGCAGCTGTCCACGGAACTGCGCTCGCTGCGGCACATCATGGTGATCGGCGACGCGATGCGCCGGATCCCCGCGCTCGCCTTCGCCGTGGCCGGCGCGAAATCGTCCCAGGTCGCCGAATACCTTGCGTCGCAAGGCTTGTGCGCGTTCGCCGACGACGGCACCAGCGGCGTTTTCGCGTCGCTGGGCGTCGGCGAGGTCGGCGGAGCGGTGCGGATCGGGCTCGCGCACTACTCCAACGTGTTCGAGATCAACCAGCTCGTGCGGGTGCTCGAAGAACTGCGCTGACCCCTCGTGAGTGTTTATGCCGGTTAGAACCGGCATAAACACTCACGAGGATCAGGACTTCGCGGCCAGCAGGACCTTCCCGAAGATGCTGCCCTCCTCGAGCATCCGGTGCGCGGACGCGGCCTCGGCCATCGGCACGACGTGGCCGACGATCGGCCGCACCGAACCCTGCTCCACCAAGGGCCACAACCGATTCCGGACATCCGCGACGATCGCCGCTTTCTGGTCCAGCGGCCGCGACCGCAGCCCGGCCGCGAACACGCTCGCGCGTTTGCCCAGCAGCTTGCCGATGTTCAGCTCGCCCTTGATCCCGCCCTGCATGCCGATGATGACCAGACGGCCGTCCGCGGCGAGCGCGTCGACGTTGCGCTCCAGGTACTTCGCGCCCATGTTGTCGAGGATGACGTCGGCGCCCTTCGTCTCGGCGCGCAGCACCTCGACGAAATCCTGTTCCTTGTAGTTGATCGTGAGGTCGGCGCCGAGCTGACGGCAGCGTTCGAGCCGCTCGGGCGAACCCGCGGTGACCGCGACGGTCGCGCCGAGTGCCTTGCCCACCTGGATCGCGTGCGTGCCGATGCCGCCCGCGCCGCCGTGCACCAGCAGCACCTGGCCCTCGCCGAGACCGGCGTGCATCACGACGTTCGCCCACACCGTGCAGGCCACCTCGGGCAGCCCGGCCGCGGCGACCGTCTCGACTTCGGCGGGCACCGGCAGCAACTGTCCGGCCGGGACCGCGACACGCTCGGCATACCCGCCGCCGGCGAGCAGCGCGCACACCTCGTCGCCGACCTGCCAGCCCTCGACGCCTTCGCCGAGTTCGGCGATCGTGCCGGAGCATTCGAGGCCGAGGATGTCGCTCGCTCCGGGCGGCGGCGGATAGTTGCCTTGGCGCTGCAGCAGGTCGGCCCGGTTGACCGCGCTGGCCGTGACGTCCAGCAGGACCTCGCCGGGACCGGGTTCCGGATCGGGGACCTCGGTCCATTCGAGCACGTCAGGGGCACCGGGTTCGCGGATAGTGATCGCGTGCATGCACCCGACTGTATCCCGGGTCAGCCGAGATCGTTGGTGCTGAAGGTGTTGCAGCGCGCGGGCTGGCCGGTCTGGTAGCCGGTGGTGAACCACTTCTCGCGCTGCGCGGAGGTGCCGTGCGAGAAGCTCGACTTGTCGACGTGGCCGTTGCCGAGGTTCTTCTGGATGTAGTCGTCGCCGATGCGGGACGCGGTGTCCAGCGCGCGCGAGATGTCGTCCTTCGTGACGTCCTGGACCAGCGGTTTCCCGGAGCTGGTCGGGGTCGTGCTGGCGTGGTTGGCCCAGACGCCCGCGTAGCAGTCGGCCTGCAGTTCCAGCCGGACCGAGCCGGACGTCGGTCCGGTGCCGGTGCCGCGCTTGGACGTGCCGGTGAGGTTCTGCACGTGGTGGCCGTATTCGTGGGCCAGCACGTACGCCTCGGTGAACAGTCCGCCCTGCGCGCCGAAGCGGGTTTTCAGCTCGTTGAAGAACGACAGGTCGATGTACACGTAGGAGTCGGCCGGACAGTAGAACGGGCCGGTGTCCGACGTCGCGCCGCCGCAGCCGGTGCGCACGCCGCCGGTGAAGAAGCGGGTCGTCGCCTTGCGGTAGGTCTGGCCGGAACGGGAGAACTCCTGCGTCCAGTAGTCCTGGATGGAGTTGACGATCGCCACGATCGAGCAGTCGTGGTCCCGGTTCGCGTCGGCTCCGGTGCGGCACTTCTTCGCGAGCGTGCCGGAGTCCAGCTGCTGCCCGGACTGGACGTCGCCGAGCCCGACCCCGCCCACCGCGGGCGAGGTCCCGGTGCTGGGGCCGCCGCCGAACTGGGAGAACAGGAAGTAGATGACCAGGCCGACGATGCCGAGCCCGCCGCCGCCGATGGCCACGCGGCCGCCGATGCCGCCCCCGCCGCCTCCGCTGCCGCGCATGTCCTGGATTTCGGAGGAGTCCAGATCCGCGTTGTCGTCGAATCGCACGCGGAAAGGGTAGCCGCAAAGCCGGGAACGAGGCTGGGTGCGGCCCCTGCGCAGGAGCCGCACCCAGGTACTACCGAGGTTTCGTTGACAGCGGTTGGCCACTGGCCGGGCAGGCGTCCGGCGCGCTGCCTTCGCGGTGCCGAGGCCGCGAAGAGAAGCAGCGGCATGACGACGCCGGGTGCGCGTGGCAGACGCCGGAGCGCACGGGGTGCTCGTGCTGTTCGCAATCGCGACCGAACCGGAACGGGGCCGTGCCGATCGCGGGGACACAGCGGGCGGTCAACCGCGGAAACTACCTGCCATGCCACCACCTGGCCCTTCTCGGTGGGAGACCGGACCGGCGTGCCCTGCGGCGCGCTCCGGGATCCTCGTCGTCCCTCCGCCTGTCCCCCGAGGATGCGCTTCTTCGCGCCGAGTCTCAACCTTTTCGTAACCCTCCATTGGGGGAAGTTCGCCCGGAAATTTCACGCCGGGCCGGAGCGGAGGGCGCGAAACCGGCCTTCTACGCTTCCGGACATGAGCGATGACCAGGGCGTGCGCTGGCTGGACCCGGCCGAACAGCACGCCTGGCGGGCCTACATCGTCGCGTCGCTGCGGCTGCGGCAGCGGCTGCACCGGGAGCTGACCGAGAGCCACGGCATTTCGCTCGCGGACTACGAGGTCCTGGTGTGCCTGAACCTGGCGCCGGGCCGGTGCACGCGGATGACGGAACTGGCGGCGCAGCTCGGCTCGACGAAGAGCAGGCTCTCGCACCAGATCGGGAAACTGGAGACAGCCGGGCTGGTCGCGCGCCGCCCGGACCCGGAAGACAAGCGCGGCGTGCTCACCGAACTGACCGACGCCGGCCAGCGCGTACTGGACGAAGCCGCGCCGACGCACGTGCGCGGCGCCCGCGAGCACCTGATCGACCTGCTGACGCCGGACGAGCAGACCGCGGTGGCCACGGCGTTCACCCGAGTCCTCGAACACCTGGACGACGTCGAAGGACGGCGCGATACCCTCACCTAGAAGGAAGCGTGGCAGAGCGGCCGAATGCAGACGCCTTGAAAGCGAAAGTGGAGAAATCCACCTCGACCGAGAGCCCCACCCGAAGAAATTTGAGCCTCTGACCAGCTAAAACGCCGGTTAGAAGATCAAGTTGCAGTACGTCGGGGAGCGAGCACAGCGCTTCCAACACGCTCGCCTGGTGCCACTACGAGACCAGGTTGGTGAGCATGAGGCACGACTACAAGTACGCACCCGGCGAGTGGGGAACGCTCGGGCGCGAGTGGCGCCGTTCCCTCGAGGCGGACAACAAATCAGACAACACGGTGAGGATCTACCTCGGCGTGCTGTGCCAGTTGGGCACTTGGGCGATGGCTCTCGACGAGCCGTACGAGCCGACGGAAATCCCTACGTCCGCGCTCCGCGACTACGTGAAGAAAGTCCTCGACACGACGAGCCCCGGCAACGCGCACAACCAGTTCCGAACGATGCGTACCTTCTTCAATTGGTTGGTGACCGAAGAAGAAATCGATCGGTCGCCCATGGCCACGATGAAGGCACCGCATTACGAACCGCCGGATGTCCCGATCCTGTATCAGGACATGATGGGCGCGCTGTTGGAAACCTGCCCCGGGCGTGACTTCGTCGACCGACGCGACAACGCCATCTTGCGATGCCTGTGGGCTACTGCCGGGCGGCGCCAGGAGGTCTCGGTGCTCAACCTCGACGACGTCGACCAGGATTACGACGAGCTGAAAGTGTTCGGCAAGGGGCGACGCTTCCGCACGATCCCGTACGGCGCGAAAACCGGCCAAGCCATCGCCCGATACCTGCGCGTGCGGAACCGACACCCGCAGGCCGCTCTACCGGCGTTGTGGCTCGGCGCGACTGGGCAAGGCGGGCTCTCACCCGAGGGCGTCCGAGCGATCGTTGCTCGGCGAGCCACGCAGGCCGGTATCGGGCACGTGCACCCTCACATGTTCCGCCACGCTTACGCGCACTACTGGCAGCTAGAGGGCGGCAACGAGAACGACCTCATGCGGATCATGGGATGGAAGTCGCGCGAGATGCTCGGCCGGTACGGCTCGAGCGCGGCGAGCGAACGCGCGCACAAGTCGGCCCGTGAGATGGCCATCGGCGACCGGGTCTAGTCGGTGCCACGCGGTGCGCTGTGCTGGTGTCATGGAGCCCGAGGGGATGACACCGGCGCAGCGCACCACGCGCGCGAAGATCGCTGCTCACACTTCGTGGGCGAATACCTCGGATCGCTCAGCACGCACCGCTCCGGCTCGACGTGCCGCTCGTGATCGATTCGAGAAGCAGGTCGACCCCGAGGGGGTGCTGCCGCCGCGCGAGCGGGCTCTCAGGGCCGAGTCTGCGCGCCGCGCCTACTTCTCGGCGCTCGCGCTCCGCAGTGCTCGCGCTCGGCGGAAGCAGCAGTGACCGCGGCTAGTTTGCGCTGGTCACCGAAGTTTGGCGGTAGCGGCGGGATTCGAACCCGCGGAGGGCAGAACCCTCGCATGTTTTCAAGACATGTTCCTTCGGCCGCTCGGACACGCTACCGCGTACGAGGGTAGCCGATCCCCGATCGCCGGTGAGCAACCGCCGAGTTCGCTACAGGGCCGTAGCATGTCGCCACGTGGCTACCGAAGCGGACGGGCAAGAGCTGACACGTTGGAAGATCCACGGCGAGCGGCTCGTCGACGACACACGTCGTGATCGGGTGAGTATCGCCTCGGTCGAACTACCCGACGGCGTGACCTTTGAGCAGTGGGTGTTCCGCATTCGCAAGGCCGCGATGATGGCCGTCCTTGACGATCAGGACCGGGTGCTCATGCTGTGGCGGCATCGGTTCATCATCGATCGGTGGGTCTGGGAGCTGCCCGGCGGCTACGTCAATCCGAACGAAGATCCTGCGGTGACTGCGGCGCGTGAGGTCGAGGAAGAGACGGGCTGGCGGCCCCTCGACGTCGAACCGCTCGGCTCGTTGCAGCCCATCGTCGGCAGCGCCGACGCTGAGAACCTGCTGTACGTGGCTCGGAGGTCTGAGTACATCGGCGAGCCGGAGGACATCAACGAGGCCGAGCGGGTCGCATGGATTCCCCTCGACACGGTCCGGGACCGCATCATCAAGGGCGAGATTGTCGGTGCAGCGTCACAGGTCGCGCTACTTCACATCCTCGCGTTCTACCGCTGAGCCCTACACCGGTGTGGGAACACCAACGGCGCTCATCTGCGCGTAGAGGGTGCGCACCCGGCGGTCGGTCCTATGGGGAGCAAGGCGTCGGCCAATGTCGGCGAGGTAGGCGCCGCCCCTGATCGACCGTACGTTCTCACTCATCCGCACCGCCTTTGTCGCCTCGGCACACGCTTCGTCGACGCGGCCTTGATCGGCCAGGATCGACGAGAGAAGTGCCGTGTTGAACAACCGGCCTCGGTCGTACCCGTCGCTCATGCTGAGTGACCGCCGGGCGAACTGTTCGGCTTCCGCAGGGTGACCGAGGTCGCGGAAGGTGTGAGCAAACTTGGCAGACAGGTAGGCGCTGTCGAAGTAGCTCAGCCACGCCGGCCCGGAGCCGGGCACAAATCGCTCGAAAGCGCGTTCAGCCTCGCCGAGTGCCGCGAAGCACGCCGCGGTGTTCCCCTTGAGCGCCTGGCCGTGAGCCTCGAGCACTGCCGCCTCGGCTTGCAGCGCAACCAGGCCGGAACGCTTCGCCGTTCGCCTGGACGCGAGCGCCATGTCGACCGCGATGTCGTGGGACCGGTTGAACGCCGCGTGGTGCGACATGGCGGCAAGCATCTCGGCCTCGAGCGCATCGTCGCCGGCGTCCTGCGACAGCTTCAACGCGTCGCGCAAGTGCCGTTGCCCGTCCGCTGCGTTACCGACGTCGTAAGCGCTCCACCCCGCGACCTGGTGTAGCTCAGCGGCGGCGGCGAACAGTTCGTTTCGAGCGGCTGTCGTCCTGCTGGTGTCGTTCAGCATCGGCGTCACGCTCGAGGTCAAGTAACTGGTGATCGTGGTCGTTCCGCGACTGTGCCCGCCACCGAACCGGTTGTCGAGCTGGCGGAACGTCTCCGTCATCTGACGGACGATCTCGGCGTCGGTGCTTCGGGACTTCGTTGATCCGGACGCGGTCGCCGGGGGCGAGCCGAGCAGGGACGTGCCAATCGCTGTGACGCCTACGCTTGCGGTCTTGAAGAACTGTCGCCGTTGCACGTCATCGAGGCTAACCGCGACTGTGGGCTCGGCCGATTCTTCGGACGTATGGGAAACACTGAACCAGAGCAGTGAGCGCGGCACGTGTAGTGCCGTTGCCCAACGCTCGAGCTTGTGCAGATCGCTCGGACGTCGGGCGTCGGGAGCCTCGAGGCGGCTCACCTGCGCTTGCGTGAGGTCGAGCCACAGGCCGAGCGCGGCTTGTGAGACGCGGGGCTTGTGTTCTTGGCGGTAGGCCGCAAAGAACCAGCCGAAGTGACGCGCCTCGAGCGCGGTGCGGATGCTGTCCGCTTCCCAGAACGGTTCAGGCTGGGGCTGCGCCACGTGGGAGATCAGCCGGCGTGTGCAGGAGCCGCAATAGTCGCTTACGCGGTCACGAGCCAGTCGTGCGCCGCACGCTTCACACGTTCGCGCTGCTCTCCGCACAGTGGTCACCCCTCGTTCACTGTTCACCGCGCAGTGTATGTGACCCACCACGCTATGTCGCGGATTCCATGCGGGGTATGTATGGAATCCGACGTTAAGGCGCTGTACCTGCCGGATCTCATGCGCGCTTGTCGTTTTCCGCGGGTGGTCTCCGGCGGACGCTCAATGCATGTACGAGGTAGCTGACGGTAACAACGCCACGTCGCACTACGTCGCGACCCAGGTTGAGTGGGTCGCCGCGTGAGCGTCGGTGAGGTTGTCGTGCGAGCGGTTGTCGGGGCCGTGGCTGGCGCCGCGGTGGCTGCTGCCGTGGTCCCGTACTTGCGTCGGGTCCGTCGAGACCGTGCTCGCTTTCTGGACGAGCAGGAGTCGGCTAAACCTCGTGACGGCCGGAAACCGGGCGGCACGTCCGGCGACCCCCTCGAGTTCGTGGCGGATGCGGGGAGTGAGCCCCCCGGCCCTCCGTATCCGCCACGTTCCAACGCTGCGGCCCGGCGGAAGGTCGCCATGACTGGTGAGGTCTTCGCTCATGCCGGAGCGCAGATACCCGAACGCGATCGTGCGATCGTTTGGCATCATCTCACCTATGAGAGTCGACCTATTCGGGTTGCGTATTGGTGGGCGACAAGTTTCGGAAAATTCTTTACGCTAGGTGTTCTTTTTTTCATAGCGTCGATTGTTGTCGTGCTTGGGGAATATTCGTCTGTCTTTCTGATTGCAACACTGGCGGCTAGTGCGGTACTTATCGGACTTCCCGCGATCAAACTGCACCGTATCGCGTGGCAGGCTCTAAACCTGGCGGCTGGTGTGTACGCGGTCGCCTGCAAGGGGGTAGAAGATGCGGACAAGTGAAGATGCTATTGGCGAATTGGTATCTCGCGGTTTTCGAGCGATACCCCTTGCGGGGTCGCCGAGTCAACCAGAGAGCGTTTTATTTACGCTCGGCTGGGACGAGCCATACATGGATGAGGTTCTCATCCGAGATGAAGAGGACGCTACGGCGTGCCGTCACCGGCTTGAGAATGGAATCGACTTCTCCGACCGTAAGCATGTCGTCTGGTTCAAAGACGGATCGGTCCTGGAAGTGGTCGACGAAATCCTGCATCGTCTACCGCATCCGTCTAACCCCAATGCGCCAAGGCTTGTGATACCGACGCCGGGGAATCTGTGGATTCCGCCGAGTGCGCGAATAGAAGTTCGTTCGTAGTTCTCGCCAAATTACTAGCTGCGAGGTTCTTATGCCTTTCGTGACTATCGTCGGTTCTATTATCACGCTTGCGCTTGCGGCGCTCGTCGGGTTTTTCCTGCGTTGCTATGTTTTCTCGTCGAGTACAGGGCGGCATGCGCTCGATGTCGCCGAGTGCGACCGTTATATCGATGTTGAGTTTGCCGAGGTTGAGGAAATCGTCTACGCGCCTGTGGGAGGAGAGGTTATCGACCAATGCGGCATCGGCTTAGGCGAAGATGACGACTTCCCGGTCAACTCCGTTGGTGCTCGGCCTTATCTCGAAGAGTACTGGCGAACCTCGGGGCGTCACCTCATCGACCAAACTGCCGAGTTCGCGGCTTTCGCGTGGGCGGAAGAAGGCGACGAATACCAAAGCGTGAGCGGGAAACTCGAGTTGGTCGCATGACACGCACGTGGTGCGGAGTCGGGCGAGCGCCACCCGCGCGAGAATGTCGGGAATCAACGAACGAAGGGCCGAACGTGTCGCAACCGATCATGATGCTTGACCACCCCGGATGGCTGCGTGACGACGCTGGGCGCGCTCGGCGTGTGCTCCGGTCGGCCGGTTCGGTGTGGTCGGTGATCTGCACGCCGGTGCCCGTCGGCGGGCACCGGATCGACGCCGTCAAGCTTGCTGGCGACACCGACGTCGCACCGGTCGTCGACACGATCGACCCGCGGACGCTGGTAGGCGATGCGGTGATGTGTGACCCGTTGCGGGCCGACGGCCCGGTCGCTCGCGTGCGCACCTCAGACGTCTGGGAAGCGCTCGGCACAGCGGTTACCCGTCAGGTCATCAAGGCCGCGCACGCACGCGAGAACTACCGCCGGTTCTGCGAAACCTACGGCGAGCGGTACGACACCGCAGCCGGTCCGGCGTGGTTGTTCCCCTCGCCTGAGAAGGTGCTCGCCTTGTCCGACGACGAGTTCGACGTGCTGCGCATGAAGTTCTTCCGCAGGGGTCTACGTGCCGCCGCCGAGGCGAGCCTCAAAGCCGCGGACGACTGGGCGGACATGACCGGTGAGCACCTCGTCGCCGCTGTGCAAAGTGTGCGCCGGATCGGCCCTTGGACGGCTGGTGCCACTGCCGCCGACGTCACCAACGACTACAGCCTCTATCCCTTCGCCGACCTCGCGGTGCGCACCTGGGCGGGCAAGCTCGCGCCTTCGGTCTCCTGGCCGGAACCCGAACCTGAGTTCGGGCGGCTGTGGCAAGCGATGGCCGGCGCGCAGTTGTCCGAGTGGACGCTGCTCACCCTCGCTTGGGGAGTTCGACATGCAACCGGAGTTGCTCTCTGATCTGATCGCCGGCGCCGACCTTCGCCGGGAAATCGACATTCTGTTCGTCAATGCGCCGTTGCGGGACTACGACCAGCGGCCGCGGGTGAACGACTTCACGTTGCCCGTGCTCGGTATGGCCTACATCGCGACGTACGCGGCCGCGCAGGGTTTCAACGTCGGCGTGCTCGACGCCGAGGCGTACGGGCTCGGCGTCGAGCAGACTGCCCGCTTGGTGAACGCGGCCGCACCGCGATGGGTCGGCTTCAACCTGCTTGCGCCCACGTACGAAATCAGCGCGCGAATCGCCGATCGGCTCAACCGCGACATCATGCTCATGCTCGGCGGGCACCAGGCGAAGGCGATGCCGGTCGAGATCCTGCGCGACCATCGGATGAGCCAGTGCGAAGCCCTGGTGATCGGGGAAGGCGAAACGCGGGTCGCCGCCCTGCTCGACGACCACCGGCGACGAACCGAGCTGCCGGGGGTGATGTGGCTCGACCCGATCATGCGCACCCCAGTCACGGGCGGGGTAGGAAACAGCGGGCACCACCTCACGCCCGATATCAACGGCTTGCCATTCGTCGACCGGGGATACCTCGCGCAGGACCCACACGAGGACAACGGCCGACTTGAGGCGAACATGGTCGGCGCCCGCGGCTGCCCATACAACTGTTCGTTTTGCGGTGCCGCGAAGTCGGCGAACCCGGATATCACGATCCGCACGCGCGAGCCGCACAACATCCTCAACGAGATGTACGAGCTTCGCGGGGCAGGTGTGAACGCCTTCCGGTTCGTCGACGACCTGTTCCTCGGCGCTCGGCGCGTTATCGACACGATGATGCGCGCGTTCACCGCGGACCATGTTGGCGACTGGGCGAGATGGGACGCCACCGGCCGGATTAACGTGCTGCACAGGGCGAGCGATGACGTGCTCGACACGCTCGCGGCGAACGGCCTGCGCGAGGTCGCGCTCGGCGTCGAGTCGGGCAATGAACGCATGTTGACCCGCATCGACAAACGCATCACCCCGGACATGGCGCGCACCGTGGTCCGTCGACTCGCTGAGCGCGGGATCAACATCAAGGGCTATTTCATCGTGGGGTTTCCGACCGAGACCTGTGCCGAGATCGACGACACCGTGCGGCTCGTTCACGACCTATGGGACATCACCGATCCCTTGCCGGGCCGGTTCCGCGCGTCGGCGTTCGAGTACCGGCCATACCCCGGTACGCCCGACTGGGGCGAGCTGATGAAGTCCGGTAAGTACACGGCCGAGCAACTGCTCAACTACACCGCCGTTGACCTCACTTCGGACGGTGTCGACGAGTCGATGCGTGCGCGCGACGAGTTCAATTTCTCCGTCAACATCCAGTTGAGCGAGGCGCCGATTGATTACGTCCGGCGCAATCTGGTCGCTGTCTCTCGGGCGCAGTTCGACCGGAAGGCGGCGGCGTGAACGACTCGAGCCGAGGGGTGTTCGTCACGCTCGATGGGCCGGCAGGCGTCGGCAAGACCACAACAACCCGGATGCTGCGCGAATACCTCGGGAAGCGCGGTTACCACGTGTATGACACGACCGAGCCGTCGCACGCTGCGCTCGGCGAGATTGCTCGGCACAACACCGAGATCTACCGCGGGCGTAGCCTTGCGTGCCTGGTTGCTGCCGATCGCTATCTCCATCTCGAGACCGAGGTGCGTCCGCACCTCGACGCCGGGTTCACCGTCGTGTGCGACCGTTACGTCGCGTCGTCCTATGTGTTGCAACGCATGGACGGCGTGCCGCTGCCGTTCATAGAGGCGATCAATTCGGCGGCTGACCGGCCAGACCTCGCCGTGATCTTGCAAGCGCCGCCGGCGGTCATGGCGGCAAGGGTCGCAGCCCGCGGCGCGCACGACCGATTCCACACTGGTGAATGCTCGAGTAAGCAAGAGAGCGACCTCTACGAGGAAGCCGCGAAGCGACTCGCTGCGCGCGGCTATCCCGTTCTCGCCGTGGATACCGGACAAGCTTCCCCGGTCGATGTCGCGACCTACCTCACTGCACGAATCGCCGAACTGGTGGAGCGTCCCGACGCGCCAGCGGCGACGGCGTAGCCTCCTGCGGGTCCGCGGCGTGCCGTCCGGCACCTGCGGGCTCGCAGAGTTGCAACGCCACCTCGTGAGGATCTCGCCGGATGCAAGACGGGCAACACACCATCATTGACGTGCACGTTCTGCTCGTCCGCGGCGCTGAGCTGCTACTCACGCAGCGGCGCGGAACTTACGGCGGCGGCATGTGGCACCTCCCATCGGGAAAGCTCGACGCTGGCGAGTCACTACCGGCCGGTGCCGCACGCGAAGCCGCCGAAGAGGTCGGCGTGCGCATCGATCCGGACGACCTGCGGCACGTGCACACCGTGCATGTCGCCGGTTCCGGGCCGGTGCCGCGGCTCGGCGTGTTCTTCGAGGCTCGACGCTGGTCCGGCGAGCCGCATAACCGTGAACCCGACAAGTGCTCGGCCGTCGAATGGTTCCCGCTCGACAACCTGCCTGACGACGTGATCCCGTACCCGCTCGCCGGCATTCGGGCCTACCTCGACGGCGTCCCGTTTGGCCTGCTCGGCTGGACCGACCAGCCGCGGCCCGTCCTGGCCTGACCGCCTGCTCAGCGAAGCGAGCCCCAAAACTTCTGATTCGCCCGAGTCCACGCGGCATCGTTCAGGTTGAGCGTGGTCGGCAACGGCGCGGCCTGCCCGGACCGGTACACGCTGTACGGGGTTTCGTTGAGCAGCGCGGACGCGCCGGCCCCGGTTGCCGGCGTTGTCGAGGCGAGCCTCGGCGCTGTCCCGCTGCCCGTGGTGAGTCCGGCGAACGCGACGACATCGCCGCGGTTCACGGTGAGCGTGCCGAGGTTGATCGACTTCATACCGACGGTGGCAATCCACGCGAGCCCGCTTACCGTCGCCTTCCGGTCGACGCTCGAGAGGTTCGGGCCGACGTAGACACCGAAGTCAAACCCGGCGAGTCCGGTGTGCGCGGCGTAGACGCAGAACTTCGCCACGCTGGCGATCAGCGACCGCGGCGCGATGGTCGCCCACACGGTGAGGTAGCCGGGTGAGAGCGTTTCGCCCCAGATGGCATCGGCGCGCCGGAGCGTCGAGACCTGGTCGCCGTAGAGGGTGGTGTCGGTGGCCTGCGCCTCGACGGTGGGTAGCTGCCCCATCGTGGCCAGGTCGACCCCGTCGACGGGCACCGGTCCGCGGTATTCGAGTGCGCCGCCCACTACCCGACCACCACCACGCGGTAGGTGCCGGCGGCGCCGAAGGACAACGCTACGTTGTCGGCGTCGGTGAGGTCGACGCCGACGAGTACTAGCGTCGGAATGGTGGCGCTGATGTCGTAGACCGAGACGTCGACGAACTGGTTTCCGAGCCCGTGTCGGATGCCGACACCGCCGGCGGCGGTCGGCGACACGTCGGCGATGACCTTGCGGGCGACGACGGCGGTGTCGACGGCGACGGCGTCCGCAGTGACGACGATGCCCCGGCCGGCTCCGACTGCGATCGTGTCCGCGCCGACGGCGAGCAGGCCGGCACCGGCGAGAGTGAAGCCATCCGAGCCGGTGCCGTAGACGGCCCACGCCTGCCCGGTCTCGCCTGGGGTGATGCTGCCGTTCGTGGTGAGCAGGTAGAGCCGGTCGCCGTTGGTGGCGCCTTCCTCGACGGCGACGACGGCGCCGGCGCGCAGGTCGCCGGGGCTGTCGGCGTCGGCCGAGCGTGCCCACGCTCCCGCCTTGGCGAGGTAGATGCCGTTCTCGACCGGGTCGGCCTGCGCCTTGACGAGCACGCGGTCGTCGGCGTTCGGGGTGATGCCGTCGACGGCGGCGAGCCCGGAGCGGGTCACGGGGCCGGTGGTGGCCAGGCGCACGGCCGCTTTGAACGAGACGCCGGCGGCCGCTGCGGCTACGGCGTCTTGGAGCTGTCCGTAGGTGGCGAGGTCGCCGGCGGCCGAGCCCGCGGCCGCGTTGGTGATCCGCTGCGCGCCGGCGTTGACGGGCGCGGTAGGCGGGGCGAACTCGTCGAGCCGGTACCCGGTGACGGTCGCGTGCAGGTCGGACACGGTCGAGGCTGGCTGGTTGCCGGTGTGGTTCGCGCGGGCAGTGGGGTCGATCCAGTTGCCGGCGGCGTCGCGGATCTTCAACCGGCCGTTGTGGTAGATGACCTGCGCCTCGGCGCCGGCCGGGAGGCTGGCGACCTTGTGCGCGACCAGGTTGCGAGCTTCGTTGAGCCCGTGGTCGGTGTTGGTGCCGAAACGTACATCGGCCATGTGCGGGGTCTCCTAGCTGAGATAGGCCGCGCCGGAGCACGGCGCGGAGAACTCGACGCGGACGTGTCCGGCGGCGGGGTAGGTGACGACACCGAGCAGCGGCTCGCCGGTGGACTCGATGACGTGCACACCGGCGGGGGTGAACGAGAGCGGGTGAAAGACGTTCCAGACCGCGGCGGCGATATTCTGCTCGTGGCGGTGGCCGAACTCGAGGACGTCGCCCGGTTCGCCGGGCGGTGCGGTGTCGACGGGGGCGCCGACGGCGAGCCAGTCGAGCGCGACCGGCGGGCCGGCTTCGGGCTCAAGGGCTGTCACGGGTCACCCCCCGAGACACGCGCACGGTGCCCTCGACAATCCGGGCGACACGGCCGCCGGGGTCGACGAGCAACACGTCGAAGACGCCGGCGAGCCACGACCAGGCGCGCGAGGTCGCCGCGGTCACGGTGAGCGTGACCCGCGAGTCCGCAGTGCTGGCGTTGCCGGCCGCGGTCGACCACTCGTGCAGCACGTCGCCGGCGTCGATGCGTTCGCGGACCTGCGCGCGCACGGTCCACCCGGAAAGGTCGAGCGGCCGGCCACCCGAGGTGACCGGCCACGCTCGACCCCACTCGGTGCCCTTCTCGATCACGACGTCGTCGTGCAAGGCGGGCACGGGCTACTCCTGACGGTAGGTCGGTGGACGGGGCGAGCCGAGCAGGAACCGCGCGAGCCAGCTCGGCACCCGCGGCTCGAGCCAGCGAAGCGCGGCGTACACGGCACCGAGCACGACGGGAACGGCGGCGGTCTGGCCGAGCCCGTTCGCCGGCTCGGTGAGCCAGTCGGGCAGGCCGAGCGCGACGAGGTAGGCGACGCCGGCGGACCACAGTGCGGGTACGACGGTGCGCACCCACGACGTGACGCGGTCCGAGCGCAGCCACGCGACGAGCCGCTCGCCGAGCTGGCGCTGCGGAGTGGGTTCGGTCATGGTCACTTCCCCTTCTGCGGGAACGAGTAACCAATGCGGCCGTTTGTGGCTTCGCCCTTGGCGTTGCGCGCCCGGTACCGGAGCGCGATGCCCTCGAGCCCGCTCGGCACCTGCCAGAAATTCCGCTGTCGGTCGGCGAGCCGGCCGGTGGTCGGTGCGGTGCCGATCAGGCCAACGAGCTTGAGCCCGCCGCCGATGGTGACGACTTCGTACTCGACTTCGCCCCACGCGGCGAAGATCGTGAACCAGGCGTCGCCGACTACCGTCGAGTTGGCGTTGCTCTCGAACGGGAGCGCTACGTAGTTCCAGTCGGCGGAGTAGGGCAGGGATACGGGAATGGCGGGCATGTCGACCTCTTTCTGTGGCTGGGATGGGGACGAGAGCAGCGCGGCGAGCTGGTCGCGGGTGCCGCGGTAGGCGTTGGCGTCGACGGGGGTGTGTCCGGCGACGGTGGCCGAGCTGGTGAACTGCAAGACCTCGACACCGGCGCCGCCGTAGCCGTCCCAGTAGTTCGCCGGCACGCGCTCGTAAATCTGGGAGGCGTATCCGCCTTTCATGTCCGGGTATCGGCTCGACCACAACGGCGGCAGGCCGTCGAGCGCCGGCGAGCCGAGGGTGTCTCGCCAGTACCAGCGCGGGACGTAGACGAGCGGCACGGTGTAGCCGGCGCCGCGGAGCCGGGCGACGATGTCGCGGGTGAGCGCGAGGTTTCCGCCGTCCTTCTCGACATCGGGAATCACGGGCACGTCGCGCGGGACGGTGCGGGTGATGGTGTCGACCTGCGCCGCGGCCGAGGCGTTGCCGCGCTGGTAGTGGTAAGCGGCGACGAGCAGGCCGGCGCCGCGCGCTTCGCCGAGGTTACGGCCGAACTGCGGGTCGACCCATCCGGTGCCGTCGGTGGCCTTGAGAAAGGCGAAGTCGAATCCCTCGGCGCGGGTGCGACGTAGGTCGAACGCGCCGCCCTGGTGGTGGCTGATGTCGATGCCGTAGAGCATGGTCACCTCTCGAAAAGGGGTTGTGTGTCAACGGTTCTTGCGGTCGTTGAGCGGCTCGGTTGGGTCGGCGACGGCGTTCTCGACACGGTCGATTGCGTCGCGCAAGCTCGCGCCGGAGTTGGGGCGCAACTCGTGCTCGACCCGTTCGACGCGCTCGACGAGGTCGCGCACGTCGTCGCGGGTGGCGGCGCCGTCGGTTTCGATGGCGGCAATGCGTTCGATGACGCCGGGCCGCGCCGGCGAGCCGTTGCGTTCGGGCTCGCCGAACCAGTCGTCGGCGAAGTGACCGAGCCGGCGCAGTCCGCGGGCGGCGTTGCGCGTGGCTGTCCACACGCGACGGATGACGAGGTATGCGGCGACAGCGACACCCGCCGTCCCGGCGATGTCGAGCACGCCGAGACTGGCGAGGTTCACGGGTTCGGTTTTCCTTGCTGGATGGGATAGTTCGGGCTACATGCAGTAGCAGCCAAGGACTTGGCAGGCGATCGCGCCGGCGCCGGACGTCGAGGCGGTCAAGGTGACTTCGACCCAGTCGCGGCCGACGAACTCGGCCACGCTGAACCGGCCTTGCCGGCTGACAACAGGCCCGACATTCGCGTCCCACGAACCGACTTCGTTGCCGTCGAACTTGAGCCGGTAGGTGACGTTCGGCTTGCCGAAGGACTGGCCCCAGACACCATCGATCGTGACCCACGGGTGCGAGACGGACGCGCGGCCTTCCCACAACGTCGTTTCGCCGCTGAGCTTCCGGGTGTCGATGTCCATATAGCCGAAGGTCTCGCCGAGCCCGGGGTCGGAACTGTAGGTGTGCGTGATGAACATCGGATACAGGACAATGGGAAGCCACGGGCGCGCGAGACCGACGCCTACCTCGGCGTTGTCGGAGACGATGCCGCGGCCGGTTGAGTCGGTCATGGACCAGTAGTCGCGGCCGAACTGCTCGGCGCCCGCGGTGAACATGAGGGTCGAGCCGCCTTCGCGACGGAGCACAAACCGTTGCTTGCCTTGGGAATCCGGGCCGATGTAGAGGATTTCGACGCCGTCGGAATCGGTCACCTTGATGTAGCTGTCGTCGACGAGGGTCAACCCGCCGCGGGCGATGACGGCCGAGGACAAGCCGACTTTCTTGCGCACGGAGGCCAACTCGCGTTCAAGGGCGATGACGCGGTCGATGATGTTTGACGGCTGGTTGACCTGCATTAGGCGGCGTCCTCAATGAGCGGGCTCATGGTGATGGTGACGGTTTCGACGGATTCACCGGGCGCGTACTGCGCGTCGACGATCCGCATTGCCGTGTCCAGTCCGCGGCGCATGAACGCGTCGCGGATGACGACCCGGACGTCGTCGCCGGTGTCCCACTCGCCGACGTAGGGCGCGGTGTCGCCGCGCACGGTGAGCGTCGGGAGCACGACGGGCAGCCGGGCGACGAGCTGGTCGGCGTCGGCGTGACCTTGCAGCGTTTCGACGTCGCTCACGCTCGAGTAGCCCTGTTCGGATTCGAGCAACGGCCAGTGCGCCGGGTACTTCGCGGTGTCCTCGGCGACGGCGATCGGGGTTCCCTCGGCCATGCCGTCACCGGTGGCGAACGTGCGCGTTGCCATCCGCGTAGCGTCCGACGGCCAGACGTAGGAGAGGATGTTGCCGCCGGTCTCCCACACGTGCGCGGTGCCGGTCTGGCCGAGTCGAGGCGTGCCCACGCGCATGATGCGACGGACGCGGCCGCTGGTGCCCGGGGCGACGCCGAACATGATGTCGGGGCCGTTGATGACGCGCGAGAGCTGGCGCAGGGCCTCGCCGGTGTCGGTGAGCGCGTGGCCGGGGTATTCGCGGTCGCGGTAGATGAACGATTGCGAGTCGTCGACCTCGACCCGGATGTCGCCGCCGGCGTGCGATTGGGCGAGCTGTACCAGGCGCCGCGCGATGTCGTTTTGCTCGGCGTCGTTGTAGCGGGTGGTGAGCTTCGCGACGCGGTCGACGGCGACCGGGTCGGGCAGCAGCGGCAACACCTTGCGGTGGTCGAAGTAGCTCCACCAGTCCGACCCCTGGATCTCGACGGCGCCGGTGCTGCTGTCGTATTTGCGGGTCCAGATGAGCCCGCCCCACATCGGCCGGTCATCCCGCAGGACGTAGAGCGCGCGCCGGGCCGGCATCGTCAGCTCGTACGGGTCGCGCCGGCGCGTCGACGGGTGCCGGGACAGATCCCACGTGCCGGAGAACTTCCCCGCGTCGTTCAACGGCCGGTTGTACTTGACGCCGGACAGAGGCAGCTCGTCGAGCACGTTGCCGCTGCGCATGTCGGCAACGAGGAACGTGTACGTAGGCAGCGCCATCACGGCCCCCGCCACACGGCGGTAAAGCCGCTGATCAGGTCGCCGGGCGATTCCTTGGTGACTGCGCTCGCGGTGCCCGAGTAGCCGTAGCATCGGAATGTTGCGCCCTTGTCGAGCCACCTCGAGGTGGACGCCGAGACGTTGTTGCTGCCGCCGGCTGTGCTGTCCTTCGCCCACAGGTTCCCCGCGGACGAGCCGCCAATCATGGCGTACTTGTCGGTGACGGCGATCCCGTATCGCAGGTTCAGCGAGAGGTCCCACCAGCCGGGTTCTTCGATGGTGAACACCCCACCGGCGAGCGTGATGCCGCCCGGTGGCCGGTTGATCTGGGGGAAGGTGAGCAGAGTCGGCGCGTTCGAGGTCGGCTGGTTGGTGGTGATCGTCCAGTCGCCGCCCGGGGTCGCTCCGTTGAGCATCGCGGCGTAGAGCCACTTCTCGCCGTTCCAGCGGTAGAGCCGGCCAGTGCTGGCGAGTACGACGAGCTGACTGGGGTACGGGTCGGTGATGTCGGCCAGGGCGACCGCGGTCACCTGTCCGGGGACGCGCCACGCGGCACCGTCGTAGACCTCGCTCCATCCCTTGTCGATGCGGTAGACCGACTGCCCGGGATACGCGGCGAGCGCGTTGCGCTCGGCGACGCTGCCGACGGGCAGCAGCCCGCCGAGGGCGACCGTCCACCCGGGCGATAGCTGGTCGATCATGGCGTCGGTGATCTTGTTCGCGCCGGCGGTCACGCGGACGCGGCCGAGGGGAAACCAATCGCGCGAACCGTCGACGACGGGGTCGCTCGGTGTCGCCGAGGCGCTGCCGCGAACGAGCCGCACATCGAACCGGGTCGCGGCGTCGAGGTAGAACTCGTCGAACTGCTGCGCGATCACCAGGTCGTAGCGGTCGTTCGCTGGATCGGCAGGAACGGCGAGCACGTCGAGGGTCTTCGCTGTATCCAGCGACACCAGGTAGGACCCGATACCGCGGGAAGCGCGTACGGCGCCTTGGAACGGCTCGACCACGATCGAGCCGCTTGCCGTGCCGGCCGCGTGGACGCGCCCGGGGGTTCCCGGGGCGGGCCGGATGCCGTTGCGCGCGGTGACGGCGTTCGCCCCGGGAATGAGCAGCGCGGACACGGCGAGTCGCGCGTCTTCGGTGCTGATGAGCGGTTTATCGGTGGACCCGACGGCCCACGAGTTGCGCTCGGGCATGAGGAAACCTCCGTCTCACATGGCGGTGTTGTGCACGGTCACCGACAGGCGAGAGTCGGAACTCGGTGCGGCAGAAGCGAAAACGGCCTGTGTCTCTCGGCAGGGTGGGAAGCTGAACCATCCGCGGGTGAACAGGCGGTCGGACGCCGAGACGTTGCTGCCGACGAACAGCACGGTTCGGGCGAGCGTGTCGACCTCGACGACTTGCCCCGCGGGAATGAACCAATCCGGGTCGAACTCGAGCGCCTGCCCCGTATCGCGGCGAGTGATGGACGGGCCGCGGACCGGGCCGGCGATCCGCCATACCGGCCACGCCTCGGCCGTGCCGGTGTTCGTCCACGTGATCACCCCGCCGCGGGCAGCGGCGCCGAACGGCATCGGGAACCGGACCGGGAAGCCGAGCCCGCCGGAATCCGTCGCGCCGAGCATCGTCGACGCGGTGAAGCCGGGCAGTTCGAGCAACCGGGGATCGGTGGCGACCCATTGCAGCGCGCCGGCGACGTAACCGACGTCGTACTCGAGCCCGGTCGGCACCGACCGGCGCGTGCACCGGGCGAGCGCCTGCCAGCGTTGACCGTCGAGCCGGATCACGAGCGGTTCCTCGTCGGGGTTCTCGCTCGGCGTGGTGATGGCACGCAACCGGGCGACCGCGGCCGCGTACTGCGCGCGGGTGGCTCGCCGAGCCGAGATCACATACGAGTAGGTGACGGTGCGGGACTGCGCGAGCAACTGCCCCGGGAACGCGCCATGTTGGCCGGGCCGGTCGATGTCGCCGCCGCGCATCTGCGGCAGGTCGAGCCAGCCCTCGAGGGCGCGCCATCCGTAGGCGGTGCCGGCGCCGAGCAGTTCGCCGCGCCACTCGAGTTGTCCGTCGCGGGTGATGAGGTCACCAGCAGCCACTACCCACCCCCGCGGCTCAGCCAGTCCAGTTCTCCGGCGATGTCGGCGGGCGACTGCGCCGGTGTCGCGTGGAACTGGTCAATGTGGACAGTCGCGCGGCCTCCGGTCGCGGCGTACATGCCTGCGGCCGCGCCGGAACCCGTTCCAGTCGCGCCCGCGAACGCGAGCGCGGGGGTGTTCAGACCGTCCGCCATCGTGGCGGACACACGCGAGGCCAGGTCGGACGCCGAGCGCGTCGCGACGCCGGCGGCCTTGTCGATACCGCCGGCGAGGCCAGGCGGTATCCAACGGCCGATGTCGGCGAACACCTTCGACGGGCTCGAGATACCGAGCATGTCCTTAACCCACCCGGGAAGCAGCGAGCCGAAAAAGCTCTTTACCTTGGACCAGAGCCAATCGGCGGCGCCGGAAATGCCGTTCCAGAGTCCGCGCAGCAGGTCGCCGCCTATGTTGATCAACAGCGAGCCGAAGTTGCCGAGCACCGACAGCGCTCGGCCGGGTAGGCTGCCGACGAACGACAGCACGGCCGACACTCCGTTCGAGACGGCGCCGGACACACTCGACCAAATATTGCGGAAAAATCCCAGCACCGCGTTTAGTCCATTTTGGACAACCGAACGGACAGTGCTCAGCGCTGCGGAGACGAGTCCGGTGATGAAGTCCCAGGCGGCCGAGACGGCACCGGTAATCGTGGACCAGATTCCGGAGAAAAAGTCAGCTATAGCCCCAAAAACCGCCGAAGCTGTGCTCTTGATCCACTCCCAGGCAGCCGCTAGAGCTGCCTTGATCGTGTCCCAATTCGAGATGATCAAGATAGCCAGCGCTACTACCGCGGCCACGATCGCGAGGAACGGGTTAGCTAGCATCGCGACCCGTAGCGCGTTGAAAACCGTTGTAGCTACACGAAAAGCGGTCGACAGTCCGCCGACAAATGTCGTCAGAGGGCCGATCGCGGCGGCCGTGGTGCCGAACGCAATCGCGAGCGGGCCGAGCCAACTCATGTTGTCGGAAAGGAAACCGGCGAGCAGAGCGAGCAGCGGGCCGACGATCTGTAGAGCGGTCGCTAGGACGGTGCCGATCTGGCCGGCCAGGGTCGCGAGCCCGGGGGCGAGCGCCACGACGGCCGGTTCGAGTGCCACGATCGCCGAGGCCAGCCCGCCGGCCAAGGACTGCGCGACGGCACCGACCACGGGTGCCAGGGCCGCTAGAACTCGACCGAGCGGGGCGACCGCGGGGGCCAGGGAGGCGAGCGCGGCGCCGAGCTGTGGACCGAGCACCGCAATCGCCGGTCCGACGTCGGACACGAGTACGCGGCCGACCTCGGCGAACACGGGAGCCAAGCCGCGGCCGGCCGCGGCGATGCCGCCGAAAATCTGCTGTAGCAGGGTGGCGCCCTGCGCGGAGTTGAGGAACTCCCGCACCGCGCCGGTTGCCTGCACGAGCACGTCGAGCGTCGACACGCCGTTCGTCGACATCGCCCGGAAGACAGAGGCGACGATGCCGCCGACATTCCCGGCGAGCTGGCCGAGCTGCTGTAGAGCGTTGAGCCCGTTGCGCATCCACGCCTCGAGCTGCCCGGACTGCCGGGCCTGCGCGATGAACGCGGCGAACCGCTCGGCGGCCGAGCCGGCACCGGTGGTGAGATCGGCGAACACGGTCGAGCCGACGGTCGCCACGTCGCGGAACACCTGCGCGAGCGGCCGCGCAGTCTCGGCCAGGTTCGACACCGCGGTCGAAGAGTTGTCGAAGATTGTCGTGACGTCGCGCCCGGTCTGCGCCTCGCGCAGGAACGCAGCCAGGCCGGCGGCACCGACACCGAAACTCGAGGCGACGTCGGTCATGCCACGCTTGAGAATCGGCATGTACTGTCCGCCGAGCTGGCGAACAACCGAGCCCATCTCGGAGAAAAGCTCTTGCTGTACCGAGCTTTTCACCGCGTCCCACGCGGGTTTTATCTCGCGCACGGCGTTCGCGGCGTCCCGTGCCGCAGGGGCGAGTTTCGCGGTGGCCTCGGCGAACTTCTTCGGGTCGTCGATGTTCTTCATCGCGTCGCCGAAGCCGGACATGCCGACCTTGAGCGAGACCAGCGCGGCGCCACCGGCAACCGCGGCGCCCGGCAGGATCAGCAGCGCGCCGGACGCGGTGACCAGTCCGCCGCCGAGAGCGCCGAGCGCCCCGCCGGCGAGGTTGGCCGCGCCGGCAAGAGCACCGATCTTGAGCGCGCTCGCACCGGCAGACATCGCCATGTCGCGCGCGGACTTGCCCGCGCGCACGAGCGCGTTGTCGTAGACGTCGGTGTCGCGTGCCGCGGCCGCGAACCTCGCTCGGGCCTGCGCGAGCTTGCCGGCGACGCCTTTGTCGTCGATGCGGAGATAACCGACAAGCTCGCCGATGGTGAGCGCCACAGGGGATCACCCCCGCCCGCTGATCAGTCAGGGGCGGGGGCGATCAGCCTCGGGGTAGAGCGCTCGGCGTAGTCGGCTGGCGTCGGTGGAGAACAGGCCGGCGATACGGATGCGCAGCCAGCGCCACGAACGGGCGCGCAGCAGGCCGGGCGCCTCGAGGTCGACGCCGTAGATTTCGTGCAGGTCTAGCTCGACGAGCGACCAGCGCTCGAGGATTTGCCGCCACTGCGGGCCGTCGCCGGCACCGCCTTCCGTGTCCGGCTCGTACCATTCCCGGATGCCCGTTGCGGGGTCGATCGGGCCGCCGCGCGACGGCTGGCCCGATTCCCCGCCGAGGCTTCCGGGCGGCCGCCGGTGTTCCAGTACGCCTCGGCGGCCTCGGCGCTCTGCGTATGGTGCAGAAACGCCGTCATGCCAGCGACTTTGAACCGCGGCCACGCGACGCCGTCCGCGAGCATCTCGTCGTAGGCGGTGCCGAGCGACTTGCGGTACATGTCGATTTCCTGCGCGTCGCTCAGCAGCTCGCCGCCCGGCTCGGGCACCGACAGCTCGCCGGCGTCGGGGTCGTCCTCGTGCGCCTTGACCGCGGCCGCTACGCCGAACATCCAGTCGTGCAGCCGTTGCAGTCGCAGACCGGTCTCGGCATCGACCGGCGGGACGGTGTAGACCTTGCCGCCGATGGGCAGCTCGAGCCCGCCGTCGAGCAGCTCGTCGAGATCCCGATACGCCATCACTTACCCCCGCTCGTCAACGCGGCCGCGGTGCCACCGGCCGGCGGAACGGTCGCGGGATTGGTGATCTCGAGCGGCGCGCCCTGGCCCAGCAACGTGAAGTTGAAGGGCTCGAGGTCGGTCGTCTCGCCGCCCTTCTCGAACTCGGACACCTGCGCGTACCCCTCGGACGCATCCGGCGAACCGTCGCGCCGGTACCAGCGCACATGCACGTCAGCCTCGAAACCGACTTTGCGCGCGGCCTTGCGGATGAACTCCTGTCCCTGGTCAGGGGTGTAGGTGCTGGCCTTGGTGTCGCGCTTGCGCTTGCCCTCGGCCTCGATCTTCCATTTCCGCTGTGTGATGACGTCCGAACCCCACCCGGGCGCGTCGTTCGTCGCGTCATCCTCGGTGTTGTCGTCGCTGGACTCCGAGAAGCTCGACAGCCCGCGAACGGGCGTCCACACGGGGGTGGTCGCGGTCGCTGCGGTATTGACCTCAAGTGTCCAGTCGCTCGCAAGCATGGACCGTAGGGCCATTTCTCTTCTCCTGGTTCTGTCGAAGTAACATCATTCGGGGTTTCCGAGTTCTGTTCGCATCACGTGCGTTACATAGCCGATTTCGCGGTATGTAGCTTTGGATGCCTCGGAAATGGGGCCGGCCGGATCTAAGTGACCCTTGCTCTTCATCTCACTGTGCGCAATTTCTGAGACTTTGCGAAGCACCTTCATGGCATCATGCAAGGTTTCAACGACATCCTTTGATCCTATTAGTGCGAGTTGAAACTCAAGGGCTTCGACCTTGTCGTCGTGCGAATGTAAGTCTTCGATGATCGACCATGTCTCTTCGTGATCGAGTTCTTCGACGCATAGGTCAATTGTTCGCGCACTCCATTCGTGGAGGATCTTAGTCGTATCGCTGTATAGCTCTAGTCGCTTGTCGCGCCAGTGTTCAAATGCTCGCGCTTCACGTTCAGCTTTTAGGCGGACACTTTCCCTGCGTGCATTGACCAGTTGTCCGGCGACCACGCCGAAGATGCCAAGAATTGCGACCGCTAGTGGTACCCAAATGGAAACTTGTGCACTCTGCATACGGTAAGCGTAGTGAGTGCGTATCCTGTCATTCTCGGTACCTTGTTGGGTGGTGCGCCCGAATGTTGTAGGTGTCTGTGTGCAAGTAGCGGCCGTTCTGGTCGGTGCCGCTGGGGTTCGAGGTCTCGCGGGTGACCAGGTGGACGCCGAGGCCGAGCTGCTGCTCGCCGGCACCGGCGAGCGCGTCGAACGCGACGTCGACTAGGTCGAGCGCGTCGCGCGGGTCCTGGCCGGCCGAGCGGTACCGGATGCGCAGGCCGTACTCGGCGTCGGCGTCGGTATCCGCGGTGAGCGGGTAGAGCAGCAGCGCGACCACCTGCGGCGGCTCGGCCGGTATGGCACCGAACACGATGCCGGTCTCGCCGGGCGTGTACACCCCGTCGGGCCGGTAGACGCCGGCGCCGACTGCGGCCAAGTGGCGGGCGAGGATGTCGCCGAGTTCGGCGAGGAAGCTCACGAGCGGGTCGCCTTGCGGATCTGCGCGGCGATGATCTGCCGGGCGACGTCGATCTCGTCGTCGAGCGCGGTCTCGAGGTACTTCGCTTGCCCGTCTTCGTGGTGCCAGGTGGTCTCTTCGTGCTGGCGCACGGCGTACTCGGTGTCGAACGAGACGGCGCCGTCGAGCCCGTCGGTGGTCGCCGTGCCGGTGTTGCGGAGCGCGCCGGTGTCCTTCGGCGCTCGGTTCACGGCGACGCTGCGAACATGCTCGGCGGCGAGCTTGACGCCCTTCTCTGCGCCGCGGGTGAATTCGTCGATGAGGTGGTCGCCTTTCCAGTGAAACTCAGTCTTGAGCCGCACGGCGGGTATCTCCCTACGTGAGCGTGATCTCGACATGCGCCGGCGCGCTGGGGTGATCGAACGTGCTCGAGGTGATGACGGTCGCCGAGCGCGCGGCCGGCGTACCAGGCCACACGGTCACCTCCGAGCCCGCCGGAATCGAGGGGCCGGGCCGAGTGATCACGGTCGTTTCGCTGATGGTCTCGGCGCCGTCGGACGCGCGGACCAGGCGGCGCCGGTCCTCGACGTAGGCGCGGCGGATGGTGAACGGCCGACCGAAGCTCGGCCCGTATGCGCCGGCGCCGGCGTAGGGCTTCACGGTCACGGTGTGCGGGAGTAGGAACGCCGGCATGGTCACCGCCACCGGGCGACCTCCTGCTCGACCGGGCCGTCGCCGAGACCGGCGTCGGCGAGAAGCTGCATAGCCTCGGGGGCCAGGCGGGCGGCCTGCGCGCCGGCGGGGGTCGCGGCGGCTGGTGTGTTCGCGCGGGACAGCGTGACGGACCCGATGCCGGTCGAGGTGTAGCGGGCGGCCGCGCCGGTGTCGTCGCCTGTGTCTTCCCACCATGCGACGGTCGCGCACGTGGCATCCCGCACGGCGGCGCGCTTGTCCGGGTCTGTGGGATATCCGGCCGGGTCGGTGACGTAGACCGCGGTCACGAGCAGCCAGTCGACGAGCCGCGACGCGCGCGCGAGTGACCGGGTGATGCCTTCGGGTGGGGTGGTGAGGTCGAGCCAGTTCGCGTAGTCCTCGGCGGTCGCGTACACACGCGCCACGGTGCCCCCTCTCGTCGGTGGAAGCCGCGGCCGGTGCCCGGTCGGGGGCGCGGGCACCAACCGCGGCGGCTACTTCGCCGGCGTGCGGCGGTTGGTGCGCTTCGCCCCGTCGGCGGCCGGCGAGGCGTCGACCGCTGTCTCGTCGACGGGTGCGGTATCGACCGGTGGGTCGTCGGCGGGGTGTTCGTCGGGCTCGATGTCGTCCTCGACCGGCGTCACGGTGTAGCCCTGGCGCTGGAAGTAGGCGACCGCGTTTTCGTCGCCGGTCTCGCCGCGGCCGGCGGTGAATCGGACGCCGGCGACGGTGCCGGTGTAGTCGGCGACGGGGGTTTTGATGGTGTGTTGTGGCATCACTGCACCTTGATGTTGCGGAAGACGGCGGCGGACTTGGTGGCCTTGAGCGCGACGGCGACCGGGCCGAGTTCCACCTCGCCCTTTTTCACGGCACCGGCGAGGGTGAAGTCGGGCAGCCAGCTCTCGACGAGCTGCGTGCCGACGGTCGCAACGCCGTGGAATCCGTCGAGCCCTACGCGGTACGCGTAGAGGTCGGTAAGTCCGGTCGCGGCCGTGCCTCCGACGGTCCGGCCGAGAATCGGCACAATCGGGTTGTTCGTGCCGGCCTTGGCGCCGGCGTCGACGAGCAGCACCCCGCCGTAGGTCTCACGCACGACGGGCCGGCCGTTGACGCCGAGCAGCCCCTCGACCGGGTCGCGGGTGTACATGCTTGCGCGCCGAGCTGCTGCCCGGACACGAGCAAGCGACTTCGCGTTGCCGATCACCACCGACGGGGCGCCGTCGAGCAGCGACAGAAATTCGTCGATGGCGTCGAGCGCCTTGTGCTCGGCGCGCGCGTTGGTGTCGAAGTCGGTCCAGTCGGTGACCTGCCCGGCGCGAAACTCCGTCGTCGAGCCCACGAGCGCCTTGTCGAGCCCGTCGAAACCGTTGGTGTCGACGGCAGTGTCGCCGTTGATCACGGCATCCTGAAACCGGGTGTTCGCGGCCTTGATCTTCTGCGACATGTTCAGCGACACCGCGGCGGACGCGGCCGGGCCGACCTTGGCGATAACCCGGTCGACCTCGAACGCGCCACCGAGCACGGCCAGGTTGACCGAAAACGGGGCGGTAGTGACGTTCTGCGGCGCGTACTCCGCGTTCAGCGCGCGGAAATCCGCGGTCGGCTGTGTGATCAGCCGGCGGTACCCGTAGGTGAGCGTCGCGCCCCCGCCGGACGGGTTGACGACGTCGTCGAAAATCAGCGAATCGAGGATCGCCGACTCTTTCCGAAACTCGTCGATCACGGCCGGGTCGTAGTCGGTCTGTGCGTTGTTCTTCGCTTCGGCCAGAGTGACGGCCATGGGGTGACTCTCCTATGTGGTCAGTTGCCGTAGTGGCGGGTAATGGCGTCCGTGAGGGACTTCGCGGCAGGCTTGGCGCCGGTCCCGCCGGCGTGCTGCCCGCTGCTGCGTGGCGGCACCTGGCCGACGGTGCGCAACTTCGGGTTGTCGGTCACGGCCTTGGTAATCGCTGCGCCGATCTTGTCGGCGAAGTCGGCCGCGGTCGGGTCGAGCTGCTCGACCGCGGAGAGGAACGCGCGCGAGTCGACCAGCGCGGCAGGGTCGGCGTCGAGCGGGCCGGCGGACTTGAACACGGCCAGCTCCACCGCGGCGGCGCGGGCGCGCTGCTGCTCGGCGGTGACCTGCTCGGCAAGCTTCGCCGGGTCCGCCTTGTCATCCTCACCGGCGACCAGGCCGAGGGCCTTGCCGATGTCCTGCGCGAGCCGCTGCCGCGCCTCGTCGGCCGCCTTGGTCTTCGCGCTCGTGCGGTCCGATGCGTTCTCGGCGCGCAAGTCGCGAACCATCTTCGCCAGCGTGGCCGGCTCGAGCGCGGCGAGTTCGTCCGCGGCCGCAGGTGGATCGGTCGGCGCCGGTGTGCTCGGCTGACCGGTCGCCGATGGCTGCTCACCTGTAGACGGCTGGCCGGCTGTGTTCGGTTCGTCGGACGGTTCGCCAGTGGGCGCGCCGGCGGCGCCGGCCGGGGTGATAGGTGCGGACACGGTTGCCTCCTGGGCGGTCGTGGGGTGGGAAAACTCGGCGCCTGGCCGAGGAAACGAAGGTGTCCGCGTTGTTGACACTCGCTGCGAATGGCCCGTAGAGTGTCAACAACGCGGACATTCGGAGAGAGGAACGAAATGCAGGCACTTTTCGAGGTCGGGCCGCTGCTCGAGGCCGAGGCCATGCGCAAGCACATCGCCGACCAGGTCCCGGGGCAGGTCGACATCTGGGAGGCGTGCGCCGAGGTCGCCGCCGAACGCTCGGCTGCCGAGCCGACGCCGTTCGCGTGGCCGGAACCTGTCGGCCCTCTGTCGTTCTACGTGCGCGATGAGCTGTTCGGCGGGGCGGTGCTCGCGTGAATAGGCGACGCGACACCAAGCAGGGCGCCGCGAAGAAAGCTGCGGCGCCCGGCCGTCATTTCATTGGAGCGGCAACGCTCGGCGAGCGACTCGGCGTGAGCCGCTCGGCGGTGAGCAAGTGGCGCAAGCGGTACCCGGCCGACTCGCTGCACCCGTTCCCTGAGCCAGACGTCGAGATCGACGACGTACCCGGGTGGGACGCCGAGCGCGTGCCCGAGATCAGGCAGTGGCGCGCAGGTATGCCCGGAAGCGGTAACAGCCTCGAGTGAGTCGACTAGTTCGTCTCGGAGTGTTCGCGCGCGTAAGCGGCCTGTCCGTCCTGATATGCCAGTCGCCACACACGCGCGAGCGCGAGAGGCCCACGCTCGGCGTTCTCCTTGTGGGCGCGCTCGGCCGGCGTTCGTGGGCCGAGCCACTCGGGCGTATGCCTTGGCGCGTAAGGGTTCGGCGTCGGCGGTGCGAGTCCGTAGCCAGCGGCGTAACCCTGTTCCCGGGCGGCGCGGACTTGCTCGGCGGTCACTGTAGCCACGACTCACCCCCGGTGCGGAACCGTTCTCCGTTGCCGCCGTCGAGCAACTCGGCGGCGAACTGGTCGAACGTGACCCTACCGTTTTCGTCCCACCACTGTTTTAGCTCGTCGGATGCCCAACGGCGGGCGTAGTTCTCGTTCTGACGCCACAGGTTCCGCGTGTCGAGTCCGTTGCGCTGGCCTTCTTGCGTGAGCAGGAATCCGTTTGTAGCGGCCTCGGCGGCGAAGTAGTCGCGTTCGAGCCGCTCGGCGTACGCGGCGCGCGCGAGTTCGTCGAACCCGCGGCCGGTGTAGCCCTCGCGCCGAAGCCGGGCGATAGCGTCCTCGCGGCGCATCTTCTCGACGTCCTTGTCGAACACCTCGGCGTACGCCTGTTCGTAGTCGAGTCCGGTCTCGACGAGTCGGTCGACCTCTGCCCATTTCTCGGCGTCCGGGTCGTCGGCGACCGCGTCGGCGTACTGCTGGTCGGCTTCTCGCCGGTCCAGCTCGGCGAGCACTGCGGCGACGGCGTCCTCGTCGTCGCCAACTTCGGCGAGCCGGTCGGAGAGCTGCTCGTCGGACAGCTCCCGCAGGTTCACCTCGGAGGCTTCGCGCTCGGCCTGTTCGGTGGCCTGGCGCTCGGCGTGCTCGGCGGCGAGCTGCTCGGCCTCGCGCCGGCGGGCCTGTTCGGCGGCGATGGCGTCGAGCCGGTTCTGCTCGGCGCTGCCCCCGGTGACCTGGTCGGCGAGTTGGTCGCGCCGACGTTCCGCGGCCCGGAGGTCGCCGTGTCCGAGGTTGACTTGCTCGCGGTAGCGCTTGCGGTTGAGCCCGGTCCGCTTCACGTGTTCGCGGATCTCGGCTTGTGTTTCGCGCACCCGACGCTCGGCGGTCTGGCGCTCGTCGTCGGTGAGCGCGGCCGCGGCTTTGCGCTTGTTCCGGCGCACCTTGCGCTCGAGCGCGCGCAGGTCTTCGCGGTCCTGCTCGGCCTTGGCGTCGTGTTCGCGGATCTCGTCGAGCTTGGTTACCCCGGGGAGGAACGGCACGAACTGATGTCGACAGTTCGGGTGCATGAGCCCCTCGAGCCGCGCCTGCTCGGCAGTGGCGGCGACGTCGACGGTGACCGTCTCGTCGGTGAGGGTGTGCTCGACCTGGCGCTCGCCGGCCGGACCGGACAGCGCCAACACCCGCCCTTCCCAGCGGGTACACAGTCGGCAAGCGTGCGCCGAGCGGGTGATCGTGACCAGCTCGACGCCGGCGGAGGCCATCCGGGCGAGGTGCCCGTCGTTCCACGCGCGCCCGGTCGCGGTGCGCACGGCCATCTCGACGTAGCTCGCGAGGTTCCAGTCGCGGCCGGCGCGGTCAACGAACCCGGTCACGCCTTGCGCGGCGAGCCGGTCCCACGCGGCGCGCTGCGCCGAGTGGATCGTGCCGGTACCGAGTAACTGATCGGGCGCCGCGGCGGCGACCGCCGTCTGATAGGCATCCTGCTGCCAGCGCAAGACGCGCAGCGGCAACGCCTCGAGTCGGCTGGTGAGGTCGGCGGCGAGGATGGCGGCCGCCTGCATTCCGGGCACTACGCCGGCGAGCTGCTCGAGCTGCGCGGGCGACAGCGCGCCGAGGTCGGCGAGCTGCGCGAGCCCTTGCTCGGCGCCGGCCTGCCACGCGGCGAACACGGAATCGGCGGCCGCCTGGCCTGCCTGCCCGGTGACCTGCGTAGCGATCCGCTCGGCGGCGAGCCGAAGCTCACGCGCCGCGGCGGCCTTCTGCGCGGCCCACTCGGGCACGTCCTGACCGGCGCGGACCCGACGGACGATGTCGCCGAGCAACCGCGCCTCGGCCTGCGTGTACAGGGCGAGAATGTCCGCGGCGAGCCGCTCGACGACGTCGGCCGGATCACTTCCGGGCGGGGGCTCCCACGGCATCGGCGGCCCCCTCGACCTTGTTGTCGCCGGGCGCCGGCGGGTCGGGGAACTGGTCAAGCCCGCGGAACGTCGCCGGATCGGGCACGGTCCGGCCGGACTCGGCGAGGATGGCGGCGACCTCGTCGTCGACCTGGTCGTCGTCCCAATCGGGATGAACCATCCGCACCCGCACGTCGGTCGAGGCTGCCTCGGCCGCGCCGAGCGCCTGCACTGTGCGCGCGAGCGCTTCGGGGTCCGGTTGCGTCCGGTCGGGAAACTCGACCTTCGGCAGCTCGGACACGGTCGCCGTGCCGCCGAAGACGGCCCGGTCGACCTCGACCAGCGCGGCGGAGACGTGCGCAAGCCCCGATGCCCAATAGCGCGCCTTCTTGTCGCGGGTGCGGTTCGACAGCTTCTCGCGGGCGGTGACCTCGGTTGCGGTGATCGAGGCGTCGCCGTCGTTGTCGCCGAGCGTTGCCAGCGAATAGCCGGCGGACCGAAGCGCGGTACGGGTGATGTCCTCGGCGGTGTCGCGGTGCTCTGCTACCCGGATAGCGAACTGGTGCGCCGAGACGGTGAGGGTGTCCGAGCCGCCACGCGACAGCGCGTTCAACTCGGTGTAGACCTCGCGGTCCTCGTCGAAGCTCGCGCCCTTGCCGGCGCCGTTGTCCTGCAAGTACCCGGTGGGCACGAGTAGCCGGGCCTTGGCGATCCGGACGTCGCGCATCCAGCTCGTGTAGACCTCGTCGAGCGCGTCGAAGAGACCTTCGACCCCGTCGAAGTCCGATCGGCCCAGCGGCGCGAGCTGCGGGGTGCCGCGCCACACGCGGTTAGGGCGGACGTTGGGCACGTAGGCGGCGGCGAGGCGGTTGGTGCCGGTGGCAATACTGCCCTCGGCGTCGACCAGCGGCGACGCCCACTCGGTCGCCGGGGCCTCGTCGAGCGGCACGGTGCGGCCGAGTTCGGTCTCGGTGCCGACGTGCAGCGCGTGCACGATCCGGCCAGGTTCGTAGCGCTCGAGGTGGCGCCACACGGCCGGGCCGTCGACGCGCACTCGCGTGTAGAAGGTGACCGCGGACAGCTCGCCCCATCGCCATTCGGGCACTGCGGCGTCGGCGTGGACGGCGTCGAGCATGGCGTGCTCGGCTACGTCGGTATCCCAGACCACGCGCAGGTATGCGCCGCCGAGTGCCGAGGCGATCTCGGCCGCCTCGAGCAACCGCGAGTGCATCGCTGGCGAGTTGAGCGCGAGGTCGAGCCGAGCCTGCGCCGCAGTGTCGTCGACGACGATGCGGGGAGGTTCGGAGAATAGGAGGTCGGCCGAGGCAGTCGCGATGTCCGCGGCGAGCGGCACGTGCAACCGCTGTCGCGTCTGGCCGACGGGGATCGGACGGCCCCAGAAGAACCGGGCGAGTCCGCCCACCAGACCGCCGCGGTAGGTCGACGGGCGAAGTCGAGGTGTAATGGCTCGTCGGCGCTCGCCGGTGTAGACCTCGACGAGCCGCTCGGGATCACCGGTGTACCAGGCATCCCACTCGCGCATACGCGCGTGCGCGTCGTCGAACGGCGGGGGAGGCCACGAAGACGGCATGACGCACCCCCTTTCACCACAGCAGGGAGAAACGTGGGATTCATCAAGAACGCCAAGGCGAACATGGTCGCCGAGGAAGCGGGCCGAGCGATCGCCGAAGGTCGGACCGTGTTCACGCCGCGGCTGAACACGCCCGCGACGCAACACACGATGTCCGGTTCAATCGCCGGATGGGCCGAGATGATCGAATCCATCGAGGCTCAGGGCTGGCAAATGGTCGACTGGTCCGTCGTCCAGGACAAGAACGGCAAGCCGGAGGCGTACCCGCTTTTCAGGCGGCGGCAGCCAGCGCCGGCCGCCAGAGCGCCTCGGTAGTCGTCACGGCGTAGCGGCCACCGTCGAGCGAGTGATCAGCGATCTTGATCGGCTTGTCCTCGCCGGCGGCGGTCGCTTTGTCGTCCCATGAGTAGCCGGGTACCTCGGCGATGAAGCCCCGGCACCGGTCGGCAACGCGCAACCGGTCCTCGGCGAGCAGGCTCGACACGGTCCGGATGCCGTAGGCGACGTCGTTGTCGGCGGCTTGGGTGAGCACGCCGTCGGACTGGAGTTGCACCCGGAAGCTCGCGGCTGCGGGGTCGACGACGACGAACTCGGGGCGGCCCTGCTGGCGCGGGTGGTGGTCGAGGTCGAGCCACTCCCGCAGGCCGGCGGCGAGCTGGGAGTCGGTGAGCCGGGTCCGTGCGTGCGCGGGGTCGTGGCGCCACTCGTCAACCAGGTACAGCCGGTTGTCGGTGCCGAGGCCGAGCGCGAGCGCTGCGGTTGCGTTCGTGGTGCCGTAGTCGACGCCGGCGGCGAGCAGTCGCCGTAGGTCGGGTAGGTCGGCCCACGGTACGACGTGCCGGTCGGGGTCCCACATGTCGAACACGGCGCCCTCGGCGGCGACCCACTCGCCGAGGATGAACCGGCGGAACCACAAGCCGGTGTATTCGCGGCGGATGCTCGCGCGGTACTCAGCGGACAATGAGGGGTTGTCGTCGAGGGTGAACGCGAACGAGCGCCAGTCGGGCAGCTCGGCGAGCCGGTCGAGGTAGTCGTGTTTCAGCCAGTGCGCGGGAGTATCCGGGTTGGTGGTGCCGAACAGTTGCGCGCCCGGAACTGACATCCGGCCTAGTAGTTGCTTGAAGAACTCGCGGGCAACGACGGTGACCTCGTCGACGTACGCGCCGGCGCATGTCAACCCGCGCAAGACTTTCTCGGCCTTGCTGTCGGAGGCGCCGAGCACGAACACTTGTCGGCCGAGAATCCAGCCGGACGGCGCGCCGGCGGTGTAGCTGACGTGGTCGGCGAGTGGGCCGAACAGGGTCGGGTCTTGCAGCGGCGCGAACACGTTGCGGGCGACCGAGTCTCGGGTGCGACCGACGATCACGAGTTGCCCGCCGCGGGGCGCGTGTGCGACGTAGATCAACCAGCGCAACAGACTCGCGATGGTCTTGCCGGAACGGATGGCGCCCGACCAGATGTTCACGCGGGCATTCGCCCCGCGCATCGACTCGACTTGCGCCGGCGAGAGGGGGAGGTCGAGCGCTGGCTCACCCATTCGCCGGACCGGTCGCGATGCCGAGCGCGACGGCGAGCCCGCCGAGCATCGACCGAACGCCCTCGGCGCCGGTGTCGGCGTCGACCTGCTCGAGCTTGGCCGCGGCGCCGAGGTGGGTCGACATCGCCGAGGCGAGCGCCTTCTCGTCCGGTGCCGGCACGTGGTCGAGCACCTTGGACTCAATGCCGTTGATCGTGGTCGCGGTGAACGTGTACCGGTCGGCCTCGAGTCGGCCGAGGATGCGCTCGGCGCGGCCGTAGAGCCGGCCGACGATGTCGGTGCGCCGGGCGCGGTTGTCGACCTGGCGAGCGTGCGTTGCGGCGGCAGTGGCCGAGCGGTCGAAGGACAGGCCGAGCGCGCGGGCGATGCCGGTCACCGTGGAGGGCGAGCGGTTGATCTCCCGGGCGATGTCGTTGCGTGTCTTGCCCTCGGCGTGCAGCTCGCGAACGCGCTCACGGTCGGCGTCGGTGATCAGGTTGCGCGGCAAGGTGATCACCTCGCCCTGGGCAGCAGACAGCCCCGGACCGAGGGGGGAGGGTAGTCCGGGGCTGTCGGATCGTGGTGCGGGTACAGCTCACCCGCTGCTAATCGTCATTCTAAGCACAACCTCGGCCGACAGGGGTTACACCGGTCGGCCTTGACTGCGGGGGATGTGTGCGCCGATCACGGTGTGACGGCAAGCGCCTGTAGCCACGCGATCAGGAGATCGCTGATCATGGCTCGCCCCTCTGAGAGGCTCATCGTGTGTTGGGGCTTTCCTGCCTGCATACGAGCGTGCCGGGCAGCACTCCCGCTTACATGCGGTGAGTTTGCGGACGCTGTAAAAGCGCTGATTTCGATCTTTGTTTTCCATTGCTTTTCGATTAGGCGTGGCTGTCCGCCAACATTTTCTCTAATGATCTCGAAAACCTTGTAGAGATCGGCCCAGCCTGCATCGCCTTTTGCCTTGGTCAGGATGCTGAGCGCCTCGGTGGCGTCCGGATGGTCCCGCGCAACCGCCACAAGCTCGGGTGCTTGCGACGGCGGGGGCAGTACTTCCTTCCCGTTGACGGTAGCGGTGACCGATGCGGTAGCGGTGACGCCTATGGCTAACTCTGCGAACACGACACCGTGCCGACGTCCTGAGTCGTCGTCGAATCTTCCGGTGAGTTCAACCGGCTGAAATGATTGTTCGAGGGCGCTGGTGATTCCGTTGACGAGCGCTATCTCACACTTTGCGGCCTCATGCAAGGCGTCCCCTTGATCGAATAAATCGTCGAAGGGGTCGGAGGCAAGATAGAAGTTGTCGTCGTCGCCGCGACCAACCGTCGGCTTCCGACCATCGAAATGACGCGCCAAGATTTCCAGGTCGGACGTGCGGCCGGTCAGCCACGCTCTAACAGTCATGGTCTAGCAGGGTATCCCCGCGGGGCGGGACCGAGAGCGGGTTGGTGTCGACAGTGCAAGGTCGATGACGTCGCCGACGCGGTACTGCGGCCGGCCGTTCTCGTCGGGCTCCCGCTTGTCGAGCTTGCCGACGCGCGCCCACGTGCGCAGCGTGTTCGCCGACAGTTCGCGGCCGAGCAGCTGCGGCAACGCGCGGGCGATCTCCGCCGCGGTCGCCTCGACGTCCCGGGCAGCGTCGAGCAGCTTCTCGCGCAGGGTCTCGACGTCGTGTCGCATCCCGCATTCGCGGCAGGCGACGACGGCCCGTTCGGGTCGGGCGTAGAGGTCGGCCGAGCAGTCCGGACACGGCCCGCAGTACACGCGCGCCGGCGGAAGGTCGACGGCCCGGCGGACCTGCTCGACGGCGTCGCCGATCTCGTCGACCACTTGGCCGCCGGCCGGGTGGTACTCGACCCACGACGGGTGTCGACGAAGCCACGCGGCCATCTCGGGCAAGGTGTCGTCGAGGTCGAGCGGTTCAAGCTCGGCGACGGTGAGCGGCGTCCCGTCCGGCGCGGTCTCGCCGGTGGGCACCGGTTGGCGTAGGCCGTGTGTCTCCCACAGGTCCCGCACCCACGTCGAGAGCACGTTGCGCACGACGTCGCGGACCTCGGCGGCGCCGACGTTGAACGGCAACCCGGTCTCGGCAGGGCGCGAGCCGACCCGCGGCGGCCCGGTGTTCGCGAGCCGGGCGACGGTGTCCTCGAGTTCGTCGACCAGTTCGGCGACGTCGACCAGGTCGGACCGGAGCCGGCCGAGGCAGGACAGGCACACCGTGCCGCCGGCGGTTGCGTTGGCGCAGAATGGAGCGTCGCACGTGATGATCACGTATTCGAGCCTCGAGCCGACGGTGTCACCGACGAATGCGCTACACCTCGGCGTCGTCCGCGGTGTGGTCGACGAGCACCCATCCGCCGGCGGCGCACGGTACACAGTCGACGCCGTCGACCGAGCCGGCGCCGCGGCAGTCTCGGCACAGCGTGTCGAACCACTCGTCGCCCTCGATCGAACGGTGCGGCTCAACGTCGATGAATCCGCCGTGCGCCCGTGCCAGCAGGCACACGCGCCCCTGCTTGTGCGGGTGTTCGTGCCGACAATTCACCGGGTCGCCGGCGATGAGTGTGCTTCGGGCGAATGCGCGTGCGCTCAACGAATCCCCTCAATGTCGAGTCCGGACAGACTACGGCGAGCGCCGCTCACGCGACCGCGGCGAGCGGCTCGTCGGGTTCGGCTTCGGCCGGGATCGGGAGACCGGGAAGCGCTATCACGTACTGACCGGCGCCGGCCCACGTGCGGCCGCACCGAACCGGCTCGGCGAGCACGTACGCGCGCGGCACCGTGCCGCGGCGGCGAGCCCGGAGACGGGCGCGGCGCTCGCGTTCGTACTCGGCGTGCGCCGCGGTGCACGCCGAGCAGCGGCACCCGTGTTTCGCGTACCGGGCATTCGTGCCGTGCGCTGGCCGAACTGCGGGCGCGGGGTGCCCGGCCTGTTCGGCGACCTCGGCGCGCTCGTCGGCGTCGAGCCCTCCCCAGATGCCCCACGCTTCCCCGGCGGCGAGCGCGTCGGCGAGGCACAGCTCGCGCACCGGGCACTCGGCGCACACGGCGCGGCACCGGTCGACCTGCTCGTCGGCCGGGTCGATGAAATCGAGGTCGAGGCGGCCGCGGCACGCTGCTCGCTCGCGCCACGGCGGCTGGCGCGTCACTGCGGCGCCTCGTCGACGAGTAGCGGCGCGGCGAGCACAGTCTCGGCGAGCCGGTGCAGCCGGTAGGGCAGCAACCCCGTTCCGGGCTGACGCGCGAGCGCCTCGAGCGCGATGCCGAGCCGGCGGCCGAGATCGCCCTCGACAACGGCCGGCGCGCGCTCGCCGGCGTGGCGCAGCAGCTCGGCGAGCTGGTCGAGCACCGGAGAGTCGACAGGTGCGGGCTCCGTGATCGGCTGCCAGACGACACGCGTGCGGCCGCCGTGTCCGTGCACGCGCATCGCGGTATCGAGGTCGGGCCACAGGACGGTAGAGGCGTCGGCACCGGCCCACCGAACCGCGACCGTGCCGTCGAAGAACTGCGCGCCCTCGGCGACTACACCGACACCGGAAACGCCGGTGACGTCGTCGAGCCGCTCGAGGGTGAACAGGCGACCCGAACCGGGAGCGTCCACCGAGCCGGCGTCGACGCGCGCGTGCGCGCGGCGGCGCCGGCGACCGGTCGCCGCGGCGGTCTCATCGTGGTTGTTCATCGGTTCCCCCTGGTGTTCATCGTGTGGACGTGAGCGCCTCGGCGAGCCGGGCATCGTGCGCGGCCTGCTTGGTGAGCGGCTTGCCGCCGGGGCCGGTGCACGGTGCGCCCGGCTGGGCTTTGCACCAGGGGCACGGCACAGCGAGGAACGCGCGACGGGCTTCGGCTTCGGCCTCGGCGTACTCGGGGTCGACTCCGCGGGTGATGGCGAGTGCCGCGGTGACGCGGGCGACGCCGTCGCGGATGGCATGGAAATCGGGCCGACGATCTGCGGCACGGGCTCGCAACTCGGCGGTGTGCCGGCGCTCGGCGACGTCGCGACGAACGGCGCGCCAGTATTCGACGATGTCGGCTGGCATGACGGTCTCGCCGTTGTGCCGGTAGTGCTCGCGGACCGCGGCGCCGGCGACGTCGGCCGGGACGTCGTCGAGGATGCCGGCCCACATGGTGAGCACGTCCGGGTCGGGTTGCGGCACCTTCGGGTCGACGGCCGAGGCCGCACCGAGCAGCGCGGCGACCTCTGTGCGGTTCACGAGTTGCCCCCGCTGGCGACGAGCAGTTCGACGGGCTCGCCACCGGCCGGCGCGGACTCGGCGGCGAGCGCGAGCCACCCGCGGACCTTCTCGCCCCGGGCGCTACGTGGTGCCGGCGAACGGGTCGACGGCTGCTCGGCGTGCCGGGTGGCCTTGACCGCATCGTCGTACAGGTGTGGCAGCAGACCGGGCCGAGCATCCGGTCGGCGGTCCCACTCGTCGAGCGCGGCTCGCAACGGGACCAGCGCGCCACCGTCGCGCAAAATGCCGTCGACCTGCTTGGCGAGCGCACGAATCGTAGCCGGCCGATACGGCGCGCCGGTCTGGTCGCGCCAGGACGTCACCAGCCGATAGGCGTCGGGCTGAGACGCGGTCGCCGAGAGTTCCGCCGCGGTGGTGGTGCCTCGCGTGTGCGGGCGCGCGTGACGGCCTGGTTCCGTAGTTCGGTTCAGTAGTTCCGGTTCACCTTGGGGTGCCACCGTGACACCCGCGTGGGGTGCCTGTCCGACACTCCCGGAGTGTCGCTCCGGCACGGGGGGAGTGTCGTTCTGACCCTCGGGGGTGTCGGTGTGTCCCTCCCGCTGGGGTGTCGGTGTGGCACCGTCACCGGGCCGGTTGAGCATGAGGCGGTACTCGCTGGACGTGTCGGCACCGGTGCCGCGCTGGCGTCGGGTGCGGGCGATGAGCCGTCGCTCGACGAGCGTGTCGAGCCCGCGCTGCACGGTTCGACGCGACGCCTCGGTCTCTCGCGCGAGCGTGGTAAGTGACGTTGTGGCGTAGCCGTCGCGGTTGGCGTGCTCGGCCAGGGCGTAGAGCACGAGTTTCGGCATGGGCGCGCCGACCTGCTGCTCGGCGGCCCAACGCAGGGCTTGAACGCTCATCAGACCCCCGCGGCGGCGTACTCGTCGGCGATCACGAAGAAATCCACGTCGAGCAGCGCGGCAACCTGGTCGAGGGTGTCGCCGCGCCGGCGAGCGATCCGGACAACCTCGAACACCTCGCGTGGGTGCAACTCGTCGTAGGCTCGCCGTCCGTTGAGCGCGGCCTCGACGGCGAGCGCGTCGAGCTTGCGCACCAGTGCGGCCGCGGTTCTGGTGCCGGGAAATTCGATGATCACGGGTCCCCCTGGGGTGGTGCAGTGGCGGACGCGGGCGCGCTTCACCGCGCCCGCCACTGGTCGATGACGTGCTGTTATTGCTGTGTTGGGCTCAAAAGCTAAGGCCAAAAAGGATCGTGAAGCGCCACGAAAGTGACACAGATTCGCCCTACGAATTCATTTCCGCGACTGGCCTTCGGGCGATCCACACCCGGTTACGGCTGGCGCGGCGGCTCCGCCGGCGGCTGCGGTACTCGCCGCACGGCACGATCAGTCGACGCGCGGCCCACGTGCCGAGCACGGACGGAAGGACATTCGGCGAGTGCGGCTCGACGTCCTTGGGAACGGCCTTGCGGATGTCCTCGGCGGTGAACGGCCGGCCCTCGCGAACCAGCTCGGCGAGCACTGCCTCGGCGGCCGCCCGGTAGTCGCGGTTCACGGCGACCGCGGCGGCGAGGTTGGCCTCTTGTCCGGCGTGCCGATCGGCGAACCCTAGGGCGAGCTGGTCGGCCACGGCTTGGCCCCCTCCCAAGGACGTGACCGAATCTCGCGAGCCCATTCGGCCAGGTCGGCGAGTAGCTCGCGGTGTCCGGACATGTCGTAGACCCGCTGTGCCGGCGTTCGCTCGGCGACCACCGGACACGTCGGACACTGCGGGCAGCATGGCGAGCAGTCCATCGGGTCGCAGCAGTCGGTGCCGACGTGCTCGACGCAGCAGACGACCACGCGGCCGGTCGGCACAAGCGCGGAGGCGATCATGCGGTCACCTCCCGCAGGGCCGAGCGCAGCATCGACAGGTGTTGCTCGGCGCGCAGGGCGCGCGCTTTCCAGTCGTCGGCCGCGGCGAGCTGCTGTCGGATCTCGCCGAGGGTGAGCCCGTCGAGCGGGTCGACCTCCACCTCGACGGCCGGTGTGGTCCGGTGCTTGTTCAGGTGCGGTCGGATCGAGTGCATGTTGTCCGAGGTGTAGTCACAGTGCAGGCACCCGTACGTCGTCGACCCGTCGGCGAGCAGCAGCGTTCGCGTTTGCCGCCACAGCACCGGCGCGCCGCCCTTGGCGCGCATAGGCGCCTCGGTCGGCTCGTCGGCGATCACCTCGAACCCCTTCGCGTTGGTCGCGGTCATCGGGCACCGTCCGCGGTGTCGTCCGGCGCGGTGGGCCAGTCCTCGACGATCTCGGCGTCGACGACGTCGTCGACCCGGGGCAGATCGAGCGGCTTCGCCGGCGGCAGGGATTCGAGCGGCACGTCGGGCAGCCGCACGTACTCGGCCGAGGTTGGTACCCACTTCGCGAGCTGGCGCGCGGCACTCTTGAGCCACATCGCTTTCGGATTCCACTGCCAGGGCGAGAACGGCGAGTCGGCACCGTCGGCCTTCTTGAGGATGACGGCGATGTCGTCGGCCGAGAGCACTACGACGTTGCTAGTCGCGCCGTCGCGCATGACGGCGTAGGCGTAGGTGAGCACCAGGTCGCCGCGGTCGGCGCGCCAGTCGATCTCGTGCACCGGGCGGTCGTGTTCGCCGGGGTTGTAGGCGAACGTGTCGTGCTCGCGGACAACCTCGACCTTGACCGACGAGACAGCACCGGCCCGGTACATGAGTTCGACCTCGCCCTGATAGCCGGTGATGCCGAGTACCTCGGGGCCGTTCTTGCCCTTGCGGGGAACGAGATAGAACTGCTCCGTTCCGGGCTCGAGTCCCTTGCGCGCGGCCTCGAGCAGCGCGACCAGGAGCGACGACGGGTTCCGCTTGGCGGCATTCGCAAGCTGGGGACTCCGGCGCAGGGCGCCGGTAGCGATGCGCAGCCACGTCTCGGGCTTGATGTGACTCGGGAGCACTGTTGCGAAGTCCGTGCGGTACTTGCGCACCAGCGCGGCCGGCGAGCTGTCTTTCTGCTGCGCGACGGCGGTCGTGACGGTCTGCGAGATCATGCGGCAGCGCTCACCTTCTGCGGTGTCGAACGGATGGGAGACGGGCGCAGCGACGGCGGCGAGTCGCCGGTGCCCGGTACGCGAATGGCGATCGATTCGCCGTCGACGACGGCGCGGCGCCCGGTGCCGAGCGCGTCGAGCACCTCGGCGGCCGCGTGGCGCTTGGTGTCCTCGGCGGCCTTGTATGCGGAGACCGCGGCGCGGTAGCGCCTGGCCAGGGCCGGCGCGATCTCGACCTCGACGTCGTCAATGAGCGGATGCAACGCGCGCACCGTGCGGTAGGTCGCGGTGTGCTCGTCAATGTCGGGGCGCTCGTCGCGTTCGAGGGTGTCGAGGAACTCGCGGGCGGCTTCGCGCAGCACGGAAACCTCGGCAATGTTCCAGTCGACGGCGTACTCGCGGTAGTCCGAGCCGGAAATCAACACGGCGATGTGTGCGCGGGACAGACCGAGCGTGTCGAGCTGCCACAGGGTTTGAGTCCGGTAGTAGATGGGGATTTCGTCGGTACCGGGCTCGCCCCACTCGTCGGCGTTGTGGGCCGTCTTGATCTCGAGCAGCGCGCGCTCGGTCAGGCTGGACAGCAGCCGGTCGGGCGTGGCGACCTGCCACCGGCGCGCTCGGCTCGCCCACGTCCCGGACCGGCGCACCCGGTACTCGGGATGTGCCGCGGCGAACGCGCGGGCGATCGGGTCCTCGAGCCAGCGGCCCCACCGCATGACATCGTTGTCGTCCGCTGCGCTCGCGGTGCCTTTCTTGCGGTGCCAGAGCGAGAAACGCGATTCCCACGGCGACAACCCGAGGACGGCGGCGACCTCGGAGCCGCCAAGCGCGGACGCGCGAGCGGTGAACCATTCGGCCGAGCCCGGCTCGAAGGTGCCGACGCGGACAGCCGCGGCGCTCATCCGGACACGCTCGCGTGCTCGTTCGTCGCGGCGACCTCGCCGACGGTCACCTCGAACACCGTGTCGAACGGGATGTCGAGCCCGTTAATAGTCGCGGCGATGAACTCGTTTCCCGGCCACTGCTCGCCGTCGAGCACGCGCCCAACGGTCGACTGACTCACCCCGAGGGCCTTCGCCAATGCGTACCGCGACCGCAACCCCTTCGCGGTTGCGACCTTGCTCAGCGCATCCGGTCGGATGCGGACGTGCGATGTCACAGAAAGTTCCCCTCTGCTTCCGTGTGTGGAAGATCCCCGGCCCCTAGGAAGATCGACCATACGTGCAGATAGGACGCACTTTCAACGCTTCCGTGTGCGCAAGTATCGGGACGAACGACGCAAGTCGGGTTCCGCTAGTTCCGTACACGGAAGTAACATGGCGTCATGGCTGACGGGCAGTGGTGGACGTACCTACAGGCGCAACTCGACCGGCGCGGCTGGAAACCGGCGCACCTGTCGCGGGCTGCCGGCGTGTCCGAGAGCCGCATCTCGGATTGGCGAAACCGCGGTTCACCACCCACGATCGGCAACGCGCGAGCTGTCGCCGAAGCGCTCGACGAGCCGCTCGTGCCCCTGCTCGTCGGTGCCGGCCTGCTCACCGTGGAGGAGTCGAGGCAGGGCCTCGCCGCCTACTCGGTGCGCGAGCTGCTCGACGAGATCGACCTCAGGTTCAAGCGCGTTACCTCGGAAGTTCCCCGTTCGCCCGTGAAACATCCCACGTTTGCGCCCGGTAACTCTCTCCATCTCGTCGCCGACAGCCCAGACGTAGAACCGATGAGAGTTCAACAAGAACGCGAGTGGCTCAGCGACGCCGAACGGCCCGACGAACCCGGACCAGAGACCGGCGCCTGACTTCCCACCGCTTGCGTGTTGGGGAGGAAACACGCATGGAGTGGGGACGGGCTTACGACCCGTACAGACATGCCGAGCAGCTCGGAGCCGAGGTCATCGTGTCGGCTGCTGTCGCCGGGTGGGGCGCTTACCGGGGTGGCTTGATCCGGCTTAACCCGATCTTGACTCAGGTCGAGGCGCGGTGCACGACGGCGCACGAGATCGTCCACCACGAACGACGCGACGACGTCCTCGGCTACTGCGGCGTGAGTTGGCTTGACACGCGACTCGAGCGGCAGGTACACGCCGTCGCCGCCCGGCGACTGATCACCGTTGCCGATCTTGCCGACGCGGCGCTCTGGTCGGACAACGCCGGCGAGATCGCCGAACAGCTCGTCGTGGACGCGCGGACGCTGTACGTCCGGCTGCTCGATCTCTCTGCCGGGGAGTACCGCGAGATCGGCAAGCGAACGCGAGGAAGGGCTCGCCGTCCCCTCGCAGAGCTTCGACGGTTCGCCGCTCGGAGCCTCCCGGGGTTCCAGCAGGCATAACTCAAGATCAAGTGCACTACACTCGCTTGGGCCTCATTCGTTCGCTGGTAAGCTGCAAAAAGCCAGGTGAGCACAGCGCTAAGTACCGCTCAGCTTGAAAGCGTCCGTAGGGAAACCTACCGGGGGTTCAAATCCCTCCGCTTCCGCTTGACGCCTCGAGTGTCCGGCCCCGGATTCCGTGTTCGCGCGGGAGACCGGGGCTGTTTTCTTCGGCGGTTCTCCTCGGCGGAGCAGCGGAGGTGCTGGGTCGCCTGTCGATCGACCGGGTGAACGCCGAAGCGGCGAAGCCGGGCGGCTGTCGCACTCGGTTCGCGCCCGGTCTTGGCCGAAGACGCGGTCCGGCGCGACGGATTCGGCTGCCTGGATCCGCCGGTCGCGCGGGTACCCTGGCCGTGCTGTGCGCCGGGTTCCCGTGGAGTCTTCCGTCATTCGCGACGTCGGCTACGACGCCGCGAAGTCGGTGCTGGAAATCGGGTTCCACAACGGCGGCGTCTACCGCTACCACCTCGTGCCCGCGCGCGTGCACCGCGCGCTGATGGCCGCCGACAGCCCGGGGCGCTACCTCAACCAGGAGATCAAGCCGCGATTCCCGGGACAAGCCGTGGAGTGATTGCGGCGTCAGGCTTTCTTGGCCTCGCGCAGGGCGATCCGCGCCTGGACTTCCGGGCGGCGCAGCGGCGGCACGGTCGCCGGCGGCTGGCGGCGTTGCGGGAGTTCTTCCAGCAGCCGCGCGGTGATCTCGGCGATTTCGGCGACCGCCGCTTCGAACGGTTCGCGCGTCGCGTCCGAAAGGGACTGCACCCCGGTCACTTTGCGCACGTACTGGCGTGCCGCGGCTTCGATCTCGTCCGTGGTGGCGGCGGGCTGCAGGCCGCGGAGCGTCGTGATGTTTCGGCACATGTGCTTCAGGGTACGTCTCTGCGGCTGACCGCATCACACTCTAGGGCCAACCTCGTTGACGGGGTCCGAGATCGCCCGGCAACCTTGATGAAGTGCCCCTCAGACCGCGTGCTCCCCGGCTCAGCCGCCCCGTCCCGGAAGTTCCCGCCGACACCCCGATTCCCGAGCAGGCCTGGCACCGTGTTCCCGCCGACGAACTGGTCACGCTCGTTTCCGTTGTCCTGATGGGACAAGGCTTTCCCGAAGACCGCGCGCGTCCGGCCGCGGAAGCGTTGTGCCACGGCGATCTGACTGGTTCGCCGGAAACCGGCGTCGGCGAGTTGACTCGCGTCCACTTGCCCGCGATCGAAAGCGGATTCGTCAGTCCTGGTGCGCAGCCGTTGCTGATCGCGGACCGCGGGGCTGCGGCGCTTGTCGATTATCGGCGTGCGTCCGGCCTGTGGGCGGTAGGTGATGCGATGGATCGGGCTGTGCAGCGGGCTGGGCGGTTCGGCGTCGGGCTGCTGTCGTTGCGTGGGGTCGGGCCGTTTGGGCGGGTCGGGCACCATGCGGCGAAGGCGTTGCCGCACGGGATGATCGGAATTGTCATGGCTGCCGGCGGGTATGCCGATCAGCCGGTTCATCCGTTGGGGATGGCCGCGCCTGCTGGGGCTTATCCGGAGTTTGTGCTGGATATTGATCTTGCTGACACTGCTCGTAATCCGCAGTTCGCTGGGTTCGCGTTGATGGTGGATGTGCTGGCCGGGGTGTTGTCCGGGGTTGCTGATCATGAGCACGACACTGGGTTGCTGGTGCTTGCGATTGCTCCTACGACGTTGCGTAGTGCAGATGGGTTCTATCGGGCGGCTAGCGCGGTGTTCGGGAGCATGCTCGGGTGGGAGGGCGGCACGCCGGTTCGGTATCCCGGGTGGCGGGAGGCTCAGTATTTGGAGCAGTGCCGGGCGTTGGGGGTGCCGTTGCCTGGGGCGGTGCGGCGGGAGTTGGATTCTTTGGCGTTGAAGTTGGGGAGGGCGCCGTTGACTACCGTGGGGTGATCGGCTCGTCGCCTGGCGGCGACCTTGCGCCCCTTGGTTGCGTGGGGCACCCCGAAGGTTGATTGTGCTGACGGTTCGGGGGTGCTTGTCAAGGCGGGAAAGATGCCTTGACAAGCACCCCCGAACCGCAGGGAGGCTTCGTATCGGGGTGCGGGGGAGGGCCGGGTGCCTCGATCGTTGGGTGCGTCTGCTGCGGTTGGGTGGTGGTCCGTGAAGGGCTCCTTGAGGGAATCCAGTTCCGTGAGGGGCCCCTTGAGGGAATGCCGGTCCGTGAAGGGGGTCGCTTCGCGCGGGTTTGAGGGCCGTGAGGGGAACCCTGAGGGACTCTGAGTCTGTGAGGGTTCCCCTCACGGACGTCGGGCCGGAGTCAGTGCTCCAGGGAGACGCGGGCTTTCTCGTTGCAGACCGCGACTACGTCGCCGTCTGCTAACTGGCGGCCTCGGCGGGTTTCTACCTCGCCGTTTACCGTGACTTCTTCCGCGTCGATCAGGTCTTTCGCGTGCGAGCCGTTGTCCGCGAGGTCGGCCAGTTTCAGGAATTGGCCCAGCCGGATCGGTTCACCGGTGATCGGGACGTCGCGCGTGCTCATGGGCCGCATCATGTCACGGCATCGTTGTTGCTCGGTTGTACAGATCGGTGATCTGGTCGTCGAAGTAGCTCGAGTACGAGACGTCGTCGGTGTACCCGCCTGCTTCGTAGCCGCCGATTACGCCGACTACCGTGCCGGTCTTCGTCTCTGGGGAGGGGTCTGCCACCAGCGGGCTGCCGCTCGTGCCGGTTGCGAAGCCGGGGCAGTCGACTCTTACCTGGTGTTCGTCCTGCTGCTGGGTGTGCGTTTCGCAGGTGGCGACCTCGTCGACGCCGTCTGGGTAGCCGGCCACGGTCACTGGGCGGGCGAAGGGGCCGTTCGTGCCTAGCTGGTTGGCTCCGGTCACCGCTTCTAGGGGTTCGGGGGAGCCTTCCTGGCGCGCGGTCGCGAAACCGACATCTAGGTTGGGGTCGGACGAATCGATCCATCCCTGTGCGACCAGTTCGCCGCCGACCTGCCAGTACCCATAAGGTGCCACGCCGTCGTGGAAACCTGGGGCGAACGTGACATTGGCCAGGTAGCCGCCGCCTTCGCCGTCGTGGATGCAGTGTGCGGCGGTGAGCAGTTCGTCCCCGCGCGGGCTGTGCACGACGCTCGCGGTGCAGTAATGCGAGCCGTCGACGAACAGTGCGCCGATCGACGCGTGGATCGGCTTCGCCGGGGCCGGCGACGGCGCGACCGTCGGTTCGTCCGCTGCGCGCTCAGCACATGCCACGATGGTCCCGCTCGCACTCATCAGTGCGAACAGCCCGATCACCGTGCGCCGCATGCCACCTCCTGTACTGGTTCTCGTCACTAGTATCCGAGAAAACGGTGAGACCGGAGTGGGGAGACGATGAAGGACTTCTCGAACAAAGTCGCAGTGATCACCGGAGCGGGCTCGGGCATCGGCCGGGCGCTGGCGCTCGAACTCGCGTTGCGCGGCGCGCTTCTCGAACTGTCCGATGTCGACGCCGAAGGACTCGACGGCACCGTGCGCGAAGTCCGCGAACGCGGCGCCGAGGTGCGGGGCCATTCGCTCGACGTCGCCGACCGCCCTGCGGTCCTCGCGCATGCCGAGGACGTAAAGCAGGAGCACGGCCGGGTCAACCTTGTCGTCAACAACGCCGGGGTGGCGCTGGGCGCGACCGTCGAGGACATGACGTTCGAGGATTTCGACTGGCTGCTCGGCGTCAACCTCGGTGGCGTCGTGAACGGCACGAAGGCATTCCTGCCGCACCTCATCGACTCCGGCGACGGCTACGTCGTCAATATCTCCAGCGTGTTCGGATTCGTCGGAGTGCCTACGCAGAGTGCCTACAACGCGGCGAAGTTCGCCGTTCGCGGATTCACCGAGTCACTGCGCGAAGAAATGCTCGCGGCTCGGCATCCGGTCGGCGTCAGCTGTGTGCACCCGGGCGGCATCAAGACCAACATCGCACGCAACGCCCGCGGCGGAACCGGCGGCGATCAGGCCAAGGCGGCGGCCGGATTCGACAAAATCGCCCTTACCACACCGAAGAAAGCGGCCGAAACGATCCTCCGCGGCGTGCGGCGGCGGTCCGCGCGGATCCTCATCGGACCGGACGCGTACGTGATCGATGCGATCCCGCGCGTGCTCGGTTCGGCGTACCAGCGTCCGCTCGCGATTTTGGCGCGCCAAGGGCTCAAGCGCGTCGAACGGAACGGATAACGCGCCGCGACTGTCCGCATTCTTGATCACTCGATAGAGTTGCATTTTCGCCGAACCTCGCGGAAATGCCGCAGAATGCTGCCAGTCCACTCGTGTGTCCGCACCCCGGAGGTAGCCCTCGATGCTGCGCCTTGCCGAGCGCCGATTGGCCGCGCACGCTGACCGCGCCTCCGGGGAACTGGTCGACCGCACCGGAATCATCGCCGCGAGCATGCCGCGCGGGCCGCGGCTGCCCGAGGAAGCGGCTCCGGAGACGAGCTGCGAATCGACCCAGCAGATCCCGGTGATCGCCGGATGTGCGCCCGCCGAGGAACGCCCGCGCGCGGTGGCGTCGCGGCGGCGAGCCCGGGTCTGGGTCGGCGCCGGGGTGGCCGTGGTCCTGGTCGGACTCGGCTGGCTCGCCGGAGGGTTCTTCACTGGAGCGCTTCCCGGCCAGTCCTCCGACGACACCGTCGCGCAGGCCGAGCAGCGCGTTCCCGTCGCGGAGCAGCAGGTTCCGGTCCCGCAGACGATCACGCCGCAGGTGACAGAGACCGCGCCGCCGGTCACGGTGTACGTCCCGGTGCCTTCGCGTCAAAGCCCGGTGCGGCAGCACGCCCCGATCCGCCCGGCCACGCCGCGCGCGACGGAGGCTCCGGCGGCGTCGGAGCAGGCTGACCCGCGGGCGGACGTCGATTCAACCGCTCCGAGCAAGACTCCGGCGCGAGCGGGGATTGACCAGTTCCTCGACTGGAAGCCGTGGTTCGACGCCGCGCAGCGGATGGCTGGCGGGCACTGAGCGGGGGCTTGTGAGTGTTTATGCCGGTTCTAACCGGCATAAACACTCACGACGGCGTCAGCCGATCCAGTCGTATTCGTGCTCTGGGCGCCCGGTCGCGCCGTAGCGGAGCCGCATTTCCACCGCTCCGGATTCAGCTAGTGCGGTGAGGTATCGCTGCGCGGTGGCACGGGCCATGCCGAGTTCGCGGGCGACTTCGGCGGCTGACAGCGGTGTCGGCGAACCGCGCAGCCGCTCCGACACCAGGCGTGCCGTCGCGCTTGACTGGCCCTTCGGCGTCGCGGCGCGGTCCTGGTCGTGCAGGGCGCGGAAGGCTCGGTCGACATCGTCCTGGGAAAGTGGACGCTCGGTGGCGACCAGGCTGCGATAGCGGGCGTACGACGTGAGCCGTTCCGACAATTGCCGCGTCGTGAACGGTTTGATCAGGTAATTCAGCGCGCCCGCGCGGATCGCGGCGGCGATCGACGCGGCGTCGGTGGCGGCGGACAGCACGATGGTGTCCGTTTTCAGGTCCGGCAGGACGGAAAGGCCGGGCTCGTCCGGCAGGTAGACGTCCAGCAGCACCAGGTCCGGGGCCAGTTCCCGCACGCGGGCGCGGGCTTCGGCGGCGGTGTGCGCGACCCCGGCGACGGTGAATCCCGGTACCTCCGACACGAATCCCGCGTGCACGCCGGCGACGCGGAAGTCGTCGTCCACGATCAGGGTGCGGATCATGCGTCGGTCTCCTCGGGTCGGTCCAGCAGGCCGGGAAGTTTGGCGACGAACAACGCGCCGGTCGTCGCGCCGCCGGGGTCGGCGAGCCACACGTCGCCGTCGCGGGCCCGTGCGGCTTGGCGGGCCAAGGCCAGTCCGAGGCCGTGTCCGGGACTGAGCTTTGTGGACACTCCCTCGTCGAAAAGCCTGTCCCTCAAGGTTTCGTCAATTCCAGGGCCGCTGTCTACAACGGACACGTGCAAGGCGGCACCATCGGCTAGCAGTCCGACTTCGACCCACGCTGGGCGGCGTGGGCCCATGCGCGCGGCGTGCAAGGCGTTGTCGACGAGGTTGCCGATGACCGTGCCCGCGGCGATCGGATCGGTTACCGAGGCGGGGACCCAGGCGTCGTCGGCCAGTCTTAGTTCCATGCCTTTTTCCTGTGCCTGCTCAGTTTTCGCGACGAGCAAGGCTTGCAGGTACGGATCGGTGACCCGGTCGTCGAGCGGTTCCGCGCGAGAGGCGGTGGATTCGGTGAGGGTTTGCAGGTATTCCTCGGCTTCGGTGTGGTGGCCTAGCTGCAGCAGGCCGGACAACGTGTGCAGGCGGTTCGCGAACTCGTGCCGTTGCGCGCGCAGGCCGTCGGACAGCGAGCGGATGCCGTCGAGTTCGCGGGTGAGGGTGTCGAGGTCGGTGCGGTCGCGGAAGGTCAGCACGGTGCCCAGTGAGCGTTCATCCCGTTGTACGGCGCGGGAATTGATCACCAGGACTCGGTTTCCGGCTACGGCCAGGAGATTGTCGACGGGGCGTCCTTCGGCGACGGCTTTGTGGACTCGTGGGGAGAGGCCCAGGTTTTCCAGGGGGGTGCCGACTGGAAGCGGGGTGTCGAGCAGTCGTTCGGCTTCGTCGTTGCGGACGGTCACCCGGTGTTCCGCGTCGACAGCCAGGACGCCTTCGCCGATGCCGTGCAGGACGGCTTCGTGTTCGTAGAGCAGTTCGGTCAGTTCGTGTGGTTCGAGGCCGTGGGTTACGCGGCGCAGGCGGCGGTTGAGCAGGGCGGACGCACCCGCGCCGATCAGGAGCGCGCCGCCGCCGAAGACCATCGTCAGGATGAACAGCCGGTTGAAGTCGCCGGTCAGCTCGCCGATGCGGTAGCCGACGCTCACCTCGCCGACGACCCGCGAGCCCTGCTTGATCGGGGTCTTGCTGCGCACGGACGGCCCCAAGGTGCCCGCGTTGAACTCGCTGACCACGTCGTTGCCCGCGATCACCTCCTCCCATGGCGTGCTCACCTTTTCGCCGACCCGGGACGGCGTCGGGTGAGCCAGCCGGATGCCGTGATCGTCGGTGATGACCACGAACAGCAGCGCGTCGTCCGTCTGCGTCTCGGCTTCGACTCGCTGCTGAAGATCCGGGTTGGGCTTCCGGGAAGCCGCACCGGCGATCACCACCGGCTCCGTGGCCACCGATTTCGCGATCGCCAGAGCCCGCTGGCCGTACTGCTCGGTCAGCGTCGTGCGCAGGAGCGAACTGACCAGCGCGACGCCGAGGCCCACGACGAGGACCACCACGCCGATCTGCAACAGCAGCACCTGACGGGTGAACCGCATCCGCGGAAAAAGCGCCCACTTCGGCATGCCAGGGAACATACCCCCAGCTCAGCGCTGTGCGCTAAACGAGCAAAACGTGGAGAACGCGCAGAGCGCACGCAGAACGTCGACAAGCTTCTCCGCCGCGAAACGCGCTCTTAACCTGCGTCGAGCGAGTCCCCACCGTGACGAAGGAGTCACCTCGATGGCCCCACTCATCGAACTGATCGGCGCCACCAAAAGGTTCCCGAGCGGATCAGGTTCTGTCCACACCGCTGTCCGCGAGCTGACCATGACCGTCGAACCAGGGGAGTTCGTCGCCGTGGTCGGGCCGACCGGGTGCGGCAAATCCACCACGTTGTCCCTGGTCTCCGGGTTGCAGCCGCCGTCGGCGGGCCGGGTCGTCGTGCACGGCTCCGACGTGAAGTCCATTCCGGACGGCGTCGGCTACATGTTCCAGACCGACGCGGTGATGCCGTGGCGTTCGGTGCTGGACAACGTCGCTTCCGGACCGCGTTTCCGCGGCGTGTCCAAAGAGGACGCCCGGAAGAAGGCGGCCGACTGGATCGGCCGGGTCGGGCTGGCCGGGTTCGAGAAGTACTACCCGCACCAGCTTTCCGGCGGTATGCGCAAGCGCGTCGCGTTGGCGCAGACGCTGGTCACCGAGCCGAAAATCCTGCTGATGGACGAGCCGTTCTCCGCGCTCGACGTCCAGACTCGCGCGCTGATGCAGGACGAACTGCTGCGGCTGTGGTCCGGCACCGGCGCCGCGGTGATCTTCGTGACGCACGACCTCGACGAGGCGATCGCGTTGGCGGACAAGGTGGTCGTGCTGACCACGAGCCCGGCGACGGTCAAGGACGTCTTCGAGATCCCGCTGGAGCGTCCGCGCAAGGTGGAAGAACTCCGGCTGACCGAGGAATTCCGCAAGATCTACTCCGACATCTGGGAATCGCTGCGCGGCGAGGTCGACAAGGCCCGCCAGAAGGGAGCGACCGGTGTCGCTTGAGACTCAGACCGCGCCGGCGCCGGTCTTCGAAACCGAACAAGACATTCTTTCCCGCGCGAAGCGCTCCGCCGGACGGCACAAGCGCAACGTCTGGCTGCTGCGGCTCGCGATTCTCGTTGCCTGGCTGGGATTGTGGGAGGTGGCGGGCCGGTTCTGGATCGACCCGTTCTTCTACTCGATGCCGTCGAAGATCTGGGAACGGCTCACCGAATGGTTCACGACCGGGACCGACTTCGGGACGATTTGGTACCAGATCCTGGTGACCGTCGAAGAAGCCGTGATCGGTTTCGTGCTCGGCGCGGTCGCTGGCGTGATCTGCGGTGTCATTCTCGGCCGCAGTGCTTACCTTGCTGAGGTGCTGGCTCCGTTCATCAAGGCAGCCAACGCGATGCCGCGTATCGTGCTCGCCGCGCTGTTCGTGATCTGGTTCGGTCTCGGGCTGTCGTCGAAGGTCGCGACGGTGTTCGTGCTCGTGTTCTTCGCGGTGTTCTTCAACGCGTTCACCGGTGCGCGCGAGGTGGACCGCAATCTGATCGACAACGCCCGCATTCTCGGTGCGACGCGGTGGCAGGTGCTGCAGTCGATCGTGTTGCCCAGTGCGACGTCGTGGATTCTTTCTTCGCTGCACGTCGCGTTCGGCTTCGCGCTGATCGGCGCGGTCGTCGGTGAGTACACCGGGGCCAAGGCGGGCATGGGATTCCTGATCGCCAACGCGCAGGGCACGTTCGACACCGCCGGGGTTTACGCCGGAATGCTCGTGATCATGGTCGTCGCGTTGTTCGCGGAATGGCTGATCGGTTCGGCGGAGCGCAAGTTGCTGCGCTGGCGTCCGCAGGTTTCGGCCCAGGCGAGCCAGGGGATCTGAGATGCGGCTAAAAAGGACACTCGCGGTCGCGGCGGCCGCACTGGTGACCGTGGCCGGGGTGAGCGCCTGCCGGGATTCCCGGGAGATCGACCTCGGCAACGGCGGGCGGCCGCACATCAAGATCATGGTTGGCGGACTGTCCAAAGTGATCTATCTGCCGGGTCAGCTCGCGAAGCAGTTGGGCGAGTATCAGAAGCAGGGGCTGGACGTCGAACTGTTCGACCAGCCGTCCGGAGCGAACGCGGAAACGTCGCTGCTGGCCGGTGAGGTGCAGGGCGTGGTCGGGTTCTACGACCACACGATCGACCTGCAGGCCAAGGACCAATGCATCACCAGCGTGGTGCAGTTCGCGAATGTGCCTGGCGAAGCGGAAATGGTTGCCACGCCGAAGGCCGGACAGATCAAATCCGGTGCGGACTTCCGCGGCAAGAACCTCGGCGTGACGTCGCTGGGCTCGTCGACGGACTTCCTCACCAAGGCGCTCGCCAGCCGCGGCGGCGTCGGCAGCAAGGATTACACGCCGGTGAAGGTCGGGGCCGGGCAGACGTTTATCTCTGCGATGCAACAAGGTTCGATCGACGCGGGCATGACGACCGACCCGACCATCGCGCAGCTGACCAACACCGGACAGGCCAAGGTGCTTTACGACATGCGCACGCCGGAAGGCACGCGCGCGGCGCTCGGCGGACTGTACCCGGCGAGTTCGCTGTACATGAGCTGCGAAATCGTGAAACGCTATCCGGACGTGGTGCAGAAACTCGCCACTGCGTATGTGAATTCGCTGAAGTGGCTTTCCACGCACACCGCGGAGCAGGTGGCCGATCTGATGCCGCCGTCGTTCGCGGGCGGCGACAAGGCGTTGTACGTCAAGTCGCTCAAGGACAGTCTGCCGATGTTCACCAAGGACGGCCGGATGGACCCGTCCGGCGCGCAGAACGTGCTGAAGGTGCTGGGCGCTTCTTCCAGCAACGTCAAGCCCAAGAAGGACAAGATCGATTTGTCCAAGACGTACACCACCCAGTTCGTGGACGCCGCGCACGCCCGTACGGCGCGGTAGTCCACTTCGGAAGGAGTCCGTGCCGGCCCGCCGCCTCCCCTGGCGGGCGGGCACGGACTTCCGTGTACACACAGGAGAATCGGGACATTTGGTGAGGATTTCCCGAGATGTGAATACCCTTCGAAAGTAGCTACCAACTCCGGCAACCGAATTCAACACTGGTACGCGCAGGCACTCCCGTGACCAGATTGGATGCCCATGAGTTCACGATCTTTCCGTCGTCCCCTCGGTTTGCTGGCGGTCGGCGCGTTCGCGGCCGCGACCCTCGTCGCCGGCGCGGGAGCCGGGCCCGTCACCTTCGGCAAGCACTTCCACGGAGACCACTACTCCGGCGGAAACTGGGGCGGTTACGTCAGTTTCGGCAGTTTCACCACCGCGACCGCCGGCTGGACCGAACCGTCGGCGACCTGCAATTCCAGCAACGACCTCTTCGCGCCGTGGGTGGGCATCGACGGCGACGGATCGTCCTCTGTGGAGCAAACCGGCGTCGCTACCGATTGCTCCAGCGGCAGCCCGCAATACCAGGCGTGGTACGAAATGTACCCGGCCGCGCCGGTGTACTACTCGGCTAGCGAAGCACCAGTGGCGGCGGGCGATCACCTGACCGCGACGGTCACGCGCAGCGGCGACAGCTACAAACTCGACTTGAAGAACGACACGCAGGGCTGGACGAAGACGACCACGCAGTCGTTGAACGCGCAGCACTCGTCGGCGGAGGCGATCATCGAATCGCCGACCGATTCGTACCCCGCGATCAACGGCGGCGTGAACTTCGACGGGGTCAAATTCGACGGCAAGAACCTGGCGGACACGAGCCCGCAGGGTCTCAACGCGGACGACGGCGGCAGTGCGACGTGGGTGCCCGGCGCGATCGGCTCAGACGGGCAGAGTTTCTCGATGAACCGGCAGTAAGTCGTGAGGGGAACCCTGAGGGAATCAGAGTCCCTCAGGGTTCCCTTCACGGACGTTCGAAGCGGTAGGCGCGTTCGACCCGCGAGACTTGGACGTCGAAGGAGCGGTACCACTCGGCGCGGCCCTGGTTGCGGGTTTCGGTGTGCTCCAGGTTGGTGCGCCACGCGGTGATGGAGTCCTCGTCCTTCCAGTACGACACGGTGATGCCGAGCCCGGACTCGTCGCGGACGGAGTTCATGCCGAGGTAGCCGGGCTGTTTGGCGGCGAGTTCGGCCATGTAGGCGGCGCGCTCGGCGTAACCGCGGTCGCCGTCGGTGCGCCGGGACGTGAAGATCACCGCGTAGTACGGCGGTTCGGGAAGCTCCATGGCCGGAGATATACCTGGCGGACGCAGGCGAGGCCAGCGGGTTTCAGCCCTGGAGGCCGTTGACCGCCCAGGCGAACACCATCAGCGCGAGCAGCAGCGAGATTCCGGCCTGGACCATCATGGTCATTTTCGCCCAGATCCGCAGCGGCATGACGTCGGTCGGGCTGAACGCGGTGGCGTTGGTGAACGAGGTGTAGAGGTAGTCCAGGTACCGCGGTTCCCATTCGGCCTTGGCCATCGACGGGTCGCTCATCTGCGGAAACTGCAGGTCGGGGAAGTTCGCCCGGCCCGCCGCGCGTCGCGCCGGGCCGCCGCGGTCGAACTCCCAGTACCAGAGCGAGAAGACGACGATGTTGGTCCAGTAGATGACCACGCCGCTGATCAGCACCTGCACGGCGTGCCCGCGTTGCGCGCCCTGCGCGATTCCGATCACCAACTGCACCGCGGACGCGCCGTTGAGCACACTGACGACGGCGAGCGCGGTCAGCGCGACCATCCGCTCGACGATGTTGAACTCGGTGAGCCGGCCGGGGTTGAGCAACAGCAGCGCGACGATCAGCACGGCGGTCAGCGAGGGCAGCAGCCACCACGGGTGCAGCACCATTTCGTCGGGCAGTGCGAGCTGCAGGGCCAGGGTCCCGATGACGACGATCGCCGCGGGCCACCGGGTCTCGCCTTTGGTCGCCCGCCGCCAGGCAGGCACTCGTTCGTCAGCCATCCGAACAACGGTAGGGCGCGGACCGCGGGTTGGCGCGTCGCAGCGATAGTCGTGTCGTGGGGCAGTGCGGTCGAAGAGGACGAACCGGTGTCAGGGTGACGGAACGTTCGGCAGCTTCCGCGCGACGTCAGTGCGGCTTCGCGCACCTAGCTTGCGAAGCACCTTCGCGACGTGTTGCTCCACCGTGCGCGGCGACAGGAACAGACCGTCGGCGATCTGCCGGTTCGTCCGGCCCTCCGCGAGCATCTCGGCGACTTCGCGCTCTCGCGGCGACAGTTCGCGACCGTAGCCGCGACGGCCGCGTTGCGACGGTGCCCAGGCACCGTGTTCGCGAAGCACGTGATGGCAGCGGCCAGCGTCGCGTGTGGCACCTAGCTGTACGTACGCAGTTGCGGCCTCGCTGAGCGCAGCTGTCGCACCGTCTTGACCTGCTTCGAGACGACAGTGCGCAGCGCGTTCACGCATGCCTGCGGCGAGGTACGGCATCGGCAGTTCTGCGTACGCGTCGGCTGCGGTGTCGAAGAGCGTCGCGGCGGCGAGGTGTTTCGCGCGGGCGTTTGTCAGGACAGCGCGGCCAGCGTGCAGGGCTGCGGCGGCGAGAGGTGCGTCGCGGTCTTCGATGCCGCGCGCGAACTCTTCGACGAACGCGTCAGCGTCGTGCCAACGGTCTGCGCGCGTGTACGCCTCCGCGGCGGCTGGGACGAGCGACGCTGCCCAGACCCACACACCTTTGCGGCGCGCGGCGTCGACAGCGACATCAGCGGCTTCGCAGGCTGCGGCGACGTCGTCGGTCGACAGGTGCACGCCGATCAACACCGAGGCCGCGCACAACACAACGGGGATAGGGCCTTCGCCCGGACGGTGCGCCGAGGCGTCGGCCAAGTGTCTTCGCGCCGCCGCGAACTCACCGCGCACCGCGGCCAGGCCGCCCAGCACCAACGACGTCTCCATGACGATCGCGCCCAGCGCCGGATGCCGCGTCCGGACGTCTTCGGTCGCCTCGGCCAGGCCGTCCCACTTGCCGCGGAACCACGCGAGCCGCACCGCGGTACCTTCGATCAGGCCTTTCGGGTACAGCGCGCCAGCTTCGGAAGCCCGGCGCAGGCCTTCGGCGACCAGCTTTTCGGTCCGGTCGAGGTGGCCGGCCCACGACTGCGCGTCGGCGAGGTTGCACCACAGCCGGGCCAGCTGGACGCGTTCGGCGACACTCGGCGCGGTGTCCGGCAGCGTCTGGAACTCCGTCCACGCCGAACCGTCGCCGATGTGCGAGGCGGTCGCGATCCGGTCCCCGGTGAGCGTCAGTCGCAGTTCGGGATCGGACAGTCCAGAGTGGACTTCCCGGGCGCGGCGCATCCACTGCTCGTGCCACGACAGCGGCGTGAGCCCGTCGAACGGCAACGCGAGCAGGTTGATTCCGCGCGCGGCCAATTCCGGGCGATCCGCCAGCTCGGCGACGGCGCGTTCGACCGCCGCGCGACCCTGCTCCAGCCGACCGGCGACGCGGACCAGCAGCATGCCCAGCGCGAGCCGGATCGTCCCGTGCACGGCTGGTGGCAGTGGCCGGTCTTCGAGCACTCTTTCCAACGTCAGATGGACATCGGGGCGGAAGACGCGTAGCGCGACGTCGCTCAGCTTCTTCGCCAACCGGCCGACCGCGTCCTCGTCCGCTTTCGCGACGATCGCCTGCAGCAAGTCGATCGCGCGTGCGGTATCGCCGTGCGCGATCGCTTCGTCGGCAGCTTCTTCCGCGTACTGCTGCCATTCCTCGACGCATCCGGCGGCGTGGGCGTGCGCGGCGAGCAGCGACAGTGATTGACCTGGCAGATGCATTGCCTTGGTATGCAAGAGTTTTCGTTCCGGCGCGCTCAACCCAGCATACACTGCCTTGCGCGCGAACGGATGCCGGAAGCCGTAGCGATTGTCGTCGACCTCGTCCAGCAAGCCGTCGGACAACGCGATCTCGTCCTCGGGCAACCCGGTCAGCTCATTCAACACCGAGAGTTCGGCAGGCATGTTGAGCACGGCTGCGGCTTTGGCGAGCTGCACAGCGGCTTTCGGCAGCGCGGACAGCTGTCTGGACACCGAATCCTGAAGCGCGGCAGGAACGTCCAGCCGATCCAACACCGAGTCGGTCAGCTCGACCCCACGCAGTGCGCGGAGAGTTTCCTCAGCAACGAAAGGAATCCCGGCGGTGTACTCATGCAGCTTCGCGGCGAACTCAGCGTTGATCCGCGGCAAACCCAGGAGATCGCGAGCCATCGCGCTGACCGCCGCACAGTCCAACGGACCGAGCGTGACCTGCGCGCTGGGTACCCCGGGAACCCTGCGGACGCTGGAGTTCCCGGTGCGACAGGTGGCGACCACGCCCAGGTCCGGCGGCCAGTCGACAGCGAGAAACCGCAGCAGATCACCGGTTCCCGAGTCGGCGCGATGCAGATCGTCGATGAGCAGAACGGTGGGGCCGCAAGCGATCAGCAGTTCCCGGAACGCGCGGAACACCCGATGCCGTTGCGCGCCGGGGTCCGGCAGCGGTTCCGGCGCGGGCGGCAGAACGTCGGCCAGCTCCGGCAGAAGCGGTTGCAGCGCACCGGCAACCGGGCTCAGCGGACCGAGGCGATCCCCGGCGGTGCGCAATGCTTCCAGCACCGGACCGTACGGAAAGGGCTCGGCCAGCTGCGGGCACGCGCCGCGCAGCACGCGGATCCGGGAAAGCTCCGGCCGGGCGGCGAGTTCGGCGAGCAACCGGGTCTTGCCGATTCCGGGTGCGCCCTCGACCAGCACCGCGGCGGGACGGTGAACGAGAATTTCAGCGACGGCGGCGAGTTCGCGGTCGCGTCCGACGAAAGCCGCCGGACGCGGACGCACGGAAACCAACGTCGGAACGGCCGGCCACATCACGACCTCCCCAGCGAGCGTCTTGTCCGTTTCGCCCGGAGCTTAAGCAGTGCGCGGGGCGCGGTAAACCGACTCTCGGCGGGTACGCGGGCACGCTCCTCACACGTCTGCCTCTCCTGCGGTCACCGAATGGCAGAAGAAAACCCGGCGTGCGGTCACAAAGAGTGCGAAACCGCGCGGAGTTGCCCGGTTCAGCGGAACAACCCACGGACGCCCGCTCCGGCGGCCAACGCTCGGTAGTCGCGCAAGTCCCTACTTAAGGATTGCTCCGCTACCTATTCTCCCGCCCCCTTATTGCAGTGGATTGGACCACCGCCGCACCCTTCGAGGCCGGGGGGAACCGAACGCGAGGGAGAAGCATGAAAGCCATCAGATTCCTCGGTGCCGCAACCGCTGCCGCGGCGGTGACGGCGATCTTCGCCGGTGTCCCGGCCGCGAGCGCCGCCCCGCTCAACCCCGACATGGTCCCGGCGATGCAGCGCGACCTCGGCCTCACCCACGGCCAGGCACTCGCCCGGCTCGCGAACGAGGAGGCCGCGAACAAGGTCGGCGCGGCACTGGAGAAGGCGCTCGGCGAACGCTTCAGCGGCACGAGCTTCAACGCGGCGACCGGCAAGGCCGTGGTCTCGGTGACCGACGCGGCGCTCGTCGGCCAGGTACGCGCGGCCGGTGCCGAGGCACAGGTCGTCCGGTTCAGCGCCCGGCAGCTCGACTCGACCGTGCAGAAGCTCAACGCCCAGGAGAAGGCCGCGCCGAAGTCGGTCACCGGCTGGGGCATCGACACCGCGAGCAACCGGATCAGCCTGACTGTCCTCAAGGGACAGCGCGGCGCGGCGGAGCAGTTCGTCCGGCAGTCCAGTGTGGACAGTGCGGCGGTCAGCGTGACGGAAACCTCGGCGGTGCCCAAGGCGCATTACAACGTGCTCGGCGGGGACGCGTACTACATCGGCAGTTCGTCCCGCTGCTCCGTCGGATTCTCGGTGAACGGCGGATTCCTGACCGCCGGCCACTGCGCCGCGCTCACCGGCGGCGGCGCGCTGTCCGGCTACAACCGCGTCGCGATGGGCCAGTTCTCCACCTACCGCTTCCCCGGCGCGGACTACGCGGCCGCGCGGGTCAACAGCAACTGGACCCCGGTCGGCCAGATCAACAACGGCACTCGCGTCGCGGGTTCCACTGAGGCCGCGGTCGGCGCTTCGGTCTGCAAGTCCGGTTCCACCACCGGCTGGACCTGCGGCACGATCCGCGCGAAGAACCAGACCGTGCGCTACCAGGAGGGCACCGTGACCGGCATGGTGCTGACCAACGCCCGGTCCGACCACGGCGACTCCGGCGGTTCGTTCATCAGCGGAAACCAGGCGCAGGGCATGGTTTCCGGCGGCGACACCGTCAACAGCTACTACTACCCGGTGAACGTCGCGCTGTCCGCGACCGGCACGACGCTCGTCCGAGGCTGATCCTGGGAGTGCCTGCGCCAGTCCCGGCGCGGGCACTCCTTTTCAGGACGCGTCGGCGGTGATCCCGTCGGCCCAGGCACCCGGATGGGGCGCGCCGTCCTGGCGGGTGATCGCGACGTTCGATGGCCACGCGGCCTTCAGCGCCTTGGTCTGGCCCGGCGGGATCGTGAGGCTTTGCGCGGTCCAGGCCGGAGGGTTCGGGCCGGACGGGAGCACGGTGATCTTCGCGATCGCGGTGCGCCCCAGGGCCAGGATGTGGTGCGCCGGGCCGTTTTCCCGGCGCAGCAGCGAGTCCACCGGTCCGTGCAGGTCGAAGTCGCGGGACGAAGTGTTCTTGAACGTCAGCGGCAGTTCGAGCTGGCTGCCAGCCGGTTTCGCCGCGTGCTTCGCGGGCAACCGGTTGATGCCCAAGATCACCAGGACTATGCGCCGGTTTTTCCGGACGCCGCTGTGCTCTGGCTTACGCGGGGTCCACATGCGACAAAGGCGGCTCGAGTGCCTCCAGCGCACTCGAACCGCCCCTGTCCTCAATTGCCGCGGGATCGGCAGGTCTTTGTCACACGTTGCTGATCTCCTCGATCAGCCCGTCGATGTCGAAGTGCTCGCTCTCGGCTCCGAACGGCACCAGCTCGTAGGAAGATTCCAGGAACGCCTCGAGGTCGGCGCGCTCCAGCTCGAACGATGCGTAACCGTCGGGCGACTCGATTTCCAGCGTCAGCAAGGCTTCGTCCTCGGACAGGTCCGGCCGGATCCGCACGTCGCCGATTCCGGTGGGCTCGTCCAGTCCGGACACGAGCAGTTCGCGGGCGAAGGTCCATTCGATCCACCGGCCGCGTTCGGTCCGGAACGCCACGGTGACCGCGTAAGGCTCCGACACGTGGAAGGAGAGGCGGGACAGCACCGGCGTAGTGCTCTCGTTCAGCAGTACGAACTGGGTCTGGTGTACGGCGTCGGTGGTGTGCACGGCTGCTCCTGGGGTCCTCCGGTCGTTCGCGCCTCGCGAACTGGTCGGCAGGGAGATGATCGACCCGGGGGCACATGACGTCGTTCCGCCGACGTTCACGCGATCGGTTGCATCAGGCCGGATGCGCGTAACACCGGACACAGAACCCTTGCGTTTCCGCGCGGATCAGGAAAGCGGCAGCGTAAGGCCCACTTTGACCCGGTCCATCGCCACGCTCGTGGTGAAGTGCCGGACGTGGGGGTTGTCGAAGAACATCCGCCGCGCGAAAGTCTCGAACGCCGCCATGTCCGGGCAGGTGACCAGGAGGACGAAGTCCGCGGTGCCGGTGACGTAGTAGCACTGCTGCACGCAGTCGTCGGCGAGGACCTGGGCGCGGAAGCCGTCGAGCACCGCCACGCTCTCGCGCTCCATCTCGACCATGACGACGAACGTCATGTCCAGCCCGAGCGCGGCCGGGGACAGCACCGCGATCTCCTTCTCGATCACTCCGGCTTCGCGCAGCCGCTTGATCCGCCGCTGCACGGCCGCGGCGGACAGGCCGACTTTGGAGCCGATGACCTCGGCGATCGTGCGGGCGTCGTTCTGCAGGCAGGACAGGATGGCGAGATCGAGCTGGTCCAGGTCGGGAGTGCGCACGCTTCAGGCTAACCGGGCGGACCGACAAAAAGCCTCGGGTTTACCACGCCGCAGAAGCGCTGCTCGCAATACCTCCTATCGAGCGAATGTGGAAGAGGTCTCTTAGTGACGTGGAACACAACTGACCGGTCTACCCAGGGGTAGGCCATACAAGGGAGGCAACCGGCGACGTCCGCCAACAAGCCGGTCTGGGAGGTTCCGCCATGAGCGCTGTCCGGTCGCGCCACCGTGCCGCCGTCGTCGCCGGAATCGGCGGCGCGCTGCCCGAACACGTGGTGACGAACCAGGAGATCGCGGCCCGCCTGGACACCAGCGACGAGTGGATCCGCACCCGCACCGGCATCCGCGAGCGCCGCCGGGTCGCGCCCGGCCAGTCCACAGTGGACCTCGCCGAGGAGGCGGGCAGGGCGGCGCTCGGCCCGGACGGGCACGCGGACGCCGTCGTGCTCGCCACCTCGACCGCCGACCAGCTGTGCCCGGCCACCGCGCCGCAGGTCGCGGCCCGGCTCGGCCTCGGCACGGTGCCCGCGCTCGACGTCAACGCGGTGTGCAGCGGCTTCATCTACGCGCTCGCGACCGCCGCCGGGTTCATCGCCGGCGGAATCGCCGAGCGGGTGCTGGTGATCGGCGCGGACGTGTTCAGTTCGCTGGTCGACCCGGACGATCGCACCACGGTGCCGATCTTCGGCGACGGCGGCGGCGCCGTGCTGCTGCGCGCGGGCGAGCCCGGCGAACGCGGCGCGCTGGGCCCGTTCGACCTGCACAGCGAGGGTGAACTGGCCAAGCTGCTGTGGGTCGAGGCGGGCGGAGCGGCGCAGCGGGTGCCGGAGAATCCGAAGGACCGGTACTTGGTCATGCAGGGCACGGCGGTGTTCCGGCAGGCGTGCGCGCGGATGGCGGAATCCTCGCGCGAGGTGCTGGAACAGGCGGGCTGGATGGTCGGCGACGTCGACCGGTTCGTCGGGCACCAGGCGAACATCCGCATCCTGCAGGCGACCGCGAAACAGCTCGGCATGCCCGCGGACGCGGTGGTGGCGAACATCGACCGGGTCGGCAACACCAGCGCGGCGTCGATCCCGTTGGCGCTCGCGGACGCGGTCGCCGACGGGACGCTGACGCCGGGGCACCGGGTGCTGCTGACGGCGTTCGGGGCCGGGCTGACCTGGGGTTCGACGGTGCTGACCTGGCCTGAGCTGTCGTGAGCGGCGATCGCGGTTAGAACCGGGATCGCCACTCACGAGCTACGCGTACTCCGGCAGCACGATCGCCTCCGACCGAGGCTTCCCCACCCTTCCCGCCGCCTTGCCCAACCGCCGCGCCAACGGCGTGCTCGCCATCCGCAGCGCGGCATGGATCGCGGTCCGATGCGCCTGCGCGCGCGGCATCGTCACCTGCGGCGCGCCGGGGAAAAGCCGCTGCGCCTCGGTGACCAACGGTCGCATCAGGCGTTCGTACTCACCGAACGCGGCCCGTGGGTCTTCGTTCGTCATGAGTTCGCCAGCCAGGATGTACGCGCCGGTGAGGGCGAGCGTCGTGCCCATGCCGCTGACCGGCGAAGCGCAGTAAGCCGCGTCGCCGAGCAGCGCGATCCGGCCTTGGCTCCACGTCGGGAGTTTCGCCTGGCCGACGTCCTCCAGGTACAGCGAGCCGTTGTCCATTTCGGCCAGAACGCGCGGTCCTTCCCAGTCGACGTCGGCGTACGTCTTGCGCAGCACGGACACCGTGTCTTCGGGCGTGAGCCGGTCGAGGCCGCGTACGTCGGACAGGAAGAACAGCCCGGCGCGCATCGTGCCGACGTTGTCCGGGCGGAGGAACAACATCCGGCCGCGGCCGCAGAACATCGTGCGCCACCAAGCGTTATCGGTGGCGATGCGCGGGAGCGCGAGGTGTGCGGTGTAGAGGCCAAGCTCGTGCGGACGTACGTCCGGCATCAGCATCGCGCGGGTGCGGGAACGCAGGCCTTCGGCGATGACCACGGCGTCGAAGCGCTGGGTTTGGCCGCTCTGGAAGTCGACGTCCACGCCGCTTCCGTCGTCGTGCAGCGCCTGGATCTGGTCGCCGAATCGATACGTCGTCTCGCCGGCTGACTGCTCATACAGCAGCCTCGACAGCTGGCCGCGCAGGATTTCGATCTCGGCGGTTCCACCACCGGAGTCGCCTTCCCCGGCGCGGAACTCGGCGACCACGCGTCCGCGTTCGTCCACGAACTGCGTGCCGATCTCGCCGGTGTGCGCGGCGCGGACCGCTTCTTCGAGACCCATCTTGCGCAGCACCTGGCGGCCGACGCCGCGGATGTCGACGTTCTGGCCCTCCTCGCGCAGATGGTCGAACCGCTCGACGATGGTGACGTCCCAGCCGGACCGCGCGAGCCGGGAAGCGAGCGCGGGACCGGCGATGCTGGCTCCGGAAACGAGAAGACTGCGACGGGTCATGATGCCCTCCTTGCCGTTGACTAGGTACATAGATAATCTATCTATTAGTTTCCCTACTGACAAGGAAGATCGCGTGGACGAGAACCAGGCAGCGATCGAGCGCGTGAACGAGACGACCTTCGCGGTGCGGGACGTCATCGAGGCCAGCCGCGACCTGATGGCGCGGATGGCGAAGAGCGTCGGGATGAACGCGAACGACCTCACCGCGATCGCGCTCCTGAACTATCACGGGCCGATGGGTCCGGTGGAATTAGGCCGCCGCCTCGGGATCAGCGGCCCGTCGGCGACCACGCTGGTGGACCGGATGGAAGAGGCCGGTTATCTGGCGCGCGTTCGCAGCGACACCGATCGGCGCCGGGTGGCGGTCACGGCGACCGAGCAGGCCCGCGCGGTCGCGGCAGCGGTGTGGCGGCCGGCGATCGAGAAGCTGGACGCGGTGACGCGGAAGTTGAGCGTGGCTGAGAACGCCGTGGTGCGGGACTTTCTGGTCCGGATCACGGCGGTGATGAACGAGGGCCGGGAAGGCTCGTGAGTGGCAATCCCGGTTAGAACCGGGATAAACACTCACGAGGCGCTAGGTCGTCCAGGTTCGGGTCTCGCGATGGCGGCCGCGGAGGTGGAGTTCGCCGTGCAGCCGCCAGTGTTCGCGTTCGCCGCCCAGCGCGGACTTCACCGTCGTTTCGCTGGCGAGCACGCGCGACGGCACGGCTTTCGCGTGTTCGGTGAGCCGCGCGGCTTCGTTCACCGCGTCGCCGATCACGGTGTACTCCAGGCGGCTCGACGCGCCGAGTTGCCCAGCGAACACCTGCCCGGTCGCGACGCCGATGCCCAGGTCCAGCTCGCCTTCCGACATGACCGCGTCCCGGATCGCGCGGGCCGCGGCGAGTGCCATCGTCGGTCCGTCGGACAGCCGGGTCGGCGCACCGAAGACGCACAGCGCGGCGTCGCCCTGGAACTTGTTGACCAGCCCGCCGCGAGCGTCCACTGCGGACACCACGCTCGCGAAAAACCGGTTCAGCTTCTCGACCAATTCCTGCGGTGGAGTGCGTGACGCGAGCGCTGTCGAGTCCACGACGTCCACGAACAGCGCGGTGACCTCGCGGACGTCGCCGGAGAGCGAAGCGCCGTATTCGAGCGCGTGCCGGGCGACGTCGGTGCCGACATGGCGGCCGAAGAGGTCGCGCATCCGGTCCTGTTCGCGCAGCCCGGCGGCGAGGTCGTTGACCGACGTCTGCAGCATCCCGATCTCGCTGGAATCGTCCACGTCGACGTGCACGTCCTTGCGGCCGCGCGCGATTCCGTCCAGCGCGATCCGCAGCCGGTGCAGCGGCGCGGCGACCGCACGGGACAGGAGCGCGGTGCCGATCGCGCCGGTGGTCAGGCCGGTCACGGACAGCACGATCAGGCTCGCGGTCGGGTTCCCGTGGCGGCCGAGATCGGGCGGCGTGGTCACCAGCAGCACGCCGATCAGCGGCACGCCGCTGGCCAGTACCCACGTGACGACCAGCCGCGTCAGCACGGTGACCGGCAGCGAACCACGCGGCGGCAGCACGTCGAGCGCCATCGTCATCACCGGCCGCGCGACCCATTCCGCGGCCAGATAGGTGAGCCCGACCGTGGTCAGCCCGCCGAGCCCGATGGTGAGCGCGATGCCCGCCGCGTCGCCGATCGAGCCGAGGACGCCGGCAAGAATGCCGAGCGCGAGCGCGCCGATCAGCCAGAGCGTGCCGCTCACCACGGCCATGTCAAAGGGCAGCCGCAGCGCCCGTTTGGCCTCGTCCGCGGTCGGCGGGCGGCCGATCGTGAACCACACCACGGTGCGACGTTGCAGGTAGGCGGTCCAGAGCGTGCCGACGATCAGGGCGAGCGCGACCACTCCCGCCGCGGTGACGCCGAGCACCCAGCCGCGGTCGTCGACGTCCTCCGGCAAACCCTGCAGGAGCAGCAGCAACGCGACGACTCCGGCACCGGCGACACTCGACCCGACACCGAGCGCGGCGAAGCCCAGACTGGTGCGCAGAACCAGCCGGAACCTCCCCGCGATCATCGTGCGCACTCGCAGATCGTATGGGGTGCCGGGCCTGGGAGCGAAAAACCCGTCGCCGCCGCGGGCCGGTGATGGTTAGCGTGGTCGTATGCAACCGCTCGACCCCGCCGAGATCCGCGCCTCGTTCGTCAACTGTTCCCGCGGGGAAGCCAAGTCCGTCACGCTCCCGGCGGACATTCCGTGGGAGAAGCGCGACTTCCTGGGCTGGCGCGACGTGAAAGCGCCCGGCCGGGCGTACCTCGTCGTGGCGCATGGAGACGAGGTGATCGGCCTGTCGCTGCGCGCCGCGTCGCCGCCGAAATCGCGGCTGCGCAGCAACATGTGCGCGTTCTGCTCCACGACGCATCCGCTCGCCGACATCACGCTGTTCACCGCACGGCTGGCCGGAAAACCCGGTCGCAACGGCAACACGGTGGGCACGTATTTGTGCTCCGACCTGGCGTGCAGCGCTTATCTGCGCGGCGAACTCCGGCCGGCGGTTCCGCAACCGAAGGAGTCGCTTTCGGAGGAGGAACTGGTCGAGCGGATGACCGAGAAGATCAGCCGGTTCGTGGCTCGGGTGCTGGAAACCCGGTAACTGCCGCTATCGCACGGTTTGCCCCGACCGAGACGGGATCGTGCCGCGTGGCGCTGGGTGAGCCGTACGAGATGCTGATCGAGCGGCTGGCTGTGCGCCCGAGCAGTTGCGTCAGGTCGGTTGGCGATTCAGAAATCCCACTCCGCGATCCGCCCCATCTTGCGGATCACCGGGAACAACGCCGACGCGCGCAATGCCAGCCGGGACGCGGTCGGGATCTTCGCCAGGGTTTCGTCGCTCGCCCAGTCCGTCGCGTCCAAACAGGACACCAGGCGGAGGCCGTAGCGTTCCAGTTCGTGCGGATCGTCGATGCCCCAATGCAAAGTCGCGCCCGCGCGGCGGACCACCGGGTTGATCGTCTGCGCCTTGATGCCGAGCGAGCTGAAGAAATCGACCACGATCCGGCCGGACGGGAACTTGCCGACGAGCCTGCGGACCAGTTCGGTGCCGGACTCCGCGGTGAGGTACATCGTGAGCCCCTCGGCCACGATCAGCGCCTCGCGGTCGCCGGGAACCTGGTCGAGCCAGCCGAAATCGGTGACTGACGAGCCGATCGTCGAGTACCCGGGCCGCTCCGGGTAGATCCGGCCGCGGACGTCGACGACCTCGGGATAGTCCACGTCGAACCAGGTGACCGACACCGGCGGATCGAGCCGGTACACGCGGGTGTCCATCCCGCAGCCGAGATGCACGACGACCGCGTCGGGGTGCTCGGCCAGCCACTTCGCGGCCATTTCGTCGATCGCGCGCGCCCGGATCGCGACGGAGACCGCGGCGTTCTCGTTCACGCCGAGTTTGCGGAAGTCGTAGTCGATCTTTTTGACCGCTTCGTCGGCGGCGGTGTCGCCGAGGATCGGGTCTTTTCGGCGAGCGTCGAGCGCGCGGGCGTACAGCGTGCCGAGGTTGGTCGCTTTCTCCTCGGTGAAGTGCACTTTCTCCACGGTCAGCCCCCGTCGCGGCAAAGTTTTCACAAACTTGTGAAGACTGTAGCGCTGATTGCCGGGCGCGGCATCAACCGGAGGGGTGGCGAAGCGCCTGTGGATCGGGTTTCAGGAAGACGCGTAGTCGTGGGCGTAGGTTTTCGCGTCCAGCAAGTGTTTGAGGGTGATCTCGCGGGCCGCCGCCGCGTCCGAACGGCTGACGGCGTCGAGGATCGCGCGGTGCTCGGCCACGGCCTTGCGGATCTGGCCAGGCAATCGCAGCGCGGCCCGGCGCTCCTCGCCGACCAGGGCGAGCACCGAACGGAGCAGGTCAGCGACGTCGTCATTGCCCGCGTTGCCCGCGATCACCCGATGGAATTCGGCGTCGGTCGCGATGACGCGCAACATGTCGCCAGCCGCCGCGGCCTCTTCCATCTCCGCGACGTTGTCCGCGAGCCGCTGCACTATGCGCGGCGTGTGCTGGCGCGCGAGCCGCTCGGCCAACGTCGGCTCGACGGTCGCGCGCAGGTCGAACAGCTTCTCCACGAGCTGCTCATGCTCGGAAAACCAGCTGCTCAGCGGGCTTTCCGCGGTGCCTTGCTCGCGGACGTAAGTGCCCGAACCGGCGCGGATCTGGACGTAACCGATCGAATCCAGGACGCGCAACGCCTGCCGCAACGACCCGCGGCTGATGCCGAGTTGCTCGCACAGCGCGCGTTCCGCGGGCAGGCGCGAGCCCGGCGGAAGCTCGCCCGAGTCGATCATCGCGCGCAGATGGTCGACCGTGGCGCTCCAGACCTGGTCGGTTTCGTGGGCCACGCCGCCCATCCTGGCAGGTGGCGACTCGGGACGCGGGAAATTGTCGGTGGCGGGTGTCACCATCCTTGGCAGGAAGGGGAGGGGATCATGCCCGCGAAGTTCAAAGACCTGGCGCTCGACGCTCTTGATCATCAGGCACTGGCGGACTGGTGGTGCTCGGCGCTGGGTTATGTCCGCCGGAGTCCGCCCGGCGAGCGCTCGCCGGACTGGCCGGTCGCGATCGTCGACCCCGGCGGCGAGGGGCCGCTGATCTGGCTGAACCCGGTGCCGGAGCGCAAGACGGTGAAGAACCGGATGCACCTGGACGTGTGGGGAGATCCGGAGGAGCTGAGTGCGGCCGGGGCGCGGATGGTGGCGCAGCGAGGAGGGGACCGGGAGTGGCACGTGATGGCGGATCCGGAGGGGAACGAGTTTTGCGTTTTTGAACGGTGAGGTACCGGCGAGCGGCTGAGGCGGAGCCGGGACTCGGGCTGACGGCCGACGGAGTGCGGATCGGCGATTGAGCCGGAACGCGGGCGACAGGTGCGCCGACGGAGATGCGGTTGCGGAGGGGTGGTGAGGTCGAAGCGCGAAGCTGAGCGCACGTTCGCGCCAGGACTGATCCCGTCGGATGCGCGTGCCCGACGGGATAGTCGGCGAGCCGAAATCGCGCCCGGCACGAAGCCGTCAGCGCGCCCTCCGGCGGTTCCTTCGAGTGTCTGACCGGACACATCGCGTCGCCGAGTGCCGAGGGTCCTGCTTAGGGTCTCCGGGTGAGTGCTTTATGACCTGGTGGCATGCCGTCGTCATCTTCATCGCCGGGATGTGGGCCGGGACCATCAACACCGTCGTCGGTTCCGGGACGCTCGTGACGTTCCCGGTGCTCGTCGCGCTGGGGTATCCGCCGGTGACCGCTACGACGTCCAACGCGGTCGGGCTCGCGCCCGGCACGATCAGCGGCGCGTATGGCTACCGGCACGAACTCGTCGGGTACTGGCCGCAGGTAGTGCGGTTCGCCGTCGCCTCGTTCTTCGGGGCCATCGGCGGCACCATTCTCCTCCTGACGCTTCCCAAGGACGCCTTCGAGAAGATCGTGCCGGTGCTCGTCGGGCTGGCCGTCGTGCTCGTGATCGTTCAGCCCAAGGTGTCGAAGTGGGTGCAGAAGCGCCGCGAGGCCAACGGGAGCGAGCATCACGCCGGGCCGTTGCTGTTCGGGCTGCTCTTCGTCATCGGCATCTACGGCGGCTACTTCACCGCCGCGCAGGGCGTGATGATGATGGCCGTCATGGGCATGCTGCTGTCCGAACCGCTGCAGCGCCTCAACGGCGTCAAAAACGTGCTGTCCGCGGTCGTGAACATCGTCGCGGGCACGATTTACGCGTTCGTCGCCCCGGTGAGCTGGCCGGTGATCGGGCTGCTCGCGCTCGGGTCCACGATCGGCGGGCAGCTCGGGGCCAGGATCGGCCGCAAGCTGCCGCCCACCGTGCTCCGCGGCGTGATCGTCGTGATCGGGCTCGCCGCGGTCGTGCAGCTCATCCTCAAATAGCCTGGAATTCCTTGGCCGCGGCCAGCATCAGGTCGTTCTCCTCCGGCGTCCCGATCGTCACCCGCGCGCCCTCGCCGGGGAACGGCCGCACGATCAGCTTCCGGTCGAGCATGTGCTCCGCGAAAGCCGCGGTGCGCTCGCCGAGCGGGAACCACACGAAGTTCGCCTGCGTCGGCGGGATTTCGTAACCCGCCTCCAGCAACGCGTCCCGCACGCGGGTGCGCTCGGAGATGATTTCGCGGCACCGGGCGAGCAGTTCGTCCTCCGCGTCGAGCGACGCGATCGCGGCCACCTGCGCGATGCTGTTCACCGAGAACGCCACGTACACCTGCTGCAGCGCCTGCGCGATCGGCTCTGGCGCCACCGCGTACCCGACGCGCAGCCCGGCGAGCCCGTACGCCTTCGAGAACGTGCGCAGCACCGCCACATTGCTGTGCGTCCGCGTGAATTCGACGCCGTCCGGAACCTCGGGGTCGGTGACGAATTCCTTGTACGCCTCGTCCAGCACCACGAGCACGTGCGGCGGCACCGCTTCGAGGAATCGCTCGATCTCGTCCCGGTGCAGCACGGTGCCGGTCGGATTGTTGGGGTTGCAGACGAACACCAGCTTGGTGCGGTCGGTGATCCGCGCCAGCATCGCGTCGAGGTCCAGCCCGTGCTCCGGCGTCAGCGGAACCTTCACGCCCGTCGCGAGCGCCACCTGGACCACGATCGGGTAGGCCTCGAACGACCGCCAGCCGAACAGCACCTCGTCGCCGGGACCGCACAGCGCCTGGATCATCTGCTGGCACAGCGAAACCGAGCCGCAGCCGATCGCGAGCCGTTCGGCCGGAACGTCCAGCCGACGCGAAAGCCGCTCGCGCAAGGCCTGGGAACCGTTGTCCGGGTACCGGTTCACTCCGGTTACCGCAGCCGTGATCGCCGCCTGGACGCTCGGCAGCGGACCGCCGGGCACCTCATTGCTCGCGAGCTTGATGGCCCCTTCGATCGTCCGGCCAGGGACGTACTTCGGCAACGAATCGAGGTCAGGGCGGGGGGCGAGGGACGGCATCGTCGGAACTCCTCGGTTTTCACGGGACGACGGGGTCACCGTATCTCGCCCCGGCCGATCCGGAAAGGTTCCCAATGTTCACCCGAAGGTGATTGCATGAGGCGATGACGTCGACGACCACCGTGGATCACCAGCGTACCGACGGCAGCACCCTGCGCCTCACCTTCGCCGAACCCGACGGCGCGCTTCGCGGCGGCCTGGTGGTCCTGCACGAGGGCAGCGGGGTCACCGACGGCGTTCTGCTGCTGGTCAAAAGCCTTGCCGGCGAAGGCTGGCTCACCGTCACGCCGCACATCGAGTCCGGCGAACAGCTCACTCAGCGCGATCTCCTCGACGCCACCGACCGCACCCTGGAATGGCTCACCGACCGCGGTGTCGACGCCGATCTGCGTGGCGTCGTCGGCTTCGACCTCGGTGGCACGGCGGCGCTGGTAGTCGCCTCGCACCGCAAGTTCGGCGCGGCGGTGAGCGTCGGCGGCCAGGCGGTGACGGAGCTACCGAAGCTGCTCGAGATCGCCGGCCGCGTGACCAGCCCGTGGCTCGGCATGTACGGCGACGCCGGCGACGAGGCGGGCGAGGCCGAGGTGGAGCAGCTGCGCGAGGCCGCGGCGTCGGCGAAGGTCGCGACGAACGTCGTGCGCTATCCGGGCGCGAACCACCGCTTCGACGCCGACCCCAGCGCGGCGGAAGAGGCTTGGCAGCGCACCCTCGCCTGGTTCGACGCGCACCTCCGCTGATCTCCGGCAGTGCCCTTGACGGGGCGCTGCGTGCTCGAATAATGTTCCGATCCGGATCGGAATGTTAAAGCGAGAGGAACCACCCCGTGAAAGCGGTGCTTGTCGAACCCCAGCAGCGGCTCGTCCTGGCCGAAACACCCGACCCGGCTCCCGGGCCAGGGCAAGCCGTGGTCGAGGTCGAGGCGATCGGCGTGGGTTACGTCGACCTCATGTACCTGCGGAACGGTGTTACTTCGGTGCCTGGCGTCGAGGTCGCTGGGCGGATCGAAAACGGCCAGCGGGTGCTGGCGCTGATCCTTTCCGGCGGCTATGCCGAGCAGGCCGTGGCCGACACGGATCAGCTGTACCCCGTGCCCGATAACCTCGACCCGGCCGACGCGGTCGCCTTGGGCGTCAACGCCTTGGTCGCGGAAGGTGCCGTGCGTCGTGCTGCGGTGCGGCCCGGCGAGCGAGTGCTCGTCCGCGGCGCGAGCGGCGGGATCGGCGTGCTCGCGACCCAGATCGCCCACGCCCGCGGAGCTGAGGTGACCGCGGTGACTTCCTCGCCGGAGTACGGCGAACGGCTGCGAGCGCTCGGTGCCGCGAAAATCGTCGACCGCACCCGTGAGCGTCCCGGGGAGACCTACGACGTCGTCATCGACACCGTGGCCGGCCCGCAGGTCCGCGAGCACCTGGAACTGTTGCGTCCCAACGGCCGCTATGTCCTTTGTGGAGGGACCGCGGGCATTCCGGAACCGGAAGCCTTCGGGGCGTTGATGAGCAATTTCCAGACGTCGCCGACGCTGTTCGCGTTCAGTCTCACCTCGGTGTCGCCGGAAGAACGCCGGAAGTCGTGGGACCGCGTCCTCAAGCTGGTCGCCGATGGCCAGCTATCCGTCGTGCGCGACCGCGTGTTCCCGCTCGCCGACGCCGCGGCCGCCCTCCAGCACGTGGAGCACGGGAAATCGTTCGGTAAGGTCGTTCTGCTCAACGAATAGCGGGAGAATCCATGGCGCGCCAACGGGACGAGCGGATCGACCACGCCGTGCTGGTCGCGGTGTGCGAACTGATCCGGGAATCCGGCTATTCGGCGCTGACCATGGAGGCCATCGCCCAGCGCGCGGGCACCACCAAACCCGCGATCCGCCGCCGGTGGAAAAGCCAGAAGCACGTGGTGGTCGCGGCGCTGGCGGAGGCGCGCACCGGGGTCGTGGACCTCGACACCGGGTGCACGTCCTGCGATCTCGTCGGCCACCTCGACGCCCTCCGGATCGGGCTGGAGGACCCGGTTTTCGGTCGGGTCCTCCCGGCGCTGACCGTCGATCTGGCGGACGACCCGGAACTGCGGGAAGACTTCCTGGCCACGTTCTGGGCCCCTCGTCGGGAGGCCTGCGTCGGGTCGCTGCGCAAGGCGCAGGAACGCGGGGAACTCCGCCCCGGCCAGGACGTCGACCTGCTGCTGGACCTGTTCGCCGCTCCCGTCGTGTTCCGTGCGCTGTTCGGCCATCAGGAGTTGACGCGCGAGTTCGTCCTGGACGTCGTCCGCGCGCTGCTGTCCGGAGTGGGCACTGGCGTAACCGGACTTTGCGAGCATCCCGGGGTTAGCATCGGCGAGTGACCGAGAACGCCGCAGTTCCCGAGGTGCTTTGGCGACCCGACCCCAACCGGGTCGCTGACACGAAGATCGAAGCCTTCCGCCGATGGCTGCGCGAGCAACGCGGCGTCGACCTGGCCGATTACGACGACCTGTGGCACTACTCGGTCGAGCACGTTCCGGAGTTCTGGACCGCGGTGGCGGAGTTCTTCGGCGTGCGCTGGCACGAGCAGCCGCGGGAAATCCTGTCCGGCGCGATGCCGGACGCGAAATGGTTCGACGGCGGCACGCTCAACTACGCCGAACACTCGCTGAGCCCGGACACAGGCGGCGCGACGAAGGCCGACGACGAACTCGCGGTGATCTTCCACCGCGAAGACGGTCTCGCCGAGCAACTCACCTACGGCGACCTGCGCGCGCACGTCGCCGCTGCGCGGGCCGCGTTGCGCGCTTTCGGTGTCGGCAAAGGAGATCGCGTCGTCGCGCTCGCGCCGAACTGCCCGCAGACGCTCATCGCTTTCCTCGCCACCGCCAGCCTCGGCGCGATCTGGTCGTCGTGTTCCCCGGACTTCGGGATCCGTGCGATCGCCGACCGGTTCACCCAGATCGAGCCGAAGGTGCTCATCGCGGTGAACGGATATGCTTACAACGGCCGGAAATTCGACATCCGCGACACTGTTCAGCAGCTGCGGGAACAGATTCCGGCGCTGGCAGCCACTGTTTTGGTGAAATACCTGGGAGACGGGACTCTCGACGGCGTCATCGACTGGAACGCGATGCTCGCCGAACACGCTGGCGGAGAGCTGGCGTACGAGCCGGTGGAGTTCGCGCATCCGTTGTGGATCCTGTATTCCTCGGGCACGACCGGGCTCCCGAAGGGGATCGTGCAAGGGCACGGCGGCATCGTCGTCGAACACCTCAAAGCACTGGGCCTGCAAAGCGGGCTCGGGCCGGGCGACCGGTTCTTCTGGTTCACCACCACCGGCTGGATGATGTGGAACTTCGTCGCCTCCGGACTTCTCGTCGGAGCCACGATCGTGCTGTACGACGGCAGTCCCGGCCATCCGGACCTGAACGCGCTGTGGCATCTGGCCGAACAGCACCGCGTCACCTACTTCGGCACGTCCGCGCCGTTCATCCAGAGCTGCCTCAAAGCTGGCCTCGCCCCGGCCGAGCGCCACGACCTCAGCGCGCTGCGCGTGGTCGGCTCGACCGGTTCTCCGTTGTCGTCGGAGGGTTTCCGCTGGATCGCCGACGCGATCGGGCGGGACGTGCAGATCTGCTCGGTCTCCGGCGGCACCGACCTGTGCGCGGCGATCGTCGCGGCCGCGCCGGACGTGCCGGTGTGGCTCGGCGAACTGTCCTGCCGCGCGCTGGGCGTGGCCGCGGCGGCGTTCGACGACCACGGCGAGCCGGTGGTCGAGCAGGTCGGCGAGCTGGTGATCACCGAACCGATGCCGTCGATGCCGGTCTCGTTCTGGAATGACCCGGACGGTTCCCGGCTGCGCGAGGCGTACTTCGAGACGTATCCGGGTATCTGGAGGCATGGCGATTGGGTCAAGATCACGCGCCGCGGTTCGGCGGTGGTCTACGGGCGCAGCGATTCGACGCTCAACCGCGGCGGCGTCCGGATGGGCACCGCCGAGTTCTACCGGGTCGCGGAAAGCTTCGCCAAGGTCGCCGACTCGCTGGTCATCGACACGTCAGCGGCGGGCAACGACGACGGGCAACTGCTGTGTTTTGTAGTACTCACCGCTGGTGTCACCCTCGAAGAAGTGGAGCCTGACCTGCGGAAAGAGCTTCGCAACGCGCTGTCGCCACGACACGTACCCGATCGGTTCCTGGTCGTTTCCGAGATTCCCCGTACGTTGAACGGTAAGAAGTGCGAAGTACCAGTGAAGCGGATCCTCTCCGGAGTCGCGCCGGAGAGGGCGGTGAGCAGGGACGCGCTGGCCAACCCGGCCGCGCTGGGCCCCTTTGTCAAACTCGCCGCGCACTGAACGCGCCAATGGGGGGAAGCATGGCAAGGCCGTGCGTGTTGCACGCGTGGTGACGGGGACACGCGCGCAGCACACTTGGCAGGCGGCCGGCGTCACGTCGGTCGTCGCGATCACATGGGTGACCAGGCTGGCCGGCCTGCTGACGGTCGTGTCCACGGTCGTTCCGGTGGGCCGTGACGTGCGCGGGCACGTGGCCAAATGGCTGGAACTGCCGAGCGAAGCGACCACTGCCGCCGCCGCTGTGTCGCTGGTCACCGGTGTGCTGCTGATCATGCTCGCCGCCGGGCTCCGCCGCCGCAAGCGCCGCGCCTGGCAGCTGGCGGTCGGCTTCGCGGCGCTGTTGACGCTGTCACACCTCGGGCTGCGGCATGTGTTCGGCGCGGGCGTGGTGTCGATGGTGCTGCTGGCCGGGCTTCTCGGCACACGGCGGTACTTCATCGCCCGCCCGGACCCGACCGTCGGCCGCTGGCGCGCACTGCGGGTGCTGATTCAACTGGTGCTCGCCGGGTTCGTGCTCAACTTCGCGCTGCTGTCGGTCGCGCCGGTTCGGATGCTCGATCCGCTGGGCTTCGGCGACCGGCTGTCCCAGTCCGCGCTCGCGCTCACCGGCGTCAGCGGGCCCGCGGTGTTCCACGAGATGTGGTTCGAGGATCTGTCCGCGTCGATCGGGCTGGTCTTCAGCATCACCGGCGTGCTGGTGTCGGCGTACTTCCTGCTGCGCTCGTCCGAACCCGCGCCGGAGCTGACCGACGACGAACTGGCGCGGCTGCACGAGTTGCTGAAGCAGCACGGGGAACGGGATTCGCTGGGCTACTTCGCGCTGCGCCGCGACAAGTTCGCGGTCTTCTCCAAGACCGGCAAGGCAGCCGTCACGTTCCGCGTGATCGCCGGGGTGGCCTTGACGTCCGCCGATCCGCTCGGCGACCACGAGGCGTGGCCGGGCGCGATCGAGGAGTACCTGGACATCTGCCAGCGCAACGCCTGGGTTCCCGCGGCGATGGGCGCGTCCGAACTGGGCGCGACGGTGTGGGCCCGGTTCGGCCTGGAGGTCCTGGAAATCGGCGACGAGGCGGTCGTCGACACCGAGACGTTCACGCTGGAAGGCCGCGTGATGCGCGGCGTGCGGCAGGCCGCGTCGAGGACGAAGCGGGCTGGCTACAAGGTCTTGGTGCGCCGAGCCGAGGATCTGCGTCCCGGCGAACTGCCCGAGCTGGTCCATCTGGCCGCCACCTGGCGCGGCACCGAGACCGAACGCGGTTTCTCGATGGCGCTGGGCCGCATGGGCGATCCCGGTTCGGTGATCGTCACCGCGGAACAGGGCGGGCGCGTCCGAGGCGTGCTGCAGTTCGTGCCGTGGGGCGATCGGGGCCTGTCGCTGGACGTGATGCGCCGGGACCGCACCGTCGACAACGGCGTGAACGAGCTGATGATTTCGGAGCTGCTGCTGTACTCCCGCGAGCACGACATCGACCACGTGTCGCTCAACTTCGCCGCCTTCCGCGCCCTGATGGAACAGGGCCAGCGCATCGGAGCGGGCCCGGTCGCGCGGCTCTCGGCGAAGGTGCTGCACTTCTTCTCGCGCTGGATCCAGATCGAAAGCCTCTACCGGTTCAACGCCAAGTTCCAGCCCCGGTGGGTCCCGCGCTACCTCGTGTACCCGGGCGTCGGGTCACTGCCTCGCGTCGGCATCGCCACCTTCGAGGCAGAGGGCCTCGGCGGCCGTTCGCCCTGGTTACGCAGGGTGCTGCACCGTTGAGGGGGGTCCCTTCCGGAGAGGCTGGAGGGGTGTGTAACCTATCTGAGCAGTGGTCGTTAGGACCCAGGAGGCTTCGCCTAGTCTGGTCTATGGCGCCGCACTGCTAATGCGGTTGGGGGTACCCCCCCTCCCGGGTTCAAATCCCGGAGCCTCCGCTGGTGCCTGTTTCGGCGGGTGCTAGGTTAACAACTGAACACGCGCCCGTAGCTCAGCTGGATAGAGCATCTGACTACGGATCAGAAGGTCAGGGGTTCGAATCCCTTCGGGCGCACTGTCTGGTCGAGACAGTAAAACAGGTCAGGGCCTTGTTTCCGCTTACGGAAGCAAGGCCCTCACTTGTTTCCGGAGGCAAGGCCTATCACCATTTCTCCCGCCCGTGGGCGGCGAGCCGGACCAGTGTGCTGACCGCGTCTTCGGGCAGTGGCTTCCTGGGCTGCTCCAGCATGGCTCGCGTCTGCGAGTGCGCGATCGAAGACAGCTCGTCCCTTGCGCGGCCGTACTCGGACATCCTCTCGATGAATCCCCGCGGTATACGTGGTGGCGGGCCGGATCATCCGGATGCAACGCTCCCGCTCGGTGCGGGGACATGGGGTTGTGACGACAGTTGCGGAGCAGAGCTGGGGGTGGGGGATGCCGGCCGAGAGACCGGATTCCTCCGGCGGCGACCAGGAGTTGTGGGCGCTAGCCGCGGGCGGGGACGTCGCGGCGTTCGGAGAGTTGTTCAACCGGCACGTCGCCGGGGTGTGGAACTACGCCTACCGGCTGACCGGTTCCTGGGCCACCGCCGAGGATCTGGCCTCGCTGACCTTCCTCACCGCGTGGCGTCGCCTCGGCGAGGTGACGCTGGTGAACGACAGCGCCCGGCCGTGGCTGTACACCGTGACCGCGAATCTGGCCCGCCGGGAACAACGCCGCCTCGGCCGGTTCGCGGCTGTGCTGACGCGGCTGCCGCGCAATCCGGTGGTCCGCGATCATGCCGAGGACGTGGCTGGCCAGGTCGACGCGGACCGGCGGCTCCAGGCGGTGCTGGACGCGGTCGCGAAACTGCCGCGGGCGGAGCGGCGGGCGGTGGAGCTTTGCCTGCTGGGCGGTTTGTCGAACGCGGAGGCGGCCGCGGTGCTCGGGATCGCTGAACCGAGCGTGCGCGCGCGGATTTCGCGGGCGCGAACCCGGTTGCGGGAGTTGCTGAAGGACACCGACGTACTGGCTGGAGGGGAATTCTGATGGCCGACGATCTCCACCTGCCGCCCGACCGGCCGATGCCTGACCTCCTGAAGGAAGCCATGTGGAACCGGCTCGCTCCGGGACTGCGCGCGCGGCGGCGCCGGAAGCTGGGGTTCCCGCTGGCGGTCGCCTCGGGAGTCGGCGCGCTGGCCTTGGGCGCGACGATGGTGTTCTCGCCGGTGCACGACGCCAGTCCGGAATTGACGCGGGTTCCGGCTGGTGCCAAGCCGGACACCGGGGATGCGCGACTGCTCAAGGCCTGCCTCGACAGCGCCCCCGCTTTCGGAGTCGCGTTGCCTGACCGGGGCAGTTGGCGCTCGACGCTCAAGATTGATCAGGACGCGGAGCGGGGTTACCTCGTCATCCGCAACGCCTCGCTCGCGGCGGTCTGCGTTCTCTATCACGGCCAAGGCTCCGGCCTTTACGACCAGAACTCCGGCCTGATGGTCACCGACGCCAAGAACTGGATCCACGGGCGGGAGAGCTACGCCTACCTCAACGCCACTCGCCCGATCTGCGGCTTCACCAGCGTCACCAATCCCCACCGGCCGAGCGTCGTGTTCGGGGTCGCCACCCCCGACGTGGCCAAGGTGGAGTTGTACGGGCCGGACGACTCGATGACTCCCGCCTTGCTGAACGACGGCACTTTCGTCGTGAAATTCGTCGAGGGCGGTTCTCCGCTTGACGATTACAGCCGGAAATTCCGAGTGACCATGCGCGACGGAAGCGTCCACGACTTTCCGGGGAGATAGCGCCGGACCGGTCGTCGCACGAAGACTGCTGCTGGGGGAAACGTAATAATGGCACTGGGTTTGACGACGCCTAAAACAGGGCAGGAACAGCTGATTCCGGCCCGAAGGCGGGTGGATTGGCTGCTGCTCGGAGTAGCGGCCACGTCGGCATTGTTCTTTCTTTTGGTGCACGGCCATCTCATCGACGACACCTATATCACCTTGAGCTACGCGCGTAATCTCGCCTTCCACGGAAATTGGGGATTGCTGGCCGACAGCACCTCGAATACGGCGACCTCGCCGTTGAACGTGCTTTCCTTGGCGGCGTTGACGTTCGTGCTGCGGGACGCGGTTCTCGCCGCGGGGGTGTTGTATGTGGCCGGTCAGGTACTACTGGTGCAGGCGCTCCGGAGGGTGGGCGCGGTTGCCGGATTGCCTCGCTGGTTCCCGGTTCTCGCGATCGCCGCGTTGACGGTGAACCCGCTGCTGGTGTCGTCGATCGGCATGGAAGTCGAACTCGGCGCGGCCGGGCTTTGCTGGCTGCTGGTCTTTTCGGTGGAGCGGCGGCCGTTCGCTTTCGGGCTGGTGGCTGGCGCGCTGACCTTGGTCCGGGTCGATCTGCTGCTCTTCGCGGGAGTGATTTTCCTGATCCGGCGGCGGTTCTGGGTCGACGGCCTGCGCAGCGTGCAAGGCGCGGCGCTGGTCGCGGTGCCCTGGTTCGCGTTCAGCTGGGTCGTCTTGGGAGCCGCCGTTCCGGACACTCTCGTCATCAAGACCCTGCAGGGCGCGCGACAGGCTTGGGGGAAGTGGGAATTCGGCAACGGCGTCGGACTGTACTGGCAATACCTGCCAGGGCAAACGGTGCTCGCGTTCTTGTGCGTCGGATTGGCGGCGTTGGCCGGGTCGCGCTGGCTGGTACTGGTGCTGCGCGGCAACGCGGCCTGCCGCAAAATACTCCCGTTCGCGGCGCTCGCCATGGCCGGAGCGGGGCACGCTCTGGCGTACGTTTCCCTGAAAGTGCCGCCGTACCACTGGTATTACGGCCCCGGAATCGTCGCGGCGACACTGTTCGTCTGCGCGGTCGTGGCCGGTTCCGCCCTCCGAATCGAGCGCGCGGCCGGGACGGCTGCCGTCGTAGCTTTGATTGGTGCCAGCGTGGTCGGTTATGCCGGGGCCGGGTTGCCGCGCGACTTCGCCCCGTTCACGTCGAACTACACGACGAGTGCGCAGTACGCCGAAATCGGCCGTGAAGTAGGCAGGCTGGCGGCCGGGAGAACGGTGGCCAGCGCCGACGAGATCGGGGTGCTGGCCTACACCTGCGACTGCGCGATCATCGACGTGTTCTCCGATCGCGGCCGCATGCCCGGGGCGATCGACGAGTTGGAGGCGCGGGCCGGACGGCTGTCGCGCGGGCTGCTTCGGGTGAACTTCGCCTTCTTCGACTACACCGTGCGGCCGCGAAAGCTGGACCTCGCATTGCGGCGGGTCCAGGGCGCGCCGCCGCCCGACTCGCTGGGGAGTTGGACGATTTCCGCGCCGATGTACGGGACCGCGCGGCTGTACCTGGTTCCGGCGTCCTGACTGCCTGCGCGGGACACCTGCCGTTCACCTGCCCTGCTTAAGGTCGGCCGCATGTTGCGGGACGTGCGGGAGTACATCGATCGGCTCGAGATCGACGGGCATTCGGTCGGCGAGGATCACGACGACGATCCCGTGTTGATCGACGCGTTCGGCAAGGCCGTCGACACCTGGCGGGAGAACTATCCCTATGACGAGCGCATGCCGCGCGAGGAGTACGACGAGACCAAGTACCTGCTGCAGGTCGAACTGCTCAAGCTGCAGAACTCGATCAGCGAGACCGGCAGCCGGCACGTGCTTCTCTTCGAGGGGCGCGACGCCGCGGGCAAGGGCGGCACCATCAAGCGGTTCATGGAGCACCTCAACCCGCGCCACGCTCGGACGGTCGCGCTCGCCAAGCCCAGCGACCGCGAAGCGCACCAGTGGTATTTCCAGCGCTACGTCCAGCATCTGCCGACCGCGGGCGAACTGGTGTTGTTCGACCGGTCCTGGTACAACCGCGCCGGGGTCGAGCAGGTGATGGGGTTTTGCTCGCCGGAGCAGTACGAGCAGTTCATGCACCAGGTGCCGCTGTTCGAGGAAATGCTGGTGGAGAGCGGGATCACGGTCACGAAGTTCTGGTTCTCGGTGACCCGGGCCGAACAGCGCACGCGGTTCATCATCCGGCAGGTCGATCCGGTGCGGCAGTGGAAACTGTCCCCGATGGACCTGCAGTCGCTCGACAAGTGGGACGACTACACCGCGGCCAAGGAAGCGATGTTCCTCCGCACGGACAACGATCTCGCGCCGTGGATCACGATCAAGAGCAACGACAAGAAGCGCGCCCGGATCAACGCGATGCGGTATTTCCTGTCCCGTTTCGACTACGAGGGCAAGGACAAAACCGTGGTCGGGGAGCCGGATCCGTTGATCGTGAAGCGCGGGCGGGACGCGGTCGGCGACTGAAACCGGTCAGTCCAGCACGTCCGGTTCCTGTTCGACGATCAGGTCCTCCAGCAAATGGAAGTTGTTGCGTGCCATGTTCGCGCTGCCGAATTGGCGGGCGGCGAGCGTGGCTTCTTCGGCGGTCATGACGCGAGGCGTACCCGCGGCTTCGGCGAGAAGTTGCATCTGGCAGGCGCGTTCCATGGTGATGAACCACCACGCTGCCTCGCCGACACTGCGTCCGACGGTCAGCAAACCGTGGTGGCGAAGGATCGCGGCCCGTTTCGACCCGAGCCGGGCGGCGATACGCACGCCCTCGTCACGTTCCAGGACCAGGCCTTTGTACTCGTCGAAGAGCACGTGATTTTCGTAGAACGCACAGGATTCCTGGACAATCGGGTCCAGCAGGCGGTTCAACGCCGACCAGGCGCGCCCGTGGATCGTGTGTGCGTGCGCGACGGCGACGACGTCCTCGCGCGCCTCGTGAATGGTCGAGTGGATGGCGAAGGCGGCCTTGTTCGTACGCCGCGTTCCTTCGACCACTTTTCCGTTCTCGTCAAGGAGAAGCAGGTCGCTGACCTTGATCCGGGAGAAGTGCACCGCGTACGGGTTGACCCAGAACCGGTTCGGGAACTCCGGGTCGCGCGCGGTGAGGTGGCCAGCGATGCCCTCGTCGAACCCGTACCGCGCGAACAGGCGGAAGGCGACGGCGAGCTGACGTTTGCGCTGCGCGCGTTCGGCGGCGACGGAATCCAGCTGCTCAGGCAGGGTGTCGAGGTCGAGTTCGGCTACCGGGGCGTCGGTCATCAGCATCTCCCTGTGTTGCCTGTCTGGCAATCAGGGTGCCTCCGAGGCACAATGAGTGTCAAGCGATCACGACGAGCACTTCCGCGTCGGGCGCGCCGCGCAGGGTGTGTTCGGTGGTGCCGGGGAACTGGGCCGAATCACCGGCCGCGAGCAGGTGGGTTTCGCCGTTCAGGGTCAGTTCGAGCTGGCCGCTGACCACGTGCAGCCACTCTTCGCCGCGGTGCTGGGTCGGGCGCGGCGGGACGGATTTGCCGCGCAGCGTCACCAACGTCGCCTCAAGGCCAGACGACGGAGGGGACAGGTGGGTCATGGACGCGCCGCTGGTGCCATACGTGATGGCGTCCGCGCGCCGGACGATGGGCGACCTGCGTTCCTCGGAAGCGGCGAGATCGGCGACGCTGACGTCCAGCACGCGCGCGAGCACCACGAGCGTGCCGAGGCTGGGCACGCGCTGTCCGCTCTCGACGCGCGACAGGTAGCCAGGGGTGATGTCCGCGGCGGCGGCGACCTTCTCCAGGGTGAGCCCGCGTTCCAGGCGAAGCTCGCGCAAGCGTCGCGTGATCCGCTGCTCGGCCTCTGCCGCCTCCTGGCTCATCCCCACACTGTAAGCGGCTCAGCCGGCGAGGAACTCCAGCCGGTTGCCGACCGGGTCGAAGGCGTGGAACCGCCGCCTGCCGGGGATTTCCGCCGGATCGGCCCAGGTCACGGAGCGTCCGGAGGCTTCGATCGCGGCGGAGACGGCGTCCACGTCGACCACGAACGCCGGATGCGCCTTGAGCGCGGGACGGAAATCCTCCTCGACGCCCACGTGCAGCTCGCCGTCCGGGCCGCCGACCCCGGGGACCCGGAACCAGCAGCCGCCGCGGGCGGCCAGCAGCGGCGGCTTCGGCAGTTCCGTCCAGCCGAGCACGCCGGTGTAGAACGCGCGCTCGTCGTCCTCCGCGCCCGCTGGGCAGGCGACCTGCACGTGATGGATCATGCCTCGAAACCTACGCCAGCTCAGCGGGTTTCGGCTCCGGGAAAGCGTAGAACCGCACCGCCAGAGCACGTGCGTCGTCGGACGGGCCGGGCTTGCGGGCGGCGTAGCGGTGCACCAGTTCCAGGTACTCCGCTTCGAACTCCTTCAAGTCCTTGTAGTTCAGCCGCATGGCGGCACGGCTCCCGGCGGTCCAGCCGTCGAAGGTGTCGCGTCGTTCGGCGGCCCAGGCCATCAGGCGCACCTCGCGGTCGTACTTCGCGTCCAGGTAGGCGGCCAGCTTCGGCCGGTCCTCCTCGGGGTAGTCCTCCAGCTTCGCCTCGTTCGTGCTCTGCGGGACGGGGTGCCAGCGGCCGTCGCGGGTGCGCCGGGTGTACCCCGCGTGGTTCAGGGTCAGCAGCGCGGCCGGGACGTCGATCGAGGGGAGCTGCGCGCGCAATTCGGCCGAAGTGGCGGGCAGGAGCCGGAGCACCCGCTGGTAGTTCGGGTTCGTGTGCACGGTGATGTCGCGCATGGTCAGCGGCCGCGGTCGCGCGTTGCCGGCGAGCAGAGCGCGCGCACGCAGCATCAGGAACACCGCGATCGGCACTTCCGCGAGCAGCGCGGTGCCGAGGCTGGCCCACTGGTCGGAGCCGCCCCAGTCGAGGACGACGTCGAACCAGGCGTCGCAGCACAGCAGCGCGGCGGTGGCGGCCAGCATCGGGACGGCAGCGCGGCTGCGGCGCATCCCGAGCAGCACGGACGCGGCGAAACACAGCAGCAGGACGATGTCGAAGCCGACCCAGGCGACCCGCCATTGGCTCGTGTCGAAGTGCTCGGGCAGGGTCAGTCCGAGGTAGACGGTCCACGGCACCAGGAACACCGCGATACCGGCGAGGATGGCGAGAAGCACGCGTCTGAACACTCGATCGACGCTAGCCGCCCCGGTGCCGGGGAACATCCGGGAAGATCCCGGAGATCGACCCCGAGAACTCAGTGTCTACTGTGGACGGTCGGCGGCGAGGGCCTGCCAGTGGTCGGCCTCGGCGGTCGCGCCGCGGGCGCGCAGCATCCGGGTCAGGCTCAGCATTCCCTGCACGTCGCCGGTCTCCGCGGCGACGCGGAAGCACCGTTCCGCTTGTGCCAGGTCGCTGCGGGCTTCGGCGAGATGTCCCAGGTTGGTGAGCGCCGGGATGCTGCCGTGCTCGGCGGCCTTGCGGTACCAGGCGGCGGCCTCGCCGTCGTCGCGGCGGTTGCGGGCCAGGACGCCGAGGTTGGTCATCGCCGCCGCGTCGCCCGTCTCGGCGGCTTCGAGGTACCAGTTCTCCGCCTCTTCGAGGTCGCCTCGGCGATGCAGCAGCAGCCCCAGCCGCACCTTCGCCTCGACGTGTCCGCCCTTCGCGCCGCGACGGAACCACCGCTCGGCGTCGCCTTCCCGGTTGGCCCGCTCTGCTTCCCGGCCCAGCAGGCAGGTCGCGGAGAGTTCGCCCGCTTCCACTGCGGCCCGCCACCAGCGGGCCATCTCGTCGGGTGCGCCGAGTTCTCGCAGGACGATGCCGAGGTCCAGCATCGCCGTCGTGTCGCCTTCCTCCGCGGCAGCACGGCACCAGCCTTCGGCATCGGAGTACCGGCCGTCTTCGACGAGCAAGTGGCCGAGCTGTCCGGCCGCCTCCCGCGCACCAGCTTGGAACGCGGCGGCATACCAGTGCTCGGCGTCGTTGAGATGACCCTGGTTTTCGCAGGTACGCGCGTATCCGAGCATCCCGTGCGGTTCACCGGCTTGCGCGGCTTCGTGATACCAGCGGGCAGCCTCGTCCTCGGCACCGCGCTCGGCCAGCAGGTGGGCCAGCGCGGTCATCGCGATCCGGTCGCCGCCCGAGGCGGCCCGCCGGTACCACTCCTCAGCCTCCGCCGAATCGCCGCGTTCGCGCAGGTCAGCGGCGACGCGCGTCATCGCGACGACGTTGCCGCCCTCCGCCGCCTTCCGGCGCAAGTAGTCGTCAACGCGTGTGTTCCAGTTCCGCAGCCGCCCGGGCATCTCGGACCCGCTCCTTTCCGGCTCCCCACTGAAGCAATCGTTCGCGCGGCCGAGGACGTGACACCTTCGCGAGCGTTATCCACCCCCGCTGATCTGGGGTTTTTCGTTGCCGGGCAACAACTGGTCCGACGTGGTCCTTGCCACGCCTCCGGCACTGCCGAGAGTGTCTGCGCGATTACCGGCCCGGCGACAGGCATACTCCGGCTCCCCGAACTCCCCGCCCGAGAGGATCCCGCGCACCATGGCCCGGCCGTTCCCCACCAAGCGCACCGTGCTGCTCGCGGTCGTGCTGCTCATCGCTGTCGCCGGGTTTTGGTACGGCCAGCGCGAAGTCGGCGACACCAAGTCCGAGGCCGCACCGGCGTCGGCGGCGGAGGCGACGAAGCAACTGTCCGAGCTGAAAATCGGCACGCGCGGCACCATGACCGGCTATTCGCGAGACAAGTTCAAACACTGGGACAGCCAGGGCGACAGCTGCGACACCCGCGAGGTCGTCCTCAAGCGCGCGGGCAAGGACGTCAAGGCGGGCAGCGACTGCAAGCCGACGGCGGGCACGTGGGTCAGCGTGTACGACGGCCAGACCTGGACCAAGGCGACTCAGCTCGACATCGACCACATGGTCCCGCTCGGCCAGGCCTGGGTGAGCGGCGCGCGCGACTGGACGCAGGAGAAGCGCGAGCAGTTCGCGAACGACCTCACGCGCCCGCAGCTGTTCGCCGTGACGGCGAGCGTGAACCGGCAGAAGAGCGACAAGGCTCCGGACGAGTGGAAGCCGCCGCTCGTGTCGTTCTGGTGCACCTACGCGACCGACTGGGTCACCGTGAAGCACTTCTACGGGCTGACGATCACGGACATGGAGAAGACCGCGCTGCAGGACATGCTGAAGCGCTGCCCGGCCTCGTGAGTGTTTATCCCGGTTCTAACCCAATGCCACGTAGCTTATGTTGACAATGAAAACCGGTCTCATATTGTAAGGCTCGTGACCAGCGACGACGGACTTAGTGGTCGCCGCCGGAGATTCGCGATGCCCTTGCTTGTCGCAAAGAAACCGCAGGTCAGAGACCATGATCAAATTAAGCTACGCGGCATTGGGTTCTAACCGGGATAAACACTCACGACCCATGACAAGCTGGGCCCTATGGCGACTTTCGCACTGATCCACGGGGGCGGCGGCAGCGGCTGGGACTGGCACCTGGTCGCCGAGCGGCTCAAGGCGTCCGGGCACGACGTCGTGGCCCCGGACCTGCCGATCGAGAACCCGCGGGCCACGCTCGTTGACTTCACCGACACCGTCGTCTCGGCGATCGGCGATGCGCGGGACGTCGTCGTGGTCGGCCATTCCTACGGCGGGTTCACCGCGCCGCTGGTGGCGGACCGGGTCGGCGCGCGGCTTCTCGTGTTCGTCGCCGGGATGGTGCCCGCGCCGGGCGAGGCTCCGGGGGAGTGGTGGGGCAACGTCGGCTTCGAATCGGCCGACGGCTTGAGCGTCACCGAGCAGTTCATGGCGGATCTCCCGGCCGACTTGGCCGCGGAGAACGAGCGCCGCGGCCGGGATCAGAACAGCGTCGAGTACAGCGCGGCGTGGCCGGGCGAGCGGATGCCGGACGTGCCAACGAAAGTCCTGCTCTTCCGCGACGACCGGTTCTTCTCCGCAGACCTGCTGCGCCGGGTCGCGCGCGAGCGGCTGGGGCTCGACGCGGACGAGATGGCCGGTTCCCATCTCGCGCTGCTGAGCCGTCCGGACGAACTGGCGGACCGCCTAATGGCCTATTACGCGACTGTGGCTGGCTAACCAGGCGCTGTCCCAGTTGCGACATGTCACAACCGCGACACCGAGAGGTAGTGACGTGAACCCCGGCTCGCCCCGAATCTTGTGCGATGACGTGGAGATCACGAGCCATCACTCTCGGCTGCACGGGCGCACTGGTCGCGACACTCGGCCAGGCGGCGCCCGCGGCGGCTGAGCCCGCGAGCGGTTCACCGGCGCCTGGTCCCGGTGAGCGGCACACGGTCACCTTGCTCACCGGTGACGTCGTGCAAGTCGAAAGCGTTCAAGGCGGCCGGCAGATCGCGACGGTCCGGCCGGGCAAGGGGCGGGAGAACATCCGCTTCACGCAGTCCGAAGTGGACGGCAAACTGCAGGTCATCCCGGCCGACGCGGTGTCGCTCGTGGCGGACAAGCGCCTCGACAAGGCCCTGTTCAACGTCACCGACCTGATTGCGCAGGGGTACGCCGACGAGTCGAGCCCGACGGTGCCGATGATCGCGCACTACTCCAAGGGCGTCTCGATCGCTTCCGTGCCGACGCTCGCCGCCACCACGCAGGGTGCCGAACTGCCCAGCGTGAACGGCCGCGCGGTGCGGGAAGACAAGAAGCGCGCCGGCGAGTTCTGGCAGTCCTTCACCGGTCCGCACGCCGCTTCCGGTGGCGTGGAACGGATTACGCTGGACCGCAAGGTGCACGCGTCGCTCGACCGCAGCGTCCCGCAGATCGGGGCGCCGGAGGCGTGGGCCGCCGGATTCGACGGATCCGGCGTCGCCGTCGCCGTGCTCGACACCGGCTACGACCCCAACCACCCGGATCTCGCGGGCAAGGTCGCTAAGTCGGTCAACTTCTCGACCAGCCCGGACGTCATCGACCGGTTCGGCCACGGCACGCACGTCGCGGCGACCATCGCGGGCACCGGCGCTGCTGCGGGCGGCACGCGCAAGGGTGCGGCGCCTGGCGCGAAGCTGTACGTCGGCAAGGTGCTCGGCGACGACGGCACGGCCTCGTCTTCCGAAGTCCTGCAAGGGATGGAGTGGGCCGCGACGTCCGGTGCCAAGGTCATCAACATGAGCCTCGGCGGCGGCGCGACCGACGGCACGGACGACCTCAGCGTCGGCCTCAACGAACTCACCGCTCGCACTGGCGCGCTGTTCGTGGTCGCCGCGGGCAACGACGGCCAGAACGGCGCGTCGACCATCGGCACGCCGGGTACCGCGGATTCCGCGTTGACCGTCGGTGCGGTGGACCGCAAGGACGAGCTGGCTCCGTTCTCCAGCATGGGTCCGCGTCAGGGCGACCAGGCTGTGAAGCCGGACATCACCGCGCCTGGCGTGGGAATTGTCGCGGCGCGCGCGGCTGGTACCTCGCTCGGTGAAGTAGTGGACCAGTACTACACCGCGGCGTCCGGCACGTCGATGGCGACGCCGCATGTTGCTGGTGCAGCGGCGATCTTGGCCCAGCGATATCCACAATGGACCGCGCAGCAGCTCAAGGATGGCTTGGCCAGCACGTCGAAACCGTCTGCGGGGCTTAACGCCTTCCAGCAGGGCGGCGGCCGAGTGGACGTCGCCGCTGCGGCGGTGCATCCCGGAGTCTTCGCGACGGGCACGTTGAACCTCGGCCCGGTCACCAACGACAGCGGTCCGGTGCGCAAGGAAATCACCTACCGCAACACGACTTCCGCGCCGGTCACCATCACCCCGAAGCTCGACCTGCGCCGCGGCGACGGTGCGACGCCGGGTGCCGCGGTGAAGCTCGACAAGTCCACTGTGGAGGTTCCCGCGAACGGAACCGCGACGGTCGCGATCACCGTCGACTCGGCCGCGCTGGTGCCGGGCAACTACACCGGCAGCGTTCTCGTCGGCGCGGTGCACACGACGGTCGGCCTGGTGAAGGAGCCGCCGAAGCACAAGGTGACCGTCACCGGCATCGGCCGCGACGGCAAGGCGCACCCGATGGATCTCCAGATCTTCGGCGACGACATGCGCTACGACATCGTCCGGGACGTCGTCAGCGACCACCCGTTCGTCACCGAACTTCCGGAAGGCACCTACTACGCCCGCGCGATGTTCCACACCGGACTGGCTCCGGACGAGGAACTCGCGATCGTGCTCAACCCCGAGTTCTCCATCACCAAGGACCTGAACCTGGTGCTGGACGCGCGGAACGCGGTGCCGGTGGAGATCAAGACGCCGCGGCCGTCGACGCTGGAAAACATCATCAGCAGCTACGCGCACCGTGAATTCGGCTCGCGCAAGATCTCGAACTACGTCATGGAATTCCCCGGCGTCCGGCACATCTACGTGACGCCGACGCAGAAGGTGAAGAACGGGACGTTCGAATTCGGCACCCGGTGGCAGCTCACCGCGCCGATGCTGACCGCGACCACGTTGCCGTGGCTCGGGATCAAGACCGAACTGTTCTACTACGCGTCGTCTCCGGCGATTTCCGGGTTCAAGTGGCTCGGCGTCGTTCCGGTCGACGGCGACAAGCCAGAGCAATATGCCAAGGCGCGCGGGAAAATCGCACTGGTGACCCCCGCGAAGGACGGCACGAACCCGGATACCGCAGCGAAACAGGCCGCTGCCGCGGGCGCCGCGATGGTGATGGTCGTCAGCCTGCCCGACGAGCACACCTACGCACACTGGCAGCCGCGCGGCAATCGCCTGCCGATTCCCGCCGTGCGGATCACGAACGAACAAGGCATGAAGCTGGCGGACCGGGCCAAATCCGGTTTCACGAGCATGTTCCTGCAGGGCACGCCGGTGAGCCCGTACCTGTACGACATCATGCAGGTGACACACGACCAGATCCCGCAGAAGATCGTCTATCAGGTCAACGAGCGCAACAGCGCGACGGTCACCGCGAATTACCACGCGACCGGCAAGGACGAGTGGCTTTCCGAGCAGCGGTTCGGTTGGCGGCCTTGGGAAAAGACCGCGATCAATCAGTATCAGCGGTACGCGCACACCGGAACGGCCCGCGAGGAGATCGTTTCGACGGACGAGACGATCTGGCAGCACCGGGTGAACAACAAGCTCAGCTGGGACACTTTCCAGCCGCTCGCGGTCGGCATGCTCGAACAGCCGCACACCTTCAACCCCGGCCAGCGGGCGACGGAAAACTGGTACGCGCCAGTGGTCCGGCCGGCGATCCCGCGCGGCGCGGGACTGGAAACGTCGCGCACCGGCGACACTTTCGCCTTCCGCATCCCGGAGTTCGCCGACCCGGAAACCTCGCACTACGCGTTTTCCGAGTCGGGCTGGGACGACGAGCCGGACCAGGTGAGCGCGAAGCTTTACCAGGACGGAAACCTCGTCAAGGAAGGCCCGGCGGCGTGGGGCGAGTTCCCCGCTTCGGCGGACCCGGCGAAGTACCGGCTCGACCTGTCGCTGACCAAGTCCACTCCGGACTGGGCGTACGGCACGCACACCGAAACGTCGTGGACCTTCGGGTCGAAGCGGCCCGCCGAAGGCAAAACGGACCTGCTTCCGTTGCTGCAGGTGGATTACGGCGTGCAGACCGACCTGACGCAGAAGGCGCGCGCCGGGCGTTCGCTGCCGGTCGAGTTCACCGTCCGCAACCAGGACGGCATGGCAGCGCCGAAGAATCCGCAGCTGTCGGTCGAAGTGTCCTATGACGACGGTCGCACGTGGACGAACGTCAAGCGGATGGACAGCCTCGGCGGCGGCCGCTTCCGTGCCGTCGTCGACCATCCGCGGCTGGACCGGACCAACGGATTCGTCGCGCTGCGCGTGCACGGCTCCGACGGTGCCGGGAATGCGGTCCAGCAAACCGTGATCCGGGCCTACGGGCTCTCCTGAGAAAGAGGCAGCCGGATAACCCTCGCGGTTATCCGGCTGCCGCGGGCTCGTCGAGCCAGCCCTGCCGGCTGACCTCCCACGCCAGCTGCATCCGGGTCTGCACGTTCATCCGGGTCATCAGGTCGTGGATGCGCCGCTGCACGGTCCGCTGGCTCACCGCGAGCCGGGTCGCGATCGCCTTGTCGGTGACTCCCGCGACCAGCAACGACAACAGATGCAGTTCGTCCCGATCGGGGCCGGAGCCGCCAGTTGTTCGCTCGGCGTCCTGCGGAGTCCCGTCCGCGCGCAACGGCCACGCGCGTTCCCAATAGCTCTCGAACAACGCGATCAGCGCGGCCAGCAGACTGCTGTCGCGGATCAGTGCGGCGGTCGGTTCGCCGGAGCCGTCGAGGTTCTGCACCAGCGGACACAACGCGATGGTGCCGTCCGCGATCGCCAGCCGCACCGGCACCACGGTCGACGAACGCGCCTCCTCGCCGTGCCGGATCCCGTGCGCGACGTTCTCGATCATGCCGGGCTCTTCTAGCATCGCCCGCTCGTAGACGACCCGGTACCGCACGCCGCGGGCGAGCGCGTCGTACTCGTCGGCGTTCTCGCCGGACGCCATCGCGATGTGCCCGGCCCGGCAGAACCACCGCAACTCGTGCCGGGCGCCGACCTGGATGTTCGTCAGCTGCTGGCGGATCGCCGCGCTGCCGGTGATCACCTCGACCAGTTGCGTCGCGTCCCGCCGCCGCGCGCCGCCGCGGTACTCCTCGGCCATCCGGCTCACCGCGGTGCGCGCCCACTCCAGCGATTCCTGCCCGCGCATCAGCAACGGCCCGAACGCGACGTCCGGCGGCGACGGCGCGTACTTCGGCTCGTCCCCGGCGACCAGGCTGACCAGCCCCTTGGCGTGCAGCGAACGCAGGATCGCCGACACCTGCGCCGGGCTGAGCCCCAGTTGCTCGGCCACCTGCCGCGGTCCGGCGTCGAACATCCCGACGAGGAGCCGGTAGACCCGCTCCTCGTCCCCGGTCACCCCGATTGCGTCCAGCATCCGGCGAGCGTAAGGCACCGGCAACGGGAGCGAACGAGACAAAACCGGACAGCGCGGCTCTGCCGGGCGCGGGCGGCGGGGGTGCTGATGTCCGTGAGGGGAACCCTGAGGGACTCTGAGTCCCCCAGGGTTCCCCTCACGGACTTTGCCGCTCCCGCCCGCGACTTCCCCAGGTTCGGACGACCAGGCATTTCGTGGGCTGGCTCGGTGTCGGACTGGGAGTGCTCGGCGCGGCCGGACTTCTGATGGGCGGCCGGCGTCAGCCGAGGCCGAACGCCGCCCATACGCACTTCCCGCCTTCGGCCGGGGCGTAACCCCAGCGCCGGGACAGCGCGCGCACCAGCTGAAGCCCCCGGCTGCGCGTCGCGGAGGGGGCGACCGGTTCTTTCAACTGCGGAAGGGAGGCCGAGGTGTCGAAAACCCGGATCATCAGTTCGCCGTCTTCGAGGCGAAGCTCGAGCCGGTCGGGCCGGTCGCCGTGCTCGAAGGCGTTGGTGACCAGCTCGGAGGTCGCCAGGAGCACGTCGTCGCACACCGGGGCGGGAACGTCGAGCCGGGCGAGCGCGGCGCGAACCTGGGCCCGGGCGATGGCGGGCGCGGTGACGTCGTCCGGGAGCTCCAGGCGCACGGTGGCGGCGGCCGCCCCGGTGCTCCTGGTTGGCATCCTCGACGTCGTCATGGCCTCTGCACCTCCCGAACGCTTCGCTCGCATGTGGTGTTTACCCAACTCGGCCGAAGACGAATCAGGTGCCCTCGGTGAGGTCGGTCTCGGCGAGTCCGGTACGGAGCTTTTTGAGCGTCGCCGCGAGCAGCCGGGACACCTGCATCTGGGAAACCCCGACGCGGCGCGCGATGTCCGACTGGCTCATCCCGGACCCGAAACGCAACGCCACGATCTTGCGCTCGCGCTCGGGAAGGCTGTCGAGCATCGGCCGCAGCGCCTCGCGCAGTTCGGCCTGGCCGAGGTTCGCGTCCGGCGCGCCGAAGCGCGTGTGCGCGGAGTTCTCCAGCAGGTTGTCCAGCGAGGCCCCGTAACGGCCCTGTCCGGCCCGTAGGCCCTCGTAGACGTCCTCGATCGGCACGCCGAGATGGTGGGCGATCTCACTGGGCTTCGGCGCGCGGGAGAGCCGCACGGTCAGTTCCTCGCGCGCGGCCGAGATCGTCGCGTTGAGTTCCTTGAGCCGTCTCGGCACCCGGACCGACCAGCTGTTGTCGCGGAAGTGGTGGCGCAGTTCGCCGGAGATCGTCGGCACCGCGAAGGCGAGGAAGTCGGTGCCCTGCGTGGGGTCGTAGCGGTCCACCGCGTGGATCAGGCCGACGGTCGCGATCTGCACGAGGTCGTCCATCGCCTCGTCGCGGTTGCGGAATTTCCGGGCGAGATTGCGGGCCAGTTCGAGATGCTCGCGCACCAGCCGGTCCCGGATCTCCTCGCGGCGGGGCGAATGCTCCGGCAGCTCGGTCAGCTCGTGGAACAGTGCTGCCACGTCGGTGGGCTTGTCGCCGCCGGCGGGGTTCGTCACGAGCTGGCCGCCTCACTCTCCCGGACCAGTTGCACCCGGGAGAGGTACCGGCCGTCGGCCGGAGTCACGGTGCGCCGCGCGGAGGTCGCGAGCGCGGTCAGCAGCTGCCAGGACAGACCCGTCTCGTCGCCGTGCTCGGCGCGGTCCGAGACCACCGACACAGTGACCTCGATCCGGCCCTCCAGCCAGGAGAACACGCAGGTCAGCTTGCCGTCGGCGGCCGAGGGCAGCAGCATCGAACAGGCCTCGTCCACGGCCATCCGCAGATCCTCGACCGCGTCCAGGTCGAAGTCCTGGCGCATGGCGATGTCGGCCACGATGGTGCGCAGAGTGGGCACCACGTGCGGGATAGCCGCCGTTCGCACCTCGATGAGCTGTGCGTCCTCGCGCTCGAGCGGGGCGTTCTCCTCCACGTGCTGTCCTCTCTCCGGCGTCCCACGCCAGTCTTTCGTGCCCGATCTGCCACATGCCCGGGGGGTGAGCAAACCAAACCCGCGTTTGACCGCCGCGACCGGCGGGCATGTAGCGAATCGAGTGTGCTGATCCCGGGAAAGGTGGGGACGACATGGCTGACGTGAGCCGACTGCCCAACGTGGTGGCCGAGGAGTGGGAGTGGCAGCTTCAAGGCTCTTGCCGCGGAGCGGACAGCAGCCTGTTCTTCCATACCGACAATGAGCGAGGTTCCGCGCGCGAGCGCCGCGAGTCCCGTGCGAAGGCGATCTGCCAGACCTGTCCGGTGCTGGCGCAGTGCCGCAAGCACGCGATGACCGTCGAAGAGCCGTACGGAATCTGGGGCGGCCTCGGCGAGATCGAGCGCCGCGAGCTGTTCATGCGCGAACGGCGGGCCAAGCGCAAGACAGTGTCCGCCTGAGCCGACCGACCCCCATACCCGCGTGCCCACCTGCGGCGCGCGGGGTGTCGTGCGTCCGCCGGTCGCCCGCGCGCCAAGGTGTATCCGTGTGCCGACGCGGCGGCGGTCACCCACTGGGTTAGGGTTGAGTCTCCAGATGCTTGGGACCGTGACACGGTTGCCGCTTGAGTACTACAGGCGCGTACCGGCGCAGGAGCAGCGCCTGACGAGGAGAAACTGCATGCCCGCAGCCGACCAGAACGCCACTCCGCCCGGATTCGGCCTCACGCTGGACACCGCGGCCGCCGAGCCGAGGGTGGTGGTCACGGGTGAACTCGATCTGCTCACCAGCCCGCAGCTGCAGGAAGCACTTGCCGGGTTGATCGCGGACAAGAATTCCCGTCGCGTGGTGGCCGACCTCACCGGGGTGACCTTCTTCGATTCTTCGGCGCTGAACGTCGTCCTGCACGCCCAGCGGCAGGCCGGGGAACAGGACGTCGAACTCGAGGTCGTGCCGAGCCCGGCCGTCAGCCGGGTGATCGAACTCACCGGCGTGGCCGAACACCTGAGCGTGTCGGAGGAACCTCCGGCCTGATCTCCCGATACGGTCGCGCGGGCTGACTGTGCCGATCGTTGCTGATCCGACCGCAGGCACGGCCTAATGGCTTCGTAACAACGGTTACGTGCCCGGCCTGCTTTTGGCCGGATCAGTGACTGGCTCGCGACCTGGGGGACGACCATCATGATGGGGCGCACGCACGCCCTGACCGGCTGGTGCGCGGGGCTCGCCCTCGCGCCCGCGGTCGGCGTCGGCACAGTGCACCAGGCGGTGGTCTTCGCGGCCACCACGGCCGGGTTCGCGCTGCTGCCGGACCTGGACCACCCCAGCGCCAGCGCCACCCGCCTGTTCGGCTGGCTGACCGGCGCGCTGTCCTGGCTGCTGCGCCGGGTGTCTGCAGCTGTATACGCCCTGACCAAGGGTCCGCGCGACGAAAAGGTGACCGGCACGCACCGGCACCTGTCGCACACCCTCCTGTTCGCCATCGCCCTCGGCGCGGCTACCTCCGCTGGCTGTACCGCCGGTGGGGCCTGGGCCGTGCTGGGCGTGCTGTTGTTCGGTCTGCTGCTCGCCGTCGCCGCTTTAGGCGACTGGCTGCTGCTCCCGTACGGCGGCGCGGTGGTCTGGTGGTACTTCACCGCACCAGACGACCGGGTGGCCCAGCTGGCCGACATCTCGGGCTGGCTCGGGGTGGCCGTCGCGGCTGGCTGTTTCGTCCATTGCCTCGGCGATTCGCTGACCGAGTCGGGCTGCCCGTTCCTGTTCCCGCTGCCGATCGCGGGGGAGACCTGGTACGAACTCCGCCCGCCCAAGCCGCTGCGGCTGCACACCGGGAAGAAGGTGGAGACGCGGCTGGTGTTCCCGGTGTTCGCGCTGGCGGGAGTGCTGCTGGTGCCGGGAGTGTGGGATTGGACGGTGGGGACGGTGGAGCATTTGTTCACCCCTCCGGTCTCCCAGACCGCGACTCAGTAGCGACTACGCCCGTGCATGAGTCCGGGCAGCGAGCTGGCGCAGACCGGGGAGGGACGCCTGCCCGGGATGCTGCAACAGGTCGCTCACCAGGTGGCGGACGGTCGCTCGGGTGCGAACTTCCCCGGGCGCGGTCCGTTCGGCGGCCAGCAGAGTCCGGTACGCGCGGTCGGGCTTGTTCCATTGCGCGAAACACAGAGCGACGTCGACGAGAAACCGGGCACGTCGTTCGGTGCCGGGGATGCCCGCATCGGGCGCGACGGACGCTGGCGAGGGGCGTTGTTCGCCGAGCATCGAACCGTCGAGTTGGAGGACATCGGCGCGATTTGGTATCGCGACCCCGCAGCGTTCGATTTCCCGGACACGCTCACGGAAGCCGAGCGCGCTTACGCCCACCGGGAGGCGCGGCTTGGCCTCGGCGGCGTGCTCGCCGCGCTGCCGGTGCTCTGGGCCAATCGGCTCAGTGAGACTCACGCGATAGCCCGCCGATACCGTTCCCCGAGAACCCGCAGCGCTTCAACGAGTTCAGCCGGTTCCGTCACCGTGAAATCGACCCCGAGCGAACCGAGATGAACAGCAAGAGTCTCGACGCTGTCCGCACCCGTATCCAGCACGCACCGGTTGTCGTCAACCGGCGTGACAGCGCCGACAGCGGGATTGATCCGCTCCGCAAGCCGCTCCGCGGACAGCTGCACCAAGACCCGCGCTCGGTAACGCCACGAAGCTGAGGACGCGCCCCGGCGTACCCGGTCGACAGCCTCCTCCGGAAGCGAGCGAGGAACGAACCGGGGACCGCCCGGGGTGCGCGGGCTGAGCCGGTCCACCCGGAAGGTCCGCCAGTCGGCCCGCTCGACGTCGAACGCGACGAGGTACCACCGGCGTCCCCAGTTGACCAGTTGGTACGGCTCCACGTCTCGTCGGCTCTCGGCGCCGTCGTGGCCGAGGTAGTCGAAGCGCACGCGTTCGTGGTCGCGGCAAGCGGCGGTGAGGGTGCTGAGCACGTCCGCGTCCACCCGCGGGCCGAGGTCGTCCCGGGGCACCGCGACGGCGTAGCGCTGGATGGCTTCGACCCGCCGCCGGAGCCGGGCGGGCAGGACCTTCTCCAGTTTGGCCAGCGCGCGCAGCGAAGTCTCCTCGACTCCGGTGATCGTGCCTCCGGCAGCGGTCCGCAGCCCGATCGCCACCGCGACCGCCTCCTCGTCGTCGAGGAGCAGCGGCGGCAGCGCGGCTCCGGCGCCGAGCCGGTAGCCACCGACCGCGCCGCGGCTGCCGTGCACCGGGTAACCGAGGGTGCGCAGGCGCTCCACGTCGTTGCGGATGGTGCGGGCGCTGACCGACAGCCGTTCGGCCAGTTCGCCTCCGGTCCACTCGCGGGGTGTCTGGAGAAGCGAGAGCAAGCGCAGCAGCCGCGCCGAGGTTTCCAGCATTTCCGCAGTATCCCGCGCGAATAGGAACGTAGCTTGCCTAATCCGCTCCTATGGTCAGGACAAGTCAGGAAACGAACCGCTCGGAGGACCAACTCATGTATCTCGTCATCGGAGCCACGGCCCACTTCGGACGTCAGGCGGTGGAGGAGCTGATCACCGCGGGCGTCCCGGTGCGGGCGCTGACCCGTGCTCCGGAGCGGGCCGGGCTCCCGGACGTAGTCGACGTCGTCCGCGGAGACCTGACCAAGCCCGAGACGCTGCCGCCGGCGCTGGCTGGTGTCGAGGCCGCTTTCTTGGTCCTCCAGTACGGGATGGACGTCGCTCCGCTGCTCGCGGCCGCGGTCCAGGCCGGGGTGCGACGGCTGGTGCTGCTGTCCTCGGGAGCGGTCGTTCCCGGTGCCGAACAGCAGCCCGACGTGATCGCCCAGTACCACCGCGACGTGGAGCGGGCCGTCGAGGAGACCGGCATCGAGTGGACGTTCCTGCGGTTGTTGTTCCCCGCCGTCAACTCGCTGACGTTCGCGATGCAGCTTCAGAGCGGCGACGTCATTCGCGCGCCCTACGCGGAAGCGGCGTTCAGCGCCGTGCACGAGCGAGACGTCGCGGAGGTGGCCGCACGGATCCTGACCGGCGGCGGACACGCCGGGCGGGCCTACGACCTGACCGGCTCGGACTCGTTGACCCAGGCGGACCAGGTCCGGATTCTCGGCGAGACACTGCGCCGCCCGCTCACCGTCGAAGACCTCGACCCGGAACCCGTCCGCGAACAGATGAGCCAGTTCATGGATCCCGAGTTCCTGGCGGCCCTGTTCGACCTCATGGCGCACACGGTCGGCAAACCCGCGCCGGTCAACGACATCGTCGAGCAGATCACCGGGCGCCCGGCTCGCACCTATGCCCAGTGGGCCGCAGACCACCGAGCCGACTTCAGCAGCTGATCGACGACCGGGAGGACCGCATCGTGACACTCGGGCGGCGAGCGCTGGGACGAGCCCTGCTGGCCCGCCAGTGGCTGCTGGAACGAGCCGACGCGACCGTCGAGGAGGCGGTTGCGCGGCTGGTCGGCATGCAAGCGCAGGCACCGTATGCGCCCTACTTCGGACTCTGGAGCCGGGTTCGGGCGTTCCGCACCGCCGACCTGGCGGATGCGCTGACCGAGCGTCGCCTGGTGCGGGTCGCGCTGATGCGCAGCACCGTTCACCTGGTCACCGTGGCGGACTATCGCGTCTTGCGTCCGTGGTCGCAAGACGCGCTCGACCGCGAACTCGACACCGCGTTCAAGGCTCCGTTGGCCGGTCTGGACCGCGCGGCCGTGGCGGAGTCGGGCCGGGCGCTGCTCAGCGCCCGGCCTCTTGCCCCCAAGGAACTCCGGGCGGCATTGCACGAGCGGTGGTCCGACCGCGATCCCCACGCGCTCACCACCGTCGTGCGCAACCGCGTGCCGCTGGTGCAGGTGCCGCCCCGCGCGGTCTGGGGCGTCGGCGGCACGACTCGGTACGCGGCGGCGGCCGACTGGACCGGAACCGAACCGGACTCCGCCGCCGATGCCGAGCAGATCGTGCTGCGCTACCTCACCGCCTTCGGCCCGGCCTCGGCCGCCGACGTGCAGACCTGGGCAGGCCGAACCCGGCTGCGTCCGGTCCTGGAAAGCTTGCGGCCGAGGCTGGCGGTTTTCCGGGACGAACGCGGGACGGAACTGTTCGACCTGCCGGACGCACCACGCCCCGCTGCCGACATTCCCGCGCCGGCCCGCTTCCTGCCCGAGTACGACAACCTGCTGGCCTCGCACGCCGACCGCACCCGGGTGATCTCCGCCGAAGACCGAAAACGCGTCATGACCGGCAACGGGATGCGCGCCGCTTTCCTGGTGGACGGTCAGGTCGTCGGTGCCTGGAAGCTCCGGCGGGACAAGACGTCGGCGACGTTGGAGATCGAGCCGTTCCGGACGCTGACCGCCGCCGAACGCACCGAGGTCGAGACTGAAGGTTCTCTCCTGCTGGAGTTCGCGGCTCCAGACGCGAACCACGACATCCGCGGGACTACTCCTCGAACCTAGGCGCCCCCGAGTAATCCCGCGAGTGCACGATCCGCCCGTCCCGCGCCGTCAGCACCATCGCGTACGTCGACACATACGGCTTGCCCTCGTACTCCCCGTGCAGGTCATACTCCGCCACCAGCACCTCCGGGTCGCCGGTCTCGTGCACCACGACCCGGTCCGCCTTGGTGATCCGGCGGCGCGCTCCTGCCTCGTGAAAGCGTTTGCGCAACTCCTCGCGGTCGCGCGTCACCTTCGGCACCCCCGCCGGCGCGAACGGGATTTCGATCACGACATCCTCGGAGTACAGGTCGGCGAGGTCATCCCAGCGGTTGTCGACCGCCGCGTCGAGGAAGCGCTGGAAGACCTCCTTCGTCCCCATCAACGTGGTTGCCGCGCCGTTGTTCGGGTAGTCGCGGTACTGGGTGATCTCGCCGTCCCGCACGGTCAGCAACCCGGCGGACGACGGGATCCGATAGCTGTGTCCGGTGTGCGGGTTCCGGCCCGCGGCGACGAGTTCGACGGCGAATCCGTCCGCGGTTTCGGTAGTGGTGACCTCGACTTTCTCCAGGCCGATCCGGGCCGCGACGGCGCTGCCCGCGCCGAGCGTGGCCAGTACGGCGTCGCGGCCGGTCGAGCGGTGGCCGGTGAACGGGATTTCGTAGACGGCGTCCTCGGCGAGGACATCAGCGAACGGCGCGGCGTCGAAGGCGCTCAACGCGTTCGCGACGATCTCGGCCACTTCGGACACGGTGCGGGGCATCAGAAACCTCATTCGGGAAGACAAGCGGATAATCGGAACGGGGCACCCGCTTACGAAGATACGGAGTTGTCACTCCGGTTGTCAACGGTGACCTGGAGATCTGAGACACGGTCAGAAGCGGCGGCGATCGTTCCGGGGAAGAATCGGACGACCGCACCACTTTGAGAGCAGAGGAGATCGCCGGTGGAGAAGCCTGCGCTCCGCGCGGACGCGCGCCGGAACCGCGCCCGCGTGCTGGCTGCCGCCGAAGCGGCCTTCGCCGTCGACGGGCTCTCTGTGCCGCTCGACGACATCGCGCGGCTCGCCGGCGTCGGCGCGGGCACTGTCTATCGGCACTTTCCCAGCAAGGAAGCGCTGTTCCAGGCGGTCGTGGTGGAGCGGCTGGAGCAGTACGGCGTCGAGGCGCAGCAGCTGATCGACTCCGACGTGCCCGGCGAAGCGTTCTACGACTACTTCACGCGCGTCATCGAACAGGCGTCGCGTAACCGTGCGATCTGCGAAGCGCTCGGTGAGACAAGCGGTTCCGCGTACAAGGCCGAAGCAGCGGAGCGGTTTCGCGTGAACCTCACTGCGCTTCTGGAACGCGCGCAAGCCGTAGGCGCTGTACGCGCGGACATCGACGGCGAAGACTTGCGCGCGCTCATCGTCGGCGCGCTCGCGGTGGAGCGGTTTACGCCGGACAGTCGGCATCTCGTGCGCGTGCTGCTCGACGGTCTGCGCAAGGTCTAGCGACGGCCGGTGCGCAGGTGGATGCGTTCGCCGGATTTGCTGAAGAGGCTGAGGATTTCGACGTCGCCCTTGCCCGCGGCGCCGAACCAGTGCGGGATGTGACAGTCGAACTCGGCTGCTTCGCCGTGCCCCATGATGAAGTCGTGATCGCTCAGCCGTACGCGTAGTCGCCCGCGAAGCACGTAGAGCCATTCGTGCCCGTCGTGGGTGCGCAGGTGGGGCTCTTCGTCGTGCGCCGGAATGATCTGTTTGTAGGCGCGGAGTTCTCCCTGGTGCCGGGACAGCGGGATCAGCACGCGCCCGTCCCTCTTGGCGGGCTGCTGGGGCACGCGCGGGTCGACGATCCGGGGCGCGGCGACGATCTCGTCGAACGGGATGCCCAGCGCCGCGGTGATCGGCAGCAGTAGCTCCAGGCTCGGCTTGCGCTGCCCGGATTCCAGCCGGGACAGCGTGCTGGTCGAGATGCCGGTGGACCGCGCGAGGTCGGCGAGGCTGATGCCCTGCTTGTCCCTGGCACGCCGCAGCCGGGGCGCGATCTGTTCGAGCACGCCGTCGACGGTCGGATGGTCGTTCATGCGGCGCAGTCAACCAAGGTGTCCCGGAAACGGCAACGTTTCTTGCCGCTGCCGGTCCCGTCTTCCGATCCTGGTCGTGGAGGTGATCCACATGGATTCGACAACACGCCCCTCGGCCGAATCGCTCACGGAGACGGTGTGGGACAGCATCATCGTCGGCGGCGGCTCCGCCGGTCTGTCGGCGGGGATCGTGCTGGCGCGGGCCCAGTTCGCGACGCTGGTCGTGGACGGCGGCGCGCCGCGCAACGGACCGGCCGACCACATGCACGGGTATCTGACGCGGGACGGCATGGCTCCCAAGGAGTTCGTCGCGACCGGGCAGGAGGAGTTCACCCGGTACGGCGGAACGCTGGCGCGGGGGACGGTGACCGACGTGCGGCGCGCCGAGGACGGGATGTTCGAGCTGCGGCTGGATTACCGGAGCTGTCTGCGTGCCCGGTCGATCTTGGTCGCCACCGGGCTGACCGACGAACTCCCCGAGGTTCCCGGCCTGGCCGCGGGGTGGGCGTCGCTGGTGCATCACTGCCCGCATTGCCACGGTTATGAGGTCCGCGGGAGCGCCATCGCGGTCGTCGGCAGCGAGATAGCGCCGCACTCGGCGCACTTGGCCGCGCTGATGCGCCGCTACAGCCCGTCGGTGACGTTTTGCGTCAACGGGGCCAAGGTCGACGCCGCTGAACGACAGCGGCTCGGTGCTTACGGTGTGCGCCTCATCGACGCGCCCGTCAGCCGAGTCGTAGCAAGCGACGGCGACGAAGCGCCGGTGACAATCGAACTGGCAGACGGCACGACGGTGCCGTGTGACGCGATCTTCGTCGGCACTCGCCCGGAGCCGCACGACGCGCTCCTCACCGCGCTCGGTGCGGAACGGGACCCGGTGAGCGGATTGGTCCCGGTCGACGCCGCCGGTGCCACGGCCGTTGACGGGGTGTGGGCAGCCGGGAACGTCGTCAATCCGCGTGCCCAAGTCGTTTCGGCGGCCGGTGCGGGTTCCGCCGCGGGCATCGCCATGACGGGCTGGCTGCTCGACCGCGAGCTGTCCGCCGCGGTCTCCAGGCAAGGTGGGAACCGTTGATGACCAGCGACACCGTCGAAACGTCCCGGCGGCTGCCCGTCGGCGTGTACTTGCTTGCCTTCAGCCTGTTCGCGATGGGCAGCGCGGAATTCCTTCTGGCGGGCGTGCTGCCCGCGGTGGCCGACGATCTCCAGGTTTCGTTGTCCTCGGCCGGGTTTCTCATCACCGCGTTCGCGCTCGGGGTCGTCATCGGCGGGCCGCCGTTCGCTGTGCTCAGCTTGCGCTGGCCCCGGCGCACCGCGCTGATGGCCACCCAGGGAGTGTTCGCGGTCAGCGTCGCCGCCGGGCTGCTGGGGGACTACCAGGTCTTGCTGGTGAGCAGGGTGGTCTCGGGAGTCGCCTACGCCGGCTTCTTCGCCGTCGCGTCCGTGACCGCGATCAGCCTGGTCACCCCGGACCGCAACGCCCGCGCGTCCGGCGTGGTGGTCAGCGGCCTGAGCGTGGCCATGGTCGCGGGCGGACCGGCAGGCACCTTGATCAGCCATTTCACCCAGTGGCGCGGCGGATTCTGGGCGGTGGTCGCGCTCACGCTCGCCGGAGTCGTCGCGTGCTCGCTCGGGATCCCCGCGGCGACCCGGTCGATGGCTAGGCCAAGCGTGTCGCGGGAGCTTGCCACGATCCGCAAACCGCGGCTGTGGGGCATTTACGTGATCACGATCCTGACCACGGCGGCGTACATGATCACGTTCAACTACCTGTCGGCCATGCTCGCCGAGATCACCGGCGTCCCCACGGTCTGGATCCCCGCGATCCTCGCGCTCTTCGGTATCGGCGCTTTCGTCGGCCTGTCCATCGGCGGACGCGTCTCCGACCAGCGGCCGCACACCGCGCTCCTGAGCGGAGCCGTCGCGATCGTGCTTCTTTCGGTAGTCATGGTCCTCGCGATCCACAGTTCGTGGGCGGTGATTCCCGCGGTGTTCCTGCTCGGGATCGCTGCTTTCGTACTGAATCCGGCGATCTACGGCCGGGTCTTCGCCATCGCCGCCGACGCTCCGACCCTGGCCGGAGCGACCACGGTTTCGGCTTTCCAGCTGGGCATCAGCGCGACTCCCGTCCTGGCGGCAGCCGTGCTCACCCAGGGCACTGCTCTCACGTGGGTCAGCCTCATCGGCGCTGTCCTGGCCGCGCTTGCGGTCCCGCTAATCTTTCTTGACCGTTCCCTCGGCTAGCGGCAGAGCACGCATCTTGCGAAGCGGCGAAGCGACCAGAATCGCCGACGCCACAAGGATTCCGATGCCGCACACGTACAGCGTGACCCGGGTGGTGGTGAGTTCGGCGATGAAGCCGCCGATCAGACTGCCGAGCGGGGCAACGCCGAAAATGACCGTCTGCGACACCGACGAGACGCGGCCCAGCAGTTCATGCGGGGTGATCGCCTGCCGGAAGCTCGTTTCGAACACGCCGAGCACGATGATCCCGAAGCTCGACCCGAAACCGCCGGCGACCCACCAAGCGAGACCCCAGCCCTGCGTCGCGAAAGCGTTGAACAGGAACGAAACGCTGTACACGGCGGCACCGAAGTACAGCGCCCGTGCGGCACCGAAGCGAGCACCGAGCCGTTGCGCGATTCCGCTCGCGAGCAGGGCGCCGAGCAGCGAGATGGTGCCGAGCAAGCCGATCATGAAGGGTGCGACGTGCAGGTCGCGGACCATGAACACCATCGACACCGCCATGAACATCGACTGGAACAGGCTCGACGCGGCACCGTGGAGGGCGATCGCGCGCAGGATCGGGTTGTGCAGCACCGTCCGCAAGCCTTCGCCGATTTCGCGGCGGAGGTTCCGTTCAGTGGGCTCAGGTCGCAGATCAGGCGTGCGAATGCGGCGCAGCCACGCGGCGGACCACAGGTAGGTCAACGCGTCGACCGCCATCGCGCCCGCGCCCCCGATGAACTGCACGATCATCCCGCCGAGGCCGGGCCCGGCAATCGCGGCGACGGACAGGTTCGTCTGCAGCCGGGCGTTCGCGTCGGGCAGTTCGCCGCGCTCGACGAGGTTCGGCAGGTAGGCCTGGTGCGCGACGTTGAAGAAGACCGTGAACCCGCCCGCCAGCAGCACGACGACGTACAGATGGCCCAGCGTCAGCGACCCGAACACCGCGGCGACCGGCACCGAACCGATGAGCACCGCGCGGGCGAGGTCGGCGGTGATCAGCACCGGCCGGTTGCGCATCCGGTCGCACCACGCTCCCACCTGCAGCCCGATCAGCAGGTACGGCAGCGTGCTCAGGGTCCGCAACAGGGAAACCTCGGTCACGGAGGCGGCGAGCGTCGTGGTGGCTATTAGTGGGATGACCAGGAAGTCGATGCGGTTCCCGACTTGGCTGAGGCCGTCGGCTAGCCAGAGCCGCCGGAAGTCCGGCGAGCGAAGAATCCCCCTCATAAGAGCAGTGTGACATAAGTTGAGTCGGTATATATCAAGTTGCACAGTGCGTAACGACGCCTATGATCAACGCGACGAAACCCTCGTAGCCGAGTGACTGTGCGGCGAGGAGGTGCCGGATGTCGGACACCGCTCCCACCTGGGGTTATGTCGTCGTGACCGGTCTCGCCGGGCTTGCTGGCGGCCTGCTCGTCGCCGCGCTGCTGGTCGCCGGTCGCACTCCGCGACCAGCCGGAGAGTCGGCGCCGCCCACCCCGCCGTCCGTGCAACCGGTGACGGTCACGGTGACCGGCCTCCCTCTGCCGCCGATCACCGTGACCCACCGCCCGCCCGCACCTCCGGCTCCGCCGCCGCGCACCACCACGGCCACGGTGTCGGTCACCCCCACGCCGTCGAGCCCGTCGGCACCCCCGCCGACCACGCTGGCTCCGACCACCGGGTTCGTCCGCGACGAACGCTGACGTCAGCCGACGTCGCGCCGTCGCCAGCCGGTCAAGCCCGCCGCGAGGACGACCGCCGAGACGGCCAGCAGCACCACCAGCGGCACCGCGGTGAACACCTCGCCGGGCACCTTCGGCGGATGCTGGAACGGCGACACGTCCAGCAGCACCTGCGGCGCGTTGACGACCGGCCCGAACATGCTGATCAGCAACGCCAGCGCCGCCACGCCCCAGGCGGCGGTCGCCAGCTTCGGCAGCAGCCCGAAGATCAGCGCGGCCACCGCGACGATCACCCACGCCGCGGGCACCTGCACCGCGACGGCCGCGACCATGTTCCCCACGGAACGGCCGACGTCACCGCTGCGCAGCCCGTTCGACAGCCCGAGCAGCACGCCCCCGACGAGCACGAGCAACGCGCTGCCGAGGAACGCGAACACGAGGTGGCTCGCGGCCCAGCGCAGCCGTCCGACCCGCGTGGCCAGCAGTGGTTCGAGCCGGATCGCGGTTTCCTCGGTGCGCATCCGCAGCGTCGCCTGCACGCCGTAAAGCGAGGCGAGCATCGCGAACAGGCTCACCATCGTCGCGAGGAAAGCGTCGACGAGTCCGTGCGAGCCGCCGAGCCGTTCGAAGATCTGCCTGCTCTGTTCGGTGCCGCCGACCAGGCCGGAAATGCCCTGCGCGATCGTCCCGAACAGCGCGCCGCCGACCGCGAGCCCGACCAGCCAGCCGAGCAGCGGACCCCGCTGCAGCCGCCAGGCCAGCGAGAACGGCGACCGCAGCGACGGGGCGGCCTCACTGGGTCCGAGCCGCGGCGGAAGCAGGCCGACGCCGACGTCCCGGCGCGGCAGCAGCGCGTAGGCCACGGCAAACAGCACGAGCATGGTCGCGACGGGCAAAATCAGTACCCACCAGCGTTCTTCGGCGAACGGCCGGATCTGCTGCGCCCAGCCGAGCGGCGAAATCCACGACAGCCAGTGCGCGTCGGTGGTCGAATCACCCGCACCACGCAACAGAAACGCGACGCCGAGCACGGCCGTGCCGATGCCGTTGGCGGTGCGCGAGTACTCACCGAGCTGCGCGGCTACCGCAGCGACGCCGGTAAAGACCAGGCCGGCGAGCGCAGTGCTCGCGCCGAGCGCGACGGAACCCGCTGCGGGCAGCTTCGAAGCCAGCGTAATCGCTTGCAGCACCCCGATCAGCACGCTTGCGCCACCGGTCACCGCGAGCGCGGCGGTGAGCGGCGCGTATCGACCGACCACAGTGGACGCGAGCAGTTCGGCGCGGCCAGTGTCCTCCTCGGCTCGGGTGTGCCGGGTCAGCGTGAAGACCGCCATCAGGCCGGTCAGCAGCGCCAGGAACCCGCCCATCCGCCAGGCGATGAACCCGCCTGCCGTGCCGAGGTTGAACGCCGGGCCGTAAAGCAGCGCGAACGACGGGTTCGCGGCGGCCGACGCGACGAGCCCGGCCCGGCTCGCGGCGGTCGGATAGAACTGGTCGTAGCTGCTGATCGTGGCCACCGGGATGAAGCTGAGCAGGACGATCCAGATCGGCAGGATGATCCGGTCGCGGCGCAGGGCCAGCCGGGTCAGCGGTCCGATGCCGTTGAGCGCGCCGGTCATTTCCCTGCCTCGAGTTCGTCCGCGTAGTGGCGCAGGAAGAGTTCTTCGAGCGTCGGCGGCCTGCTTTCCAAGCTGCGCACGCCGATCTGGGTCAGCTGGCGCAGCGCGTCATCCAGCGAGCGGGTTTCCACGTCGAAGCGGACGCGGTTGCCGTCGACCTTGAGGTCGTGCACGTCGGAGAGCTTGGCCAGGCCGTTCGGCGGTCCGGACAGCTCCGCGGAGATCGAGGTGCGGGTGAGGTGGCGCAGTTCGGCGAGCGTGCCGGACTCGACCGTGCGGCCGTTGCGGATGATGCTTACCTTGTCGCACAAGGCTTCCACCTCGGCGAGGATGTGGCTGGACAGCAGCACGGTGCGGCCCTGCGCGCGTTCCTCCTGAATGACCTCCTGGAAAGTGGCCTCCATCAACGGGTCGAGGCCCGAGGTCGGCTCGTCGAGCAGCAGAAGGTCCACAGTGGACGCTAGAGCGGCGACGATGGCGACTTTCTGCCGGTTGCCCTTGGAGTATGTGCGGCCCTTTTTGCGCGGGTCAAGGTCGAAGCGCTCGACGAGTTCCTCGCGGCGCTTCTGGTCGAGCCCGCCGCGCAGCCTGCCGAGCAGGTCGATGACCTCTCCGCCGGACAGGTTGGGCCAGAGGTTGACGTCGCCGGGCACGTAGGCGAGCCGGTGGTGCAGGCTCGCGGCGTCGCGCCACGGGTCGCCGTCGAGCAGCCGGACCTCGCCGGCGTCGGCGCGCAGCAGCCCGAGCAGCACCCGGATCGTGGTGGACTTCCCGGCGCCGTTCGGGCCGAGGAATCCGTGGACTTCCCCCACGGGAACCTGAAGATCAAGGCCGTCGAGGGCCTTCACCCGGCCAAATGCCTTGTGCAGGCCGGAGATCGCAATGGCGTTTCCCATGGTTCGGAAGCTACACTCTTTTCACGAAGTTGTGAAGTTAAGAAAACGTTTGGACCGAGTGATCTTCTGGACGCTCGTGGGAGAGGATGGACGGATGACGACGCCTGAGACAAAGCGGGACGAGGACGCCGTCCGCCGGTACGTCGAAAGCCTGGGCCTCGTGATGGCTCAGATCGGCATGCAGCGCATGTCAGCGCGGGTTTTCGCGGCACTGATGACGACCGACTCGGGGCAGCTGACGGCCGCCGAACTGGCCGAGCAGCTGTCGGTGAGCCCGGCCGCGATCTCCGGCGCGGTGCGGTATCTGGACCAGATCGGCCTCGTGAAGAAGGTCCGCGAACCCGGCGAGCGCCGCGACCACTACCGGCTCTACGACGACCTCTGGTACGCGACCTTCCTCAAGCGCGACCGCTTCCTGATCATGTGGCGCGACGCGGCCAGCGACGGCATCGACGCGCTTGGCGCGGACACGCCCGCCGGGAAACGGCTCGCCGAGATGCGGGACTTCCTGGCGTTCATGCTGGTCGAGGTCAACAACCTGTACGACCGGTGGCACGAGGTGCGGAAAAACCGCGACTAGCCAAGCTTTTCGAGGGTCGCGGCGAGCCGGTGTGCGAGGTCTGGGCGCGGCTCTCGTTCTTCGAAGGACGCGAGGAACGCCTCCTGGAAACACGCGCCGAGCAGCAGCCGGGCCGCCGCTTCGACGTCGAGATCGCTGGGCAGCCTGCCTAGTTCGACCTCTGCGGCGAGGTAGCCGGCGACGTGCTGAATCGGCAGGCCGGGGCTGTTTTCGAGGGTGTTCCGGTGGGTGCGGAGCAGGTCGCGCGAGGAGAAGATCGAGACGGAGATCGGGAAGCTCGCGCAGTAGAAGGCCAACGCCGTGGTGCTCAGCTCGGCGAGATTGTCGCCGAGTTCTGCCTTCCCGGGGTTCTCGGCTAGCCTCGCCGCCGTGGCGACGAGGTCGGGCAACTCCTCTTTCAGCACTGCCAGGAAGAGTGCGGTCTTGTCGCGGAAGTGCTTGTACAGCAAGGCTTCCGAGTAGCCCGCGGCCTGCGCGATCGCCTTCGTCGTGGCGTGCGCGTATCCGCGTTCCCGCATGATCGTCGCTGCCGCGGCGACGATCTCCTCGCGGCTTCCCATGCGTGCTCCCTGAGGGTCTTCTCAGCGTGGTGAGTGTTCACTCACCCTAGCTGGTAAGTGTTCACTCACCCCTCCTTGGAGGCCTCTGATGAAGATCACCGTCCTAGGCGCGAGCGGCCGGATCGGCGGCCTGGCGGTGCGGGAAGCGCTGGCGCGCGGATGGCACGTAACCGCCGTGGTCCGCGACCCTGCGCGGTTGACCGTCCCCGCGCATCCCCGATTGGACGTCGCGGTTCACTCCCTGACCGACCCGCGCCTGGCCGACGCCGTGACTGGTCGTGACGCTGTTGTCCTGGCCCTGGGCCCTACGGACCTCAAGCCGACGACCGTCAACTCCGACGGCACCCGCTCGGTGGTGTCCGCGCTGCGCGGGTCCCAGACGCGGTTTGTGGTGGTGAGCGCGTCCGGTCTGGCTGCGGAGGGAGACAGCCTGTTCTCGCGGCTGCTGCTGAAGCCGTTGCTGGGGGCAGTGCTGCGCAATGGATACGCCGACCTGCGGCGGATGGAGTCGGTACTGCACGAGGCCTCGGACGTTCGGTGGACGATCGTGCGTCCGACGAGGCTTACGGACAAGCCCGCGCGGACTCGGATCCGCAGCCAGGTGGGGTCGGATGTGCGGGGGAGCTACCAGGTTTCGCGGGCGAACGTGGCCCGGTATCTGCTGGACGCGGCTGAGGACGAGTCTTTGGCGGGGAAGACGGTGTCGATCAGCCAGTAACGCGGCTGTCTGCTGTTGCCGACACCCGCGGCTTTCCTGGCGGCGGACGTGCCTGCTGAGCGGATTTCTGCCGGGTGGTTTTGTCGGCAGTCGCAGACATGTCCACAGCTGCTCCCCAAACTATCCCCAGGGTTGTCCACAACTCGCATCCCCTGTGGACAACTCCCTCCGCGGGCCCGGTTCTGTCGTGGGCCCTCGTTACTGTCGGAGGCATGGCAGTTCTTCGGCTGTTCCTCCTTTTCCTGATGGCACCGGTGCTGGTCGCGCAGGCTGTTCGGGTGCGTCGGGCGACTCCGCGGCTTCCCGGCGCCGACGGACCGATCGAGGGCACTCTCGGCTTCGGGCGACCGTTGCGGCTCACCGTGATCGGCGAGTCGACAGTGGACGGCGTCGGCGCGCTCACCCACACCGAGGCGCTCACCGGCCAGCTCGCGGTGGGGCTTTCCCGCGCGTACCCGGACCGGGAGGTGCAGTGGCACGCGCTGGGCATCACCGGCGCGTCGGCGCGAGTGGTTCTCGACGAACTGGTTCCGCGCGTCCGGGCGGCTGACGTCGTGGTCGTCGTCCTCGGCGTGAACGACACCTTGGAGCTGCACTCGGCCGCCCGGTACCGGCGTGATCTGCTGGCGATCGTCGTCGAGGTGCGGCGAAGGGTCGGCGACGTCCCGGTCGTCCTCGCGGGGGTGCCGCCGCTGGCGAGTTTCCCGTCCCTGCCCCGGCCGCTGCGGGACGTGCTCGGCGCGCGGTCCGTCGCGCTCGACCGGGCGGCACGCACGTTGACCCGGCTTCCCGGGGTCACGCATGTTCCGTTGGCACCGGGATTGCTCCTTCCGGGAATGTTCGCTGCTGACCGTTTCCACCCCGGCCCGGACGGTTACCGCGCCTGGGCCGCCGCGCTCTCGGAGGGATTACCGATCGTCACTGACAGTCGGCATCCGGGGGAGGTGACGCGGCCGTCCTGACCGGCAGGTTCACAAAAGTCCCCAAAACTTTGGCGCTCCGTGTATCTAGGCGCACCCTGGATGCGTCCTAAAGGGCGAACCAAGGAAAGGGAGGGCCACATGCCTGCGGATCAGAAGGACGAGCGGCAGCCGGGAACCACCGTTCCGCCCGTCAAGACGAGCCCCGCTCCCGGGGCGAACCGGGGAGTGCAGCCGGACGGCAACCACGAGCCGCTCGACGACACCGGCACTGCCAAGTAGCGAGACGGGCGGCGCCCGGGAGCCGAGGGGGCTGCCGGACGTCGTCAGCCGGAGGGAGTTCGGGGAGGAACTCTTCTCCGGCGGGGCCCGACAGGGGAGCGGGCCCCCATGGGGGCCCGCTCCCCTGT